>CAZZZL010000007.1:0-144076 GCA_964658655.1 uncultured Acetobacteraceae bacterium | reverse complement strand
CCCCCCCACTTCAATTCAGTTTCGCTGAGATTAACGCGAACCTGTGACAGGTGTACCCGGGGTAAGTGCGACACCTCGCAACACTTCCGCAAACCCGGCGGATTTAACGGCGACAAACGATTCGTCAGATGCCTTTGTGCTACTCGTGTTTTCAAGTTTATCGAAAACGGCAACCAACTTATTCGGGTCAGCGCCGGTGTCACCATTACCGCTGACAGTCGATGTGATGGCATAGATCAGGACTGTGTCGCCGAATACGTAGCCAGTAAGGTTGCGCAGGCCATCCGTCGCAGGGGCCCAAGGCAAGCCGGTAGCCGAATTATTTCCTGCCGGATAGCCTGCGGGCGCATAAGGCGTGCCCAGCTTCAGGCCTTTCTGCAGAGTGTACGCAAGGGTCCACTTGGCTGTGCCGGTGTTGAAGACCCACTTCTGGAGTCCAGCGGTTGTCTGTGCTGCGGCATGGGTGTAAAAATCTGTGCCGCCGGTATAACCATCGCCTTCATCCGCAACATAGAGGGTCTTATCATTTGCGAACCAGATGCCGAACGGGTACGAAACCCCGGTTGCACTCTTGGCAATCTCAGTGGGGAATCCGGCCAGCACGCACATATTACTGGGAAGACCTTTCGTCTGTAACGTGCCCAGGTCATACATCAATTCGCTCGTTGGCAGCGCGGCCGAAGCTGATGGAAGGCCTGTTCCATTCGGACACGCCTTGCCGGTTGTGTCGACGAAATAGACAGTGTTGACTCCATTTCCGCCGCTGCCCTTGGTGTAGTAGACCACATTATGAAATACAGTAAGGCCGCGGAAATTATCGTCCTTGCCAATCTTGTCAGCCTTGTCACCGAGTTCAGTTACGCTGAAGCTGCCGACGGGCGTTGGCAGGCCAGGGCTCTGCGAGTCTTCCGGAGCTTTGAGTTCGTCGATCAACTGCGCGCCCGCTCCAAGAATGACATCATCCGGCTGCGGATTCGAGCCGTTACCTGCATTGCCGGCTGTATAGAAAATGTCATTGCCATCAAGATCATTCAGGATAGACGACCGACCGTTATTGCCGCTGTAGGCATTTGTCTCGGTGAAGTGGAAGTTACCACCCGCACCAACTGCGGCAACTGCACGATAGAAGTCTTCGCCCACCGGATTCGTCGGGTCCACCGCGCCTGGAGTGTTGGAATTTGAGACATCAAGGGCATTGACCGGGGCCACATAGCCCATGAAGGTCAGGTACTTCCCACTCAGGGAAAGGTGAAGACCAATCTCCGACTTGGAACTGAAGCTTGTCACGAGTTGATCAGCGGTTCCGATGATGCGAGGTTGCAAGCTGTTCGGAACCTGCAGTGTATTGATGAGCCGGCCGAAGGGGTTCAACTGATCCAGGTAGATCCTGGAAGTAATGCCGAACGAACCATCATAAAGTGCATTGTTGAAGACATACGGATAGAGGCCGTTATTCGTTGCACCGGAGCCACCTACACATCCGCCTTGTGTACTGGCGCAGTCAGGCGGCAGCTGTTCGCCGACGGTAACGTTCGCCGCACGATTGTCATAAACGCTGCGGCTCACCACGAGGTTGCCGGGATAAAAATGAATTGCCTTTGATGTCTGCGGTGTTTGCGCCTGCAAACCACTGCACAATGCGGCTGCCCCTAGTGTCACCAGGGCCGCTCCTCTTAGCACCACTCGTTGCGAGTGTTGCATCGTTCCATTCGTTTGCTGCATGCCGATGGCCTCCGTTGCTCAGAAGTAAAGGCTGAGCTCCTATCGGAAAGTAGCAGTGTCATGTGACTAGACTGTTACTGAGCGGAAGTTCGTAACGACGGACCTTTTGTTTAGTGATTTGGAATGGGCAGAACTTAACCGGGATTGGAACCAGCCGGACACAAATAAGCCGCAAGCCCGAGAAATTCTTAGGACGACCAATCTGCGTCATGCGACTCGTGACTTCAAGATCGTAAACGGTCTTTTATGGGACAACCGGGTTAACGCTCTTTTAATATTCCATTCTTCTGCATGTGACATCGTCTTGGGAGAGATTAAAGCGGCGTGACTACGGGGGATAGGCGAAGACCTGAAATGCGCATCCTGGTGATAGAAGATGAGGCGAAGACGGCCAAGTTCCTGAAGAAAGGCCTTGGTGAAGCGGGATTTGTGGTCGATGTGGCTGGCGATGGCCTCGACGGCCTTGAGTTGGCAAAGAGTGTGGATTTCGACCTGATCATCCTCGATATCATGCTTCCGACTCTTGATGGATGGCAGGTCCTGACGCAGTTACGGCAGGCGGGTCGCACGACGCAGGTCCTCTTCCTTACCGCACGCGATGCGATTGATGAACGCGTCCGTGGTTTCGAACTAGGCGCCGACGATTATCTGGCAAAGCCCTTTGCCTTCTCAGAGCTGCTGGCACGAGTACGATCACGGCTGCGACGGACTTCGAGCCGCCCGCAGGATGTTCTGCGCATGGCTGACCTTGAAATCGATCTGCTTCGCCATCGCGCCGTGCGTGCCGGGCAGCGACTGGATCTAACGCCCAAGGAATTTCTCCTGTTGTCACTTCTTACGCGTCGCGCAGGAGAGGTGCTGTCCCGCACCGTGATCGCCGAATCAGTCTGGGACATGAACTTCGACAGCGATACAAACGTGGTCGATGTAAGTGTAAGGCGACTTCGCAGTAAGGTCGACGACCCATTTTCCCTCAAGTTGATTCATACGGTTCGCGGTTCCGGTTATGTGCTTGGGACCGACTAAAGAGATGCTGCGAATTTCCCGAGTCTGGAAGACGCTGGCGTTCCGATTGACAGCGATCTACGCCATGGCGGGCATGCTGCTGGTCTTCATTGCTACCGCAAGCCTCTACCTGCTCTTAGTCGCGGAGCTGGAAAAAAGCACAAGCTTGTTTCTGCAGGACAAGGTTCACGTGGTAAGCACGTTGTTACGCGAGCGTCCAGAGGATGAAGATGCCCTGCGCGAAGAAGTTGAGTTGGAATCGGCCGCCCGCCAGTATGAGCATTTCTACATTCGACTGCTTGACCAACAAAATAAGCCTCTGCTTTCAACACCCGGCATGGCGCAAGCCTTGGACCTGACGAAGTTGGGAGAAAGGACCGCAGGCAGGTACAACTCATCTGTCCCAATGAAAGGAACGAATGGACTGGCCTTTCGCGTGACCACCGCGATAGCGCCGGTTGGCGAACCTCCCGGTCGAAACGTCACCGTACAGATTGCCATTGACGTCTCCCAGAAGGAGCAGTTTCTCGCACGCTTTCGCCTATGGGCATGGGTGCTGCTCGTTGTCATGCTCGCTATTTTTCCACTCGTCGGGTATGAAATTGCTCGACAGGGCATTCGGCCGGTGGAGGAAATGGCGGCGACAGCACGAAGAATTACTTCGAGTCATCTGGGTGAACGGATTGTTGCTGAAGGATATCCGTCGGAGTTGGAATCGCTCGCGCGCACGTTCAACAGGATGCTTGATGGTCTGGAAGATTCATTTGAACGCATCTCGAGATTTTCGGCGGATATCGCGCACGATCTGCGCACCCCGGTAAACAATATTCGTGGCGAGGCGGAAGTTGCTCTTGCACGGGCGAGAACGATCGATGAGTATCGTGATGCGCTCGGGTCATCGCTTGAAGAAGCAGTCCGACTTTCTGACCTGATCAGCAATCTACTATTTCTGGCCCGCACAGAAAGTCCGCTCACTCACCTCAGGCTTGAGCGCGTGAATGTTTCAGACTTGCTGGCGGGTATTCGCGATTACTACGAAGCGTCTGCTGCCGACAGCGGCATCCAGCTTACAAGCGTCACAAGCGACAAGCCGGTGGTTGCGGAACTTGATCGGGCAATGATCCAGCGCGCAGTAGGCAACCTGGTCTCAAATGCTGTGGCGCATACGCCGCGAGGTGGATCCGTGCTGCTGCTGAGCAGCGTCGACCTGGCTTCTATTCGAATTGAGGTCGCTGACACCGGCGTCGGTATCCCCGCTGATGCGCTACCCCGCGTCTTCGACCGCTTCTTTCGCGTGGAGCCCTCGCGCTCGCAAGCATTGGGCGGGACCGGACTTGGACTCTCGATTGTGCAGGGCATCATGACACTGCACGGCGGCAAAGTTGAGATCGACAGCAGGTTCGGTCAAGGCACCCGGGTTACGCTTCGCATGCCTATCAATCCTGTGGGTTAGACAAGAGTCGGATATCACGACAGATTGAGCAGCTTGCAGGCTGCAAATTTACGCAGCGGTGAGATCGCGGATACATGAACGATGAATGGTCAGCAGATAAATGAAGAGGCGCGGCTTGAGATTCGCACTACAGCTACTTAGACATTACGAAAATGTAATGAAGCGGTCAGGAGGCCGTCATGCGCCGCCTGCAATACTTCTGGCATCGTGCGGGCTGAGTGCGCATGCCTGGGTGGATGCCAGGGTGTGCATCAGTACATGCCCGAGTTCTAGACTTGCTTTCTCACCGGCAATCAGTTGGGCTCTTCGCATCTGATTGTCAGCCACTCGTCCCTCACCTCGGCCGGAACCTGGTCACACATCCGTGACTCAACGGTCGGCATTCGCAAAGTGAAGCAATCAACGGGAGAGCCATTCATGTATCGCAAAACGTTTTCCGAGACTACTCGGAATCAATCGAGAAATTTCCGGCTGCTTGCAGTCGCCGGACTTCTGGCTTCCGGGTTAGGCGCTGCAGCCTTCGCCCAGTCCGCGCGGTTTCCAACCTACTCGGTTGGAGAGAACAAGGACGCCAAGACTGGACCGACTTACGCGCATCCACTGGCCAAGCCATGGGTCGTGAGCGATGGCACCATCATCACTCCTGCCGGTACCCAGGTCTACCTGGGCACAACGACCCGGGCCAAGGCTGTCGCACTGAACCCCTCTGGCAACCACACCGCAGCCGTACTGCAAATGGGTGGCCCGCAGGCCGTTTCGATCTTCGATACACGGACCGGCGCTGTGCTGCAGACGTATAGCGTGCCCTACAAGACCGCAAGCGGCGGCACCGGCACCGACTCAGACGGCAGCCAGTCCGGCATCACCTATTCGCCGGATGGCAAGTATCTGCTGTTCAGCCAGGATGGCAGCTACGGCCCATCCAGCTACATTGCGATTGCCAGTGTCAGTGCGAACACTGGACTGCTTACGAACTATGCCCAGGTGAACGTTCCGATCGCCGTCAACGCAGAAGGGAAACTGACCAACGTCAGCTGCGATCCGTATAAGCACAACGGTCCGGGAAAGCGTCCGTCGGGTAGTCCTGGAGGCACCACGGGGAGCTTCGAAATTCCGTGCGGCTTTCCCTATTCGATCTTTACTGATGACACATTCACTTCTTATCCCACGGGTATCGCGGTCACGTCTGATGGGAGTACCGCCTACGCTGTGTTGAATGCCAATGACACCCTGGCCAAGATTGATCTGACAGCAAAGACACCAGTCGAGGGTGCGCAGGTGCGTGTCGGAAACGTTCCCAACAGCGTCGTGATCTCGCCGGATGGCAAGACTGCGTACGTCTCGAACGAAGCGGGTCCGGTGCCTACCGAAACTGACTTTCAGCTTTACTCCAATGGAACCCCGGTAGCCGCTGAGTATCCAACGGGCACAACGGTTCCAGGCACAATTTCTGTAATTGACCTGTCGTCCTTCAAAGTCACCGAGACCATCACGGTTGGTCATCACCCGACGGGTATGGCCTTCTGGGGCAAGTACCTGCTGGTTGCTAATACGTATGACGACAGCCTCTCGTTAATCGACACATCCACCAACAGGGTCGAGCGGACAATCAATCCTGGCCTGCCTGTCAGGGTGCCCGGAGATTCCGAGGCAGCCTATGGTGCCGGTCCAAATTCGATCGCAGTTGACGCTGAGAAGAATGTTGCCTACGTCGCTCTGTACAACGCTAACTCGATTGCCGTCGTCGATCTGAATGCATCCGGATGGGATCCGGTTTCCGGTCTAATTCCGGTAGGCTACGCGCCAAGCTCTGTGGTGCTGGATAAGAGAGATAACACACTGATTGTTGCCAACGACAAGGGCATCGGCACCACAGGTTTCGGGGTCGCGCCACCACCAACGAATACCCGTGAAAATTCATACGGAACAATATTTGGAGTGAGCGGCTTCAATACTCATGAGGACCTGGGCACCGTAAGCATCGTCCCGATTCCCAATAGCGGAACGCTGGCGACGTACACGGCAAAGGTCTTCCAGAATAATCATTGGGACCTGGCGAAAAATATCTGGAGCGCCGGCGGTGGAAATCGGCATGCCACGCCAGTCGCCATACCGGAGAGAATCGGCGATCCGTCGAAGATCAAGCATGTTTTCCTGATCATTCGTGAAAACCGGACCTACGATCAGATGCTTGGTGATGTTTCTGAAGGCAACGGCGATCCGACCCTGGCAGTATTCGGGGATAACTCGACCTATGCTGAATATCCGGTCGTGACGCCGAACGCCCATACGATTGTCCAACGGTTTCCGCTTCTGGATAACTTCTACGATCCTAGCCGCCAATCGGCCGACGGTCACAACTGGATTCTTCAGGCAATGGCGCCGTACTCAGACGACATTCAGTCGCCCGACTGGCTCCGCGATTACCCATCCAACGGTGGCGATGCGATCGCCTATCAGAAAAAGGGCACCCTGTTCGATGTGGCGGCAGCAGCCGGCGTCAAGATCAAGAACTATGGCGAGTACATCGAATACAACACCTTCACCGTCCCGGGCTGCAGGCCAACAAACAAGACTCAGAACAATCATTACAACGGCTCCGTGCCGCCCACACCCTTGCCGTTTACTGTTACCGATAGCTGCGAGCCAACCTGGGCGCAGTTCTACAATGACACGCTGGAATACGAGAATGGCAAAGAGCCACAGCTCAAGTACTTCAACAGCATCAAGTCTTATTCACCGCTCCCGAATGTCATGAAGTTTGCTGTTCAAAACTTCCCGCAGTTCGATCTGGGCATTCCAGACCAGTACCGAGTCGATGTCTGGCAGCAGGATTTCAATCGTGACGTGGCCGCCGGTACGGTGCCCCAGTTGAGCTTCATCTGGATCATGCAGGACCACACCACCGGGCCGCCGAACGCGACTGCTGAGCAGGCCGATAACGACCTGGCCATCGGACGCATTGTTGACAGCATCAGCCACAGCAATGTGTGGCAGGACTCCGCAGTCTTCATCGAGGAAGATGACGCGCAGAACGGCGTCGATCACGTGGATGGGCACCGCAGTCCCGGGTACGTCATCAGTCCCTATGTAAAGCAGAACGTCAATCCGGATGGCACGGGTGCCGGCGTTCAGCAGGAAAGTACCTTCTATACTCAGGTCAACCTGACCCGCACGATCGAGCAGATTCTTGGACTGAAACCCATGAACCAGAACGATCTTGTGGCGTCACCGATGACAAATCTCTTCGTCAACGATCCACCTTTGAACAACTTCCTCCCGTGGGCGCACGTGGCCAACGAAGTACCGCTGTGCTACGGCGTCGCGGGATATATTCCTCCCACAGACATTCCATCCGGCTTCAACACCTGCAGCACCGGAAACGTGTCGCTCTCTGACAGCCCTTCCGTTAAAGCTCTCAGGACCGGCTGGCTCAAGATGAAGTCACAGGTCTTTGCTGCCCGGTATCACGTTCCTGACTCTCTGGATCCTGATACTGTCAGCCATTTCGACTGGTACGAAGCCACCGGCTTCAAACTCCCTTACCCGGGCGAGAAGAAGGTTCGTCCAGCTAGCGACTTCATCAGGAAAGCAGCCCTTGCCAAGGCCGGTGACGAAGACGGCGACTAATCAGCATGTACCTGCGTCCAGCCCTCTCTCCTTGCATTGGAGAGAGGGCTTTTTTTTGCGGAGTCTGTAAGTTATCCGGAAGCGCAAGTGTCTAGAAGCTGAATCGTGCAGAGAACTGGAGGGCGCGTGGTGTGCCGTTGGGACTGATCTCCTGCAGCGCTCCGAAATTTCCCGGACCTGAGTTCGGCACCAGGTAGCAGGTCTGATTCAGCGATGCTCCGTCTCCACAGTTGGAGCCGATGGGGTTGTACTGAATCTGGTTGACACCATTCCCATTCTGTACGAAGTAATTAGCATGATTGGCGACGTTGAACGCCTGCGCCTGCAATTGCAGCGAGCCGTGTTCGCCGATCGGAAAATTGCGTGCCACGCCTACGTCGATCCGTTCCAGCCATGGTCCATAGAAAGAATTCAGACCGATTCCGGGAGTAGGTCCGGCCTGATTAATTCCGCCCGCCGTATCTGACGTGTCCTCATTGAATGCGGTGTCATTCAGGTTGTCGTTGCCGACAGGGGGGCAGGACGAACTGGTCGCGCTGTTGCAGGGTACACCGCAGTTGTTGAATGAAAGCGCATTTGGATTGTCGGTGACATCAGTGCAGGCAGGACTGAGCAAGCCGGCGTAAGGACGTCCTGAAGCGAAGGCCATCACAGTACTCAATCTCCAGTTAGAAAGGAGTGCGCGACTCGCCGAAGAGTCGATGAACCTCGTCGGCCGCGGCTCATACACTGCGGCAACGCTCAGGTTATGGCGCTGGTCCTGCAGGGTGGGTGCATGCGTATTGCTGAAGTCGAATTGATTGTTAAAGTCCATTCCATCCAGCATCATGCTTTTGGACCAGGTATAGGAAAGCTGGTACGTCAGCCCTTGCGACAGGCGGTGTTTTAACTGCACAAACAGCGAGTTGTAGTAGTTCTGCGCGGGGCTGATCAATTCATTGATTTCGCCGAGGTTCGAATTGATGGCGCCTTCTGTTAGCAGTCCATTATCCATATTTGGCAAGGTGACCGTCGGACCGTTGCAAGGTGCCGTGGTGGTGTTGGGCGGGCAGGTGATGTACGTCGTTTTGCCCTGAAGGGGATTCAGATTCAAATCATAAGCAGTGCCCGAGATGATGTGAATGCCATGGTTCCACATCGTGCCGATACTAAAGGTGGTGTTGTCTGATAGCTGCTCTTCAATTTGCAGGCTGCCCTGCAGGATGTAGGGCGTCTTGAATTGGGGCGATACAATCGAGATGTCAGGGGACGCTGCGAACAGAGGTGAATTGCCGGGCAATATGTTTGGAAATGTTGGAAGTTGCTCGTTTGCCGCCGTTGCTGAGTTGAAGCTCTGGTTGACGGAAGATTCCTGGGACGCCAGGCCGTTCGAGACCACGGCATTCCTATAATTCAAGCCGTTGAAGTTGGTGTAAAACTGTCCGAAACCGCCACGGACTACGGTATTTGTGCGAGGCTGCCAGGCGAATCCAAAGCGCGGAGTCACACGGGCAAACCGATTAGGAAACTGTCCCGTAAGCGGAAAGGCGGGATTCTCAGCAGGCTGTGGATAGACCTGAAAGTCCTCACGCACTCCGCCTTCGAGCGTCAGATTGCGGAGAATGCGATAGGAATCCTGAACATAAAAGCCGTAATAGGGGACGCCGAAAGAAAAGGTTGGATTGCCTGACGCCTGGCTGAAAATACTGTATTGGCCGAGAGCAAAACTTTCCAGGTTCGGGAATTCGTAAAGGCCGAGAAATGAACCTGACTGAACGCTTTCGTTGGGGTCTGCGCCGCCGAAGTTATTATCCGAATCCCATGAGCGATTGAAGTCGAAGCCGATCTGCAACGTCTGCTTACCTATCGTGTAATCAATGCGGTCGGCCGCCGAGTATTGCCGCTCGAATACGCGGCCAATCGAAAAAGGTGCATTGCCTATGACGAACGTAGATGGCGAATCAACAATGATCGTGGGCGCTCCCGAGGCTTTACCAGTAGGCGTTTCGATCTGGTTGTCGTCGGATGTGCCAGCATGGAATTCATTCAGCAGGCTCGACGAAAACGTATGGGTCCAGCCGAGACTTGCCTGAAAGTCATGTACCTCGGCATTCGCCAGTGTCTGCGTGCCGTAAATGGCGACAGGACTGACTGTGATGACACCTCCCGGCGAATTGAAGCGATTGACATTCAGACTCAGGAAGAAGCTGTCATGCGCGGTCGCCTGGTAGTCAAACCGTGGCGTAAGGACAAGGTCATTTTTCTGACGTGGCTGGACGCCGAGGTTGGTACTGAGGGCATTTACTGCGTTGGAAACTTGTTGCAGATAAACGGGGTTCGTCGCGTCCGGTGTATTGACTGTGCTGGGCATCGGATAAGCGGAGTTCGGTGTCGGCAAGGTAGTGCCATCGGGTATGCCGAAATTGTTCGAGAGGAAACGAGCCTGCGAGGGATCTACGGGCGGATTGATGACGGAGATGGGATCGTTCTCCCGCTGCTGCTCATAGTCGGCGAAAAACCAGAGCCGGTCTCGTCGGATGGGGCCGCCCACGCCCGCGCCGAATTGCTGCAGGGTGTCCTGCTGCTTCGAATAGCCGGCAGCATTTGAAAGCGAATCGTTGGCCTCGAAGACAGAGTTGCGATTGAAGTAGAAAGCGCTGCCGTGAAAGGCATTGCCTCCTGACCGAGTCACTGCATTGATGAAGGAGGCGCCGCCACCGTAAATGGAAGAGTAGGGACTGACAGCGACCTGAAATTCCTGGATGGAATTTTCGCCGTAGAGGTAGGGAATGCGATAGCGCCCGAGAATATCGTCGAAGTAATTGCTGGTCGCATTGGTCCCATCGACTGTAAATACATTCCACCCATTGCCGTTGGAGTATCCCGAATCTTCGCCGCCCTGCTGACCCTCTATGCTAACCAGGCCAGTGTCACCATCCGGGCTGGTGTTCGGGCTGAGCAGTGTGAAGTCAGTGTAGCGGCGTCCATTCAGCGGCAGAGCTTCCAGATTTGTGCGATCCGGCACATAAGTGGAAGAGGATTCATCCGGCCTCAGGATCGATGCGGTACTGTCCACATGAACAACGTCCTGGCTTGCGCCAACCTGCAGCTTGAGGTCTTCTGACGCAGTGTTGCCGACGACCACCTGCAGCATTGCCTGGCTAGCTCGAAAGCCGGAGCCCTTCGCGGTGATGATGTACGTGCCGGGCTGGAGAGCAGAAAACCTGTAGATGCCGGACTGATTTGTTTGTGAGGCTTGGTCCACTCCAGTCTGAAGATTCTGGACATCGACGGTTGCGCCGAGAATGAGCGCGCCTGCCTGGTCTGTCACCCGTCCGCTGATGGCGCCGGTCAATATGACGTTTTGAGCGTAAAGCGAAGCGCTGCCAGTGAAGAGCATGCCAGCCACTAGGAACAGATAGGGAAATTGTGACGATTTTTCTTTTGCAGGCGATGAGGGAAGGCGCATCACTTGACCTTTCAGGATGATGATTCACTAGAATTGCGGCGAACGACGCGGTCTGCGACAACAGACTGCACCTCTTGCATCGGGCATAGCGTCATCCAATTCGGGGGATCACGCTTTTAAGACCGACATGACAAAACGGCAACAGGAAGATGACAATTCCGCAATCCGATGGCAAGCGTGGACGCTGGACATTGAAGTTGCGTGAACGCTGTATGACGGCGCTGTGAATTGCAATTACGTTTCAGCAGGATGAACGTCGCAAGCTTCCATCGATATGCGATGGCGGCCGGTCAGAAGATGTAAAGCTCGCACTTTGCGAATAGGGCGTGGTCGGTGATAGGAGTCACTTGAGAACATCAGCCACCGACCGGGCAATCTCATAGTGCCCGAGCGGGTTGGGATGCAGTGAGTCGACCATGTCTATCCCGGTTCCCGTGGTGTATTTCCGGCTATCAAAGAGCTCGACGTCGAGTCCGTCTCCGGCAATCAGATGTACGTTGGCAGTGATGTCAGCGATGTAGACGGCGCATGGATTGTCGGAGTTGGAGCATGTCGCGCCGGGCTCCTGGCGCGGCGTCGTTCCAACCAGGACGCGCGGAAATCCGGCCTGCACTTCGCCAGGTGGGAGACCGATTGCCGTGACTGCGAATCCCGCGGAACCTTCGCTGGTCTGTCTGAAGGTTAGTGTATGAGGACCGGATGAGACCCTTGGCAGACGCAGCAGCGCGAGCGAATCGCTGGTGCCGTTGAGGGTGAAGATGTCCGGGTTAGTAGCAGTCTTCCCGGAGCCGATGACCTGCTCGTCCAACGAATATTCGAAGGTGCCGGGGTTGTTGTCGATGATCCTATGCCAGATGTACACGGGCCCGTCGATCGTACGCGAGAACGTGAACGAGACGGAGGCATTTTGTGCCATCGTCACGAGAGAGTTCCAGTTATTTGTTTTATCGAGGATGACCTGGCCGGCCGTGCTCACCTGGCTTGCAGTTGCGAGGACTTTGAACTCTGCCGGAAGAGCCATCCAACTGATGGCCGCTTGATGACAGAGGTTGAAGACTGCTTCGTAAGGCCCTATGCCTTTGTGATCCACGTCATTCGTGCTGATGAGCAGGGTGTAAAGACCTTGTTGTTCGAGAGAGGGCGCATCGGCGTTTGAGAACAGTTGACGCGCAGGCACGTCGCAGGCCTGGTCGGCGTCGAGCCCGTAGTCATGCAATGGGAGGCCGCTGGCAACGGAAATTAAAACGGGATAGGCCTGGGTAAGCCGGTCCGGAAGATCATAGCCATACGTGATGGAATCGCCAAAGGCGTGATAGTAGGCAAGCGATCTGTGGGCAAGGTTGGGAAGCGTCGGAACCGGAAGCATACCGGTGAAGGCGCAGCCGTTGCAAAACAAGAGAATCAGCGTTATCGCTTGCAGCGGGAGCCGAAGGCCGTGGGGGCTTCTGCAGGATTGCAAGAGCTGCCGCTGGTAAGCGGACACTTTTTGGCTTGCGCGGGGAGCGGGTCTGAGTAGCGCGTGCATAGAGGAGTTCTGCAACATCATATCCCGCACAATTCGCAAGGCCGCTGCTCCTGGCATATCCGAATTTGACCACGCTCATTTGCTAGGTGCCGCAGAACGTCTGCGTAACGCACTGCTCGGGCAGAGCCGGTATCGCATAACGCTCAAGGCCCGGCCTGTCTTCATACGGTCTCGAGGTGGCCTCGAGAAGGTCTTTGAACGGCTGAAAGTTCTGATGCTTGGTTGCCGCGGTGATGACCTCCTCCACCAGGTGATTGCGAGGAATGAAGAGGGGATTCACTGCGCGCATTGCGGCGGCGCGAGCCTGCGGCGTAGACGTCTCATCCTTCAGACGAAGCCGCCACTGCAATGCCCAGGCTTCGTAGGCGTTAGGGTCGGCAAAGAGGGAACGTACGCCAGCGTCCGCATGCGGACCCTCGGCTGCATCGCTCAGGAGACGAAATGTAAGTGTGAAGTCGGCGTGGTTCGCGGCCATGCGTGTAAGCAGGTCCTCGGCCAGGGCTGCATCGTCGGCATGCTCGAAGCTAAGTCCAAGCTTTCGACGCAGCCCAATGAGACGCGTTGTTTCAAAATGCGACGAGAAAGCTTCGAGAGCGGCGGTTGCTGACGCGAGCGCAGCCTCATCACTTCCCGACTCCTGAGCCAGAAGTGGGAGCAGCGTTTCGGCGAGGCGGGTCAGATTCCAGAGTGCGGCATGCTGTTGGTTGCTGTAGGCGTAGCGGCCGCGATGGTCGATCGAGCTGAAGACTTTATCCGGCTCGTACGCTTCCTGAAAAGCGCATGGGCCGTAGTCGATGGTCTCGCCGGAGATCGACATGTTGTCTGTGTTCATGACGCCATGAATGAAGCCGAGCAGCACCCAGTGGGCGACGAGTCGCGCCTGCCCCGTAATGACTGCATCCAGAAAGGCGCGATACGGATGGCTGGCATGCGCAACATCGGGATAGTGACGAGCGATGGCATAGTCGGCGAGGATGCGGAGGCCGTCCACATCGCCGCGGGCTGCCAGGTATTGAAAGGTTCCAACGCGCAGATGGCTGGAGGCGACGCGCGCGAAAATCGCACCGGGCAGAGGGGTCTCACGAAAAACTGTTTCGCCTGTCGTCACCGCAGCCAGTGCGCGGGCAGTTGGCACACCAAGAGCGGCCATGGCTTCGCTGAGGATGTACTCACGCAGGACTGGTCCAAGTGCGGCGCGACCATCGCCGCCGCGTGAAAAAGGCGTGCGGCCAGACCCCTTCAGCTGCAGATCGTAGTGACGTCCATTAAAGCCGACGACCTCGCCCAGCAGGTTCGCGCGGCCGTCGCCGAGCTGCGGCACGAAGTGACCAAACTGGTGGCCGGCGTAAGCGATGGCGAGCGGCTCCGAACCATGAGCGACCAGGTTGCCTGCCAGGAATGCAATGCCGTCAGGACGGGCGAGCCGGTTTGCATCCAGGCCCAGTTCTTCAGCGAGGCGGACGTTCAACTGGATGAGTTGCGCATTCGCAACAGGCGTTGGATTCACCCGCGCGTAAAAATGCTCAGGCAGGCGGGCATAGGTGTTTGCGAAGGAAATCGACAGCGTGTCCTGTACGGCAGGATCGGCACTGGTGAGGCTACTGGTCGCAGGCCCTGGAATCGAAATGCTCATATCCCATTCTACGGTTGAGGCTTGTCATGTCATCGAAAGGCAGCTCTGCCGCGTCGGTGAGGGTTGAGACAGGCGGGACTGTCGGGAGACGCCATTTTCTTTATAGTAGGGAGAGCCATGGCGAAACGTGAATTTCAAACTGAAGTCAGTCAGCTGTTGCAGCTGATTATCCATTCCCTTTATTCGCACCCTGAAATCTTTCTGCGCGAGCTTATCTCGAATTCGTCGGATGCGCTGGACAAACTCCGCCACCTGACCCTGACCGATGATGCGTACAAATCGCTGCCTTTCGAGCCGCGCATCGACCTGGAGCTGGATGAGGAAAAGAAGACTCTCACCATCAGCGATACGGGCATCGGCATGAACGAAGAAGACCTGGTGTCGCACCTGGGCACGATCGCGCGCTCGGGCACGAAGAATTTCCTGTCGCAGCTCTCGGGCGATGCCAAGAAGGACTCGAACCTGATTGGCCAATTTGGTGTGGGCTTCTACAGTGCCTTCATGGTTGCCGACAAGGTCGAGGTTACTTCCCGAAAGGCTGGTGAAGAGCAGGCCTGGCGATGGATCAGCGATGGCAAGACCGGATTCGACTTGCAGCCCGCAGAGCGGCCTGTTGCCGGTACGACGGTGCTGCTGCATTTCAACGAAGAAGGTCAGCAATATGCGAACAGCTGGCGTCTGCAGGAAGTTGTCAAGAAGTATTCCAACCACATTGCGTTTCCGATTTTCCTGACGTACGACAAGAGCGAATGGAACGAGGCAGAAAAGAAGTCGGAGAAGAAACGTGTCACGGAGCAGGTGAATGCTGCCAGCGCGTTGTGGCGTCGTTCGAAGAGCGAGATTACGGAAGAAGAATACAAGGAGCTTTACAAGTCGATTGCCGGCGACTGGGAAGACCCGCTCTTCTGGTTCCACACCAAGGCCGAGGGCAGCCTTGAATACACCACCCTGTTTTACGTACCGGCGAAGGCGCCGCTTGATCTCTACCAGGCGGAATACAAGGGTGGGGTGAAGCTATATGTAAAGCGCGTCTTCATCATGGATGACGCCAAGGAGCTTTTGCCACAGTATCTGCGCTTTATTCGCGGCATCATCGACAGCGAGGATCTTCCCTTGAATGTCAGCCGTGAAATCCTTCAGCAGAACCGGGTTCTGACGACGATACGCACGGCGAGCGTAAAGAAGATTCTTTCCGAACTGGAGAAGATCGCGGCCAACCAGCCGGAACTGTATCTGAAGTTTATTGAGCAATACAATCGGCCGCTTAAGGAAGGCCTTTACGGAGATTACGCGAACCGCGAGACACTGCTCGAACTGGTCCGGTTTAAATCGACCAAGGTCGAAGGATTGACCAGCCTGGCGGACGTGAAGTCCCGCATGAAAGAAGATCAGAAGAGCATTTATTACATCACCGGTGGCGCTGAATCGCTTTTGCGGACGTCCCCGCTGCTTGAGATTTACAAGAAGAAAGATCTCGAAGTATTGATCCTCGATGATGAGATCGATGAGATTGTTTTCTCAGGGGTCGATAAATATGGCGAGATCGATCTGAAGGCGGTCAACAAAGCCGCGACCGGGGAAGATCTCAAGGACGAAGCCGAACCGGACAAGGCAGAGGCGCTCAAGCCGCTGCTGGACAAATTGAAGGCAACGTTAGGCGACCGTGTGAAGGATGTGCGTGTGTCGGTGCGACTGGCTGATAGTCCGTCGTGCATCGTGTCGGATGAGCAAGAGCCATCGCTGAAGATGCAGCAGATGCTGCGAGCGATGGGACAGACGGAGATGCCGGCTTCCAAGCCTACGCTTGAAATCAATCCGGACCATGAGATTGTGAAGAAGCTATTGGTACGCGGTGACGATGCAACGACCCAGGATGCAGCGTGGTTGCTACTCGACCAGGCACTGCTGATGGAAGGCGTCCCATTGCAGGATCCAGCCACCTTCGTGCAGCGGCTCAATCGTATTCTGAACCAATCGATCTAAGACACAATGCAGATGGCTGCTGGGAGACCGCAGCCATCTGCATTTGTATTACGGATTCGTCGACGCCGAGCCGCCCTGTCCTGCTGCGATGACAAGCTTGCGCAGGGAGTGCAGGAATGTGAAGCGCACGAGTGCCGATGGCTGTTGTGCGGCGTCAATGATGGCCATCTGTGTGGCCTGCCATCCTGCCGGCGGCGCGGTACGCGTCTCAAGGTAGGTGAGGGCCGACAGACCAGCTTCAGAGAGTGCGCCGAGCTGCTCGACGCGTGTTCCGGCGTCGTTCAGCCTTGGAGTTTTTCTGACATCTTCAAGCAGACGCGGTTCAGCGGCCTGCCACGACAGGAAGCGCTGCCGCAGCTGTTGCGCGGCCGCCGACCGGTTTGGCAGAGAGCCGGCAGCAACGTCGCCACTCAGGTCCACGCGCTGGTCTTCATCTTCTACCTTTACCTCCGGTACGGTGACGACGCCGGTCAGTGCTTCGACATCGCCCGCAATCTGCTGACGCGATGGGGGGTCGGCGATGGTCGCATCGACCAGGCGATCGATCGCGGTGTAGCCGTTGGTATGTTGCGTCTGCGAACGCTCGCCGAAGCTGATCGGTTCAAGCACAGACGCAAACACCTCGAGGGCTTCAGGATTGCGCTCGAGCAGCAGGTTTCGACGGAGCGTGTCCGGTCCGCTGATGTGACGCAGCCCGACATCCTCCAGCTTCAACGAATTGATGCGGAGGCGACGATACATGTCGGACACATCGCGATCGGACTGTGGCGACCAGAAGCGTTCGGCAACCGCCAGGGTACGCGGCCAGATGCGCGAATCCGCGGTCTCGAGGTTGATCTGTTCAGCCCACATCGGTGCTTCCCCACCGTAGATCAGCTTCTGCTGGTCGGCGGTCAGCTTGGTATCTGCCGGTATAGGATCGGCTAGAAACATCTGTGCGGATGTCTTCTGCGCGTCAAGGTAATATGGCGCGGACAAAATACCGGAGTAGCCCTGGCTGGCGCCTTCAGCAAGAGAAGCGTCGCCGCGCCAGCTTTGAATGAGGATTGTTTTCGGCAATGCCGGGTTCAGAATTTCATCCCAGCCAATCATCTTCTTATCGTGCTTTTTGAGGATGACCTCGAGGCGCTGGTTGAAGTAGGCCTGCAATTCATCCGCCTTGGTAAATCCCTTCTTCTTCATGAACTCGGCTACGCGCGGATTGTCGAGCCACTGCTTACCCTCCACCTCGTCGCCGCCAATGTGGAAATATTCATCGGGGAAAATACTTCCCATTTCTTCCACAAGCGTGTTGATGAACTTGTAGGTCGCCTCGCTCGTCGGATCAAGAACGGCCGTAGGTTGCCCGTACACGACCGGCAGGATGCTGATGTGAGCTTCGCGGCTGAGCTCCGGATACGCGAGCACCCAGCTCGTCCCGTGCCCCGGCATGTCGAATTCGGGAATCACGCGAATGCCGCGGGCGCGCGCGTATGCGACGACCTCGCGCATCTCGGACTGGGTGTAGAAATCTCCTTCCGAGGATGTCTCAGTCAGCTTCGGAAACTTTTTGCTCTCGGCGCGGAATCCCTGGTCGTCGCTGAGATGCCAGTGGAAGACATTCAGCTTGGCAAAGGCCATGGCATCGAGGGTACGCTCGACAGACGGTACGGGCTCGAAGTGACGGCTTACGTCAAGCATGAAGCCGCGCCAGGGGAAGCGCGGCGCATCGTTGATCGTGACCGCGGGCAGCACGCAGGCTCCTTGTTCATCCGTGGCCAACTGCAGGAGTGTTTCAAGGCCATGCATGGCGCCGAGTTCGTTCGCCGCCGAGAGCTTGGCGCCCTGCGGTGTCACGTCGAGCTGATAGCTTTCATCCTCACTCATCATCTGCACCGGTGCGGCGGTGCCTGCTACCTGGATGGTCAGTGTTGGCGAGGGAGGCGTCGCATGGTCGATGGTGTAGTGGCGCAGATCTCCGCCGCAGGTGCGGTCCAGACGCACCACGGCGCGCTTCACGGCCTCCTGCAGGCGCGGTGTCGGTTTGCCGATGTAGCCGTAGGTGAACGATGACATTCCATTTGCGGGCGTCACGGTCAAAGCGCCTTCGCCGGTGGTGATGGAACTGGGCAACGGCATCAGCGAGAGCTTTGCCTGAGCAGTGGATGGCGCTTGTGCAATAGCTACGGTTGCGAGTGCTGCAAGGGTAAAAGCCCCGGCTAACTGTCCGACCTGCGTTTGCCAACGACTGGCTTGGTTCCTCGGCATTCTCTGGTTCTCCTGGTCACTAAGAATCGTTTGTGAGCGCGCCTGCAGTGAACTGGCTGCCAGCAAGAGGCATCCTTTGCAGGAAAGTTCAGCCTACACGAAATCGGGACGAGAATCGGCCGCTCTCTCACCTTGAACGTACAGATTTTGCCGAAGGACCGGAGACTAACAGACGCGAACACATTCGATGCCAAGCAGGGAAGCGAGCTTTGACAGCCTGCCCGCCTGACTGCCTGTGCCGATCGCGCAGTGATGTGCGGCACCCTCGTGATTCCAAGCCTGAAGAAAGCCGCGGGCGCCGATCGCGAAACGATAGCGACTGTTTGTGTTGCCGATTTCGAGGATGGGGCCGGCTACAGATTCGCCTTCCGCTACAACAAATTTGAGGGAGCCTTTGCCATCTTCAGCGATTGAGAGCAGGGTGACTGGCCCGTGTTTCACTGACATTTCGATCGACAACCCGTGACCGACTTTGCCGTGATACACGCCGAGAGCGCGAAGCTTGGGCTTGCCATCGGCGATGGCGAGATGGCCGGGACCGTCGTGCCCCATCAGTACGACATCGTCATTAAAGTCATTGGCGTAGTACTCGGTAAACGAACCTCCCGCGCCGAAAAGGTCGAGGATCTTCATCGCCTGGACATTCTTGATTTCAAGCTCACCCGCAACAGGAATGCCACGGCCAGTCAGCAGGCTGTTGCCGACGATGATCGAGCTTAGAGTGTTCGCATTTTCCGCAATGCCCACACCCATGTAGTAGTAGGCAAGCGAGCCGAGGCGATGTATTTCAACCAGGTGGTCGAGTGCGACGGAGGTCTGTGCAGCACGCTCCAACTCGTCCTGCGAGCAGTCAGGCTGCACATCGAAGGCCTGGCGCATAACGCGCACGCGTTCGGCGATGCCGGAGCTCGAGACCCCGCGGCGCAAAGAAGAAAGCTCATCGACTTCGACGATTTCTATGTGGGTGCCGAAGATGGATGATTGCAGCGTGAGGTCCGAATAAATGTCGAGCATGCCGCTGTAGTAATGGCCCATCACACCTAGGCGGTTATGCTCCATTTGATAGGCGACGGCCGACGCGGCATACCAGTCCGCGATCTCTGACCATGCGCTGTCGGATGGGTCCATCATGCCGGTGACCTGGTGATAGGGAATACCGCAGCGCCTAAAGACATTCGAGATTTCCGGGACCGAGCAGGACTGGCAATACGCAAGCCACTCGCCGGTCATTTTAGTGCGGTCCTTCATCTGGTTGAAGGCGTCGTAGTCAATGGCGGCAAGCGGCGACAGGTTCAACAGGATGACCGGCACGCCGGCGCGGCGCACAACTGGTAGAACCGTCGATGAGAGTGCGTATGTCGCAACATGTAGAAAGATCAGGTCGACATCGTTCTGGCGAAAGGCGTGGCCTGCGGCGACAGCCTTCTCCGCGTCGTCGATCATGCCAAGGTTGACCACGTCTGCGCCCAATGCTTCCAGGCGCTGCGCTACTTCCTTGTTATAGCCTTCAAGACGGGCGAGCAGGCCGTCGAATTGCGCCCAGTAGGTATCCAATCCGATACTGAACAGGCCAATGCGATGCCGGGGCGGGAGGGTAGCGAAGGAGGGTTTGGTATCCACCTGGCAACGATATGTCATGGCTGGTGGCGTTGAACAGTGGCAACGTGCCCGGCTGTTCGGAAATGTCCAAACAGGTTACATGCTTCAGACCCATTGGAAAGAATTGGCGCATTCACGCAGTAATCGGAGGCTAACTAAGCGATGAAGATCTGGCTGGGAATCGTAGCATCGGCTTGTTTGTCTATTTCCGCACTTGCGCAGATGACCGTGAAACCGGTCAGGGGCGACGCTTCCATTGAAATCGACTTGAGCCGACCCGCAAAGGAAGAGATTCCTCGAACACTTTTCGGGTCGTTCCTCGAGCCGATTGGTAACTCGACCTACAACGGTTTGTGGGCCGAGGTGCTGGAGAATCCCAGCTTTGAGGCGGGGTTGTGGGATGCGGGGCATGTTCAGTCCATGCTTCGAGCTGAGCCGGAGTTGATCCAGGCTTCTGCTCTGGGGCTGCCTCTCCCGTGGCTGCCACTTGAAGGGCACCAGGGAAATCGTTACGAGCTCCACTACGGTGATGCAGCGAACTCCTCGCGCTCACTGGAGTTGATGGGCGTTGCAGGCCAGGAAACAGGCATCGTTCAGAGGGTTTACCTGCCTGTCCACCGGGCGTTGACGTACAAGGGCAGTCTCTATGTGCGGCACCTTTCCGGTGGAACACACATGAAGGTTTCGCTGGTGAGCCGCAACGGAACGCATGCTGAACTGGCGAGCGCCGCGATCGACGCAAGTGCTGCAGCGTGGACGAAAATTTCCTTCACGCTTGAGCTGCGGGATGAAGCCCTGGCACCGCTCGAGCAGGCTGAATTTCGCATTGCGGTGAAGGGCGATGCGCGGGTGCTGATCGACCAGGTGTCTTTGATGCCGTCGGATGCGATCGATGGACTCGACCCTGACATGGTCCGCGCGGCGCAGGCCATGCACACACCGGTGGTGCGCTTTGGCGGTAACTTTACCAGCGGCTACCACTGGCGCGATGGCGTTGGACCCATCGACAAGCGCGTGAGTATGCCGAATGTCGCATGGGGCATCCCGGAGTACAACACGTTCGGGACAGACGAGTTTCTTCGCTTCTGCGAACTCATTCACGCCGAACCACAGATTGCTCTTAACCTCGGAAGCGGAACGCCGGACGAAGCCGCCGCGTGGGTTCGCTATGTCGATGACCATTTTCAGCCGAAGCATGCGGGCCTGCTTTGGGAGCTCGGCAACGAACTCTGGGGGGAGTGGAATACGGGCTGGCCGACCATTGACGAGCTAGCGCCCCGCACACTCGCATTCAGCAGGGCGATCCGCGCCCTGGATCCGACGGCAAGGCTGATCGCGACGGGGCAAGATCCTGACCACTTCGAGCAATGGAACGCGAAGCAGCTGGCGAACCCGGCGGGCACGGCGGACTACCTGTCGACGCACTTTGTCGAGACGACTTCCGATGTTGAGCTGAAGCACCCATCGAAAGAGTTCATTACGGCCGCGACCCTTGCGCTACCCGTGGGACTGGAGCACAGGCTGGCCATGATGCGCGACCAGATTGCGAGCACACCACAAAAAGACACAATGAAGATTGCCTTTACAGAGTGGCTGTACGTGCCGGGTGGAGAGCATTCCAGCAATATTCCGATGTATGACAACCTGGCAGGTGCCCTGACGACTGCCGGCACTTTGAATATGCTCATGCGCTCGTCGAGCTTTGTGCCGATTTCCGACATGACAGGCATTATCGAATTTGGAGGCATCTGGAAAAAGCGCGGAGTCGTCTATCGCACACCTGCCTCATACGTGCTCGGGATGTTTGCCAGCGCGCCTATTGATCGCCTGCTGCCGGTGAAGGTCGACAGCGGTTCCTACTCGATTCACAATGGCTCGAGCAGAATTCCGGATATCGCGGACGTGCCGTATCTGGATGTGGATGCGGCTATCAGCAAGGAAGGGCATACCATCACCATTTTTGTCGTCAATCGCAGCCAGTCTGAAGACATTTCGGCCACACTGCATCTGCCTGGTCTGCCTGATGGAACCATCGGGGAAGCGCAGACCCTCAGCAGCCCCGATCTCTACGCGGTAAACAATGAGGAAGAGCCTGAAGCGGTCACTCCGCAGGTGGAGAAGGTCAAGGCGGGAGTGGAATTCCGCTACACCTTTACGCATGCCAGTTTCACAGTGCTCAGCCTGCCGTTGAAGTGACAATCGTCGCCAAAGCTTCTGGCACGCCAGCTTTCCATGCGAGGTAGCGAATTTTAAGCAGCCACGGTGTCAATTCTCGTATATGCATCAAATCTTCAAGCTTGGCTGAAAAATCGAGGAGAATCGATAGTAATGCCATGTTTTGAGAGTTATTGATCATTTTTCTGGCAAATCTCTTCATTTTGTCCTAGTGTGATGCATGCGTTCTTTGGTCAGGTGGCTGGATATTTAGCTGACAGGGAACAGGCGACTGCGAGCTACGCGGAGTTGTGTCCCTGCGAGCCTGGGTCAAGCGAGGATTGGATGAAGCTGAATTCGATGCACCGTATTTCCCTTTGTATGATGGCGACCGTGCTGAGCACCTCGGCACTGGTGGCGCAAACTGTCACCGGTTCCGTAACTGGCTCCGTAACCGACGCAAGCGGCGCCGTGATCGCCGGCGCTACCGTCGTTGCGCATGATCTAGATACGGGCGTCGATTCGCAAGTGACCACGAATGCGAGTGGCGCTTATCGCATCCAGTTTCTGCCCATCGGCCGCTACCAGGTTTCCATCGAAGCAAACGGGTTTAATAAAGAGACATTGCCGCCATTCAGCCTGGAAGTTTTGCAGATTGCCAACTTCAACGTGAAATTGACGGTCGGGAATGCGTCAACCACCGTCGACGTTACAACTGCACCGCCGATTTTGAACACAGAGAATGCGAACCTCGGCACGACGTTTACATCGAACGCCATTGCAAACGTGCCGCTGAATGGACTCGATTTCTCTGCGCTGACACTGTATGTTCCGGGTTCCGTTGATACGGCCGGAACATCCGGCACGCAGAGCACGGAGCGAAGCACCTATTTTACCGATACACCGAACATGAATGGCAATCGTGCACAGTCCAACAATTACACGCTGGACGGCATCGATATGAACGAGACGCAGAACAACCTGATCGCATACACTCCTGCGCCGGAATCCCTGCAGGAGATCAAGGTACTGAGCGCAAACTCCCCGGCCGATTACGGCAACGTCAATGGCGGTGGAGTTGTCAGCGTATTGAAGAGTGGTACGAACAGCTTCCACGGATCGGTCTACGGCTACGAGCAGAACGCGAATTACAATGCGAACTCCTGGACGAACAACAACTCGACTCCGAAAATTGCGATTAATCCGTTTTCGCAGGCGCAGTTTGGAGGAACGTTTGGTGGTCCGATCAAGAAAGACAAGTTGTTCTTCTTCGTCGATTACCTTGGCTCGCGTTATCACAAGGGCGGTATCGGCACGGCGAGCGTCTTCACCTCCGCCATGCGCAACGGCGACTTCTCCGTGTTGCTTTCCGGCGCTGAAACCACACCAATCCAGCTCTACGATTCGCAGAATCATTTTGCGATCTACAAGAATAACAATGTTGGCCTGCCCACTAACCCTGTGGCAAAATTCCTGTTCGCCAATCCGAGCCTTTACCCATTGCCCAACGCGACACCGACCGACGGGATCATCAACAGTAACTACCAGGCACCGAACCGCAACTTCAGCGCGAATAACCAGGGCGATGTGAAGGTTGAGTTCGATCCACGAGCGGCTGATAAGATCACCGGCTTCTACTCGATGTCCACCGCTTACGACGGAAGTGTTGCCGTCCTTCCTATCAGCTTTCCTTCGACGAACCTTTATCCGACCATCCTGGGTGGCTTGAACTGGGTGCATATTTTTTCTCCGGCGATTATCAACTCTGCGCGTGTCGGCTTCACTCGTACAACGTGGAACAAGGCTGTGCCGACTGATCCGACCGGATTATTTGGACTGAAGGGCAACGCGAAGGTCGGCATACCGTTCGGCACGCAGGCTTATGTTGGTTTCTCGAACCAGGGACTGGGCAGTGGCCTGAGTGACGTCGGCACCACGGGCGATAATCAGAGCCTCATCGATAACACCTTCAGCTATATCGACAACCTGACGTGGCAGAAGGGCAATCATCTGCTGAGTATGGGAGTGCAAGCCGTCCGCTACCAGAATGACTACACGACGGGCAATAACCAGGGGTACCTTGGAACCTTTAATTACAACGGCTCTTACACCAGTAATCCTAATTTGAAAGCGGGCGTCGGATACTCGGGTGCCGATTTTGTATTGGATCGCGTGAGCGAAGCAGCGATCACGACGTCCGGCACATTGGTTGGCCAGCGGCAATGGAGGGCGGCCGGTTTTGTGCAGGATGACTACAAGGTCATGCCCAACCTGACGCTCAACTTCGGCGTTCGCTACGAATACGATCAGCCGTGGGTAGAAGCGAACAACAAGACCGGCAATATACTGCTCGGGACCGGACAGGTTGTGTATGCCCACAGTGTCCCGGCAGGGGCGCCAGCGGGTTCGGGTGTTTGCAGCAACTCTGCCTGCTACCAGCCGAACTACGCCCAGATCATGCCGCGACTCGGTTTTGCCTACCAGGTGAACGATCGCTTCGTGGTAAGAGGCGGCTACGGGGCGACGAGCTTCTTCGAGGGCAATGCGGGAAACCAGCGGTTGACTTCGATCACTCCGTTCATCCAGGCAGTGGATATCAAGCCGCTCACGCCAACGACAACCAGCGGTGGCGCACCCCGCACGATCGAGGACGGATTCAGCGCAACGAGCAGCGACATTAACTTCAACGGGTCTTCGTACAACGTCTACCCGCAGAACATCAAGCCAGCGTATGTTCAGGAATGGAGCCTGACGACGGAGTACGCGCTGACTCGCTCCACTTCGCTGCAGGTCGGGTACCTGGGCGAGCAGGGGCAACATATCGAAGACTATGGCAACGTAAACCAGTACCTGGTAAACGGCGACCAGACGACTGCGCCGTTTTACAACAATGCCAACCTTGGTCTTGGCGCGACTGGACTGCTGATTACAGAGTCACGCGCGATGATGAACTTCAATGCGATGGAGTCTACACTGCGGCAACGGCTCAATCACGGTCTTGAATTTACTTTGAACTACACTTACGGCCGCGCCATGACGAATAGCCTGGGTAACTACGGACTGAACGTAAGCGGGTATAGCGGCGCATTTCAGAACTACTATGACAGTGCGGCGGATTATGGTCCTGCAGGCTACGATGTTCGCCACAACGTTTCTGGTACCGGCGTGTACGCGCTACCTGTCGGTCGCGGACAAGAATATTTCTCTGGTGTCAACCGAGTGGTTGATGAGGTGATCGGTGGCTGGAAGGTTGCCGTCGCCGGTGTAGGTTATTCGGGTTTTCCTGAGACCCTTACAGGACCGGGCAATAACTCGAATAGTTACGGAATATCTCGGCCGAACCAGTATAGGAAATTGAAGATTGTTCACCGCGATATCAATCACTGGTTCGGTACGGATCCATCTGCTGTACCCTGCACGGCGGCCGGCGTTGATAACGGTCTCTGCGCGTTCGGTGTGCCAGCGAGTAACGCTTTCGGTTCCTCACGCAATGGCGCCGTGCGCGGTCCGGGATATTTGAACGTGGATGCTTCCGCGTTCAAGGATTTCCATATCGTGCGCGAGCAGTCGATCGGTTTCCGTTTCGACGCGTTTAACGCAATGAACATCGTCAGCTATGGCAATCCTGATACCGGGATTACGGACGGCACCTTCGGGCAGATTGGCAGCCAGAATAGTATCCGGTCGCAGGAGCGTCACTTGCAGTTCTCGGCTCGCTACTCGTTCTAGACTAGTTGCGTGGATGTTTGCAGGCGGCATGCTGCAAGCATCCACGCATAATTTTTTTTAGTTTGTGATTGTGATGTATTTTGGTTGCGGCACTGATCTGGATGGAAAGACGAATGATCCTTGAAATCTGTGTCGAGTCGCTCGCATCCGCGAAGGCTGCGGAGAGTGGCGGAGCGCAGCGGGTTGAATTGTGTGCGGCTCTTTCCGAGGGCGGTACGACACCGAGTGCGGGCTTGATCAGCGCAGTAAGGGATGCGTTGACTATTCCCATTTATGCGATGGTCCGTCCCCGAGCCGGCGACTTTTTCTATACGGCGGATGAATACCGCATCATGCGCAGAGATCTAAAAGAAGCAAAAATGCAGGGTGTGGATGGAGTCGTCCTGGGCCTTCTCCATAAAGATGGGCGCATCGATGTGGAGCGAACCAGGGACCTGGTAGAACTGGCGCACCCGATGGGAGTGACGTTTCACCGCGCCATTGACTGGACGCCGAATATGGAAGAGGCCCTCGAACAGGTAGTTGCGACCGGGGCCGAACGTGTGCTGACCTCCGGCGGTATGCAGACGGCCATGGAGGCCTCCGAACATATCAGGAGCCTGGTGAGGCAGGCACATAAACGTATCCAGGTGATGGTCTGCGGGCGCATTCGCGAAAGCAATATTGCAGAGGTCGCGCAGAAGACGGGCGCCACCGAATTTCATGCGTCCCTGCGACGCAAGACGGCAAGTCCGGTTACGTATCGGAAACCCGGACTGCATCTGGGCGATGAAGGCGCCGATGAGTTTGCACGATATGAAGTGTTGGCAGAAGACGTAAGAGCCCTGGGTCATGCGTTGCAGGGCCAGACTATTCCAACTGCGGATTGAGGTAAGGGCTGATGTCCTCGAAGACAGACCGGCGGGCGAAAGAGATTCTGCGGCTGCTGCTGCGTGATGGCAAAACATCCATCGAGGATTTGACAGGAGTTTTCGGGACCTCTCCTGCGAGTGTTCGGCGCGACCTGATGAGACTTGAGGAGCGCGGACTTGTGCATCGCACACATGGTGGCGCGTTGCTGGCGGAGCAGGCAGTGTATGAGCCGTTCCGTTTCGATGCTTCGTTCCAGATTCGTGAAGATCGCTTTGCTCAGGAGAAGCAGCGCATCGGGATGGCGGCTGCGGCGATGATCGACGACGGTGAGACAATTGGCCTGACGGCAGGCACAACCACTACGCAGCTTGCCCGCTGCCTGCGCTCGCGAAGCAACCTGCGGGTGGTGACGAATGCCGTTAATATCGGCATGGAATTGAGCGCAAGCGCCGGCCTTGCCGTGAACATGACTGGCGGCAGTATGCGCTGGGCGGGAGCATTCTCGCTGATCGGTTCGGCGGCAAGCGAGTCGCTCAAGCTGCTGGTGATGGACCGGGTATTCATCGGCGTCTGCGGCATTGATGCAGAGCGCGGTGCAACCACGATCGAGCCGGATGAAGCCGCGGTCTTCCGTGCGATGGCCGATCAGTCCAGGCAAGTGGTGGTGCTGGCAGATTCAAGCAAAGTCGGGATGGTAAGTCCGGCAGTGATTTGCCCGGCGAAGAGGGTGAACATGCTGATCACGGATGATGGAGTCTCGGACGAGATGGTAGCCAAGTTCAGACAGATCGGTGTCGAAGTCGTAGCCGTTTAAAGAAAACCATTGAACAAGCCCGGCAGTTATTTGCCGCCTGAACGCGCGCGCCAGATTGCCCCTGCAATAGGATCAACGACTCCGGGCAGGGTCTGGATGCCGGGGAAGTTTTCGTCAAGCTTTCCGATCATGACGCCGCGTACCGCCGCTACGTTCTCACAGATACTTCCTGCGAAGGCGACCGATGGAATCCAGCTGGTGTTTTGTGAACTGCCGCGCAGCCGGTGAATGATCAGTGTCGCCAGGTGTGCCAGCTCGTGGCCTTCACGCTCCAACGCACGGCGAGCGACTGCGTCACCAGCGTCTGCGCACTGAACGACCAGTTTGGTAAGGGCGGAAAAATCCGGAGCGGGTGTACGGTTCGCGTAGTCGACAAGATCGTCGATGGAATGAAGGTGCCAGAAGTTCAGGATGGATTCGGTGAGGGTCGTCGGTTCACCTTCATCTATGGCCATGAATGCCGCGCGCAGGCCTTCATGGCCGATGCGATGTCCGGAGCCCTGATCTGCGAGAGCTGGACCCCAGCCGCCGGCCGTCGTCACAGTGCCATCTTCCTTGCGACCCGCCACATTCGAGCCTGTTCCCGCCAGGACCAGTACGCCTGGCTTGCCGCTGAAGGCCGCGTCCAGTGCGATGTCCACGTCATTCACGACAATCACTTCACCAGAAACCCTGGTAGTGAATTCGCTCATGTAGAAGTCGTGCACGAGGGGAACAGTATTGCCAGCGGCACCAATGCAGGTGCGGTTGATCTGATGCATCGAAACGCCGCTGGAATCCGTCAGGTCATGAAAGGCCTGGTCGAGATTTTTCAAGGCAGTGGACGAGTCTGTACGCATGCGCTTGATGGTACCGGTACGGACCCGCGCCAGGACCCGGGTGTCGTCGACCAGCGCGTAATCGGTCTTGGTACCGCCTGCGTCCACTGCCAGAAAAAAACTCATCGACTGCTTTTCCTCCGCGATTCTAACTTCTCTTCGAGACTACTATGCTGGTTCGGCAAGTCTGACTTCAGCTTGCAGAAAATGCTGGTTTGTCCGATTCTCTAGCCATGCCATTCCCTCCGTCTTCTGCCTTATCGTCGAGCGCGCCCGGTTTAATTGTTGCAGTCCGTAACCATGCGGTGAAAGCGCTCTTATGCTTTTCCGTGTGTGGCCTTCTAACTTACGGTGCGAGTGCCCAGCAGGCGCCCGCCCATTCCGTAAAGACGATGTTTTACATGCAGGATGGTGCGAGTGGAGCGCATGATTTTCTGGCACACAGGAACCAGGTGGATATCCTCGTGCCCACGTGGTACAGCGTCGACGCGGCAGGGATGGTGTGGGGAGAAGCCGACCCGGTTGTGCTCGCGGCAGCGAAGAAGTCTCACGTATCTGTGGTGCCGATCGTTGCGCTCTTCGACAAAGATGCGGTGCACCTGCTGTTGTCGGATACCAAGGCGCAAGCGGAGATGAACAATGCACTGATTCGCGAGTGCAAAGAGAACGGCTACGACGGTTTTCAGTTTGATCTGGAGGACATCATGTGGACGGATCGCGATGCGTTGTCGGCAGCTGTGAAGACTACTGCTGCAGCTCTCCACAAGGAGCATCTGCAATTGGAGATTGCGGTGGTTCCGAACGCGCCGGGCCATGCAGGGCATCAGCCATTCGCGAAATGGATATTCGAAGAGTGGCGCGGCGCATTTGATTTGAAGGCGCTGGGCGAATCTGTCGACCTGCTCTGCCTGATGACGTATGACCAGCATACCCGCTGGACTGCGCCGGGGCCGGTTGGCGGATGGACGTGGACCAACCAGAACCTTGCTTACGCCTTGACCATGGTACCGAAAGAGAAGTTGTCACTCGGTATAGCCCTGTACGGCTATCACTGGTACACGGGTGATCCAGGACTAAGTGAGAAGGTGAAGAAGCCGAACATTACGGCCGAATATATTTCAGAGCCGAATGCTGCATTTCTTCGGGACACGTATGGTGGTCATCTGCAGTGGGATGAGGAAGACCATACGCCGTGGTTCTACTTTTACCGCGACCAGATGCGCGAGTGGATTTTCTTTACAGATAAGCGGGCGTTCGCCGATCGTTATCGACTGGCACAAGAGAGTGGATTGCAGGGAATTTGCGCGTGGGTGCTGGGCGAGGAAGATCCGGAGATCTGGTCGACTATTCCTTCGCGAAAAGAGTAGTGGCCCTGCAGTTTGCAGGCAATACAAAGACCCGTATGTCGAAGAGACACCGGGGCTTTTGCGATGGTACTAATTCGCGATTATGCGACGGCGGGCGGCAGACTTTCCGAGGCGTCGACACCTATCTCCTGTTTGCGATAACCACTGATCGCAAAGAACAGGACGTAGAGGTAACAGATGAGGACAACAGCATAGCTGTGCTGATAGCCGTAATGGTCGGCGAGCCATCCCTGTGCCTCGGGAATGAGGGCACCGCCCACGACCATGGTGACGAGGATGCCGGAACCCTGGCTGGTGAAGCGGCCGAGCCCTTCGACGGACATGGGAAAAATGCATGGCCACATCACCGAGTTGAAGAGGCCGCAGGACACAATCGCCCACAGAGCCAGGGGACCGTGGCCGAAGATGGTCAGGGTGACGGCAATGGTGCCAAGTATCGCGACAAAGGCCAGTGCATTCCTGGCGTTGATCTTCTGCATAGCGAAGAAGCCGATAAGGCGAGCGACCATGGCGCCTCCCCAATAAAGGGACACGTACTTCGCTGCTACTTCATGGGGCATGCTGCCCATTTCCGGCTGGCCCAGAAAGTTGATCATGACGCTGCCGATGGCGACTTCCGCGCCCACGTAGAAAAAAATTGCAGCAGCACCGTAGCGAAGGTTGCGGAACTGCCAGGCGCTGGTCTTACCGGTTGCCAGGTCGACCGAGGTGGTGTCTGTCGCCTTCTCGATGAGGTCAGGCAGATGAACCCGCCACACGATTGCAGCCATCAGGAAAGCTGCAAGTGCGAGGAGCAGGTAGGGGACGCGCACCGAGTGAAGCAACTGGAAGGTTGTGGCGCCTTCTGCGACAAAGATGAAGGCCGCGCCAAGGAGTGGGGCAATCGTGGTCGCGAAGGAGTTTAAAAAACCGCAGAGATTGAGCCGGGCTGAAGCCGTCTCCGGCTTTCCGAGTGCTCCCACATATGGATTGATGGCGACCTGCAGAAGCGCCAGTCCGCTTCCGACAACAAAAAGTGCGAAAAGAAAGAGTGGATAGGAGATGAGGATAGATGCAGGCAGGAAGAGCAATAATCCCACGCACATGGTGAGCAGGGCGGCGGCGATCCCGGCTTTGGAACCAATGCGACCGATAATCCATCCGGAGGGAACGGACATGACGAAATAGGCGCCGAAAAAACACATCTGGACCAGCAGTGCCAGCACGTTGGTCAGATGAAAGGCGAGCTTGAAATGCGGTACCAGGATGTCATTGAGCGAGGTAATAAAGCCGATGCCGAAGTAGAGCGACACCATCAGGATCAGGGGGACTGTATAGCTTTTCGGATTACCACCTGCTTGTATACGCGCTGCCGATTCTGCGGAGATCGATGCCATTGTCTGGAATTCCTGAGGGTGATGATTGCAGCGGATGAAGTCTGAATTTGCTGGTACTTATCTTACGCAGTTCGAGCGCCCTTCCGGCGGATAAATTCCTGAAATGCTGCGTGTCGAGGCGGTCTTCTGCGAATATGGTTCCGGCGCTAAAGCGATTTAAAGAGGACGATTATGTTTCTGGGTGTGGATGTAGGTACTGGCGGCACACGGGCCATCCTGGTCGACAGGGACGGGCGGGTGGTTGCATCGGAATCGGCAGAACATGCCGCAATGCAATCAGCTGAGATCGGCTGGGCTGAACAGGATCCACACGACTGGTGGCGGGCCGCGCAGATTGCCATCCGCGGTGTCGTGAAGTGGGCGGTGAATGAGGGGCGCGTCGTTGAATCGGTGGGGCTGACGGGTCAGATGCACGGCTGCGTGATGCTCGACGGCGACGGAAAGGTACTGCGTCCCGCGCTCATCTGGTGCGACCAGAGAACCCAGCCGCAGTGCGACTGGCTTACGGAGACGATCGGCTATGAGCGGCTCATTGAGCTGACCTGCAACCCGGCACTGCCAAATTTCACACTGACCAAACTGCTATGGGTGCGCGAACACCAGCCGGCGATCTTTGCGAGGATCAGGCACGTGCTTTGCCCCAAGGACTACGTACGTTTTCGACTCACTGGCGAATACTCGATGGACATGCAGGAAGCCTCAGGAACATTGCTGCTGGATGTGACGCATCGGCGCTGGTCCAGCGAGGTAGCAGAGGCTGCTGGAATACCGATTGCCTGGCTGCCGCGACTCTTCGAGGGACCCGAGGTGTGTGCGCGCGTGACGGAAGATGCTCATAGTGCGACTGGTCTCGCTGCGGGTACGCCCGTTGTCGCGGGTTCGGGTGACCAGGGAGCAGGCGCAGTGGGCATGGGCATTCTCGAACCGGGCTCGGTCTCGGCAACCATCGGGACCTCCGGCGTAGTGTTCGCTTCGACCGCGACGCCGACGAAGGATCCCAGAGGCAGACTGCATACCTTCTGCCATGCGGCTCCTGGTCTGTGGCACGTGATGGGTGTGACGAATGGAGCGGGCTTGAGCCTTCGCTATGTGCGCGACACCTTCGCACCCGACAGGACTTATGACGAACTGACGGCACTGGCTGCAACCGTGCGGGCGGGGTCGGACGGCATGTTCTGGCTGCCCTATCTTTTCGGAGAGCGGACGCCACACCTTGATCCTTCGGCACGAGCCGCGTTTGTCGGCATCTCTGCTTCGCACACGCTGGGACATTTCGTCCGTGCCGTGCTTGAAGGCGTTGCGTTCAGTCTCAAGGACTCGTTCACGCTTTTCGCCGAACTCGGCATCCCGGTCGAAAGCATCCGTCTGGGGGGTGGTGGTGCGCGCGGGTCGCTCTGGCGGCAGATTCAGGCCGACGTCTACAACCATCCAGTCGAGTTGCTGGAAGCTGAAGAGGGTGGTGCTTTCGGCGCCGCGCTGCTGGCCGGAACCGGCGTCGATGCGTGGCCTTCTGTGCAGGCAGCGTGTGCGGCGACGATCCGTGTTGCTGACGTGATCAAGCCAGTCGATGGTGAAGTGATGCGGGAAGCGTATCCGCGCTATCGTCGTCTGTATCCAGCGCTGAGAAACGCAACCGCTTAAGGAATGAGCGGTGAGGGGTTCCAGTCTGCGCCCCATTTTGATGGCTGCGGTCCCATGACGAGTTTGAGTGTCGAGCCACGCACAATGTCGTCATAACGGAGCACCGGTTTGGTCAGAGGCTTACCATCCAGTGTGGCGGATTGAATGTAAACGTTCGTAGAAGAATTATTTTCGGCGAGGACCGTGAAGTGCTTGCCATCTGCCAGATGCAAGGTCGCGCGCGTGAACAGCGGACTGCCGATCATATAGTCGCCCGATGCGGGATTGACTGGATAGAAGCCGAGCGCCGTGAAGATGTACCACGCTGACATCTGTCCGCAGTCATCGTCCCCGTCCAGGCCGGAAGGCTGATTCGCATATTCTTTCGCAGCAATCTGGCGAACTATGGCCTGTGTCTTCCATGCCTGCCCACTGTAGTCGTATAAGTAACCGTAATGGTGGCTTGGCTCGTTTCCATGTTTTTTGTGGCCGCGGGCAAAATATTCATCGAGTTTGGCGTTGTACTTGTCTCGACCGCCCATCAACTGCAACAGGCCGGGAATGTCATGCATGACGGCCCAGGAGTAGACCCAGGTATCGCCTTCCGTCCATCCTTGACTAAGGTCAGCCCAGGAGCCGTCGGAGTTCTTGCCCTGCATCAGACCGATCTGTCGATTGAAGAGGTGCTTGTAGTTCTGTGAACGCTTGAGGAAGAAGTCATAGTCACTCGTCTTGCCTAAGGACCTGGCCATCTGCGCGACGCACCAGTCGTCATAGGCATCTTCGAGCGTACTCGATGCGGCTTCGTCGGTCTTGTCGACCGGAATATAGCCCAGCTGTTTCAGATAAGTAAGGCCTGCCCGGGCTTCGTAGGGAGTGTGTGGCTCGCGGTCATGCCATCGAAGTTTTGTGTCGTCATCGGGCGGCGTCATGGCGTCTTTGTAGACGGCAGCGTAGGCGAGTTGTGGATCGAATCCTTTGAAATGCTTGGCTGTTGCTTCGGCGACGAGCGAGTCCGCATGCGTGGCGATCATGATGTTGGTGTAGGAAGGGTTGGGCCACGTGGGCATCCAGCCGCCCTCCTGATAATCCTGCAATAAGGCCTGCGTCATGCCGCCGATACGCTCGGGCGCCATGAGGGTCAGGAAACTCCATTCGCAGCGGAAAATATCCCAGATGGAGTAATCGGTGTAGCTTTCGCCGGTGTGAATGTTGTCATCAAAACCGCTGTAATAGTGGCCTTGTTCTGTCATGTTCCGCGGATAAAGCAGGGCATGATAGACGGCGGTATAGAAGATTTTGCGCTGGTCTTCAGTTGCGCCGTCCATGGTGATCTGGCCGAGTTTGTTATTCCAGTTGGTGCGCAGGGCTCGCCGCGTGGCAGCAAAGTCCCACGAGGTGATCTCGGCATGCAGATTTTTACGCGCCTGTTCCAGGCTGATAAAGGATGTGCCTATTCTTGCTTCGATCTGTTCGCCATCTTTGGTTACAAAGGTTGCTACAGCGCCGATGGGACCGGCAGATGGATTGGCCGGGTCGCCATACTGGCTGGCTGACTTGAAGGGCTTGTTGAACTGGATGACAAAGTAGCCCTTGAACTTTGGCAGCGCCACCGGACCCAGATCCCTGTCGACACGCTCAGGGTTGTAGCCGGTGATTTCGTGTTCCGCGCGATTAGCGATGGCCTGGCCGGCTGTGCCCGGACGCGAGGCTTCCACCACAATGCTCGATGAAGCGTTGGCTGGAAAGGTGAAGCGAAGATAAGCGCAATGGTCCGTCGCAGTCATCTCGGTGCGAATGGTGCGGGAAGCGCCAGCGTCCATTTTGACGGAGTAGTAATCCGGTCCTGCCACTTCGTCGGAATGCTTGAACGGCAGTTGTCGGGATTCAGGATTGAGCTTGAGGCTATCGATCTCCGGCATCAGGGTGACATAGCCGTAATCGCCCATCCAGATGGCCGGCTGATGCGTGCCCATGAAGCCGGAGATTGCCGGGTCCTCATACTTGTAGGAAACGACGCTTAACTTATTCTGACGCGTCTGCGGTGTCCAACTGGTCATACCAAATGGCTCGACGACAAAGGGCATCATGCCGCCATACCCAACTGACCCGCTGCCAGAGCCGATGTAAGCATTGACCGAGTCGATGGGTTCGGTAGCGGCATGCAGTGGAGCGATTGATGCCGCAATGGAGTAGCCGGCCAGCATGCACCGCGCACAGGAAAGGAGGGTGGAGAACTTTGCCCGCACGGCCGCGCGTAAGTAAGGATTCAGCATCATGTGATTTCAGCACTCGCGCAGGTAGAGGCGCGCCTTGGTCGGGATCAGTTTAGTAATCAGTTGGCATGGATCTGAGCTGCCTCGGCGATATCGAAATATGGGAGGAGTTTAGCCGCAGCTCTCACTATGTCGTCACGCTTTTTCCATGCCTCCATCCAAAGGATGATAGTTGCACGCATACTTCGGTGGATGACAGTCTCAGGCAGACTGCCTACGATACTCTTACCGTGTTAGCAGAGCGGTCTCGGATGGCGTGTCGATCGCCCATCTGTCAGTGCTGGATATCAGTCCTTAAAGGTTTATTCTCCAATCCGATCCTTGCAGCATGAAGGAGCGAGACTAGGTAAAGTTTCAACGTGACGTACTGGTTTCGCTTCCGGGAAAAGGGCTGCTACCGAAGCTTGCCTACACAGGCATTAAGTGTCGCTGGTCTTGTAATCTGCTTCATGCTGGCGGGTTGTCGGACGACGGCGAAGTTGCCTAAAGACGGATCAGCCGGTTATATCAAGTTTATTTCAGCCTTTTATCAGGGCCTCGCGGCGCTCCAGGTAGGGGACGATGTGCGGGCTGACAGCAGTCTGTCAGAAGCGACGCAGCTGGCTCCTGGTGAACCTGCTGCATGGGCTAACTGGGGCGTTCTCGCCCTTCGCCAGCGCACCTACGATGCAGCAGCGGAAAGATTGCAGCGGGCACATTCACTGGCTCCCGATAATGACCAGGTGAATTACTTATCAGGTCTGCTGGAAAGTGAACGAGGCAATTCTGCTGGAGCGATTGCGGACTTCCAACAGGCAATCACACGCAATCCTAAAAACCTGAAAGCCATCTATTCGCTCGCCGCTGAGATCGATCGGCAAGGAGATCCCGGGAGCGATGAACATTTTCAGCAATTGATGCAGCAAATATTGTCACTCAATCCGGGCAACCTCGCAGCGTTGCTCGAGCTTAGCCGAGTCACTGCAAAGCGAGGGGATTCGAATGCGCTACGAGAGGCCGTAGCAAAGATCGAACAACACTCGGGCGATTGGCCACCGCAGGTGAAGCAGCAATTGGCGCAGCTGCAGGCCGCGGCCGCGAGCCCTGATCCCCGGTCAGCAGCGACCCGCTCCGTCTTCCTGCGAAATGTACTGATGCAGGTGCCGGATTTTCGCAACGACCTTTCCGATTTGAAAGCGCAGCCGGGCGAAGGGGCTCAGCCCATGACTCAGCTTCTCCGGCTCACCAATCCATCGGCGCGCCCCGCGGCTGCTGACACTGGCATCACGTTTTTGCCCGCGGCATCAGGATCCAGTACGGAAGCTTGGACCTGGGCGGGGGCGTTCTATCCCAACGGTGACGATGCGCCCATTCTTGCCCAGGCCAATGCCGCTCACCTGTTGTTAGCCAGCGGAGCAGACCTGCCATTTCCTTCGGGAGGCGAAAACCTGCAGCCATCTGCAGACAGCGTTCTGCCTGTTGATTTCAACTACGATTTCAAGACGGACATCGTGCTGGCTGGCGGCGGGGGTGTGCGATTCTTCCGCCAGGATTCGCCGGCTCGCTTCACCGATGTGAGTGCAGCTACGAAACTTCCCGCCGGTGTTCTGAATGCAAAGTACACCGGTGCATGGGCATTGGATATCGAGGCAGATGGGGACCTCGATCTTCTACTTGGCGTCCGTGCGGGTCCTCCCATCCTGCTCCGCAACAACGGAGACGGCACATTTACGCCAGCGCGTCCATTCAGCGGAGTTGCAGGGCTGCAGCAACTGGTCTGGGTCGATCTGAACGGAGACGGTAATCCGGATGCGGCCATGATCGATCAGTCGGGCCGCCTGCATATTTTTCTCAATCAGCGATCGGGCAAGTTTGCGGAGACGCCTTTGCCTGATCTGCAGGGGGTGAAAGCAATCACTGTCGCCGACCTTGGCGACGGTGCAGCGCTTGACCTCGTTGTCGTCAAAGAAGACGGCCAAATTCTCAGTATCTTCGCGCAAAACGACGGAAAAAAGTGGTCGACGAGGCAGATCGCTAGCGTCCCGCATCCACAAGGTACGCTGGATGGCGATGTACATTTGTATGCGGCTGACCTGGACAACAACGGCGCAGTCGACCTGCTGTTTTCAAGTAAGAGTCAGTCCCTCGTATGGCTGCAGGATGGAAGTGGCACGCTGCAGCCTTTAGCTCAACCGATTTCAGAGAATGTTTTCGCAGTTGCTGATTTGAAGAGCGACGGTCGGCTCTCACTGGTTGGGCTCACACAAGATGCAAGACTTTCTGTCGCGACGAACCGCGCTACACAGGACTACCGCTGGCAGATCATTCGTCCGCGGGCCAAAGTGGCGACGGGCGATCAGAGAATCAACTCGTTTGGAATAGGCGGCGAGATTGAAATGCGAGCAGGCTTGCTGACACAAAAGCAGCCAATGAATGGGCCTGCACTCCACTTCGGATTGGGAGATGCAAAGCAAGCGGATGTCGCGCGAATTTTCTGGCCAAATGGCTCGGTGCGGGCTGAGTTTAACCTAAAAGCCGATCAGCAGATTGTCACTGAACAGCGGCTGAAGGGCTCATGCCCATTTTTGTTTGCGTGGGATGGTCATGGCATGAATTTTGTGAAGGACTCAGTGCCATGGGGTGCAGCGATCGGGCTACGTATCAATGCGCTTGGGTCCGCGAAGATAGCTGCAACGGAAGAATGGTATAAGATCGGCCGCGATCAACTCGTAGCGCGAGATGGTTATTACGATCTCCGCGTGACGGGCGAGCTTTGGGAGACGTATTACTACGATTCGATGGCGCTCACGGCTGTCGACCATCCCGAGGGTACCGAGATTTTTACCGACGAGCGTTTCGATGTACCTGCGGTCAAGCTGGCCATCACGAAAGTCGCCGAGCCGCAACCAGTCATAAGTGCCACGGACGACGGCGGCAACGATGTTACAGCTATCGTCAGCAAGCTTGACGGGAAGTATCTTGATAATTTTGGCCGCGGCCAATACCAGGGCGTGACACGTGATCACTACGTCGAAGTTGAGTTGCCGCGTACCTTACCTGCAAATGGTCCCACATATCTGATTGCGAAGGGCTGGCTGCATCCCTCGGATTCATCCGTCAATATCGCGATGAGCCAGGGCAGTGCACCGAAGCCTGAGTGGCTCAGCCTTGAAGTGCCGGACGGTCGCGGCGGATGGCGGGTCGCGAAACCGAACCTCGGCTTCCCGGCAGGGCGCAACAAGATCTGCCTCTTCGATTTGAGCGGCATGTTCACGCCGGGCGCACCTCATCGTGTGCGACTGCGCACAAATCTCGAGGTGTACTGGGATCAGATCGAGTGGGCGCAGGGTTTGCCGGCTGGAGGAATGCGCGTCCAGCGTATAGCTCCCGAGTCGGCGGATCTCCACTATCGCGGATTCTCAACCAATCATCAGGCAAATATGTCGTCTCCCGAAATCCCGGACTATAACCACTTATCCGGGACAACTCAGCGCTGGCGTGATCTGGAGGGCTACTACACGCGCTTCGGCGACGTGCGCGAGTTACTTACTGGAATAGACGACCGCTACGTCGTTATGAACGCCGGGGATGAAATGTCACTACGCTTTGCTGCGCCGCCCCCTCCACCGACAGGCTGGGTGCGTGATTTCGTGATTGCGGGCGACGGCTGGATCAAGGACGGCGACTATAACTCGTCTTATTCGCAAACAGTTCTGCCCTATCCCTATCATGCACGGCGCGACTACGATTCTCCGCCCGGCAAACTGGAGGACGACTGGATATACCGGCATCATCCGAAGGATTGGCAGACATATCACACCCGATATATAACTTCGCAGGGATTCAAGAACAGCCTAGTTATTCAATCGCAGGTAAAAGGCAAGGCAGGGCAGTGAAGCCGAAAATAATATTGCGACTCTTGCTGGCGATCATATTTGCATGCCTGCTGCTGACCCCACTTTTCGTCAATCGGATGAATAAGAGACATCACCAGGAAAATGCAGTAGCTCTGGACGAGAGCTCATCGCTGGCACGGCACGGATTCTACCTGCAGGAAGTGTCGCATGCCGCTGGCATCGACTTTGTGCATCAGGCGCCGGTATTGGATTCGAAGCTGAATCCGATCATGCCAGAGGTAGCTTCGATGGGTGCGTCTGCATCAGTGGTTGATTTCGATAAGGATGGCTGGCCTGATATCTACGTGACCGATAGTTCTTACGGGAGCATGAATCGTCTTTACCGCAACATGCATAATGGAACATTTCGGGACGTAGCATCGGAGCTAGGCATCGCCGACGTCAACCAGACGGGCACGGGAGTATCGATGGGTGCTGTGTGGGGTGATTACGATAATGACGGGTACGAGGATCTATTCCTGATCAAGTGGGGCAGGCCCGAACTCTTTCACAACGACCACGGACATGGTTTCACGCGCGTCAGCGATCAGTCTGGATTGCCGCCGTGGATAAATGCGAATACAGCAGTCTGGTTTGATTACGACGGTGATGGGCTATTGGATCTTTTCGTCGGCGGATACTACTCTGAGGATGTTGACCTGTGGCATCTAAAGTCGACCCGGATGATGCCCGATAGTTTCGAATATGCAAAGAACGGCGGCAGGAAATATCTGTTTCACAATCTCGGTAACGGCCATTTCGAGGAAGTAAGCGAAAAGGTTGGCATCAGCAGTCGGCGCTGGGCGCTAGCCTCAGCTGCCGCTGACCTTCGCGGAACCGGTCACCCGGATTTATTCATTGCAAATGACTACGGTGTGTCCGAACTTTATCTGAATGATGGCAAGCGCTTCCACGAAGCCGGTTCCACAAGCGGCGTTGGTTTTGCCCCAAAGAGCGGCATGAATGTGGCTGTCGCCGATATCTTCAACCAGGGCAAGTATGCCGTATATGTTTCAAATATTTCGGAAGATGGTTTTCTCATTCAAGGCAATAATCTATGGGTTCCCAAAGAGGGTACAGATGCCGGCGACATCCACTACGAGAATATGGCGCGTGATCTAGGTGTGGAACTGGGCGGCTGGAGTTTTGGCGCTCAGTTCGGCGATCTGAATAATGACGGCAACCTCGACTTATACCTGACGAACGGATATGTTTCCCTCGACCGTAAGAAAAGCTATTGGTATGACTTTGCCAAGGTAGCGGGGGGAAATGCGAGCATCATCTCAGACGCCGATCACTGGCCAGCCGTCGACAACCGTAGTCACTCGGGCTATCAACAGAAGCATCTATGGCTCAATGATGGGGCGGGCAAGTTTACCGACGTTGCGCAGGCGGTCGGCGTCCGTGACACTTATGATGGTCGCGCGGTCGCCATGGCGGATTTCTTCAACACAGGCGCGCTGGATGTAGTCGTTGCAAATCAACGCGGACCACTGCTGCTATATAAAAACACTGTCACGCCAAATAACAAATGGATAGAGTTTGCGCTGCAGGGCACAACAAGTAATCGAAGCGCGATCGGAGCGCAGGTAACTATCCGCTGGAACGGACAGGAGCAGGTGCAGCAAGTTGCAGGTGGATGCGGTTTCGCAGCACAGAACGACAGCCGTATTCATTTCGGCCTGGGCGCGACTCCACAAATTCAGCAGATCCTGATCCGTTGGCCATCTGGTAAGATTCAGACGCTGCGGGATTGGAAAATCGGACAGGTTAATGTTGTCAAGGAGCCGGCATGAGCACACAAACTATCTCGATGTCCCCCGGAACAATATCGGACAACCTGCCCCCTACCAGATGGCGCAAGATGTTCAGCATGGAGAACCGCTTCGTGCCGCCAATTTTCATCACGATCATCCTCTTGATCGGCCATTTTTCATTCGGAATTCTCGAAAGCTTCGAGCGCACTCTCCTGGCTATTGTGACTAGCATCTGCATCGAACTTATGCTGGGAAAGATCTTTGTCGGCAAATGGCCGAATGTCGCGAGTGCTTACATCAGTGGCATCAGCGTCGGCATTCTTCTTCGGTCTCCTGCCTTCTGGCCCTATGCGCTTTGCGCTGCGATCGCAATTACGTCCAAGTATGTTGTGCGCGTCAAGAATCGGCACATTTTTAACCCGTCTAATTTTGCCATTTGCGTCATTCTTTTCCTTGCGTCGGAGCAGGTCACGACCCTTAGTATCCAGTGGGGCAATAACCTTGGGGCAATGGCAGTGATCTGGTGCCTGGGGTCGGCTATCATCTGGAGATTGCGGCGGTTCCATATCTGCGCAACGTACGTTGTGTCTTTTCTGGCTTTCGCTGTTTTACGCGCCTGGATCGTTGGTGATCCGGTGTTGTCCGAGATCTCGCCGATAACTGGTCCCGAGTATCAGTTGTTTATCTTCTTTATGATTACAGATCCAAAGACAACGGTTCGTTCACGGCTTGGCCAATGCGGTGTTGTCTTCTGTGTAGCAGCTGTTGAGATGCTGCTCCGACTGCACAATAACATTTATGCGCCACTGTATGCACTGTTTCTGGTAGGCCCGCCAGCTTTGTTACTTGAGATGTGGCTAAGCTCACGCAAAGGCAAAGATACGACACTCCTACAATCTGGCGTAACGGTCGGCTCACTAGTCCACTAATTATTGACTTAAAAGACGAGACTGGTGAAAACCCTCTCAACATTCCCAAGTAAGAGGCTTTTTTGTTGAATCGCCGATGTGGTTTCCTTTGTGCTGCCTTGATTAGCGGCCTTCTTCTGTCTGGATGCAGTACATCAACGAAGCATGATGAAGCTGCGGATTCCACTCGTCCTGTACCGCAGGCGACTCGCGATGCGGAGTCCGCCGATCCGATGCCTCGACCCGGCACTTCAGGCGAAAGACCGTCGGGGCCAGTCCACTTCACCGATGTGACACAGGCAGCCGGAATTCGTTTTCGACACAACAGCGGGGCTTTCGGGAAGAAATATCTCCCTGAAACGATGGGCAGCGGTGTGTGCGCAATCGATTACGATAACGATGGCTGGCAAGACTTGTTGTTTGTCAATTCAATGGATTGGCCCGAGCACAAACAGAGCAAAACAATTTCCGCGTTCTACCACAATAATCACGACGGAACCTTCAGTGATGCTACGCGCGCAGCAGGCCTTGCCGCAGAAACGTACGGTATGGGTTGCGCCGTCGCAGACTTTGACAATGACGGTCACGACGACGTTTACATCACTGCGCTTGACGGCAATCATCTGTACCACAATCTAGGTAACGGCAAATTTCGGGATATCACTGCGAAAGCAGGGGTAAAGGATGCGGGCTTTTCAACTGGTGCTATCTGGTTTGATTACGACCGCGACGGAAAACTGGATTTGTACGTGGCGCACTATGTTGACTGGTCACTTAACAAAGATCAGTTCTGCACACTGGATGGCAAGAATAAATCCTATTGCACGCCGGAGTTATATAAAGGGCAGAGCGGCAAGCTGTTTCATAACAAGGGTAATGGTGTCTTCGAAGATGTGACTGCCAAGGCAGGTATGGCAGACGCTACGAGCAAAGCGCTCGGTGTCGTAATGCTTGATTATGACAACGATGGCTGGCCTGACCTGCTTGTCACCAATGATACCCAGGCCAATAAGCTGTACCGGAACAATCACGACGGCACCTTCACGGAGAACGCCTTCTCTGCGGGCGTAGCGTTTAGTGATGCAGGAAAAGCACGCGCTGGAATGGGTGCTGATGCTGCCGATTATGATGGATCCGGGAAACAAGGCCTGGTTATCGGCAACTTCACCAATGAAAGCCTTGCGCTCTATCACAACGAGGGCGGTGGATTATTTGCGGACAAGGGGCCTGAAGCTGGGCTTAGTGCGCCCTCCGCCAAGTCACTTACTTTCAGCAGCTTCTTCTTTGATTATAACCTCGACGGTCTTCCGGATATTTTTGCTTTAAATGGCCATGTTGCCGATGACATCAGTGTTCTTCAGCCTTCCGTGAAGTATGCGGAAGCACCTCTACTCTTTCGCAATAAGGGGAACGGAAAGTTTGAAGACGTCTCCGACAAAGTCGGATCAGCTTTTCGCCAGACCGTTGTAGGTCGCGGCGCGGCTTATCTCGACTTTGATAACGATGGCGACCTCGATCTCGCCATCACGACTTCGAATGGAGTAGCGAAGCTACTCCGCAATGACAATGGAAACAGCAATGACATGCTGCGCGTCAAAACTGTGGGCACTCATTCCAATCGGGATGGCATCGGTTCCAAGGTGACGATCAAGCTACCAAATGGATCGCACCAGATGCAGATGGTGAAGTCAGGCTCAAGCTACCTTTCGCAGAGCGAACTCCCTCTTACCTTTGGCCTCGGAAAACCGCAGCCCGGGAAGGTTTTCAGCCTTGAGATTGTGTGGCCGGATGGGCGGAAAGAATCAGTGAGCGGCCTTCAACCAAATCAATCGCTGGTATTGGAAGAAGGGAACGGAGTGATTTCAGCGCTCCCCATAAATCTGACGAAGACCTCGGCATCACACTAGCGCAGAGTTGCCATAAGGACGCTCTACCCTGGATGTTACTTCCAAAGGTTAACTATGGGAAACTAACGGACGACTTGAGAAACCGCTGCGATCGAGTAGTTGCTCGATCTGGGATTGGCTTGCTCCAAACTTGTGGGCAGCACTAAGGAGGTCCTCCGCTTTCACAGGGTAGCTGTTGTCGATCGGACGTTTGCATAGGCCGGCAACATCGTATCTCTCAACGAGTCGATAGATCTCGGACGAAAGCTGGAGTTTCTCAGATTCATCGAGATAAGGTTCTGCGCGATCTAAGATGCTGTTGAAGTCGGGGGCAAAAGACACATCTGCTGATAACAGGAAGGAGTCTGCCAACTCCGGCTTTCCTAATCGCCGCGCGGTTTCAGAGTAGCTTGCTGCTGCAAAATACAGTAGAGAGATAAGTTGAAAAAAGGGAAAGTCTCCCATATTTCGGTAGAGGCTTCCGATAAGTCGTGAGGTAGAGACGAATTCATGTCTAGTGTTGTTCGAATATGACCCGAGGTTTTCGGATAGTCTTGCAACGTCGCGAGTCAGACGAAGGGCCTTGCCGATGCGCTGAATGCCAAGCAGGGTGAGTGGAAAGCCGGTCGAAAGTAGTGGGTCGACAAATCCCGCAGTCGCTGGGAGGAGTGCCCAGCCGTCTCCAATGATCTGTTCGCTCTGAAACGAGATCTTCGGCATATAGCTAAACGGAGTGGCCGGTACGGCATTCGAAAACTGTTGCTTCAGTTGCGGCAAAGCTTCGAGCATCCTATACCACGCAGCTTCGCCTTCACCTAAGTTGATCTGGCGGGCGTACTCCTCCGTCGCAGCTATGCCGGCGCTGGTCCAACCATTATTGAAGCGGAGTACCCACACCCATCCCCCATCAAAAACGTGATGAACGGCAGCATCATCGACCGGAAACGGAACCGTGTTCAAACTTTCGGCAAACAGGCTGCCGAGTTTCTGGACGCCCATGAAGTGGCAATAGAGTGACGATGTCACCGGATAATCCGGTAGATCGGTTTCAATCAGTTGGAGTGTGCGATGAAGGAATCCGCGGGGACCTGATGCATCGATCAAAAAGCTGGCGTTGATGAATAGAGGACAAGACAGTCTGGATCCGGAGAGTGTCCATGTATCAGATTGTCTGGTGCAGTTCTCTATGTTGTATAGATCGATATACTCTACGCCGATTGACTTAGCCTGCTCGACCAGGAATTGATCGAAGTCCGCACGAAACCAGTGCGTATCGGCTATGTCATCATGGGGACTTGCTGCGACAAGCATGCGATTCTTGACAGATAGCGGATCGTTGTCCGTCTGTTTTAGGTCATGATGAAAGAAAGAAAATCCTCTCTTCAAGCCGCAACCTATTTCAGGATAAGTACTTTGCCAACTACCCCATTTTGAAAGGGTCTTCAAGACTGGCAAGTGATAGGTTTCCGCTAATTCCTCTAAGAGCAGGTTCGAGAGAGGTGTCGACGACTCGCCAATGACAACGCGGGGATGGGACCTCTTTTCAAGTAATGTCACCGAGTAACCCAGACGGCGGGCTACCATGGCCATCAAGGAACCCGCGTAGCCTGATCCGATGACAGCGATATCGTAATGTTTTTTCATGCGATGTGGCCGCAAGCAACTCGGTCGAGGTTATGTTGTGACAGGTTAACTTCATGGATTCTCCGCAGGCGATTCTCACGGCAGCATGGAGCGCATTCGATACGTTCGAGATCCCATTCATCCACAAAGATCCGGCACGCGTGCAGCGATAATCCGTAGTCCTGAGCGTCTTCAACGACTGCGAGATCGGGAGGCACAAAGTCTCCCTCCAATGCAATTTGTTCCATCGCGCCATTTCCTCCGCGCGTGGGAATGAGCGAGATAGCTATAGTGCCGCAAGAAACAGCGAAATCAATCGATCGGCTGGCCCAGTGCAGAGACTCGTCGGCCTTCATGAAAGGGGGCTGCACGAGGATAAAGGAGCGAAGATCAACACCGTTTTCGCGAAGAAGCTCCGCAGCTTCGCGATATTGATCAAGACTCATACGCTTATTCAGTTGTTCAAGAACGATCGGATGCGCTGTCTCGAGTCCCATAGCTACCTCGAGTTTCGTACCCAGGAGCCGCTTAAACTCCATGCATCTATCATGAATGAGTGCCGGATGACTTTCGACGATCACTCGTTCAAAATGGTTGACCAATCGGGCGATCGCCGGATAATCGACCGGTGGTATAGCCCGGGGGTCAAAGAAGCTGCCGCTGTTATACAGTTTGACTTGTCGAGCGGCAGGCAGGCGCGAGAGAGCATACTCGATCTGTTGCGGAATAGAACCGTCAGGCACAGTTTCTTCGCTGGTATTCTTCCAAAGGTCACACATGACGCAATGCCAGGGGCACTCGCGATTCGTCAAAAAGATGGTCGCGATGGAACCGACTTCTCCGTCTGACAAGTATTCCTGCTCGACGTGAAAGTCAACTGGCCTCGAATGGTCAACCTTGTGACGCGGTCCGCGTTGCCTAACGATCCATTCGTCGCGCAGCTTAGGCTTGTCGGGATAGGTGCTTGTAGATTTCACTGATATAGAGACAGGAAGTGTTGCCGGTATTGCGCTTCTTGAAACGGCAGACGCTGCCGCAGGGTAGCCTCAGGAATGGCTCCATGCTGAAATCTTCGTTTCGCGAATACCTTCATCTTGAATCCAGTGAGTGCTGCGACGCCGCGAGAGATTACTTCCCCCTTCAATTCATACAGACGCTCAACGCTATAGTTCGTCAATTGAATGAAAGGAACAGCTTCTGCTACGGCGATCACTGACGGCCGGGTAAACGGGCTGAAGCCGCGAAAACCGAGATGATGGGCGGGAGCATAGGTGCGGGTGTAAGAGCGGCTCAGACCGCCGCTGTAAGTCAGGGAATGCTTGATTTTTCCTACGCCCCACCCTTCCTGATAAAGCATGGGATTATTGACGACGCTGCGAATGGTCAGCTCAGGATTTTCCTCGATCGGATAATCTTTCAGGTTCTCGTCTCCACCATCTCCATCGATTAAATAGCGCCAATCGGGATAGAGGGCCCGAATACCCTTGCAGAGCGAAAGCGCCATACTTGCTGATTCGATATCGAGCGACTTATAGTCTTCGACCAATGCGATGGTCTCCCGGGAATCGATAGCGCTGGCGTCTGCTTCGATGGTTTCAAGGAACAGGCCCAGTCCGATATTTTCAAGAGCCTCCCGCGCCTGCGCGAGGTCCGGTCCGTGTCCCAGATCGAGTACGAATGCTTTCAGCCTCGAAAGGTTCATCCCACGCGTCTTCATCACGTGATAAGTGACCAAGAAGACGGCAGCACTGTCCGCGCCTCCCGAAAAGCAGACGCCTATCGGTTCATGTGAAGGGATGCGATCGATCCACAACATAATTTCGTTTCCAAGTGCCGAGATATACCGTCGGCCGATCAGTTCGAGGTCTGGAGGAAGTGTCCCCATCGAAGGCGTAAAGAATCGCGTATGGACGGGATCAGGGTCAGGGCAACCGACCAATTGAATTTCAGTAAGGTGATGTGCGGGCACCATGCGCGTATAGCTGGGATGGAACTGGCCATGCAAACCCTCTGACTTCAACCACGCATGAATTTGATCGATACGTGCAGCGACAATCAGTACCGGCCCCTCCTTGCGCTTAGCCAGAAAGTAGCGCATTGGCCGATCCAGCGAACGTGCCATACGCACTATCTTGCCTGACTGCGCGAGTATGGCGAATGATCCCTGGACCTGGCTGAGGCCAGTCGCGGACGGTCCGAGAAGAAGTGTGCGCACCTCTTCAATCGACATGCTGTAGAGGTCATTCTGTGCCGGGTCGGTGAGGTCTACAACTCTTTCGACATACTGATCCACGTCATACTCCTGTCGCTGCTCAATCCATGGAATAGATTACAGCGTATGGGGCCGCTCAAACGTGGTCAGCACTGGAATTGCAGCAGGTGAATGTTTGCAGACACAAAATGCGTGTTTCACTCAACCTTTCGGTGGAGAGCGAACTCCTGCCGCGCTGCGTTAACATCCGGACGTGGAAACCCGGCGTTCGTTATCGCTTTTTTGTATCTGCGCATCGGCTCTGTTAAGCCTTGCGGGTAATTCGTTTGCGGCTGAACCCGCAAGCGGCGTGCAGGTAGCCGCGAGCCTGAATAACGTAGGCGTAGCCTACATGAATCAGCAATTTCCGGAGAAGGCACGACAGCAGTTCGAACAGGCTTACGCGAAAAATCCCGGCACTGTCCTGCCGCTCGTCAATGAAGGTATCGCGTACCTGTACCTGCGCAAACTGACAGAGGCTGAAGATACTTTGAAGAAGGCAGTAAGCCTTGATCCGTCCAGTCTGCGTGGCTGGTACAGCCTGGGCATTACGCACTTGAGTGGTGGTAACCAGGAAGCGGCTTTGGCAGATTTTCAACATGCACTGGCCATCGATCCTGAAGATCCGGACATTCATTATTTCATCGGCAACATCGATCTTAGTTTGAAGAAGTATGACGAGGCGGTCGTCGAATTCAATCGTGCACTGCAGACGACGCCTCTTCACGCGTCTGCGCAGTTCGGACTGGCACGCGCATTGCAGCGCGAAGGCAAGCTTGATGAATCCCGCGAGCATTTGAAACGCTTCCAGGAAATCACCCAGGCAAAAATCGGGACGCTTATGAGTTCAACGTATGGCGAGCAGGGCCGCTATGCGACCGTTCAGGATATGCTGGCGCCCCCTCTCGCTCCTGGCATGATGATTCCCGTCACATTCGAACCAGTTGTGTCGCATTCTGCCCCGACCGGAAATCATCAAGAGGCAAGCGGCGGCACCTGCGTCGTGGATCTTGAGGGCGATGGCAGCAAAGATATGCTTGCCATGGTGCACGGCGAGGGTGTGCGCGCCTTCCGCCTCGCGAAGACCGGGGAGTTGCAATTGGTGCCGCCGGAGAAGTCGGGGCTACAGTTGGAGGGCGATGGCGTCTCATGTGCGGTCGGAGACTTTGATAATGACGGCCTGCCCGACCTCGCCTTTGCCCTTACGGATAAGGTCGCGTTGTTCCGCAATCTAGGGCATGGCAAGTTCATCGATGTTACGAATACTGTTGGCATACACGCTCTGAACAAACCTGCCGGCGTGATGTTTGTGGATTTCGATCACGATGGGGATCTTGATCTATTTATTGCGGGAGCTTTGTCGACTGGAGGCTCAAAGCCGAGTGTTCTATGGCGAAACAACGGCAACTCCACCTTCACTGAATGGACAGCGCCCACAGGACTCGGCGGTACAAGCGCAACCCGCGGAGCAGTCCTCTCCGACATCAATAACGATCGTGCGGTTGATCTAGTTGTATCAAACAGCCAGGGTGCGCCACAGTTGTATGAGAATCAGCGTGAGGGCGCGTTTAAGCAACTGGCGCTCTACGCCGACACTTCGCTGACTCCATCGCGAGGCCTTGCGATTGCGGATTTCAACAAAGATGGCTGGATGGATGTGGCAGTAACTCACGATGGTGCGCCTGGCGTGACCTTGTGGCGAAATGTTCAGGGGAAAAGTTTCGAGCGAATTACAATCACCTTGCCTGGAGTCACGGCGGCCTGGGGAATTACGCCGATTGATTTCGACAACGACGGTTGGATCGATCTCGCTTTCATTGCCGAAACGGCCAAGGGCACTGAGTTGCGCCTCCTCCGCAATGGCGGTTCAAATGGTTTCGTCGATGTCAGCCATGAACTCGGTCTAGACAAGCTTAAATTTGCCAACGCACGCTCTGTGGTCACCGCGGACTATGATGGTGATGGCGCCGCGGATCTGGTGGTTACGGCGACAGATGGCTTGCCGATAGTTCTTCACAATGTCGGCGGGACAAAAAATCATTCGCTCCGTATTGATCTTGCTGGTCTTGCGGATAACAAGAGCGGCATTGGGACTAAGGTTGAAGTTTTTTCGGATGGCGACTGGCAAAAGTTCGAGGTCACTGGCGCATCCGGCTACATGGGCCAGGGTTCAATGGAGATCCTCGCAGGTCTTGGCCAGGGTGATCGGGCGGATGTCGTCCGGCTTCTCTGGCCGACCGGAGTTCCGCAGGACGAGCTCGCTGTCGCATCAGACAAGCCTGCCGCGCTCAAAGAACTCGATCGCAGGGGGAGTTCCTGTCCTGTATTGTTCGCGTGGGACGGTTCGAAATACACGTTCATCTCTGACGTGATCGGCGCGGCGGTGGTAGGGCATTGGGTGTCGCCCGTCTCCCGCAATAACTCCGACACGGATGAGTGGACCAAGATCGATGGCGATAAGCTACGAGCGCGCGATGGACTGCTCAGCATACGCTTCGGCGAACCGATGGAGGAAATCAACTACATCGATCAACTGAAGATGGTTGCGGTAGATCATCCGGTCGGCACGGAAGCTTTCCCTGATGAACGTTTTCTGAACGACCGTCCCTTTGCATCCGGCAAGACGATCGTCGCGTCCGCAAAGGCACACCTTCCCGTTGGCGCATGGGATGACCACGGCCGGGACGTGCTCGCGACGCTGTCAAAACAAGATCACACATATGTGCGCGACTTCACAAATCTTTCGTACGCAGGTTTTGCGAATCCGCATACGCTTACGCTTGATCTGGGAGCCTGGTCGGCGAGTCACCCGCTGCGTTTATTTCTTCGAGGCTATATCGAATACTTCAGCGCAAGCTCAATGTATTCGGCATGGCAGGCTGGCATCACGCCGCAATCGCCGGTGGTCGAAGCACAGCTACCGGATGGAAGCTGGAAGCGAGTCATCGACGACATGGGATTTCCTGCGGGCCTTCCACGTACCATCGTTGTTGATCTCACCGGCAAGCTCCCTCCGGATACGCGGCGGATTCGCATGACGACTAACCTACAGATTTATTGGGACCAGGTATTGATTGACAATGACTCGGCTGAGCAGCAGTTTCGTGAAACGCCGCTGACTTTAGCGACGGCTCATCTGACATTTCGCGGCTATCCGAAACAGATTGATGGCGAAACGCCAGGCGACCTCACCTACGACTATCAAAGCATCAGCGCCACGGGACCCTTCCAATGGCAGCGCGGCGCTTACACAAAGTATGGCGACGTTACGCCGCTGCTGACTGGCAAGGATAATCACTACGCCATCTTCGGCAGTGGCGAAGACATCGACGCAGAGTTCAACGATTCCAATCTGCCCCCTTTGCCCAGTGGCTGGAAAAGGGATTACTTCTTTTATGCGGATGGCTTCGTAAAAGACATGGATTTCTACGAAGCTCTGCCGTTTACTGTCGCTGAAATGCCTTTCCACGGCATGTCTGCGTACCCATACCCATCCCGCGAGCACTTTCCTGATGATGCCACTACGGTTCGCTACAGGCTGGACTGGAATGACCGGATGGAATCGGGCGAAAGGACGCAGAGTTATCGATTCAACTATCAGCGCGCCTTGTCTTTGCCGATGACAAAGGACTAACCCGGCCAGGACGGTTTTTTCACCCTAGACCAAAGCCATCGGCGGAATACGGTAGCCAAAGGTTTCGTCGATGACACTGGAAATTCGCAAGACATATTCGTCTTCATAAGGGCGTCCGGCAATCTGCACGCCGATGGGTAACCCATGCGGAGACTGTCCGACTGGTACTACAGCCGCTGGCGACGCAAGCAGGTTGAACCACTGCGTAAAACGCATTGCCTCCAGGTAATCGACCCGCTGGCCTTCGACAATCCACTCTCGTTCGCCATGGCGAAATGCGGGAATTGCACATACAGGAGTCAAAAGAACCGGGAAGCTTTCCATCTGTGCAAGAAGCTTACTTCGCAACAGATCAGCATCTGCCCAGGCACGGAGGAGCGAGGCTGCGCTCAGCGGTCGTTCTGCTTCAGCTCTCCGCAAAAAGTCTGCGAAGGTTGAACTCAGCTGCTCGCGGCGGCCAGCGATTGTGTCCTCATAAAACATAGCGCCGCATTGAACGAAAAAGATATTCCAAAGTCTTCGCGCTTCGACAAGTCCATCCGGGCAGACGCGTTTTATTTTAAATCCGGCCGACGCCAGCACACGGGCGGCATGGTTGAGAGCATCGCGTGTCGCGTTAGTAATCGCACCCCCGCCGTCGTCATCGAGCCAGCCGATAGTCATCGTGCGTGCCTGATCGAGCGTGACTGGTCGATAAGGCACAGGCGCGCTCGAAGGATCAATAGAGTGTTGACCGCTGATCACCTCGAATAACAGTTCAACGTCCTCGATCGTGCGTGCCATGGGACCCAGAGCGCCGAGTGTCGAGAAGGGGCCCACGCAGGCCGGCACGTGGCCTATTGACGGAACGCGTCCTGAGGTAGGTTTCAGCGCACAGATTCCGCTAAAGTGGGCTGGCTCACGGACCGATCCGCCACTATCGCTTCCGATGCCTCCCGCAGAAAGTCCGGCGGCAATCGCAGCCGACTCGCCACCACTCGATCCTCCCGCCGAACGAGAGAGGTCCCAGGGATTGTTCGTCCTCCCATTCAAGTCGTTATTCGTCTCGTAGGCCATCAGGAATTCTGGACAGTTCGTCGTTCCGAGAATCAGCGCGCCTTCGTTCCGCAGTCTGCGCACTGCTTCTGCGTCCTGCTGTGCCATCGTTCCGCGTCGTAATACGCTTCCGACCTCGCAACGATGATCCGCGACTTCTATCGAGGACTTTATTGTTACAGGCAGGCCTGACAAGCGTCCGCTAAGACCTCGCTTAGCCTGTATCCGCACCCGTTCAGCGTCGAAATCCACGAAAGCATTTAGAGCGGGATTGAGTTTTGTGATGCGCGTAAGATGTTCTTCCGCGAGTTCGACTGAAGAAATCTTTCGCGCCCGCAACATTGAAAGTTGATGGGTCGCGGATTGCAGAGCAATGCTCATCTGTCGATCATAAATTGGACTAGGGCTGGATGCATGCTGTGACAAAGATGCGCACGGAGGGGCATACCGCACCCCGATCAGCACTCTACAATAAAAGCTGGTCAAGCCAATGACGCAGTTCTCTTTACCGAATAATATTGATCCCTGGGATGGCTTTCTGCGGGAGGCTCCAGGCGCTTCGGCAAAGGAATATCTGCCGGCGTTTAAGGGCAAACGCGTCCTCGTCACCGGGGCCGGCGGTTTCATTGGATCGGCGCTCGCGCGATCGCTCGCGTCTTGTCCAGTTGAGACATTGCTTCTTATGGACAATGCCGAACATGGGCTGTACCTGCTCGATCAGGAAATTATGGCGGGTGATTCCTATCCCGACTACCGCATCATTGTCGGAAGCGTCTGTGATGAGTCTGTGCTCACGGAGGTATTTACCCGGCATCGACCGCATATCGTTTTCCACGCGGCTGCGCTGAAGCATGTGCAGCTGATGGAGACGAATCCATTTGCTGCAGTCGAAGTCAATACGATAGGCACGGAGATAGTTGTGCGGAATGCAGCTATTCACAGCGTCGAGCAACTCATACTTGTTTCAACAGACAAGGCAGTGGACCCGATCAGTGTGATGGGGGCATCGAAGCGTCTGGCCGAGTTGGTTGTATTGTCCTATTCCTCTTCAACCCGAATGAAAGCTCTCAGGCTATGCAATGTACTTGGGTCGACTGGAAGTGTTGCGCCGCTTTTTCAGAGACAACTTACACAAGGGCTCCCGCTTACACTTACTCATCGCGAAGCCACGCGCTTTTTCATCTCGATCGACCGCACTGTCGCATGCCTGCTGGCAACTGCGGGGCAACATTGCCGGGGCATCTTTGTTCCGGAAGTTGGAGCTGCCTACCGCATTGAAGAACTGGCCCGCTTCATGGTCGAGAAATGTATGGCTCTACAGAGTGAAATCATCTACACAGGCCTGCGGAATGGTGACAAACTGCGCGAACGAATGACTTCATCCCTGGAACAATGCGCTTCTCATTCACATGCTGATCTGATTACGATGGTCGAGAGTCCCCGCCTGAAATGGGCGCAGTTGGAGACAGGGCTGCAGTTGCTGAGAGAAGCCTTGGCAACTCGGGACCTGCGCCGCCTGATTGGACACTTGCGGGAGCTTGTGCCCGAGTATGCGGCGGGCGAGTGGTTGCATGCTAACGCGAGTCCAACCGGCGCGGAGTCTCGATGAAGAAGATTGCGGTGGTGACTACTTCGCGTGCCGACTACAGCCATCTTTACTGGCCCCTCAAGGCGATGCAGGCACACAAAGAAATAAACCTTCAACTGATCGTTATGGCTGCACATCTTTCGCCGGAATTTGGTCTCACGGTGCGCGAAATCGAGGCCGATGGCTTGCCCATCGCGGCTCGACTGGAAAGCCTGTTGAGTTCCGACACTGACGTGGGCATGGCGAAGAGTATTGGTGTCGGCGTGCTATCACTAGCGGATACGCTCGGCGTGATGCGACCGGATCTACTGCTGCTCATCGCTGATCGTTACGAGATGCTCGCGCCAGCAGCAGTTGCCCTCGCTCTTCGAATACCTATCGCACATATCGAAGGCGGTGAACTGAGCGAAGGAGCTGTCGATGACGCGGTGCGCAACGCCCTTACCAAGCTGAGTCATATTCATTTCACCTCGACCTATCCTGCCAGAGACCGCGTCATCAGTATGGGCGAAGAGCCTTGGCGGGTACACCGTGCCGGGGCGCCCTCGCTCGACCATCTGCAGAAGAGCACACTGCTTGATCGAACTGCACTAGAGCGCAATTTGTCCATCGATCTCAGCAATGACACAGTGATTGTCTCGTACCATCCGGTGACTCTTTTAAGCCATACGGTGGCCGAGGCGGACGCTCTCTTTGAGGCTTTGCAGTCGCTGGGTCAGCAGCTCATTTTTTGTTATCCGAATGCTGACACCGGCAGCCGACTTCTGGTTGAACGAACCGAGAGATTTCTTGCTGAAAGAGGCGGTGGTCACCTCTTCGTCAATCTGCCGGCGGTAACTTACTGGAGTCTTCTGCGTCAAGTGAAGTTGTTAATCGGGAATTCAAGCAGCGGCATCATGGAGACCGCCTCTTTCGGATTGCCAACCGTGAACATCGGTCTGCGTCAGAAGGGAAGAGAGCGACCTTTGAATGTCATCGACGCATTGCCCGCGAAGGAAAACATTATCGCTGCCATCAACAAGGCGACAAGTCAGACCTTTATCGATTCTCTCAAAGAGATGCGCAACCCCTACGGTGAAGGGACAGCTACAGAAAGCATTCTGGCTGTACTGACCACACTTCCTTCGCGCGATGTACTACTGATGAAACACACCACAGCTAGTGCGGATGATCCGGCGTGATTATCCCTCTTTCCAAACCTGACATTACCCAGCTTGAAATCGATGCAGTGGTCTCCGTGTTGCGAAGTCCGCAACTGAGCCTCGGACCGCGGCTCGACGAATTCGAGGACCGACTTGGAAGTTACGTTGGTGTCCGGCACGCGATCGCAGTAAGCTCCGGGACGGCAGGCCTTCATTTATGCATCCGTGCTCTCGGAATTGGGCCAGGCGATGAAGTGATCGTCCCATCCTTTACGTTCATCGCGGCGGCCAATGCGATTCGGTACGAGGGTGCAATGCCGGTCTTTGTCGATATCGATCGCTCAACGCTGAACCTGCAGCCAGCCTGCATCGAAGAGGCAATCACGGAGCGAACGAAGGCAATCATGGTCGTTCATACGTTCGGCAGGCCAGCGGATATGGCGGCGATTCTCGAAATTGGCAAGCGCCATAAGTTAGTCGTGATCGAAGATGCATGCGAAGCGATAGGCGCAGAAATCGATGGACAAAAGGTTGGCAGCTTTGGCGATGCCGCTGTTTTCGCTTTCTACCCGAACAAACAGATCACAACGGGCGAGGGCGGCATGATTGTGACGCAGAACGAAAGCCTTGCGCATGAAATGCGTGCCATGCGCAACCAGGGCAGGTATCCATCGGATGCGTGGCTTCAGCACTCGATCCTGGGGTTCAACTATCGATTGTCAGAGATGAACTGTGCACTCGGCTGCGCGCAGTTGGAAAGGATCGCAGAAATTCTGGCCAGGCGCGAAGCGGCTGCGAGTCTCTATCAGCAGGTACTGTCCGCAATTCCCGGCGTGATCGTGCCTGCTGCAGCTGATACAGGAACACGCATCAGCTGGTTTGTATATGTCATTCGCCTCGCCAACCAAGAGTCTGGGCTACGCGATCGAGTCGTCGAAGCGCTATATGCTGAAGGTATCCGATGCGGTCGCTATTTTGCGCCGATACACCTGCAGCCGGCCTATAAGCCTTGGCCACTGCCGTTCGCTCTTCCTGTGACAGAAGCAGAAAGTCTGCGAACCATAGCGCTTCCATTTTTCAGCAATATCTCGGCCGACCAGATAGCACTCGTCGCACAGGCGCTGGAGCGGGCGCTCTCAGCCTGAATAATATGTTCAGGCTTGTTTCTCAGCAATGAATCTCATGTCCGCGATAGCATCCCGTAAAGCTTCATCGGTCACCAGATCGGGGTGATAGCAGACGTTTGTTTTCGCAGCTTCATATTCTGACTTAGACCAGACGACGCCCTTCTGCCGCTGAAGCATGACGTCCAAACCAACCGCGCAGGTCACGCAGCTGAAGCCGGTAATCTTGTAGGTCGCGATAACTTGACCGCTTTTCGTCGCGGCATGCATGGCAGGAAGACTGCCTGCTCCAGCGAGTGTCATCATACGGATAAAGCTTCTCCGGATCATTTTGCTCTGCTCCCTTAAGCTACTTAGCTGTCGCCAGACCCGGCTGGTATTTCCACGAGGTTTGTATCGCGGCGTTATCGGAAAACCTGGTGTCTACGTAGTCATTGAAATCAATTTTCTTATCGAGCACTTTGGTTTCGATCATCATGTCGCGCACCATGTCGAAATCGGGTTTGCGCGGGGCGAGGGGCGCGTACATTACGCGGTCCAGCGGTTTGGTGAGTGCCCAACGGAGCAATGCCGGTTTCTGGTTGTAGTAAAAGCGGCCGACGAAGTCAGCGGCATCTTCACGATTTGGCTTACCCTTGTCCAGCCAGAGTCCAGAACGAGCAATGCCATCGACCAGTACCTGCACAACATCGGGCCGCTTATCAATCAAGTCCTGTCGAACAACGAGAATGCAGGACATGTAATCGGGCCAGTAGTCGCGCGCCTGAAAGAGGACGCGACCAAATCCGCCGAGCTCTGCCTGGGATGGGAATGGCTCGCCCATGGAGAAGCCATCAATTGCCCCTGCAGCCAGAGCACCGGAAACATCAGGCGGAGCCATCTCAACCATCTTGATGTCGCCAGCCTTCATGCCCCAGACCTTCATCGCTTTGAACAGCAAAAGCCGCTCATCGGAAAAGCGGCTGGGAATCGCAACGGTCCGCCCACGCAGATCTGCGAATGTTTTTACAGGCCCATTCTTCTTTACCACGACAGCGCTTCCATAGCGGTGCCCCAGATACACAACCTTGATCGGCACGCCCTGCGCCTTGAGCGCGATCGCCATCGGCGCAACAATAAATGCTGCCTCCACTTTGCCGGAGATCAAGGCTTCCTTCATCTCTGGAAAGCCCTGGAACATGCGCGGCAGAAATAGCTCACCGTTATCAGAGAACTTGGATATGTAATCAGTCACCGGGCACGTGAGCTGACAGGTAACAGGTAGATAAGCAACAGTAATCTTGCGTTCAGATGCGGGCCGATAATCGTTCAGAACGGCTGCCCAGTTGACGTTCAGGTAGGAATGCAGACCTGAGATGATGACAAGCCAGCCGATCGCGACCAGGACAAGGCGGCGTTTAAAGTTCATGGCGAAATCCCCAGCGTACAGAGTCGACATATTCCAGTCGGCGGATAAGCGTATCGAGTATCAGACCGATAACTCCGATCATCAGCATTGCAGCTACCACCAAGTCATAGCGCTTACCCGAATTGCGCGCATCGATGACGAGGTAGCCGAGTCCCGAGTCGACCGCGACCATCTCGGCCGCCACTACGACCAGCCATGCGATACCGAGTGAAATCCGCAATCCGACGATGATATTCGGCAGCGCTGCCGGAAACACGACCCGTGACAAAAGCTGGCCGGGACTTAATCCGAAGTTGCGACCAGCCCTTCTGTAGACGAGAGGTACGTTTGATACGCCGTCGATGCAGGCGACAACAATCGGGAAGAAGGCTCCGAGAAAAATGAGGGAAGTCGCTGCGTGATCACCAATGCCGAACAGGATGATGGCAATCGGTATCCAGGCAATCGGACTGATGGGCCGAAGCAGTTGCATCACGGGATTCAACACCTGGTTTGCTGCCGGGTACCAGCCCAGAGTCAGTCCGAGTGGTATGCCCAACAATGCTGCACACCCGAACCCGATGGCAACACGTCGAAGCGAGTCCAGAACATCCTGCCAGAGGACCTTCTTGTGAGCCAGTTCAACGATTCCTTTCTTAACATCGCCGGGCGATGGAAAGATGTGGGTGCCGCTCCACTTAACCGCTAGGTGCCACACGACGAGGCATAACACAACGACCGCCAGCGGCCAGAAGAATCGTTCCCACCTTGCCGGTCTTGCGAGACTATTCATACTCGATGCGCCAAACCAATTTGTTTGAAAATGCCATCGCGAAGGGCCAGATATTTCGTTGAACTTATGCTGCGTGGATGAGGAATATCGATGGTGACGATGTCCTGCACCGTTCCCGGTCGATCACTCATGACGACCACGCGATCGGCAAGTTGGACGGCTTCGTCGATGTCATGTGTCACAAAGATGATTGTCTTCTTTTCAGCTTCCCAAATGCGCAGCAATTCTGTTCGCATTGTCAGCCGGGTAATGGAATCGAGAGCGCCGAAGGGCTCGTCGAGAAACAGGACATCAGGCTTGACAGCGAGCGCCCTTGCCACTTCGAGTCGCTGCTTCATGCCACCGGACAGAGAGGTTGGGTAGGAATTTTCGAAACCCTGCAACCCGACCATATGGATGTAATGTGAGACTCGCCGTTCCCTCTCACCCCGGGAAAGCTTGAACAAACCGAAGCCGATATTGCCTTCAACAGTCAACCATGGAAACACACCGCGTTCCTGAAATACAAAGATCCGGCGCGGATCCGGACCGCGGACGGCTTCGCCATCGATGCGCACCTGGCCGCTGGTGGGCGAAAGGAATCCCGCCATCGTGCTCAGCAGGGTGGACTTGCCGCAACCTGAAGGCCCAAGCAGGCAGATGAACTCCGCATCGGCCACCGTCAGATTGATGTCCCGCAATACGGGGAGGTCTTCACCGTTGCGTTCAAAAACAGTACTGACGCCGATAACCTCGAGTTTGCTTTGCGCCGAAGGCGGCGTGCCCGACGGGCGTTGCTGCGAAGGATGGTCCGTTGAATTCAAACTTCCTCCATGTACGTCCAGCGGAGCGAAGGCACACGTTCAAAAAGCCGCATGCCTGTGTCGAGCAGCAGTCCGATGATTCCAATGATGACCATTCCGGCGACCACCAGGTCATATCGATTTCCGGCATTCCTGGCATCCACAATCAGGAACCCGAGCCCGGAATTCACCGCGATCATCTCAGCTGCAACAACGACTAACCACGCAATGCCCAGGGTGATACGCATCCCGACCAGCAGTTGAGGCAGAATAGCCGGCAGAAGCACGCGTGAGTAAAGCATCCATGGACTAAGCCCGAAATTTCGTCCGGCATTCACGTAGACGCTGCCGACCCCCTTCACCGCATTGATGGTTGTGAGAAGGAGCGGGAAAAAGCAGCCGAGAAAAATAAGGAAGATAGCGGAAAGATCGCCGACACCGAACCACAGGATGGCAATTGGAATCCATGCGAGCGGTGATATCGGCCGTAAAATCTGCAACAGGGGATTGAGCGCCATGTCCAGCCGGGTCTGCCAGCCAGTCACCATTCCGACTGGGATAGCAATAACGAGCGCCAGCAAAAATCCCCATGTCACCCGGAACAGTGAAGCCACGACGTACTTGAACAGGAGGCCATGCTGAGTAAGGTCAGCAATGCCCTTCAGCACACCCCACGGGCCGGGAAGCAGGCCGCCGGGATGCCGCAGGATCGTGATCTGCCATGCTGCGAGAAGCGCAATGATCAAGGCAACAGGTCGCAGACGAGCGGACAGGGTCAAACGGATATTCCTTCGGGAACTGGAATGAGACGAATACAACCGGGCAACACCGCCAGAAGCTGAAGTGTAATTGTGATTCGTCGATCGCGCCTGCATCGAAGGGTGGAGGCTCATCTCCAGCAAAAGTGTCTAGGCTTTCGGCCCGCGATGCACTGTCAAGGACGCAGGCGGTCACCCGCTCCCGGACGTGCGAGCCAGCGGAAGAAGGGCGCACCCCATGTGCCCATTGCCAGCAAGGCACCGAAGAGAACTACGGCATCGATGCTTTCCCGACCCTCTTTCGACCAGTAAGCCATTGCGTCAAGATTCAGCCAAAGGGCAAACTCGTCCAGCGTCAGCGCTGCCCCTATCCCATACCCGAGCGAAAGCACCCGGCTCAACAGGATCGACAACGAACCTTCGCCCGTACCGAGCTCGGCTAGCGTGCCATATCCCGAAAGCAGAAGCAGCAGTATTCCCCAGACGAGGTGGTGGATGTGACGGCCACCCATCTCGACATATCCGAACGGGCCAATATGGTGGGTGATACTCGCTACCAGCAGTCGCACCGCAAGAAAGGTGATGAAGAAGCTGACACTGGCTAGAAAAAGGCGGCGATGCGGCCGGTCTGGGATCTGCTGATGAATCAGCACTCCCAATTTGGTCAAATGCAGGGTCAGCAGAATGAGCGCCGTCATGGCGCAGATAAAAATGAGCAGTATCCATGAACCAGCCAGGTGTGTATGCATTGCTAAGCATTATCGCCCGGCGCCTGGAACGAATTGACAAGTAAACAGATGTCGATCAGAGAAAGCTATATATAGTTCGCTATTTCGATCAGGTTGTGGTCAGGGTCGCGAATGTAGATGGAGCGAAGCTGGCTCATTGCTCCGGTACGTTCAACGGGACCTTCCTCGATATGAACACGCAACTCTCCGAGATAAGCAATGACCTCTTCGAGAGGGGTCGGTGTAATAAAGCACAAGTCACCGGCTCCCGGGGTTGGATGCGCCGCTTTCGGCTCAAACTCATGTCCACGCTGATGCAGGTTGATACGCTGCTCGCCAAACGCCAGGGCCTTTCGGCCGTTATGGGTAATGACATCCATGCCGAGAACTTCACTGTAAAAGTCCGTCGTTGCATCAAGTTTTGCCACCGTAAGCACCAGGTGGTCCAAAGTTTCAATGGTAAAGGCCATGCTCGTCATTATGAACCTGTTCCCACTTCCTTGGCTTTGGACAGTAGCGCGTCTGCCGAATTCTCCTCAAAGTTGAGGAGTGACGACGCAGCAGCATAGCAACATCGGCGGAGATAGCTGCAGCAGGATTGTCGTTTACCTGAAACGCGAGCAGGAAACTTTTGCTTTGACCATGTACCATTCAACAAACCCAATGTTTTCCGAGCGCTCCCACCAACTTCGCTGTATCGGCTGTAACACCATCGTCCGTGGCGAAACTCCCCGCGACTTTCGCTGTACGGTTTGCGGGGACCTGTTTGAAGTCGAGTACCCGTCATGGTCGGTGCTTCCTGCAGGGACGGCCGGCGACGACTCGGAACCACAGTCTTGGCGGCCGAACGCGGGTGCGCTTCGCTGGCTTTGGAAGGATCGGCGTTCCTCGACTGAACCGATTGATCAAAGTGGAGTCTGGCGCTTTCGCGACCTTCTCCCAATCCTCGATGATGCGCAACACGCGATCACCCTTCGCGAGGGCAACACACCCCTTTATTCCTTGCCGCGTTCCAGTCGCTCCCTGGGCATCGTCGATCTCTACGCGAAGCATCAGGGAATGAATCCAACCGGCTCCTTCAAAGACACGGGCATGACCACAGCCTTGTCCGTCGCAGCTGAGCGCGGATTCACCTGGGTAGCCTGCGCCTCGACTGGAAACACGTCCGCCGCCATGGCTGCTTATGCAGCACGTGCGGGAATGCGGTCCCTCGTTTTAATTCCGGAAGGCAAAATATCCTGGGGGAAGCTTTCACAATCCATGGACTACGGCGCGCTGACCCTTCAGCTGCGGACTGACTTTGACGGCTGCGTGCGGATCCTGACCGAGATTGTGCGAGAGTCGCCAGTGTACCTTCTCAATTCCGTAAACCCTTATCGACTTGAGGGACAGAAGACGCCTGCGATTGAAATTGCCGAACAATTCGATTGGGATGTGCCCGATCATGTCATCGTGCCCGGCGGAAACCTTGCCAATAGCTCCGCGCTTGGCAAAGGCTTTCTCGAAATGAAGCATCTTGGCTTGACTAACCGTCTGCCACAGATTTCCGTTGTACAGGCCGAGGGCGCGAATCCCTTCTATTCAAGTCTTCTGACAACGAACGGTGAGCATCTCGAAGCCGTTGTTGCCGACACGCGGGCATCAGCAATTCGCATAGGCAATCCCGCGTCATGGAAAAAAGCTGCCAAGATCGTACGCCAGACCGGGGGCTTCTGCGAGCAGGTTTCTGAGGCCGAGATCGCGGTCGCCAAGGCGGAGATCGGACGAGAAGGGATTGGTTGCGAGCCTGCGTCAGCCGTCACGCTCGCCGGACTTAAGAAGCTCATTCGAGCAGGAAAAGTAAGGCCGGGGCAGTCGGTTGTGCTGTTACTCACCGGACACACCCTGAAAGACGCTGACTACACGATCGATTTTCATCGTGGCGAACTTCTTCGTCCGGAAGAGCTGGTTTCAATGCCTCAGACAATCGCGGAGCTCCAGCAGCCCGCGCAGATTTTGGAAGCTACCGTGTCTGCCGTGCTGAAGACATTGGAAGCCCGGTCCGCATGAAGACATTCCACATCCGCCTCCCGGCAACGTCAGCAAACCTGGGTCCTGGATTTGACGCCGTTGCGTTGGCTGTGGAGTTATATCTCGATGTCTGGGCCGAGGCGGCAGATACTTATTCCATCAGCGCAACAGGCCGAAATATTGAGGTATGTACTCGTCTCAATCGCAATCTGATGTTGGCCGTTTATGAGGATATTCTGAAGGCTTCGGGTGTCCGTCCAGTGCCTCTAACCATTCGCCTGGTCAACGAAATTCCCATTGGTATGGGCCTTGGCTCATCCGCATCTGCCCGACTGGCAGGGATCGCGCTTGCAAATCACTTCGGCGGCCTCGGCTGGAGTGGCGACCAGATCCTTCGAAAGGCGTGTGATCTTGAAGGTCATCCGGACAATGCCTGCGCATGCTGGCTGGGTGGGTTCACGGTTGCAGGCGGCACCGGCGATGCAATGCGAGCCGTGTCGATTGATCCGCCGGCTGATTGGGCAGCGATCCTGGTGCTGCCCGATCAGCCCCTCTCAACGAGCGCAGCGAGGGCAATTCTTCCTTCCAGCTATCCACGCTCCGACGCTGTAACGAATATTCAGAATGTCGCCTTGCTGACAGCTGCATTTCAATGTGGACGAGGCGATCTGCTCTCTTTTGCCATGGCTGATCGGCTCCATCAGCCGTACCGAGGCGAGGTCTGCCCATTGCTACCCCTCCTTTTACCTCATACTGGCCGCAGCGGCATCCTTGGCGTTGCCCTCAGCGGTGCAGGTCCGGCAGTTCTTGCACTGATCCAGATGGACAATTTCTCCCAGGCCACTGCTGCCATCACAGAGAGTCTTCGTGGTCGCACGGGAGTTGAGCTGATCAGCGTTTTCCTTAAAGCTAAGCCGCCAGTATTGGCTGCAAATAATTGATTGGTCGAACGTTATGTATAGTTTAGGTTAGAGCTTCAGGGCGGCCCGCCTACAATTTGTTATCGACGAATTCCAAGGACTTCTGTAGATTCTGGATGTGCGACAAAAGCACCCCTTGCGACTTCCACACTTGTGTTGGCATCTCATTACTTCGAGCGGTAGCCTCGACGTTTGATATACATGGAGGAATAATGGCAGTTCACGCAGTAACTGAAGTGAGTGACGCAAGCTTCGAGCAGGACGTACTCCAGTCCGCTCAACCCGTACTTGTCGATTTCTGGGCAGCTTGGTGTGGTCCTTGCAGGGCCTTGGCGCCCGTCGTAGACGAGGTGGCGACACAGTACGAAGGTAAGTTGAAGGTAATGAAGATGGACGTGGATCGGAATTCAGCCACGCCAATGCGTTACGGTATTCGTGGAATTCCCGCGCTGCTGCTTTTCAAGGATGGCAAAGTGGCTGACCAGATCGTAGGGTTTGTCCCGAAAGATACGATTGAGAAAAGTATTCTGCGTGTTCTGGCGTAGCCAAGGCACATCCACCGGTGTAGCCAGACCGCCTGTCTGCGTTTGGCTCCACCCTGCTTCAAAGTCCTCTATTTGTACTTCCGCATCATCCCAAGCACTCTGCCCTGAATGCTTACCTGTTTTACGGGTACGTAAATAGGCTTCATTTCAGCGTTAGAAGGCTGAAGCCGAACTACGTCTCCCTCCAAATAAAACCGCTTCAAGGTGGCTTCGGACCCCCTCACAAGAGCCACGACAATTTCGCCCTCCCGCGCGGAATTCACTTTCTCAATCAAGACAAAGTCGCCATCCAAAATGTGTTCATCGCACATCGAATCGCCTTTTACTTGCAGCGCAAATACATCTCTCGTGCCAATAATATCTCCGAGAGAGATACTTTCCGCTACTTCTACTGCTTCGACGGGCCGACCAGCTGCAATCCGGCCCATCAAAGGCAACGAGTCGGAGATCTTGGTCCGTGCCTTGGCAGGGAGAACGTCGATTGATCGGCTGCGATTATGAGCTCGCTGCAGCAGACCCTTCTTCTGAAGATTGCTGACATGTTTATGAACTGTCGCCAGTGACCGGAGATCCAAACCCCGTGCAATTTCCTCAAAAGAAGGCGAGTAGCTATTCTTCTGAACGAATTCACTGATGAAGTCGAGAACTTGCCTTTGGCGACGGGTCACTGACATAAGTTGCAGCTTAGCGAATAAAAAGCGAATAATCAAGTGCAAAGTTTAGAGCCGGCGCGACTCCAATGCGGCCCGAAACGGGAACGATCCTCAACATCTTCCCATTTTGAAAGTCGCGAAGAGAAAGCGAACAAATCTCTATTGATGTCGCCTCCACAAAGCAAGAAAGTGGAGTTGCACCTCAATTCCACTTCGAGCCTCCCATGACCACCACAAATCGAGTTCTGATCGCAGAAGATGATCGTGCACTAGGCGGATTCTTGCAGCGTGCTCTCATCTCCGATGGACACGAAGTCACTCTTTGTATTGACGGAGAAGCCGCCTCAAAGGCTATCGAGTCGGAAATGCCCGATTTAACCCTTTTGGACCTCGGGTTGCCGAAGCGCGACGGTGCCGCTGTCTTGCAGGCCTTGCGCTCTATGAGTAGCAATGCGCCGGTTCTTATCCTCACAGGTGAGTCAAGTTTAGACGTTCGCCTGAGATGTTTTGATCTCGGCGCAGACGATTGCATGTTGAAACCCTTTTCTCTGCGAGAGTTGAGAGCGCGTTGTTTCGCTTTGCTGCGCAGGCAGTCGGGGGCGGAGGCCGTTCTTCGCGCCGGCGATCTCGAGTTGAATCGAATGGACCATTCTGTTCGGCGCAATGGATTAGCGATCGCTTTAACAAATAAAGAGTATGGCCTGCTCGAATGCCTGATGCTTAACAAGGGAAAATGCGTCTCACGCAATCTTCTAATGGAACGCGTCTGGAAGCTGGGCGCTGAGGCCAGCACAAATGTTGTTGATGTATATGTGAATTATCTTCGCCGTAAGCTTTTGGAGACACACGAACAACCGCTTATCTCGACTGTACGAGGTCAGGGATATCGCATCGGAACCGCATTGGCTTCCCAGTCATGAACAAGCCGGGCAGTCGTGTGAGGGAAGTTCAATGAGTGCACCTGTGGCTATCTTGGCAATCGGTGATACAAAATTCCGCGAGCGCATGCGGACTACCCTCGTCGATCTAAGATGGCGGGTGCTAGAAGCATGCGGTGGGGTCGACACTTTAGCCCATCTTAGACCTGAAATATCGTCGACCGTCGTAATGGACGCATGGTTTCCGGATCTTGAGATTCAGGAATTTGTAAGAGAAGTGGAGTCTTCGTTTCCGTGCGTGGACCTTATCTCAACAGATGGGATATTTGAAAAACCGGCAAAGTTCCGAAACAGTCGAAATGGTGAAATTCTCTACGCGCTCCGCGTGAATCAGGGTGCGCGTAAACCAGACGCTACACAGCCGCGGCGCACGGACTGTGACCCAATCCAGGTGCGATCTTCATTAGGACTGGGTTGCTCGACAACCAAGACTTTGAATAATGAAGTCGAGCGCGGCAAAGATGTGACAGACCGACATGTCTCAAAAGGACCGGCACTGCTGCCCGCAGTGCCCGACAAGATCTCTCGCGAGGCGGAATCAACGAGCATGCATCTTTCCAGCGCCAGCTTGATGCCGGAGTTCGTTGGAACTCACCCTCTAATTCTGGAAATGTGTCGTCGAATTCGACTCGTCGCAGAGCGGGAGACTCCTGTCCTGATCCAAGGAGCCTCTGGAACTGGCAAGGAACTCGTCGCTCGGGCGTTACATAGACTCAGTCTTCGAAAAAACCGTCCTTTCATCGCAGTTAATTGTGCCGCCATTCCTGACAGCCTGCTCGAGTCTGAGTTATTTGGCCACACCAAGGGATCCTTCACAGGCGCTGTCCAAAACAGGGTCGGGCGTATCGAGGCGGCTGCCGGAGGCACACTTTTTCTAGATGAGATAGGCGAGATACCTCTCGCGCTCCAGGCCAAGCTTCTTCGTTTCCTCGAATCCGGGGAAATCCAAAGAATCGGGGACAATGAAGCCAAGCATGTCGACGCGAGGGTTGTCGCTGCGTCCAACCAGCACCTCGGTTTGCTCTCCACTAACGGCGCTTTTCGGGCGGATCTCTTCTACCGCCTTGCAGTGTTTTTGATTGAAACGCCTCCGCTGAGCATGCACATCGACGATCTACCTGCTCTTGCTGAGTTCTTTCTTGCCAAGCTGCTGATAAGACCTGAACATGCGAGGATTTCGGCTCTCGCGATGGCGAAGATGCAAGGCCATTCATGGCCCGGCAACGTACGCGAATTAGCGCATGTAGTCGAACGTGCCTTCATACTTTCAGATAGCCAGCGAGAGATTACAGATCATGAGATCGAGTTTGCCTCACTGATCGAAAAACCTTGACATCTACCCAAGTGGCAAATTGGTGGAAGAGTTGAAATGATTTTCTAAACAGGAGGGCGCTTTATGAAGATGGAAACAGGTGTGACCGGACTTTTGGAACATTATCTGGACACTGCGGTGCTTCAACTGAAAATGACAGCCGAGAACATGGCAAACATTGATACCCCAGGATACAAAACCCGAGGCTTGGATTTCGATGTGCAGATGATGGTCGCTCTGCGAGAAGACCAGCAAACCAAACAAGGTGGAGGCTTGATCCCGCTTACCGGTCAATCACTCGTCGACGGCTTAGTCAGTCGACCTGACGGAAACAATGTTTCGATGGATCGAGAAGGTATGCGCATGTCCGAAGCCCAGTTGAAGTTCAGGACTGGGATTGCGCTGCTAAGACAGCAAATTACACAGATTTCTGACGCAATTCATTCCGACACCAAGTAGCAACCGGGGCCCGGGGGATAGAAGGAAATGAACCTTTTTAATGTGTTGAATGTAAGTGCTTCCGCGCTCAAAGCTGAGCGAATCAGAGCGGAAGTTATCTCAGTCAATATGGCCAACGCCGAAACCACGAGAACCTCTACCGGCGGCCCGTACGTTCGACAGCAGGTGATTTTTCAATCTGCTGGTGAGGGCACAACGACACCCATCTTCAAAGATATGTTTGCCGGCAATAGTGAAAACGGCGGTGTCACTGTGACCGCTGTGGTTTCTGATACGGCTCCGCCGATTCAGCGTTACGATCCACAGCATCCTGACGCAGACCGAAATGGATTTGTGTCGTTTCCAGATATCAATCCACTTACCGAGATGGTCGACCTCGTTGGCGCTTCACGAGCCTACGGTCTGAACAGCTCTGCGATCCAGGCAACCAAAGGGATGATCGCAAGTTCTCTCGAAATTATGAAATAGGAGATTAAATGCAAATAGTATGGAACTCCGCTATAAATGGAATGCTGAAGACATCGGATTTCAGTGACGTCCTGCATCCAGCTTCTCTTCCATCTCACGTCGGCTCATTTGGCAATATCCTGCAGCAGGCAGTGACAAACCTCCAAGAAACCGAGGAAGATTCGTCGTCGAAAGTAAAGGGCCTGCTTAGCGGCGATGGTACAGACATTCACACAGCTCTGATTGCAACTCAGAAAGCATCTCTGTCCTTCGATCTCGCTCTTGCAGTGCGCAACAAGGCTTTAGGTGCGTATCAACAGGTCATGAGCATGCAATTTTGACTTTGAATAGTACTTCCAGCCTAAACCCGCAAGATCAGGCTACACGTCTTCGCGCTGCTCTTTAGGATTCCATCTTTGTCGATGAATACTATCCGCGAACAGCTCTTCTCACATTGGAGAAGTTTCTCATCTCGTCAGAGGATGCAGGCAGTCTATGCCTTCGCAGCATTTATTGTCGTCGTTGGAACCGCGACTTGGTGGTCTCTTCGCCCCACTTGGTCAACACTATACGCTGGGCTATCGCCTGATGAAGCTCGTCAAATTGCTACGGTCCTCAGCAGTGCAAGCCTCGCATACGATGTCTCAAGCGACGGAACTTCACTTCGCGTTCCAAGCGAAGAACTAGACAAAGCACGGCTCGCTTCCGCTTCGAAAGCCGCCGGTAAGAGTGGCAGAATGGGCTATGAGTTGTTCGATAAGCCTGATTGGGCAGGATCAGATTTCGACGATAAGGTCAATTACCAGAGAGCGTTAGAAGGCGAGCTAGAAAAAACAATAGACAGCATTAGTGATGTCGACTCTGCGAGCGTTCACTTGGTTCTCCCACATGACTCACTATTTTCTGAGAGTCAACGCGATTCCAAGGCTTCTGTAGTCATCAGATTGAAAACTAAACGACTCACCAACGATGAAGCCGAGTCGATCAAATCGCTGATTGCGAACGCTGTAGATGGCTTAGACCGTGGGAATGTAGCCCTCGTGGATGCCGACGGTCGCACGCTAGGCGCAAGCGGGTCCCTCTCCGATAGCCGTGACCTCTATGAGCGAGAGTTGTCAGATCATATCCTGCAGACTCTTGAGCCCATTGTCGGCGTCGGTAATGTACGCGCTACTGTAAACGTGGATTATGACCTATCATCTCATGACGTGGTGAATGAAGACTTTGACCCTGCCTCTGTGGTCACCCTTTCGATGCAGCGCTCGGAGCAGACTGCAGGAGAGCAAGCACTGGCAGTCGGTGTTCCAGGTACCGCAAGTAATACTCCAAATCAAAAACCGCCTTTGTTCCCAGCGTCCAAGGCGGATGCTCAGAGCAGTAAGCAAGAGAGTGGGACATACGGAGCCTCTAAGAAGACTGAGCATTCTCTTGAGAATTCCGGTAGCATTCGCCGAATAACTGCTGCCGTTATTCTCAATGATCGATTAGTCCCAGACAGGGATCCAAAGAAACCTTTGATCACCAAATCATGGAGCGCGGATGAACTCAAGCAGATCTCCAATCTCTCCCAGGCTGCCATTGGTTTCGATAGCGCGCGGGGGGACAGTGTCATCGTACAGAACTTCATTTTTGAATCTAATGCGGTTTCAAAGGTGGGCTTGATCAAAGGGATGATCCAACATTTCAGTGTCAATGCATCAGTCGTCAAGGATGTTTGCGTAGCCGTTGTGATGATGTGTGTGTTGCTCCTTGTTATAAGACCAATTGTTCTTGCACTGAAAACGCAGCTAGCGCATGGGAAGACTATCGACAGCACAGGTCACGCAGTTCTACAGGAAAGCGAGAAAACCGAGCTTGCGAGCGTAAATTCAAAAGGGCTTTTCGAAGAGGTGGCAGCGCACATCCAGACTGACCCTGCGCAAAGCGCACGTATCCTGCAGACTTGGATCAGAGCAGAATGACAGGACCTCAGGCAGGAACCAGGTGAACATTGGCATGAGGAACACAACATCCGGAGTCAGAATTAGTGATTGAATCCAACATTTCCGGCATGCAAGGTCTACGTAAGGCCGCTATTCTGATGGTGGCGGTTGGAGATGTTTCTGCAAAGAAGCTTCTCCAAAACCTTGGGGAAGAGGAAGTGCAGCGGGTCACTGCAGAGATATCCCTCCTAACGACCACTCAAAAAGCTGTATCCGATCGTGTCTTGCAAGAGTTTCACGAATTGTTAGTTACCAACCGATACGTAAATCAAGGGGGTGTTTCCTACGCTACCAAACTGCTCATAGAGACTTTTGGTAAACAGCGAGCTGAAGATTTGCTTACTCAAATTCGTCGCTCCCAACAGGAAAACCACGGAGATCTCGCCATGCTGCAAAAGGTTGATCCTCAACAGCTAGGGAAGTTTCTTGACGCCGAACATCCACAAACTGTCGCGCTGGTGCTTGCCCATCTAGACCCACGACAGGGATCTCAGGTACTCGACAGCCTCAGAGAGGAGCAAAGTGTCGCGGCGGTTCAGAGACTCGCCGAGATGCGGCAATTCTCTCCAGAAATGGCGCAACGAGTAGCTTTCATTCTTCACCAGCGCTTGGAGAGTGTGGTCGACCCACATCGAAAGTCGTATTCAGGTTTTAAGGCTGTCGCAGATTTATTAAATAGGGTTAATGCTGATGCGGCGAAAAAAATTCTTGAGCGAATAGAGGAGTCTTCTCCTGAAGTATCGATACAGATCAGACATCTTATGTTTACTTTTGCAGATCTGATCTCTGTCCCCCCCGCAAGCATGAGAGAAGTGGTGGGCCAGGTCGACAAAAAACGATTGGCTCTAGCTTTGAAAAACTGTACCGAAGATCTCAAGTCCCATGCTTTCCAGGCAATGTCGGCACGGGCCGTTGAAATGCTGAAGGAGGACATGGAAATCATGGGACCTGTGCGGTCTAAGGACATTGCGTCTGCACAACAGGAAATTCTTGCTCTGGCTCGCAAACTAGAGGAAGAGGGAAAGATTGTACTTCGAATTGAACAAGATGATTCTATGATGGCTTGATCTTAGTTGGAGAGCTCAATGTCAAGTACCGAGAACGATCACAGCGCGATGAGAAGTCTTGTGTATAGACCGGCTGTTAACAATCACGATACTGCAAAAGATACAGCTCTGCCCCCCAGTCGGCTGCCCTTAGTCGAAGTCTTGATCGACCGAGTGCCGAAGCTTGGTAGTAGCAACGAACATCAACAAAATGTTTCCAACGAACCGGCGATGGTTGGCGATGGGTCACGCGTGCTTTTGTCTGACTTCTCAGAGCAGGAATTGAAGAATGAGGCTGAGAGCAGGGGTTACCAGGCGGGAAGGGAATCAACAATGGAGGCTTTTAAATACGAGAAAAATAAGAACACGATATCCGTACTAGCGGCGCTTAAAGAAATTGCAAACTTCCGTTCTGAATTGGAGCGCAGGATACAGCCGAAAATCGTCGCTCTCAGCCTGAGAATTGCAGAGAAGATCTTATGCAGTCGAATTCAAATCGATAGCCTTTCGCTCGCGGCAACGGTTCGTGTTTGCCTTGCCGAATCGCCGGTAGAAGGAATCATGACTCTGAAAGTATCCCCAACCGATCATCTCTCATGGCTCAACCTTTTTGGAGCTGTCGAGGGGGGAATCGTCTCAGCGGTCATCTCGATCGACCCGGCCCTGCATGAGGGGATGTGTCGTGTCGAAACCGCTTTCGGGAACGCTGACTACAGTGCAGAGATGCAATTGAATGAAATAGGAAATCGTTTCAAGCGAATGCTCGGCGAAGGCGAGTCGCGACCATGTCTTCCTTGATCGAGTTTTCAGGGCCTTGGACGAAGTCACTGAGCTATTTTAGCTCGACACCCTGGCGTGGAATTGTGACCGAAGCAAATGGTCAATGGCTCGAAGCGACCGGTCCACTGGGTAACGTGGGTGAGGTTTGCGAAATTCGTCCTAAGAGCGGTGGGCACGCGCTGGGAGAGATCGTTGGCTTCCGCAAAGAACGGATGCTCATCATGTTATTCGAGACGGCTGTCGTGCGCTATGGTGACGAGGTCGTGGGAACAGGACAACCGGCACGGATAGGTGTCGGTGTGGCGCTACTTGGACGCGTCGTCAATGCACAATGCATTCCGATCGATGGTAAAGGTGCAATCTCAGCGGCTGCGCTCGTGGCTCTTTCTCAACCGCCTCCGTTGCCATTCGATCGAGTCCCGATCAACCGACCCTATCAGACTGGCATCCGCGCAATCGATAGCATGTTGTCAATAGGCGAAGGCCAACGGATTGGCGTTTTCGGTGGCTCGGGTGTGGGAAAAAGCACGATTATCAGTATGTTGGCTCGTTCCTGCGCAAATAGGATATGCGTCATCGGTTTGGTCGGCGAGCGGGGTAGGGAAGTTACCGAAATGACCGAGCGGACGCTTGGTAATGACGGCCTCAAACGGACTGTAATTATCGTAGCAACTTCAGATCAATCTCCATTACTGAAGATGAGGGCTGCCGAAAGCGCCACCAGCGTAGCCGAATATTTCCAGCGCCAGGGTAAGGATGTATTGCTTATCATAGACTCACTTAGCCGATACGCAATGGCAGCTCGGGAAGTAGGTCTCGCAAACAATGAGCCCCCGACAAGCAAGGGATATACACCTTCTGTCTTCTCGAAAATCGCAAAGCTTGTTGAACGTGCTGGCCGATTTCGGACGGCGAGCATAACCGGCATCTATACAGTTTTGATGGAAGGCGACGATCAGGAAGATCCCATTGTTGATGCGGCTCGCTCGTTTCTTGACGGACACTTCATTTTGTCAAGAGACCTTGCACTTCAGGGATGGTATCCACCGATTGATGTGACAAGCTCCGTCAGCCGCTTGATGTCTTCAGTCGTCAGCGAGCGGCATAGTCAAGATGCGTCGCGCATTCGGCGAGCGATGACGGTCTTTTCCAAGGCTGAAGATTTGATCAAGATTGGAGCCTATAAGATGGGCACAGATGCAGAATTGGATGAAGCTATCGCCTTGCGTCCTGGAATTCGCTCTTTCCTTCAGCAAAAACCGGAAGAAACCGCACTGTTTGAAGACACAACAATAAAGTTGCAGGCCTTGGCTCAATGATCAATTCGCGTAAGCAGTATCAACGCCTGCTTTATCTAAGGACTATTCAAGAGGATGCTGCTGAGCAGGAAATGTTCAAGGCGCGTCATCGCCTGGAAACTTTTGAATACCTTATAAGTACGGTGGATTCTGAAATGGCTAATGCCAAAGCAGACCAATCGCGGCAATGGGAAAGCGGAGACTTAACCTCCGCTGCTCTGCGGGCTCAGACGATCATGGGGCTTACGGAAACAGTTGATGTTTGCAAGGGTGAACTACATCTCCGACAGGGTGAATACAATCAACGCGTTCATATGTATTTGTCTTCGAAGGTCGAGAAGCTAAAATGTGCAGAGATAGCCGAAAACTTACAGTCAGGACGGTCTAAGTCTTTGCTTCGACTTGAACAGGTGTCTCTCGACGACACATTTCTTTCGAGAAAACGAAGACTAGTCTGACGCCTTTCGTCATGTCGAATGTCGTTGTCTTTAAGTTTACATAGATTCATAAGACTTATTTGGCTATGCAGTTGCTATGACAGGGCGTGCAACATTTCTCAACTGCGTCATCGCTCTCTCATCTCTCCTCGGTATTGACGACCCAAGTGCTCTCAGTGGCTCCTGAGGTAAGTTCTCAGGTGGGGTCACAATTAGAGTTCCGGAGCGAGATGCAAAAACTCGATTCCGATCCCACCGCGAAGATGACAGGCTCGACCGCGTCACCTCGTGGTCTCTTAACATTGTCCTCGAAGGGCGATGCGCAAACATCAACACAGTCTTTCAACGCCTCGATGTCGCGTCACGACTGGAATTCATCCTCCAATAATAGCCAAGAGGTCCGCGCCAAGAAAGATGATGATTCTGCATGTCCGAATGATCACGTGCAGGGCCTGCGGAATTCGGCTACGCCTGATGCCCTCTATTCGAAGTTGCCTGTCCTCGGAGCTACCAAGGTAGTTAGTGAGACCAAGCACACTGAGAATTCGGGGTTGGCTCACAAAGCGGGTGGATCTAAGTTTGGCTCACGGGGTGTTTCGACGGTCAAAGATAAGGCTGGCTTTGATCGTTCTCACCAAGCTCCGATACAACTGCCCTTCACGAGCGCTGCACCCTCGGTACCCCTGTCCACGCATGTGGCATTTGCGTCCAGTGCAAAAAGTCCTCCTCCGACAGTCCTTAAGAAAGCTCATAGGGTTGATGTCCAGAACAACTTGCCGGATGGCAGGTCGATGTCGTCAGCGTCTGTCATTCCAGGTCAAAACACTCGCGGTTTCTTAAGCAAGCACTCAGCAGGGACAGCTGGTGCTTCCGTTAGCCGTGGCTGGGTTGCACCGGGAAAGGGCGTTTCGGAAAACATGAGCATTGCGTTGGCAGAACGCCAGTCACGCCCGGCAGGTACCGTCTCCGCAGTTTTTGATTCTGTATCTCTGAAAAACCCAACGATTGTCGAGGAAGGAGATTTCAGAGATGACCTTGATCAGGAGGACTGGTTGAAAGATGGAGTTGACCGTCCAGATTCTTCGAATTTCAGTGGGATGCAAGTTGGCGTTGATCTAACTGCTGGCGAGGTGAGCATTGGCAAACTGGAATTAGACAGGCATGCAGACCCCCCAAGCATCACACGGGGTTCGAGTGATGTCACCTTACCTCGTACAGGTACCGCAAAACAGAAGCTAGGTCCGGATTTGATGATGAACGCCCTTATTCAGAAGTCCGGGCAGGGCGTCACGGATCTGCTTATATCACCTTCGATGACAGGTTCAACGGGTGTATTGATCAGCAGTGCACATGGAGACGAGGCGCCCTCGATTGCGGTTTTCAAACCTTCGACACAGGTCGTGACGCCACTAGGCGCAGGTCCGGTGCTTCGCAGTGTGAATAAACACGTAGCATCTTCAGGCTCAGGCTCTGTAGCAACTACTCAAGTCGTGCCGGAGACAATCGGATCAGATCTTGTTGGCGCGGTGCATAGAACCACGGGCAATAGCTCAAATCCGCTCGGCGCGGTAGCGGTCGTGGTGTCATCATCGTCCGTCAAACAAGGTAGTCACGACTTAAAGTACTCTCCTTTGTTGGCGGGAACGCTAACGCAACACGTTCGAGCGCATACGACCGGACAACCGGCCGAAGACGGCCTGCCGCTGAGCGATCTGGATAACGCAATAGCAATTCAGAAAACTGAAAAGCTCCCTGTTGATTCAGCCCGCACACTGAGCAGCGATGGCACGCTGAAACACAATCAAGCGGATGACCCAAATTCCACGATAGACAATCCCTTTCAGAGAATGGACACATTCACAGGACCGCACCACCTGCGATTCACACCTAGTATTAGGAACCTGGAGGCAGGCGTGCCGGAAACGGGGCAGGGTGTATCGACAGTGAGCGCTAGATTAGTTGACGGAAAAATCAATGCGAGCATGTCCACCATCACAGTTGACTCGGCGAGTTCGATCAGTACGCAGCTGCCATCATTGCATGCCTTCATGGCGGAAGGTGGAGTACCACTCAAACAGGTGACGATCAACATGGAAGCAGGTCAGAGGGGTCATTCTCCCCAAGATAGCAAGGAACCTGAGCAACCGCAGGTGGGGCCTGATCTGACTACCCAACAGTTGCCCTTCGCGCATGCTCTGGAGAGCCGCGACTTGCAAATTGGACGAATCAATCTTAGAGCATAAGGCTCAGACCACAACAAGCTGTTGCAGATAGACTGCAGACCTCAAGGAGAGCAAATGACCACTTATGACACCGTCGCCGGCTTAAATGAACGAGCTTCAGCACTACCCGTTTCGACCGCATCGGCAAGCAGGAAGGATGGAGTGTCGGCCAAGACTGCACCCACCTCCACGACGAGTTCGGCAGCTAGCGCAGGAACAATCACTTCCAGCGATTTTCTCACTCTGCTTGTCACAGAATTGAAAAACCAGGACCCAACCTCAACCCAAGACCCAAATGCCTATATTGACCAATTAGTCCAAGTGAATAGTCTTCAACAGCTGATTTCAATTAATCAGGATCTCACCCCCAAGTAAGACGTCTCTCAAAACCAGGCAACTGCCCATCGAAGATCAGATCTATCTATCGCCAGTCGAAGAGTCGGCAGGCAGGACATGAGTGTCATTCAAAGTTTAAGTCGCCACGACAGCTGAGTGTTGCGACGTATCCGCAGTGGTTTACGACAAGAATCACGACTTCCAACGATCCTAAAAGGAGAGATATCCATGCCATCATTTTCTATTCCACTCACCGGGCTCGAGTCCGACAATACTTCTTTAAACACAATCGCGAACAATCTGGCGAACATGACGACCACCGGTTTCAAAGCGCAGACCACTAATTTTGCCACGCTTTTTTACCAGCAATTGGGGAGCAACGGTGCGGATGACCCACTCGAGGTTGGATCAGGCGTGGGTGTGGCCGCAACTAAGACTGACTTCAGCGGCGGCCCGATCAGCTCAACGACCACCTCGACAGACATGGCCCTCAACGGAAACGGCTTCTTTGTTCTGGACGCCGGCGGAACAACCCAGTTGACGCGCGATGGCGACTTCAGTTTGACCAATACCGGTGCTCTGGTTACGGCGAATGGCGCCTCGGTGATGGGTTACCCGGCGTCCAATGGCGTCGTAAATACCAACGCGACTCTTTTTGCCATCACTCTGCCCGTTGGACAGACGCAGCAGGCACAAGCGACGTCACTGGCATCTTTTACTGCCAACCTTGATCCCAATTCTGCGAACCAGGCCATTGTGCCGGCCACTATGCAGGTCTATGATTCGCTCGGCGTTGCTCATACCATGACCGCAACCATGACAAAAACGGCTCAAAACACGTGGAGTTACAGCATCGCCCTCCCGGCCGGTGATACCAGCAGCACGTCTACGCCAGCCAACGTCACCGGATACTTCACCTTTGACGCCAACGGAAATCTGGCGAGTACGACCAATGCTACCGGGACGACAACTGTTTTGGGGGCCGCTGGCGCTGCTCTCACGCCACCCTCATCTACCAGCTTGACGAACATCACTTTTCCCGGACTGACCGACGGTGCAGCACCATTGAAGTTCAGCTTGCAAATCGAGGGACCAGGTGGGACGTCATTGATCACCCAGACTTCTGGAAAGTCTTCCGTGAGCGCCAACAGCCAGGACGGTTTTCCGAGTGGGATCTACAACGGCTTTACTGTGTCCAGTGATGGAACGATCTCTGCGACATACAGTAACGGTGAAACGTCCGCCGTTGGCCAGATCGCAGTAGGAGACGTCGCCAATCAGCAGGGCCTCACTGAGGCTGGGGGCAACGCCTTCCAGACCACGCTTTCTTCCGGGGCCGCGGCGGTCGGGGTAGCGGGGTCGAATGGAAACGGCAAAATTCAAGGTGACTCGCTCGAGGGTTCCAATGTGGATATATCCGCAGAGTTTTCGGACCTTATCGTGGCACAGCGAGCTTTTGAGGCCAACTCAAAATCGATCACAACCTTCGATACCATAACCCAGGAAACAATCAATATGATTCATTAATAAAGGGGGCGTTACGATACTCAACCCTGAGCGCAGCTATCTTAGGAAATCCTAAGATAGCTCTGCTCCGATGGCATCTGAAGTGCACTCATACTTGTATGGGTAACGTAATCGCGGCTGACAAGCGTAGTGAGGATGTTTCCGGGCTTTCCTTTGCCACTGCAAATGCGCCCCGCGGATATCTTAAGGAGATAGAGGGCGATTCAGCCGGGACATCTCAGAACGAAATGGCAGCGGCTTCACTGCAGAGTCATCTTATAGGCTCCTTTGCAGGAATGCCTATCACGCTCCATGTCCGCATTCCTATTGCAGGTTTTAAAATACATTCGCTTGCTTCGCTGCATGCGGGGACGATTGTTTCGAGCACATGGGCTGCCTCAGAGGATCTCCCTGTGGCTGCCGGCTCGGTGCGCCTCGCCTGGGCGGAGTTTGCGATCGCTGATCATAAGCGCTCTGTCCGTGTCACGCGTATCTCCTGACCAAATGAACACATCGGTCCAATCCCGGAATCGCGAGGGCTTTTTCCGCGCATGGCTTCGTGACTGTTGCGATACCAGCCTGCGTTCGATCACGAGAATCTTTGTGGAGAAAGCCCGCTCGCGCAACCTCAAGACCGCGGACATTGTCATCGTAGGACGCTTACCTCTCGGTGCTGGAAAGAGCCTGATTTTGATTGAGGTCGGCAATTCGAGATTTCTGATAGCTGCCGGGACCGAGAGTATTCACTCCATGATCAAAATTGAGGGCGATAGTGGCGAGCAAAAGCAATCGCGGCAGAGAGCGCAATAATGGAGAACTTGGCACTAACACTCAATGCGTCCCGTTTTCTCTTAACCGGCGACAGCTTCGTCCCTCTCCAGCAATTGTTGAGTGGGACAATGAAGAGCCAGGACATCCCCTGGACCATAGTCTTCACGCTCACAGTAATTACGCTTCTGCCCGCAATAGTACTTTCCACAACACCGATGGTAAGACTGCTTATTGTCTTTCATTTCTTGCGGCAGGCGCTCGGCACGCAGACTGCTCCAAGCAATCAGACCTTAATCGCACTCAGCCTCATGATGACCTGGTTTTTGATGCAACCGGTACTGATCGCCGTCAATCAACAGGCGATCGTCCCGTATCAGGCGGGGAAAATCGACGGTTGGGAAGCGATTCGACTTGGAGTTCTACCACCCAAAGCATTCATGTTGCACTACGCGCGCGAGAAGGACCTCGCAGTCTTCGCGGCGGCCGACAGGGAAACGAGACCGCGCACAGCAACTGATCTGCCTATGCGGATAGTTGTGCCTGCGTATATCTTGTCGGAGCTGCGTTCTGGCTTCCAGATTGGTGCAATCCTCTTCCTGCCTTTTCTCCTAATCGACATCGTCGTAGCATCCATTACGACATCAATTGGCATGATGCAGCTCCCGCCGGTGACGATTTCAACTCCTTTAAAGATATTTCTTTTCGTGGTGGTAGATGGATGGAACATGCTCGCGAACTCCCTACTGAAGAGCTTCTAGAGGAAACTTGACACCGGATCAGGTAACTAATGTGTTTCGAGATGTGCTCAGGGAGGCTATCATCATCGCTTCTCCCGTGATCTTAGCTGCCAGTCTCACCAGCCTCATAGTGAGTTTTCTGCAAACCCTGACCTCAATCCAGGACCAGACGATCTCGATAGTGCCGCGGCTGCTGGTAGTGGCTGCAGTCGTATTCATTGGAATGCCCTGGTACCTCCGTCACCTGACAGCTTTTACCACGCTATTACTTACAGACTTGAGCCGGTTCCTCGACCATTGAGTCTACCTGCCCGCAGTGACGCAACCAATGACGACCATTGAAACCGTGAGCGGTATTGTGCTGGTTGGTATTCGTCTCGGAGGCCTGTTTGTCTTCGCGCCATGCTTCTCATCAGCGGCTATCGCCCCGCGTCTTAAAGCAGTACTCCTTTTTGCAATGACGCTCGCGTTAGGGCCGATTGTCGTCGGTCAGTCCAGTGGCCACTTGGACATTGGAGTGATGTCACTGGCGCGGGAGATGGTCATTTCGCTGGTTTTCGGCTTGGTGCTGTCCCTTGTCATGGAACTGGCTAATACCGCTGGACAGCTTGCAGGGCTACAGACAAGCTTAACCCTTGTTAACCTGTTAGACCCCAGCAGCAACATTGAGACTTCACTCTTTTCTTCCATGTTTCAGATGATGACGACGACTTTGCTGGTCAGCACCGGCGCCGACCGGGCAATGATCGGCGGACTCTTGCGCACGTACAGTGCGGTACCGCTCGGAGGACAGAGTTTAAGAACAGACTCGCTTCAGCTGCTGATTCCAATGGTCGGCGGAATCATTCTGGCGGCGTTTCAGCTCGCGGCACCTTTGGTCACCGCGACAGTGCTGGTCGAAGTATCGATCGCTTTCCTGTCAAGACTGTCACCACAATTGCCGGTCATGGCCCTCACGGTGCCGGCAAAGACCGTGATGGGGTACGTCGTCCTCATGGTCTCCCTCTCGGCGTGGGCGCTTTTCATCGAACGACGCTTCTCGTGGCTTCTGGACTGCGCGCAATCCACTGTGGTCCGGGTGTTCGGGGCTTAGGATATCCGATGGCCGGAGAGCGCACAGAGAAGGCAAGCCCGCAGAAGCGGAAAAAGGCAGTCGACCAGGGTGATCGCCTGGTCAGTCGTGAGTTGAACACAGCTGCAGCAATGCTTGCCGGAGTTCTTTCACTGCATGCACTGTGCTCGATCTGGACTCGCGCATGGAAAGCGGGCTTTCACTCGTCGATGGCACTCGTGTCGGCGGCCAACTCAGCGCATATGACTACCGCGGAGATCGCAGATCGCTGTCGTTCGATCGTGCTCCACACACTTTCTCCCCTGCTATTATTCGCTGGAACCACTGTGGCAGGCGCGCTTGTGATTGGTGTCATGCAGGGCGGCGGCCAAATATCCTTTACAGCGCTTTCGCCGAAATGGTCAAGGCTGAATCCGATAAACAATGCAAAACATCTGCTTGGCGCGCAGGCGCTCGTACGACTAAGCAAGTCCATGATACCTGCCGCGATCTTGGGGACCATGGTATTGCACAAAATCAGCCATCAGCAAATGTATCCGACAAGCAACTTCCGTCAATGTATGCGGCTGTTCGAAAACGTCTACAGCCTGCTTCTGAGCACTGCAGTTGCGATGGCGATCTGGAGCGCAATCGATTTCCTGAACAACTGGCGGGCACGCGAGAGCAGGTTGAAAATGACCAAACAGGATGTGCGGGATGAGATGAAGGAAAGCGAAGGCAGTCCGCAGATCAAGCGCCGCATACGTCAGATACAGAGACAGATGCGGAAACGACAGCTGAGGGCGGATGTCAAGAAAGCTACAGTGGTACTTACCAATCCTACTCACTATGCAGTCGCGCTTATGTTTGATTTTGTTGCGATGGACCCTCCAAAGGTTCTGGCGAAAGGTAGAAACCTTGTCGCCATGCAGATCAGGGAAGAAGCCCAATGGGCTGGTGTTCCCATCATCGAAAATCCACCGCTTGCCCGTTCACTCTATCGTTCAGTTGATGCCGGCCAGAGTATTCCCATGGAGTTGTACGCTGCTGTGGCAGGCATTCTTGCCTTTCTTTACCGGAAGGAAATGGAAGATCGTATGCGGGAGCGCGAAGCGGATGTTGCTCGAGAGGCCAAGAGATCGGCAAGAAACAATCGCGGAATGAGTGGTGGGGATTATCCGAATACTCGCGATGCGGCTCCAACTCAGACGTCATGAAGCGCGGATTGCATAGTGGAGGCGAGAAAGGTGGAAAGGTATGCCAGCTGAGTCTTCACAATTAGCGAATAAGGAGATTCAACGTCCTGTGCCTGGTGCATGGTGGCCGGTAGCTTTGGAGCGAATACGCGAGCTCGGACTGCCGATCGGGGCAATCAGCATCGTTTTTGTGATGCTTATTCCTCTTCCAGCGGCCATCGTGGATCTGCTGCTCGCATGCTCGATGGCCGCCGCAGTCTTAGTTTTTCTTACTGCGGTCCAGGTCCGCAAAGCAGTGGAGTTGTCGGTATTTCCAACGCTGCTTCTCCTGCTGAGCCTCTTCAGACTGTCTCTTAACATCGCCTCCAGTCGACGTATTCTGCTCCACGGAAGCGAGGGGACTGCCGCGGCCGGAAGTGTCATCGAGGCGTTTGGGCAATTCGTGGTTGGCGGCAATTACGTTGTAGGTTTCGTGCTGTTCCTTGCGTTGATCGCCATCCAGTTCCTTGTCGTCAGTCACGGGGCGGTACGTACGGCTGAAGTGACGGCAAGATTCACCCTTGATGCGCTTCCCGGAAAGCAGATGGCGATCGACGCCGATCTCAATGCCGGCGTGATCGATGAGAGTGTGGCACGGCAGAGACGAGAAGCGGTCGCTCGCGAGGCAGAATTCTATGGCGCCATGGATGGTGCAGCTCGGTTCAATCAGCGGGACTCGATGGCTACGATTCTACTCACCGCAATCAACATTATTGCCGGGTTATTGATTGGAACGCTTCAACAGGGAGTGCCTCTGCTTGAGGCAGTGAAGACCTACACGATTCTGACCGTTGGCGACGGGCTGGTCACCATGATTCCCTCGCTACTGGTATCTGTGGCCGGAGGCCTCGTCCTCACCCGTGCGTCTTCTTCTGCGGGCCTGGGCACTGAACTTGGAAATCAGTTGTTTGGAAAGCCCAAGACCCTCTTCATTGCAAGCGCAGTGCTGGCTGGAATGGCAGTAATTCCCGGGCTGCCAAAACTTACCTTCCTGGGAATGGCGTTCGCCATTCTGATGCTGGGCCGCCAGTTGGACAAGGGTGTTCGACCAGCCATTCCCGCGGAGCAGGAAGGTGCAAAGAAGAAAGAGCAACAGCATGCTGTTGAAAACCTCGCCTCTTTACTGAAGCTGGAGGAATTAAGTCTGGAGATTGGTTTTCAGTTGATCGCGCTGGTCGATGAAAGTCAGGGCGGCCAGATGCTCGTGCGTGTGCGAACCCTAAGGCGGCACTTGGCGACTGAACTGGGCTTCCTTATCCCACCCGTCCATATCTCAGACAATCTGAAATTGAAGCCGAGGGAATATGTAGTCTCCATGCGCGGGGTCGAAATCGGACGATGGCAGATCGAGGGTGGTTCCTTGCTGGCCGTCAGCACCGATGCCCACCCCCGCCCAATTGCGGGAAAGGATGCTAGGGAACCGGCATTTGGTGTACCTGCTAGGTGGATCCTGCCAGCGCATGAAGATCAGGCACTGGCCGCAGGTTATTCCGTAGTCGATACAACAACAGTCATCGGGACCCATCTCTCAGAACTGATTCGCCAGCATGCTCACGAATTGTTAACGCGTAGCGAAACGAAACGCCTGCTCGATTCACTGTCCGAATCGCATCCCAAGCTAATAGAAGAACTGGTTCCCAAGATTCTTTCTCTCGGTGAAGTTCAGAAAATCTTGCAACAGCTTTTGCGCGAACAGGTCTCGATTCGCGATCTGGGCTCGATCCTTGAGGTTCTTCTTGAGAATGCGCCATCCAACAAGAATTTGGTCGTCTTGATAGAGGCAGTCAGGTACGCGATGCGAAGACGGCTGATCCAGCCCCTCGTGGCAAGCGATGGAATGCTTCCTGCCTTCGTGCTCGATGCCCAGATTGAGGGTGACCTGCGAACACTGATTCAAGGTGATCTTGAACGTTTCGCGCAGGACGGGACAATGCCGAATCAAGGAGACATTTTGCGTCGCATCCTCGATTCTTTGAAACAACTTATAGGATCTGCCCCCTCAATGGCCCCTACCGTGCTTCTGTGTTCAAGTCCGGTGCGCTATCACCTGAAACGCTGGCTCGAGCCATTCCTTCCGAAACTTCAGGTGCTCTCGCCCATGGAGATACCAACGGAATGCCGGGTCAAGAATATGGGATTTGTCCGGTAGCAATGCATTCGCGTTGAGTGCACGACACGAAGACAGTTACTAAAGACGGGGGATTCAGTTTTGTACAAACAAAGGACATTCGCGGGGCGCAAAGAAATTCCTGTCACCATGTTGGGCGATGCCGCGCATGAAGAAGCACTTGGGAAACCGCACACATCAGCAGGCGAATCAGCGGCTGAATCCGAACCAGGCCGCAGATTTAGCGGAAATGCAGGAATCGATACGTCACCAACGATCTCAAGCAGTGCTGCCCGGGTTGCCGGACCCGGGACTGACAAGGTGCCCGCGGTTTGCGAGCCCATGCAGGATGAAGAAATAGCAGCACATCTGTCTATGGTCCGATTCCTGGCAAGACGCATTCACGAACGACTGCCGAGTCACGTCGAGCTGGATGAACTGATCGGCGCAGGAGTTCTCGGATTGATGGATGCATTAAAAAAATTCGACCCGGGGAAAAAGGTCAAATTTCGAAGCTACGCACAGTTTCGCGTGCGAGGAGCAATCCTCGACAGTCTTCGGACTCTAGACTGGAGTCCGCGCGACCTGCGGAGAAAGGCAAGAGAGATCGAAACGGCGATCCAGCTTTTGACGGGGAAGCTTGGTAGGTCTCCGAGCGAATTGGAAGTCGCCGCTGAACTGAGGATCTCTCTCGTCGACTATCAGCATCTACTCGGCGACCTTAAGAGTCTGGAAGTCGGCACTCTGAATGTGGAGCGCTCCGAAGATTCAGGCGAAGAGGAACTGGCCTATATTCCAAATCGAACCGACGACGACCCTCTCTTCCAATGCCTGCGCGGCGAGATGCATGCGCGACTCAAAGATGCTATTGAGAATCTTCCCGAGCGTGAACGGCTGGTGATGAATCTCTACTATTTTGAAGAATTGACAATGAAGGAGATCGGTGGCGTTCTGGGAGTTGTTGAATCCCGTATTTCGCAGGTTCATGCTTCGGCAGTGCTTCATCTTCGTGCATCGCTGCAGGCATTCCGTACAACAAGCTCCACCAAAAACTCGCCAAGCCAGCGTTCGTCCGTTGCGAACCGGCCGAGACCATGCCTGTGAGCAATAACCCGATTCTTAGCGTTGCGTGCGCGAACCGGAAGGAAGCCGATGGAAGAACTTGACGCCGACAGCCAAACAATTCCGCCGATAACGTCTGAAGCTGAGACGCCAGTGAAGACTTCGCAATTATTGATGGACGTGGAACTCGAAGCGACTCTACGCTTTGGATCCCGCGAGATGACGCTCGGAGAAGTATTGGACCTCGGCCCAGGAGACGTCATCGAACTCGATCGACAAGTCAATGACCCGGTTGATTTATTGATTGGCGACAAGATTGTCGCCCGAGGCATAGCTGTTCTTTGCAATGGTAAATACGGTTTGCGAGTTACAGAAGTTGCCGAACTAAAGCTTTCGCTTGAGAGTGTCCGTTGCCTCTTTTGAAAACCGGTCGCCAGTGGTCACAGCAGGCATGGGCCTGGAGCGGGTTCCGCAGCGCTAAAGCCGATCACCCCCCAGCATGGAATGAGGTCGGTGCCAGCGGGATTGCGTGTGCTCGCCGTGGATGTCAGCTTCTCCGAGCGAGTCCTGCTTCCATACGAGAAACAGTTTTTTACGAAGGCAGAGATGTTTGTAGCCGCGCTTGCCTGCTGGAACTCATTGCGGCCAATATCGAAGGCGCTTTCGACGCACGGTTTGCCCAAATTGAAGCCTATAACCATCGCATTCCGTTAGGCCTGCTCATGCTGTCAAGAAAGCTGATAACCCATGAGCAACTCACGCATGCTTTATCGTGTCAGCGAGATGCAGGCCAAGGTCGAATAGGAGAGTGGCTGGTTTTGACTGGAGCAGTGCAGGAAGATGCAGTGGCTCGTGCTGTCGCGGCGCAGTGGGGCATTCCGATGCTCCTTGCGAGGAGCCAATCCACTGACGTTGTCGGCTTGGTTCCAATACTGTTGACCGATGCCTTCAACTCAATTCCAGTCCGTATAGTAGCGAGTCGCATCCTCTATCTTGCGGTCGAAAACCAGTTACATCCCAGCTTGAACCTCGCTATTGAGCGGATGACAGGGTTCCGAGTTGAACCAGTCGTCCTCACTGCGAGTGACTACCGATTGCTCCATCTATCTACCCGCCAGTCGACACTCACTCATGGACGCTTTTTCCGCACGCACTCGGCGAATCACCTTTGCACGTCCATTCTGTCTCTGGTTGATGCGGACAGCTGCAGCAACTTACAGATTGCAGTGCTCGGAAAGTATGTATGGCTAAGGCTTCTAAAACGTGGAGTCGAAGGATCGGAGGCGAAGACCGAAGATATTGTCTTCGTCTGCCAGCGAAGCTCCCTGAACTCTTAGAAAAAAGCAATGGTGTCGATCTGCGATCGGTGATTGAAATGCTTATAAGCAAATGTATCGGTAGTTGGAGGGATAAGACGTGGATAGTGGCGCATATGCGGCTTATGCCGGACTGTTGGCACGGGCAGAGGCTCTAGATTCAGCGGCAAGCAATCTTGCTAACTCGAGTACAACTGGATTTCGCGCCGAGCGGGAGTATTTCAAATCGATCGTGATGGGTGAGACTTCAGCCGATTCCCAGCTTGGTACCGGCCTGAATTCTTTTGGCGTCATAGGCGGTAATCAAGTCGATCTCGGACAGGGTGTTCTGACTTCAACAGGAAACGTCTTGGACGTAGGCATACAGGGCGCCGGTTTCTTTGCTGTGCTGACACCACAGGGGATTCGGTACACCCGCGACGGCTCTTTCCAGCGTGCAGCGGATGGAACACTGCAAGATCAGTCGAACGAGCCGGTGTTAAACGCACTGAACAAACCAATCTCTGTTCCGCCCGGCGAAATCTCGATCGGCTCTGATGGTTCTGTCTCCGTCGACGGCGGAATAAGCGGCCAGATAGGCGTTTTCAACCTTGAGCGGGAGCAAATGGCCCCTGAAGGAAGGAACAAGTACAAAAATTTGGGTAAGTCAGCAATTCCCGTTTCTGCCCCGGCCGTTCGCCAACGCTATCTCGAAGCGTCCAATCAGGACGTGATTGAAGGAAGCATGCAGCTCATGTTAGTGCAGCGCCAGGCTGAGATGATGCAGAAAGCTCTAAGTATTTTTCAAAGCACTTTTGATAAGACTGCCAGTGAAGACCTTCCGAAGGTTTAGATCAATAGCGTTTAGCCCTAGAGTAACGGAGCATAGATGATCAGAGCACTGTATACAGCAGCGAGCGGCATGAGCGCCCAGCAGTTAAACCTAGATACCATTGCAAATAATCTGGCGAATTCTTCTACCTCAGGCTTCCGCCAAACCCGCCTTCAGTTCCAGGATATGGTGTATCAGAATCTGATTACACCGGGAGCGGCTCAAAGCCAGCAGGCGATCTCCGCCGGCCTCCAGATCGGACTGGGTACAAAGTCTTCGGCCACCGAACTGATTACGACCCAGGGAGACCTCAACCAGACAAGCAACCCTCTTGACCTGGCTATCGAGGGGGGCGGCTTTTTTCAGGTCCAGCGTCTAGATGGAACCACTGGATATACGCGCTCAGGAAATTTTCAATTGAACAATCAGGGCACAATGGTGACCGAACAAGGGGAGACTCTTATTCCCGCCATCACCATTCCGCCGAACGCCACAGCCGTCACGATCACCGCATACGGTGTTGTCAATGCGACTTTGCCCGGACAAAAGAACCCATCCCAACTGGGACAGATACAGTTGGCTACCTTTCCAAATCCGGGAGGCCTGGACGCGCTGGGCGGCAACATGTTCTCGTCTACCCTTGCATCCGGCGACGCGATTACAGGCCTGCCTGGGGGGACCCAGGGGCTGGGTCAACTACAGCAGGGTTACCTCGAAAACTCCAACGTGGACGTGGTTTCGGAGTTCGTGCAGATGGTGCTGGCGCAGCGGGCTTATGAAAGCAATTCGAAAGTCATCAAGGCTGCAGACGACATGTATTCACAAGTAAACAATATGACACGTTGATTGCGCTTGAGTAGGCAGGAGCCAAATATGCGCGTGCATTCTAGCCTGGCAGCATCCACGATTGCATCGTTGGGTGTCGTTTTACTTGCCGCTTCATCGCCGTCCATTTCGGGGCAAATCACTGTTACGGATAAACCCGGGACAGCAGTCACCGCTTCGCGCTGTCCTTGGTGGCAGCGTCATCCGGTACCCTGCGGTTGGTCTGCAATCCTGGACGCCAGACACCCCGAGCGGCCGCGGACGCTGATTCTCAACACTGACTCACACAGTTGCGCCCCAGAAGTTAAGGGACGGCTGATCGTATCAGCAGCATCAAGTCTCTCGATGATCTACAGAAGTGAGAATGCTTCGATATCAATTAATGTTACTGCTCTCGAAGCGGGAGCAGCAGGAGACGTCATCCGTTGCAGATCGTTGATGGATGGAAGCGTGATTCCAGGACGAATCCTCGACTCACGAAGTGTCGAGATGTTGTCCCGCGAAAGGAAGACAACCTGGTGAATCGACCTAAGCTTCTGCGGTACACCCAGGGATGGATCTTCTTTGCCTTGGTCCAGGCAACGGCTGGGTGGCCGTGCGCCATCGCATCCCCGAAAGTCCATGTCACTCATACGGTTGTCAATCCCGCAGACGCAGCTCTTAACAACTACATCAAGCGAGTGCAGGATGCGAGCGAAGCAGAGATAAGAAGCCCGGGATCCATCTGGAGCGAAGATGGAAGACTCACCCGGCTTTCGACTGACCTCAAGGCAACACAACCGCACGACCTCATCTCGATCGTGGTTTCCGAGAGTCTTACCGCATCCACTGACGGGAGCGTCAAAAATTCGCGGGCCTCAAGTGCCAACTCCCAGGTATCTGCCCTCCTCGGTGCTCTCTCCGCCGGCAATGCGATGCAGAATCTGCTCAATCAGACTTCAGCCTCGGCCTTGAATGCACAAGGGCAGAGTGTCACCGACTCCAGTCTAAGCACAATTGTCGGCGGAGAGGTCATGGCAGTCTTGCCGAATGGTGCATTTGTTATCCAGGCTGACCGGCAGGTCGCTTTCAATCAGCAGACTCAAACGATCCGATTGCGCGGACTTGTGCGTCAAGCGGACATCAACTCGCAGAATCAGGTGCTGTCCACTTCTATCACTGACTTAGAGCTGGAAGTAGTTGGTAAGGGAATCATCAATGACTTTACATATCGCCAGAATATCCTGGTTCGACTTATCCAGAAGCTCCTGGTTTTTTAAGCGATGTTCGACGGTCCTGATAGGGGCTTTTCGTCTCGTAGGCCTGCTGCTCGTGGCAGTCTTGGTCAACGATGGCGCCTTGTCCGCAACTTCGGTTGACGCGAGTCGGATGGCCAGGATGAAAGATGTTTCCTCTATCGAAGGAGTGAGGGGGAACCAGCTCATCGGGTTTGGAATTGTGGTCGGACTTCACGGGACGGGCGACAGTCAGATCACCGTATTTCCGATTCAAACACTGATCTCGACATTGGCCCGGCTCGGTGTGAACGTGCCACAGGCGTCTGCTGGAAGTCTGACCGTACGCAACATCGCGGCAGTCTTTGTCTCAGCAACTCTGCCCGCCTTCGCGCGGCCAGGGACGATGGTGGACATCACTGCCTCGTCGGCCGGTGACGCCGGAAGCCTGGAAGGTGGGCTGTTGCTGCTCACTCCGCTTTACGGTACGGATGGACAGATTTATGCTCAGGCGCAAGGTCCTGTGCTGCTGGGTGGTTATGCAGTGAGTGCCAACGGGAACGCGAAGCAGTTTAATCATCCGACTGTCGCGCGTATACCTTCCGGTGGAATAGTCGAGCGCGCTGTTTCCTTCGATCTATCGAAACAGCATTCTTTCCGTTTTCTACTGACCGATGCCGATTTTAAAACCGCCGAGCTTGCATGTGCCGCGATCAATCGCGAGGTAAAGGGCAACCGTGCCCGTGTGATCGATAGCCGCAGTATAGATTTGGCCGTGACAGCGGACGATGACATACCGTCGCTACTGGCAGATGTAGAAGCGGTGGAGGTGGAAGTTTATCCACGGGCCAAGGTGGTCGTGAACGAACGCACAGGCACAGTGGTCATTGGTGGCAATGTCCGCTTGCAGCCGGTGTCGATCTTGCACGGGGGGCTGGTGGTGAACGTGGTCAGCCAACTGGTCGTATCCCAACCGAACGCGCTTGGCAGCGGCACCACTGAGGTTGTCCGTCAGACGTCGGTCCAGGCGCAGGACAAGCCTATAAATCACATTGAATTGAAAGCCGGTGCCACCGTGGACGATCTTGTGCAAAACCTCCAGGCAATCGGCGCCTCGGCCAGAGATGTCATTTCAATTCTTCAGGCGATGAAAGAAGCTGGCGCCCTGGAAGCTGAGCTGGAGGTGCAATGACAACCATCGACCATGCAGCACATAGGGTTGCGAGCGCCACACAACATGTCGGTCCAGCTCCGCAACGAGCAGCATCGCTCAATCCAAAACTCATAAATGCAGCACACCAGTTCGAGGCCAGCCTGATGCAGGAGCTTTTGGCACCGCTGCAGAAAGATTCGATGAGTTCACCGGACAGCGAAAGTGACAGCGGGAGTGGAAATGCCATGTCGACTTTTGCAGGCGAAGCGATGGCAAGAGCAATTTCTGATCGCGGTGGTTTTGGAATTGCCACTCAGCTTATTGCCCACTTCGAACAGACAGCAAGCCTAAGTAAGCCGCAGCCCTGATGTTCCGCGCAATTTTGACGATATTGAAGATAGCGGAGAACATATGCAGATCTCACAGAATGTATCTACGAGCGACGCGTCGGCGCAATCGTCGACTCTTGAAGTCAACAGAACTAATCCAGCAGTTGAAGCCGGACAGCGTACCGGTGGACTGTTGCAAGCGTCAGCTGCTCTAAGTGATACAGCAGCGATCAGTTCCACGGCGGCACTGCTTTCTCTTGCGCTTTCGGGAAGTTCTTCTGAGACCTCGCAGGTGCAGCATATAACTTCCTCTCTACTGAGCGGCACCTACAAGGTCGACCCTGGTGTTCTCGCATCAAGCGTGATGGATACGATGCTTGGAATCTATTCTCATGCCATCTAGCGATGGCATACAGTTCGGAATGCCGACGGCCAGGATGAAAACACACAAAAAAGATCTGTCACAATGGTTGCCAGTAAAAAGCGCCGCCGCCGATAGACTCAATGCGGCGCACGGGTCCGGCTTCCACGTGCTTGGTAACGCCATGGATCACATTGAGTCCGTCCTGCTCTCTCTTGGAGAAGATGAAGTTGAGGCACTTAGAGAGTGTTCAAGAGAAGTGTGCGAGTCAGTGTCCATCTCATTGAAACCGGATGAAAGAGACAGTCTCGCAAAGCGCTGCGACCACCTGAAGTGTCTTTTCGAATTGACCGCTTCGAACCTCTCAACCCTGGCCCGGGTCCTTTCGCGCCGGAACGACACAACTACTTATACGGACACGCGGAGATCGTTCCCATGGGCACACTGATATCCGCATGGAGTATCAGCACTTCGGCACTCAGAGCAGACCAGGCAGCCTTGGCGACAACAGCCAACAACACCGCGAATGCGACCACGCCGGGATATACGGAAGAGTCGGCAATCTGGCAGCAGGCGGATCCGATCCTGATTGGCAGCCAGAGTGTTGGCAATGGGGTTGTAGACAGCGGAGCGTTGTCGCAGCGCGATCTTGTTTTAAACAAGACAATCGATTTGCAGACGCAGGCAGAGGCCGGGACCGGATCTCGCCTGGTGGCACTCCAGAATCTCGAAGCGACCTTTGCATCTGCCACGACCGTTTCGACGGCTTCGGGTGTCAACACGTCCGACGGTGGTATTTCGAGCAGTCTCAGCAGTTTTTTCGGTTCACTCGAGCAACTGGAGACTTCACCATCGGACGTTAGTATTCGCCAGTCAGTCCTCGCAGCTGCAGGCACACTCGCCAGCAGCTTTAATGCAGCCGCGTCCAGCCTTGAACAGCAGCAACAGAGTCTGAATGGCGATGTATCGAGCGTCATCACGCAGGCCAATGGTCTTCTGACGTCACTCGCAGGTCTGAACACCGAGATTCAGTCCCAGTACCCTAATAAAGACGCGGGCGCGCTTGAAGATCAGCGGCAACTGGATCTTACGGGCCTGTCTCAGCTACTAGGAGTGCAGCAGATAACGACAGATAGAAACGGAGTTTCTCTCTCGACACTCAACGGCGCACCCTTAGTAGAAGGTGGCAGTGCTTCGACACTGAGTGTGACCAGTGTCAACGGCGCAACCCACGTTTTCCTCGGGACCGCCGACATTACCCAGGATGTTCTTTCCGGAGGCGGACAGGTCGGCGGCATGATGCAGGTGGCAAACCAGGATATTCCGACGTCGATTACAGCAATGGATACGCTCGCCTTCCAGGTGGGCACCCAGATCGATCAACTCAACGGAGGCGGCAGTGATTTGAAGGGCAATGCCGGAACCGCTTTCTTCTCACTGCCGTCAACGGCGCAGGGGAGTGCCGGAGGCATCTCGGTTGCGTTGACCGATCCATCGACAATTGCCGCAGCGGCGAACGGAAAAGGTCCGTCCGACGGAACGAATGCGGCGGCGATGGTCACTATCTCCAGCACAGCACTTGGGGGACTGACTAACTTGACCCCCGCAAACTACTACTCCTCCTTTATCTCGGCGCTTGGCTCCACGGTGTCCAGCGTCAGCGCGACCAATACTGCGCAGCAGGCTTCGTTGACCCAGATGAAGAACCAGCAGACAGCGCTTTCGGGTGTGAGCCTCGATTCCGAGGCGACCTCACTTGAAACCATGGAACAGGCCTACCAGGCTGCGTCTAAGGTCTTCACTATCATCGACAAGCTGGTCGCCGCCTCAATCAACCTTGGATTAGATACAGCGGCATCCTAGAGGTTCATGTGCAAATCAATGCTTCCTATCTCGCCAGTCTCACCGGTTCGCTCAATCAATTGTCCACACGGGAGCAAACCCTCACCAATGAACTGTCGTCCGGCTTGGCAGTCAATGCGCTTTCCGACAATCCGGTTGCGGCAGGTGAAAATGTCAACCTGTCCGCACTTCTTGAGCAGGACTCCAGTTATCAGCAGGCCTCGACAAATGTGAGCAGCGTCCTGCAGGTGCAGGATTCCGCCGTTGGCTCCGTGATCTCTCAGTTGACGAAGGCAATTTCTGTAGCGACGCAGGGTGGCAACGGGACACAAAATACTGCCGAGACACAGACTTCAACCTCAGAACTGACTGGTATCCGGGCCGAAATCCTGTCACTCGCCAATACCACCTTTCAAGGCAGCTATATCTTCGCGGGCAGTAAAGGCGCGACCGAGCCATTTACGCTCACGGCTTCATCTGTCTCCACGCAGGCAGCCTCAGTCAGTTACCAGGGGGATTCTAACGTCTCCTACATCCACGCGCCAGATGGAAGTAAAATTCCCATTACGACAGACGGAAGCGCCCTCTTTCTCAACAACGCTCCGGGTGCGACCAATGTTCTTGGCACCTTGAACCAGCTCATTTCTGCTTTTCAGACTGGCGATAATGCTACCGTCACATCGTTGATCGGTACCTTGACGGGTTCGGTGACATTTCTCTCAACGCAGCGTGCGACGATTGATGACTCATTGAGCAATATAAAGACGGAGCAGAACAGTGTGACTTCGCAATCGACGCAACTGACGGTGCAGCAGACTGCGCTGATGGGAGCGGATCCGGCCCAGATTGCGACCTCGCTTTCATCGACGGAGACACAGCAGACCGGTCTTGAGGATGCCATCGCTGCCTTGGAGAAACAGGGCATGCTTTTCAGCCTGATCGTTTGAGTTCTGAATCATGGCCAGTCCGGCGGCTTCGATGATTTGCCCGATTTCCGTCCCGGCGGACGCTCAGTTAGGATTGAGGCTTGGGAGCAAACTTTGCCTACCCCGTTTCGCTTTGCCTGGAATGCAACCCGCGGCCATCGCCTGCGCCCTTGGAAGAGTGAATATCTTCGATGGCGCATCGAGACATATTCCGGTCTCCACGCGGATGAAGTCACATTCTCTGTTTTTATCAGCTTCATCGTGAAGGAGCGGTGGAAACTCCTACGCTTCCTGCTGTGGACGTCCTCCGTGCAGAAGACTGTAGACGAGTAGTTGTTTGAGCGAAGCTAGCAAAGCTCTCAGCCCCGGGGCACTATCTCGATAAGACCTTCGGAAGCGTACTGTTCTAAAGTCTCAAGCACATCGGCGGCAAGCACCCCGGGCTCGGCGGCATACTCCTCAGATAAAACCTGGATCAGATGGTCAATGCGTATGGGCGTCTCCATCTTCTTCCACAAATCTGTGCCGACAGGTCCCAGGCCGTAGCATCTTCCTCTCGGCAAATTCATCAGTACAACTTCATCGCCAACCTCGGCGGCGACCGCCGTCTTGCTCCACTGCACGACGCTCTCCTGGTCCAATCCTGCCATCTTGTTCCTATACGTCCCGGAGCCACGCGCCACGAGCGAGATCTTTCACGCCGCCCTTGACACAGGCGATCTTTTGCTCATTCGACAAGGTCCAGTTTAATGCATGAACAGGCGTCCGGCGAGGATGCATGCAGCACAAAGGATGCCGGGGTGCTCCATGTTTAAACTGGTAAGGAATGTCTGGCCTCTCGTTGTCAGAGACATCGGCGGAAGTTCGACTGCTGGGCGCGCTTTGCAGGCCTCCGGATGCCGTGTCGATCGGCCATGCGTCGATTGAGCAATTGGTCGCACAGGTTGGCGACTGGCAGCGGTTCCTTGACTTGCTGATATATCACCGGCTGGTGCCGATTGCGGCAAGAAACTCTGCACTTGTAAAAGCGGCAGGCATTCCTTCAGAAACTGTGGAGGCCCTCCGCTCACGCTCTGGCAGCAATGCGCGAGAGGCTTTTCGTTACCTGGTGGTCCTTGAGCCATTGCTCGAACTTCTCGGAAAAGATGGTATCCATCCAGTCATTCTCAAGGGTGTGCCACTTTCATACATAGCGTATGGTGACGTTTCGGCGCGGGATGTCGGTGACATCGACCTGCTGATTGACCAGCAAGATGCGCTGCGTGCCGACGATATCTTTCAAAAATCAGGAATGGTTCGAAAGGAGCCGGGCGGAAGGCTTACACCGAAGCGAGCCTCTTTCTATTTACGCAACTTCAAGGACTTTACCTACGATGCACAGCCTAGAGGTTTCGAAGTTGATATGCATTGGCGGTTAATACGCGATTCTGCGACCGCTGCCGCGATTCTGCCGCCGTCTGCGCATGACAGCTTCGAAGCTTTGCGCATCGGTCCACTCAGCCTGCAAGTGTTGTCCATAGACCGAACGCTGCTTTTCCTTTCCGCGCATGGCGCCATGGAAGGATGGGCGAGATGGAAAACACTGGCAGATATGGCCGCACTTTGGACGAAGGCGACTGAAGCACAGCGGTTGCAGACCTGGCGCTGCGCCAGGGAAAGCTCGGCGACCGGATTCCTGGCGGCGGCGCTCACGCTGGCAGGGAGATGGTTTGCGATGGACTGCGGTACTGATGCGGAGGCTGAGCTCGAACGCGCCGCCGCGAATGAGCGCCGCCTGGCGACCTACATCGTCACATACGCAGGACGCGCCATGTTGCAGCACGGCTACAAGCCACCCCCTGCCGGCGATTCTACGTTCGCAATGAAATTACACGAGTACAGGCTCCACCCAACCATCGCAGCAAGGGCTGAACTTGCGCAGCGTATCCTTTTCCGGCCAAGAATCTGGGAGACCGTCAATCTGCCGGATTTTTTGTTCCCACTTTATTCGCTGCTCAGTCCAATCGAATGGGTGAGTTTCCGACGCAGGCCGACCGGAAATCGGGCTGGGAGGAATTGACACAAATGAAAGGATTGCAAGCGCGATGGAGAAAGTCTCCCGCGCAGATACTCATCCTCCTTGAAGCAGGCCTGCTCCTACTGGCTGCACGCGCAGCGCTTAGGTTTGTGCCAACTGCCCGTATCGTGCGCTGGGTGCGCCGCACATTACCCGAAACTAATAAGGACGCAGGGCATGCCAGTCTTGAGCAGCTTCAATGGGCAGTTATGGCCTTCTCAAGAAATGCTCCGATACGGCTGGTGTGTTTCCCACAGGCATTAGCGATGTATGCGATGCTGCGGCGTCGCGGCATTCCCAGCGAGATACTTTATGGCGCAGCCAGGCTGTCGGACGGGAAGCTCGCAGCCCACGCCTGGCTGCGGGCGGAAGGCCGTTTGTGGGTGGGCGCCGACGTAGCCGCGGACTTCACCGTTCTGGACGTATGGACGCCGTCACCCCCCGAAAGCCTTCATCCCGACACGCCAAATTGAGCGATCAGGACGTTCAAAGCGTCTTCGAACTCCTGAAACCCCCATGGGCGTTCAAAGATGAAAACCTTTGCCCCGGCGATAGCCTGGCTGGTCCTGCGAAAGTGGTCCTCCTGCAGACCCAGCCACTCGAGTAGGTATTGCTGATAGGTAAAGCGCATGCTTTCGACCACGGATTGTGCAGCCCGAACAGGTGTGAGAAGCGGTGCGCTTCCTGGGAGTGCCGTTCGCCGGAGTATGACGAGAGCTGACAGGGGGAGACGGCTTTCAGCAGCCTGATCGACTCCTGCCACTGGTACCCGGAACTTTTCCTCATCATTGAAGGTGCGGGCCAGGCCGACTTCGTCTCGACCCAGCGCGTCGAGCGAGGTTCGCCAGAGTTTGAGCCAGGGTGCTACCGGGATTACACGAGCCGACGAATCCGCGTCCGGATCGAGCAGGCAGACGTCATCGGCCACGAGCGGAAATCCTTTGTCTACCAGGAACGCGGCGAGGGTCGACTTACCTGCTCCTGAGTCGCCCAGAAAGGCAACCACTCCCTTGCGCATTTGCACCGCGCAGGCGTGGAGTGGCAACAGCCGGCGCTGGTGACAAAGAACCGCAAAGGCTGTACCAAGAAGGTAACCCCGTATATCGAGTTCAGCTGACCCGTCCGCCGGCTCAATAATGACTCGAGAGCCGCCCTCGATGTAGTACGAAGCGACCCCTGCAATTTGCATCAGAAGCTCAGAGTGCGAGGCGGTAAAGGCGGGATTGCTGAAGGTGGGATGGGCGATGGAATGGGGCATCTGCCCGAGCGAAATACTTACCGGGATACCCCCCGAAGTGCTGGAAGGCAGTTCAGGCAAGGGGATTTCGCTGGTCAGGGTAAATGGTCCATACGCATATGTGTGGGGGGTGGACGGCATCAATGACCCATTAGTTGCATACTGGCTGCACCGGATGTGTGGGTTAAACTACATGAGGACGAGAGCGAAGTCGGAACCAAAGGCGCTTCTGCAGGGTGTAGTTTAATCGGTTCCACGGCGTGAGAATCTGGTTACCTGGCGAAACTTTCACGAGCATCCCGCTTGCTTGGCTCTACCATTGCAGCAGCTTTCCAATGTAAGATAGCAGTAGTTCAAAACAAAACACTGGATGCAAGCTAGAGCCCATGCCAACGGGGTCCCGATGTTAGTGTGCAACCATACGCGGCATCCGGCACGTACCGTCAATAGAGCGTTCAACGCCCAGTAAGTTCGCGCAAGGGAGTTTACCCATTACCAACGGTTAGCCGTGTGTGGCATCCGTCTGGTGTAGGGGAGCATCCGAGCCATTGAAATCAATCTGAAGTTGGAGGACGGATGAGTACCCAGACCAAACCGAGTGACATGCAGGGCAAAACCCCGGTCGAGCAGAATAGGGACTGGCAGAAGCCTGTGCTGGACATTCTCGAGCTGGAAAGCGCTACCCATCTTGTGGGAGGCGGCGGTGATAGGAGGGTTCGTCACGGCTCGTTTTAGACTTTTAAGAGCTGAGATTATGCTGTTCGGGCGCCCGGCCCAACCGACGGCGGGGAATCTGTCATTTGGCTAAGTGCCGGGTCTATTCTAAGTGCCTGTGAGCTTCCTGGCCGGCGTCTCTACTGGAAGTTTGGCGGGGAGCGCAAAAAGAATTTGCCACTCGATCCGCGACCGATTTTCCTCCCCGTTCCTGACTTGGCAGCTTGATGAATCCGAGAGTCATGCGCTGGCTGCTGTCTCGATAACGCGATTACCGCAGTCTACAATCTCCGCTGGTGACCCGCAGTCGCTCCTGATCGTTTCAGGTCCTATCCACATCCACAACCGACCAGAACTCATTGCCTTGCTGGGGATGAGTCCTTTGCGCGTTCAATCGCTCTCCGACGGCCAACTTTTCGCCGCGGGTTGGGCACGCTGGCAGCAGGGCTTATTGCAGAAAATAGTCGGGGCGTTCGCCGTGGCAGTCTGGGATCAGGGTCAGAGGGAGCTTACTCTTGCTCGTGACCACACTGGCGATCAGGCCCTGTTTTTCCTGCACAGCGGTGATCTGCTCGCCTTCGCCTCGCTGCCACTGCCTCTGCAGGCGATCAGTGAGATGGACACATCCCTTGACGAGGAGCAGATGGTGCGGATTCTCGCGCTTCTGCCTGGCGCACCTACGCAGACCCTGTTCAAAAACATCCAAAGACTCCCTCCGGGCCATCTGCTCACGTTCAAGGAAAAGGTTGTAAAGGTCGCTCGATACTGGCATCCGATGAATGCTCAACCTACCCGTTACAGCCGGGATGAGGAGTACATCGAAGCGTTTAGAGAAATTTTCGATCGGGCCGTGAGCGATCGTTTGGAGACGAGCGGAAATATTGGTTCAGAACTGAGCGGTGGGATGGATAGTGGTTCCGTAACGGCAACGGCGGCGCGTCTGCTAGCCGGGAGGAAATTGACGGCGTTCACTGCAATTCCACAAACAGATTCTGCCGATGTCAATCCCGCTGGTCGTTTTGGGAACGAAGGTCCGGCGGCAGCGCTCGTGGCAGACATGTATCCGAATGTCGAGCACGTGCTGGTCAATCAGTCGGAAGGTAGTCTTGTCGCAAGTCTATCGGCTGGTGAGGCACCGGGATATCCAGTTTTCAATCCTCTGAACGAGCTGTGGATGCGTGCGATTCTTGACGATTGCAAACGACGTGGCATCTCAGTGCTGTTGAACGGGACATGCGGAAATGCGACATTGAGCTCCAGCGGCCTGATTGGGCTGTCTGAGATGTTCAGCAAGGGCCACTTGCTGAAGCTTGCCGCGTTGGTCTTCGATCTGCGCCGGAATGGCTATACCGGCTTGCGGCAGGCGGCTTCTTTCGCGTTGGCTCCCGCAATTCCATCCTGGTTGCAGCGAAAACTCGCGCCGGACGCTAACGACTTCAGTTTTGAGTTCAGCCCGCTACGACCGGAGATAACCGAGCAGTATCATCTGCGCGAGCAGAGCTTCAATGAGATGCACGGACATCTGTCCAATGTCGACGATTACCGCCGCAAGATATTCGAATACTACGATCCTGGCGCATCGAACGCGGCGGTTAGCCTTGGCTGGGGGGTTGAACTTCGCGATCCCACGCAGGATAAACGGGTCTTTGAATTCTGTTATTCGATTCCGATCGAGCAATATCTTGTCGGCGGACAGACGCGGTCACTGGTGCGACGTTCCATGCGCGGCCGTCTGCCTGCGGCGACTCTCTCCTGTAAAAATCGCGGCCTGCAGTCAGCGGATTGGTACTTGACGATGAGCGCGCGCCGTCAGGAGCTCCTGGCCGAACTTGCGTTGATCCGGCTTTCTCCAATGGCAAACAGGCTGCTCGATCTGGACCGTTTGCAGATGCTCCTGGAGAACTGGCCAACCACAGGATTCACGTCGCAGGAGGTCATCTATTCGTGGCACTACGCTCTCAGTCGTGGCATCGCAGCCGGGCATTTCATCCGGCGATTCGAGTAGACATCACCTGGCGGCCGATAGAGTGTCCAGCGCAAGGTTGAGCGTGAGCACATTCACCCGTGGTTCACCGAGAAAGCCAAGCTGACGATTCTGAACGTGACTCAGCACCAGGTGTCGCACGCTATCGGCGGCGAGCCGTCTCGCCTTAGCCACGCGTTCCACCTGGTAGAGAGCAGCGGCGGGCGAGATGTCCGGATCGAGTCCTGAGCCAGACGCTTCAACGAGCTCTGAGGGTACGAGCGTGCCAGGGTTATCCGCTGCGGCGGCCTTCGTGTCCTGCTCAATACGGGCGACCAGCTTCTGACTGGAGAGGCCCAGGTTCGAGCCGCCAGAAGACGTGGCATCATACCCATTGCCTGCCACAGAGGGGCGGCCATGAAAGTAGCCGCTGCTGGTGAAGCTCTGTCCGATGATGCGCGACCCAATGACGGTATTCTGTGCCTCGATCAGCTGACCATCTGCTTTTCTCTGGTTGACGGCTCGTGCGTAACCAGTCATCAGGAGCGGGTACAGGACGCCAAAGAGAATCGTCGTGATAACTGTGAAGCGGAGTGCGATTTTCAGATGGTTTGAGAACATAATGGATTCCTTAGTTCGTTCCAATTCTTGATTGTTCAGGCCAGATGTAGATGGACCAAACAAAGATCGATGAGCTTGATCCCGACAAACGGCACAATAACGCCGCCGACTCCATAAATAAGCAGGTTTTGCCGCAGCAATATCTGTGCGGATTTAGGCGCGTACTTCACGCCCTTCAGCGCCAGAGGAATCAGCGCAATAATGACCAGTGCGTTGAAGATGACGGCCGAAAGAATCGCTGAATGCGGATTATTCAGGTGCATGACGTTTAGCGCATTCAGCACTGGAAACACTCCTGCAAACATCGCCGGGATGATCGCAAAATACTTGGCCACATCGTTGGCAATAGAGAACGTGGTCAGCGCACCGCGTGTCATCAGCAACTGCTTTCCAATTTCGACGATCTCGATCAGCTTCGTCGGATTGGAATCGAGATCGACCATATTGCCGGCCTCTTTCGCTGCCTGTGTACCTGAGTTCATCGCGACACCCACGTCAGCCTGAGCGAGGGCCGGAGCATCGTTTGTGCCATCGCCGGTCATGGCGACAAGCTTGCCCTTGGCCTGCTCGCGCTTGATCAGGTCCATCTTGTCTTTCGGCTTGGCTTCCGCTAGGAAATCATCTACACCGGCTTCCCGCGCAATCACTGCGGCGGTCAGGGGATTGTCTCCTGTGATCATGACTGTACGAATGCCCATTGCGCGCAGCCGGGCTAGCCGTTCTTTCAAACCGCCCTTGACGATGTCCTTAAGATAGATCACGCCGAGCGCTGTCTTATTCTCAGCGACGACCAGCGGGGTTCCGCCAAGGCGGGCGATGTCTTCTACGCTGTCGCGCACTTTCTTCGGCAGGCTGGACCCCTGCTCCTCAAGGAAACGTGCGATCGCGTCGACTGATCCTTTGCGTACGATGTTGCCGCCGAAATTGACTCCGGACATGCGTGTCTGTGCGCTGAAGGGAACAAACTCCGCCTGCAGTGCAGTCATGTCGCGACCGCGCAGACCGTACTTTTCCTTGGCCAGCACAACGATCGAGCGGCCTTCCGGCGTCTCGTCCGAGAGCGACGATAGCTGCGCGGCATCTGCCAGTCGCTCGGGCGAAATGTCAGGCGCAGGAATAAACTCCGTCGCCTGCCGATTGCCAAGCGTGATCGTGCCCGTTTTGTCGAGCAGAAGTGTATTGACGTCCCCTGCTGCCTCGACGGCTCGGCCAGACATGGCAAGTACGTTGTACTGCACCAGCCTGTCCATGCCGGCGATGCCGATCGCAGAAAGTAGGCCCCCGATCGTCGTAGGAATAAGGCAGACCAGCAGTGAGACCAGTACAAAAATAGTCTGCGGCGCCTGCGAGTAAATCGCGAACGGTTGCAGAGTCGTGACTGCAAGCAGGAAGACAATCGTCAGCCCTGAAAGCAAAATGCTCAACGCAATTTCATTCGGAGTTTTCTGCCGTTCCGCGCCTTCGACGAGCGCGATCATCCGGTCCAGAAAAGTCTCGCCTGGATTAGACGTGATGCGGACGCGGATCCAGTCGGATAGTACGCGCGTGCCGCCGGTGACAGCCGAGCGATCGCCACCTGCCTCACGAATGACCGGGGCAGATTCACCGGTGATTGCCGATTCGTCGACGGAGGCGACACCCTCGATCACCTCGCCATCGCCGGCAATAAATTCTCCAGCCGGCACGACGATCACGTCGTCGACACGCAGCTTGGAGCTTGATACATCTTCAGTGTTTCCATCAGCCAGCAAACGGTGGGCGATCGTATCAGCCTTGGCTTTGCGAAGCGTGTCAGCCTGCGCCTTGCCGCGGCCTTCCGCCATGGCTTCTGCGAAATTTGCGAACAACACCGTGAACCACAACCACAGTGTGATCTGCAGGTCGAAGCCGAAATTGTTGGAATGCTTGAAGCGGTCCTGGATGAGCAGGACAGTCGTGACGACACTGCCGACTTCGACGACCAGCATTACCGGGTTCTTCAACATGTACTTCGGATTCAGCTTGGTGAAAGCACCGCCGGCTGCCTGCGACAGGATTGCCGGGTCCCATAAACTCTGTTTTTTTGCCATGGAGATTTTCCTCGTTCGCTGCTCAGGGCAGGTGCGCGCTAAAAGGTTTTGCCTGCGTGTAGCAGCAAGTGTTCGAGAATGGGTCCCAGGCTTACGACTGGGAAGAAAGTAAGAGCGCCGACAATCAGGATGACGCCCGTCAGCAACACGGCGAACAATCCGGTATTCACGGGGAAAGTTCCAGGCGACGGCGGTACTGTTTTTTTCTGCGCAAGGTTTCCAGCCAGTGCCAGTACCGGGATGATCATCAGGAAGCGTCCGCCCAGCATGGCAAAACCCAGGGTGTAATTGAACCAGTGAGTATTTGCACTGAGACCTGCAAATGCCGAACCGTTATTCCCCGTCGCTGATGTAAACGCATAAAGCATCTCGGTCAGGCCATGTGGACCGTTGTTGCTCAATGCGCTCAATCCCATCTTCGGCGCGAGTACTGAGATTGCCGTCAGTATGAGAATGATGAGCGGAAAAATCAGTACATAGAGCATCGACATCTTAATGTCGAAGGCTTCGATCTTCTTGCCGAGATATTCCGGTGTGCGCCCAACCATCAATCCCGCAATAAACACCGATAGCACCACGAAGATCAGCATGCCGTACATGCCTGCACCGACGCCGCCAAAGATGATTTCTCCGAGCAGGATGTTCGCCAGCAGAACCATGCCTCCGAGAGGAGTGAATGAATCATGCATGCTATTGACCGCACCGCAGCTCGCGTCAGTGGTCGTCACGGCGAAGAGGGAACTGCCGGCGATGCCGAAGCGCGTCTCCTTGCCCTCCATGTTGCCGCCCGGGCTGATGGCAGACACCTGTTGTGTCACTCCGTGCAGAAGAGGATGCGGCTGCGATTCTGCCCAGTAGACCGTGACCAGTCCAATCACGAACAGGATCGTCATAGTTGAGAAAACAGCCCAGCCATGTCCCGGCGAACCACTCAACTTGCCCAGCGTCACCGTGAGTGCCGCAGGGATCAGGAAGATGGCAAGTATCTCAAGGAAGTTTGTCAGGGGTGTCGGATTTTCGAAAGGGTGCGCGCTGTTGGCGTTGAAAAAACCACCGCCGTTTGTGCCAAGCATCTTGATTGCTTCCTGCGAAGCAACCGGCCCTTGCGCAATGGTCTGTGTCTGATGTTCGAGGGTAGTCGCGACAGTGTAGCTGTGAAGATTCTGTGTCACGCCCTGCTCAATCAGGATGGGCGTCAACACGATGCAGAGCGGCAGCAGGATCCAAAGCAGGCCACGCGTCACGTCGACCCAGAAATTGCCGATGGTCTTTGATTCTTTGCGGAACAATCCGCGGATCACTGTGATCGCCACTGCGATGCCGCAGGCGGCCGATGTGAAGTTGTGATAAGCCAGTGTCACCATCTGGGTGAAGTAGCTCATCGTGCTTTCAGGGGTATAGGACTGCCAGTTGGTGTTGGTTGTGAATGAAGCCGCGGTATTCCACGCAAGGTCAGCGGCGACGCCGACCAGGTGCTGCGGATTCCAGGGAAGCACGTGCTGCAGACGCTCGATGAAATAAGTGAGCAGCATGGAAACGGCACTGAAAATCAACAGCGCCAGCGCATACTCCCGCCAGTCCATTTCATGCTGTTCCTCAACGCCGCCGATCCGATAAATCAATCGCTCCACGGGCTTTAAAACAGGATCGAGAAATGTCTTCTGGCCTTCGAGCACACTTGCGATATAGAGGCCTAGCGGCTTCATCAATGCGAGCAGCACGGCAAAGAAAACGATGAATTGAAACCATCCGTTGGCAGTCATGTCAGAACTTCTCCGGACGCAGTAAGGCGAACACCAGGTAGACAAAAATCACGGCGGTTACAAAGAGCACAATTGAGGTGGTAGTCGTCACGGTTAGCGCAACCTTTCACAAGCCTGCACATACAGCAGGGTGAGCGCAAAAAAGGCAATGGTTAACAAGACGAAGAAAATATCAAGCACGGCAAACCTCGACTGCGGGCACTGGATAGATGGGCACAGTGCAGGCACTCGATTTAGTTAAATGCAGCAGCCGTAAGGAGTCTGTGTCGGGCGCGTAAGAAAGTCGTAAAGGAGTAGGGCTACTCCACGCCCTGGGAAACAAAGCGATAACCGACCCACGGCTCGGTCTGGATATACTGGCGTGACGTCAGCGCTTCAAGCTTCTTGCGCAGCTGGCCAATAAAAACCCGCAGATATTCCGGCTGATGGACAGACTGCGCGCCCCACACGGCATTCAACAAGGTGCGATGCGGCATGACTTTACCGGTATGCTGAGCGAAATAAAATAGCAGCTCAAACTCCGTGGGCGTCAGGGTCAGGGACTTGCCTTGCACAGTTGCGGAATGTTGTTCGAGATCTATAACGAAGTCGCCAGTCTCCAGGTGTAAAGTCTCAGTCCTCTCTGGAGCACGTCGAAGATGTGCGCGTACACGTGCCAGCAATTCCTGCGCACCGAATGGCTTGGTGATATAGTCGTCCGCCCCTGCGTCGAGCGCCTCGACCTTGGTTCGCTCCTGATCGCGCACGGACAGCACGATGATCGGCACATTGGAGTGAGCACGAACGCGCTTGCAGACGTCGACGCCGGAGATGCCTGGCATCATCAGATCAGTCACGATAAGGTCCGGCTTCCACTCTTCGAAAATTAGCAGACCGTCTTCGGGATCGTTGGCTGCACGTACCTCGAATCCCTGTGCGCCGAGCGCCGTTCGTAAGACGCGGGTGATCTGGGGTTCATCATCGATCAACAGGATTCGTTCAGCCACTCTGCGCTCCTCATTCCGCTATGCCTGCATCATCAGAATGGCACAAGCCGCTGCTCATCGTCGAAGTGAACGCCCTCGATAGGCAGAGGAGCTTGAATTTTCCGGACGAAACACCATCGCTTTTCCGGGTTCGATATGCATTGCGCCTGAAAATGCTCTATCGTCGCATTTATGCCCGCAGAGCGCGAAAGCTGGATACTCCAGGTCGGCCAGTATGCGCTGTTTACCTTTCTCGCATTGTTAGTCGTCTTTACGTATCTGCACGTCGTTCACGTAAACCAGACGACGGCTGCGCTCACGTTTCTGATCCTTATCCTGTTTACGTCATTTCGCCGTCCGCTGATCTATTCGGTCTATCTTTCCATCCTGTGCGCACTGCTCTATAACTTCTATTTTCTTCCGCCCTACGGAAGCCTGACGATTGGCGATCCGCAAAACCTGGTGGCACTTATCTCGTTTCTGGTCGCGAGTATATCCGTTAACCAGATTTCGGCCAAAGAGCGGCGGCAGGCAGCTTCACTGGCTGCGCAGAGCCTGGAGATCGAAAAGCTGTATGCCTTCTGCCAGCGCCTCTTGCTTGAAGATAAACTGCAGCAGCTTTCAAGCTCTGCCCCCGAGCTCATTGCTGCCAACTTTCAGTTGCGCGCCGTCGCGCTCTACCTGCCGGAAAAAGAGCCAGCCACGATGTGGGACCCGGAGCACCTGCTCACCGGCATGGAAAACCTCCATGACGCCACGCAGGCGACCGGGGTGTCGTCCCGTTCAGCATCCGGTATTCGTATCGTCCCCCTGATGATGGGTATGCGCGCGCTTGGCGTTCTAGCCATGACCGAGGGCGAATATTCGGAGGGATTTTACGACGCAATCGGAAGCTTGACCGCCGTCGCCATCGAACGCGCATCAGCACTCGAGCGCAACAGTAGATCAGAGGCTGCGCGTGCCGGAGAACTGCTGCGAACCGCAGTGCTGGATTCGATCACCCATGAGTTACGCACGCCGCTCACCGGGATCAACCTTGCCGCCACAACGCTCGCGAGCGATCCCGGAATCGATGAAGCTGCCCGCCAGGACCTGCTGGCTGTCATCACGGAAGAAAGCACCCGCATGAACACGCTGATCGACGAGGCCGTGACCATGGCGCAGCTCAGTACCGGCGAAATCCATCTGCAGAAGGAGCCTGTTCTGCTTCCGCCGATCATCGACGCCGTGATTGCTGGTCTGCGCACGCCTTTACGCGGGCGGACTCTGAAGGTCGAGTGCACAGCGGATATGCCGCCCGTCTTCATGGACGCAGATCTGATCCGGCGCGTCTTCAAGCATCTTCTCGAAAATGCGCTGCAATATTCCCCAGCGCATTCCGCTATCGAAATATCTGTCATCCTGGTCAGTCGAAAACTGCATGTCGCGATCAAGAATGCAGGCCCGGGCATTCCGGAGGAAGAGCAGCCTTTTGTCTTCGAGAGGTTCTTCCGTGGAGCCACAGCTGGCGCTCATCCCAACGGAACAGGTATGGGACTCGCCATCGTCAAGGCGATTATCGACGCGCACCAGGGGAAAATTTCTGTGCGCAGCCAGCCGGTGCAGGGAACAATATTCTCATTCTGGATTCCTGCGTCTGACCCGGAGACAGTCCAGTGATTTATGGATCGCCGAGACGATATTTGGTCTCAGCCAATCGATAGAGTGGGCGCCAAACCAGCCGGTTGATGGTCACTACCATGATAGCCATGATGATGGTCGCGAGCAGCAGTGTCGAAAATTGCGCGTGGTCTGTTGCGTAGTTGATCTGCGCACCCAGGCCTAAAGTGCTCAGTGTCTGTCCGTGCAGGTGGAAATATTCGGCAATGATGCTGGCATTCCACGCGCCACCCGATGCCGTCACCAGTCCCGTCACCAGGTAAGGGAAGATGCCGGGCAGGATGACAGTCTTCCAGCGCTGGACAGTGCTGAAGTGGAAGAGGGTCGAGACTTCCTTCAGATCATTCGGAATGGCCATGGCGCCCGCAATGACATTGAAGAGGATGTACCACTGCGTGCCCAGCAGCATGAGCAGAATGGATCCGATGCCGATGCCTGACCCGACATGGATAAGAGCGAGCAACAGGATGGGGAAAAGGATCGGCGCCGGAAATGATGCGGCAATTTGCGCCAGTGGCTGTGCTATTCGTGCCAGCCGCGGGTTGAAGCCAATCGCAACGCCTACAGGAATGGTCCACAGGGACGCTATCAGGAGCGATACATTCACGCGGAAGAAGGTCGCTCCGGCGCCCTGCAGCAGGTGAAGCACTTCGTGCCAGGTGATGTCTTTGAGCAGTGCCAACGCGTGGAATGCGGCAACTGCAATTCCGCAAAGCAGTACAACCGCGATCAGTGTGCTGACGACGGTGGACTTGCGCTTCTCTATAGCCGAGTGATCGGGCCGTAGACGATTACGCTGGTAGCGGCGAGCCAGGCGCAGTGAAACATTCTCGCCCAGCGGGTCAAGTGTGTGCTCGCGAATGTAATTCAGAACACGCGCATTCTGCAGCGCAAATAGAATTGGCGAACGCACGCGCTGCGTACTCTCTACTTGTTCGAACTTGAACTTGTTGCTCCACGCGATCACGGGACGCCATACGAGCTGGTCCGTCATGACGATGATGGCGAGCATCACCATCACGCCCCAGATCATCGAACGCGTGTCATCATTGCCGGCCGCTGTCTGCAGATAGGAGCCAAGTCCAGGCAGACGAAAATCGCGGTTACCGATCGGGAACATCTCGCAGGTCATCAGGAAGAACCACGCACCGGCGACGGACATCATGGAGTTCCACACCAGCCCGATCGCACCAGCCGGCAGCTCAAGTTGCCAGAAGCGCTGCCACGCGGTGAAATTGTTGATCAGCGAAGCTTCCTGCAGTTCACGTGGAATACTTTTCAACGAAGAGTAGAAACTGAAGGCCATGTTCCAGACCGCGCCCGTGAAGATGAGGACAATTGCACCAAGCTCGATGCCGAGCTGATGCGACGGCACCAGCGCGACCATGGCAAGCATCACGCCCGGGAGAAAGCTGAGCACCGGTATCGATTGCAGGATGTCGAGGATCGCAATCATCAACGCTTCGGCGCGAGGATGGTAGGCAGCGAAGTAGCCATAGCCGACAGCGAAGATCAGGCTGAGGATGTACGCCACACCAATCCGCACGACGGAATAGAAGGCGTAGAGGGGCAGTGCCCGAATCGATTGCGAAATGACGACGGTCGATTCCGGCGGGCTGAACCAGTAACGCACCACATACAGGACGCCGTAGAATGCGGCCAAGCAGGATACCGCTACCGTGAGGTCGAGGACGAACGGCCACGACCGTTCAATCACCAGCGATCGAGAGAAGGTCTGTCGACGCGAGTCCTGGTTGCGAGACTCGGTCATTTTGTTTCTTTCTCGACTTCGGACTCCTGCTCTTCCAGGGTCTCTGCAGTGCGCTCTTCTACTTCCGGCCGGACAAACCGGCGGCGTGACGCATCGAAGTCGAACAACTCCGCGTAACGGCCCCAGGTGATCGCAGTCTCCAGCTGGCGCAGCGTTTCTTCCTGGCTGAACTGCTCATCGAGCATATCCAGAAAGAACTCCTCTGGTACCGTGTGGTCGGACTTGGTGTCGAGTGCACGCGTGATCTGCCGCAGCAGCAATACATGTTCGACTGCGGCCTGGCGAAAGACTTCCTTCTGCTGCTGAATCTCCGACTCTGCAAACCCACGCCCGGTAGGGGTGATCGCGGCATCACCTTCTTCAATCTTCAGGAAGCCCAGCAACTGCGCCGCATCGACGATAGGCAGCAGGTCATCGATCTCGAAGGCAAGATCATCAGCCAGACGATAGATATCGTCACGGCCATTCTTGTCGATCAGCAGTTCGAGCAAGCCGGCGATGCCACCGGGGCGTGCGTGCGGCAGCATTTGGTAATGCATCTGGCGCTGGTCTCGGACTTCCAGCCGTTCCGGCATATCTGCCTGTACATCCGGCCGCGTCAGCACCTTGTAGATGAAATCGACCAGGTGGGTGAAGAGTGGTGCCTTACGATCGCGCGGTTGACTCAGCTCGACACGAAAATCCGTGCGCACGTGGCCGGGATTGCGTCCGAGCACGATGATGCGGTCAGCCAGCAGTACGGCTTCTTCAATGTTATGGGTCACGATAAAGATCGACTTGGTCGGGATGGTCTTCTTATGCCAGAGCTCCAGCAGTTCGCTGCGCAGGTTTTCCGCCGTCAGCACATCGAGCGCGGAGAATGGCTCGTCCATGAACAAAACTTCAGGCTGAACCACGAGTGCCCGCGCAAAGCCGACGCGCTGCCGCATGCCACCGGACAGTTCCTTCGGGTAGGCGGCCTGGAATCCATCAAGTCCGACCGTATCCAGAATCTTCTGGCTCTGCTCGCGACGCTCATCGGCATCAACGCCTTTGGCCAGCAGCGGGGCTTCCACATTTTCCAGGACCGTCAACCAGGGGAAGAGCGCGAAGCTCTGAAACACAATCGAAACACTCATTTCAACAGTGCCGACAGGCTTTTCATGCCAGAAAACTTCTCCGGCGGATGGAGCGGAAAGGCCGGAGAGCATGCGCAGCAGGGTAGACTTGCCAGAGCCCGAAGGTCCGAGCAGGGCGACAATTTCACCGGGAACAATCGACAGGTCGGTCGGCGCGATCACCTGGATGCGGTTCTCGCTCGGCTGGGCGTAATATTTCTCGACCTGGTGGGCCCGGATGATTGCTTCTGCCATGTATGTTCCTTAAAGGCAAAGATATCTGTCAAAGCATGGATGCTGCGGGCACAGGATCTGCTCCTGCGAGGCAGCTTGAACGACTACTCTAAACTGTTTTCTTGGCAGTACGATGAAAGCATCTTCTCATTGCAGCGTACCATCTAAGCGGAGGGTCGGCCGGCAAAGCCTGATCCGTGACGAATCAAGATAAATTTGGCTCGATAAAGCTGGCGCCTTTCGCCAGTCCTATCTCGTCTGTGTAGCCATGGAGTGAAAAGGAAAGAATGTCCGAAGCTCAGAAAAAGCCCAAAGTTTTAGTCGCAGATGATGAACGCGTGATCGCGGATACCCTCGCCATCATTCTCAATCAAAGCGGATTTCAGGCAACTGCGGTCTATAGTGGGGAAAAGGCAGTCGAGACGGCCAAGTCACTTGAACCTGACATGCTGATCTCCGATGTCATCATGACCGATATGAACGGCATCGATGCAGCCATCAAGATTCGCGCCCTGCTTCCAACCTGCAAAATTCTGCTGTTCTCCGGACAGGCAGCCACCGCTGACCTTCTGGATCGTGCGCGGGTCCAGGGTCACGAGTTTGAAATTCTGGCCAAACCGGTCCATCCCCAGGATCTTCTCGCCAGGCTGAGAAGCTAACTTCCCACAAAAAGGAAGAGGCCGCTGTTTCGGCCTCTTTCGCACACCGTTTCTTGTGGAGTTTACATTTCGCGTCGCCATTCAAGCGCGCGCGTCATCGTTACCTCATCTGCGTACTCAATATCGCTGCCGGCCGGCACGCCTGTGGCAATCCTGGTGATGCGTACGCTCGTTCGTTTGAGAAGGTCCGCGAGATAGCCGGCCGTAGCCTCTCCTTCCAGGGTCGGGCTGGTCGCGAGAATTACCTCGTCGACTTCACCCCGCTCCACCCGTTGCACCAGGTTATGACTCCGCAGCTGCTCCGGGCCCACGCCGTGCAGCGGGGACAGCGTTCCATGCAGGACATGGAAAACGCCGTTATACGACCGCGTCCGCTCAATCGTCGCAATGTTGGTCGGCTCTTCAATCACGCACACCAGCCGGTGGTTGCGCGTCGGATTCGAGCAGTAGACGCAGGGGTCCTGATCTGTGACATTGTTACAGATTGAGCAAAGGCGAAGGCTTGCCTTCAGGTCCTGGATAGCCCCGGCCAGTTGGTCGGCGTCCTCATTGCTGGAGCGCAGAATATGGAAAGCATATCGCTGCGCCGTCTTGGTGCCGACGCCGGGCAGCTTGCGCAACTCCTCGATCAGCCGGGCCATCGGTTCTGCAAATCGTGACAACTGGTTCCTTCCTTAAAATTCCGTGCGAACAAGGTCTTGCGCCGTCGAACTTGGAGCGTTGTCGTTACGCCGTCTCTGCTCTACGCGCGGCCATCTGGCAAAGTCTTATAGACCTGCTGTACAAAAAGGTCAGGCGTCATCGAGCCGGTACCCCACTTCTTATCCAGATCAGATGTCGGTTTTGCCGCCTGCGCCTCCTGCAGGGAGCGGCCGCTTTGCTTCAATCCCTGTACGCGATCACGCACGGAGACCAGCATATCGCGATACTGTGCCAGCTCAGGTTTGGTACCCAGGGGACCATGGCCAGGCACGATCTTCGTCTGTGCATCAGCCAGCGTCACAAGTTCGCTCGCTGCCCGGATCATGCCGTCAATCCTGCCGCCGCTTGAGTCGTCAATCAGCGGATAAGTGCCATTGAACCAGATGTCCCCCGCGTGAATGACATTGGCTTCCTTGAACAAAATGTAGATGTCAGAGTCTGTGTGTGCAGGAGCAAAGTGGACCAGCCTCAATTCGTCATTGTTGAAGAAAAGATGAGACCGGTCTTCGAACACTTCCTGCGGCAGGGCACTGTTCGGGGCGGCAGGGAAGTTTAGGTCAAGCGCCTCTACGTGTTGTGGATGTGACAGGCGCAGACGGGTGTTTTCATGCGCAAGAATAAGCGCACCCGCGGCATGCATCGCCGCGTTGCCGTCAGTGTGATCAAAATGCCAGTGTGTGTTGATAAGCAGTTGCAACGGCTGCTGGCCAAGACTCGCGAGAGCAGCGCGAACCCGCGTGGCTGCTGTCGCTATGCTCGAATCGATCAGCAGCTTTCCGTCTGGACCGATCTGCGCGACCATGTTGCCGCCGACGCCCTGCAGCAGGAAAAGCGTATCCCTCAGACGGGTGATGTGCACCGGCGTAGTCGGCCCCATCGCGTTCATGGTCTGGATCAGGTTCGGCTGTGTCGATGTGTCGGCGCCGGAGGGACGGGCGGCTGCGGCCGCAGTCCCGCAGTTGAGCCAGGACGACGCCAGTTGGCTGCCGGTTATCGCAGCTGCGGCACGCAATACATCCCTTCGGTTCACTTCAGGCCCCTTGATCCATGCATCGTCTTGCGTAAGCCTCCTGAACGAATTTTCTTTCTCAGCCCAGCAGTCCGGCGGGCAGGTCGAGTCCCCCGAGCATCCCGCTCAGACTTGCCTTGGCCAGGTCATCGATCTTCCTGCCGGCCTCATTCAGCGCCGCGATGATCAGGTCTTCCAGCATCTCGACGTCAGCAGCATTCGCACCCAGCCCGGCGACGGCCGATGGATCGATTTTCAGCGCCAGCACCTGCTTCTCGCCATTCATCCTGACGGTCACGACACCGCCGCCGGAGGTCGCCTCGGTAACTGTCTGCGTCAGTCTCTGGTGCATCTGTTCCTGCATCTGCCCGGCCTGCGCCAGCATTTCCTGCATCTTTGAAGCGTCCACGCGTTCTCCTCAGATTTTTATTCAAATATTCTGCATTATCGTTTGTCGCGCAAATCCAGGATGCTCCGTACTTCTGCCCGGAATAGCTCCTGCGCCTGCTTGACCAATGGGTTTTCCATAGCCTGCGCCTGCACACTTCCTTGCGGCACCGGTCGTGCCGCGCCGCCAACCGATCCCTCCCCTGGGATGATGGATAGCTTCGGCTGCAGACCCATTCCGCGCATGACGCCCTTCGCGATCTTGTCAGCCTGGGGATTCATAACCAGGCCGAGCATCAGCTTCTTGACCGCCACCTGCACTTCGACCGTATCGCCATCCTGACGCCAGGTGCCCGCGCTCAGCAAGGCCGAGGCCGTCTGGTGTCCCTCCGCGTCGAGCGCAATCACGATTGCGTCGCGCAGTTCGTCAAGACCCGTGCTGGAATCCGCATCGTCGGTGGAGACCTGGTCGATGCTGGCCAGATCCGTCTCTGCACTTTCTGATTCCGCAGCTTCTGATATTTCGGCTATGGTGCCGCTCACCTGACGTTCTTCTGTGATGACGTGCCGAGGCTCATTCGCCTGCAGCGAAATAGGAACTTCAGGTTCGGCGACAGCTACTGCACTCTCGCGCTCGAGCTTTTGAGCACCCGGCTGCGCGGACAATTCGGGAAGCCGAGGCAGATCCTGTCTTGCATTGCCGGACAGACCGCCGTTCGCCTCTCCCTGGATGCTCGCCAGTTGGGCATGCGCTTCTTCAACGCCACGCTTGCGATTCCGGTCTGCCTCAAAAGGCGAGAAGGACGGCTTCTCCTGCTGGGCCGGAGGGCCCATGACAGCAGGCCGAGTCGCAGGCTGCGTTTGCGCCGGTCTTGCAGATGCGGCAGGAGTCAGTGGGGCAGTCCGCGTCGTCGAAGATACTCCAGCGGGGGCAGGGGAAGGCCGTGCCGGTTGCGCAGCCGTCCGCGATGCTGACTGGCTCAACAACTCTTCCAGCGGAATCAGCCGCTGCAGGTGGACCAGCTTCATCAGTCCAAGTTCCAGGTGGAAGCGCGGCTCCTGACGATAGTTCAGCTCATCAAACGTCCGCAGCATCACCTGCAGAAAACGCGTCAGGTCTTCCTCGGGGAACAGGACAGCAGATCGTGCGGATCGCGCCCGTTCGTCGGCCGAAATCTCAAGCAGCGGTGTGTTCTCGCCTCCCAGCTTCGCCATCAGGCAGTTGCGCAGGTAGCGCACAAATTGCCGCGCAATCTGCGACGGACTATTGCCGGCATTGAGAAGTGTGTTGGCCTCTTCCATCACCGCGGCACTATGGTTTTCGCTGATGTTCTCAAGCAATCGTTCGAATACCGTGTTCGGAACCGTGCCCATCAGCTCACGGATCTGCTCGGCATCGAGCACTGCCTTGCCATCCTGGACTGGCGCAGACGCGATAGCCTGGTCCATGATCGACAGCGCATCGCGCATCGAACCATCACCCGCTTCGGCCAGCAGCGCAAGGGCGGTCTCATTCGCGTCGACATTTTCCTTCGCCGCAATCCCGCGCAGTTCCTTCAGAATGTCTTCGAACGAAACGGCATGAAAGCTGAAATGCTGACTGCGCGAACGTATGGTCTGCGGAATATCCTCCGGCTGTGTCGTCGCCATCATGAAAATGACGTGGTCGGGTGGCTCCTCCAGCGTTTTCAGTAGCGCATTGAAGGCCGCATCGGTGATCTGATGGGCTTCGTCCAGAATGTAAATCTTGTATCGATCGCGTGCCGGCCGGTAGCGTGCTGCGTCGCGCAATTCACGGATTTCATCGATTCCGCGATTCGTCGCAGCGTCAATTTCAATGACATCCACCGCATTGCCAGCCCGTATTTCGGTGCAGGATTCACACGTCTCGCAGGGTTCCGGCGTTGGCCGCCCTGGACTGCCAATTTCACGGCGGCAATTCAGGGCCATCGCCAGGATGCGCGCGATGGTCGTCTTGCCGATGCCGCGATGACCACTGAAAATATAGCCATGCGCAATGCGCTGCTGCGAAAGAGCGTTCAGCAGGGTGCGCGTAACATGGTCCTGCCCCGCGACGTCAGAGAAGCGCTGTGGGCGATATTTGCGTGCTAAAACCTGGTAAGCCATGATGCCGATTCAGCGGAGGAGAAGCCTCTCGCGAAACTCGATTGTATCGCCTCCACGCATCGCCGATTTCTTGGAGCGACGCATATCCTTCGCGACCTAGGCTTTCGCAGCATTCCTGGTTGCAGCTTTCTTCGCAGCCTTCTGCCGGCGCTTGATCTCATCATGTGAATACATGGTCTGGCGGCAGCTCGTTGCGCCACAGTTGCAGGTTGCCGGGCTCTCGTCGCCGTCGTACAGGTTGTAGTCATAAACCAGCTCCTCGCCCGGCTCGATGTCCCGGATGGCCCTGATCCAGATGTGGCCGTCCTTCTCATCCGTCTCGCAGTTCGGATCGCAGGAATGATTGAGAAACATCGCGGTCCCATGACCGTCAATTACCGTCGCGCCATTGCCCAGTCCAAATAGATACGTCGTGGGTGAATCGGAATACAGTTCATCGGCTCGATCTTTCGAGATGCGCGGCCCGGTGTACTCGACCACCCGTGAACCATTGGCAATGAACGCAGTCGTATAGCATCCGGCAGCGTGAATCGAGGAGGAACGAATGATAAGACCCATGCGATGTATTCTGACCCGTCAAAGTGGAATGGCCAGAGTATAGCAATCGGAATGTTCGCAGGTTGTCCGGCACCTGTTGCCAGCGCAGGCAGGCAGGTGTCATGCGGCGATATAATCAGGTTGCGATGCTCACACGGCGCCAAACGAAATCGGTTCTTGCCCTGGCGGTTCTTCTCGGCACAGCCTCCGGCAGCCAGGCGATTGCCCAGCAATCGGGATCGAACAGCAGCGATAAAACTCCTCCTGCGCAGAACCAGGATCAGGGTCAGCCTCCGGCGGACAGCAATGCGTTTCCTCAGGCAGATTCGGAAAAAGCAGCCCGTCAGGCACAGCAGGACAAGAAGGACACAACTCAGCCCCCCGCAGCCGGCGACCAGCAACAGGGAAATGCCGACGGCAGCGGAGGCGACAGCAACGCCTTTCCGGAAGCCGCCTCTCGTAAAGCCGCAGATGACGCAAACAAAGCTAAAGCTGCGGAAGACGGTGCAGGCAGTGCCTCCGGTGTCAGTTCTTCAGGGGACTACGACACGAAGGTGAATGGCCGCAATGTCATCACGCCCAATGTCTCGATGAGCCATATCCACGGCAAGGACCCGCTTAAGGAAGATGTTCAAGTCGGCAGCTATTACCTGCAGTCGGGCAACTTCACCGGGGCATACAGCCGCTTTAAGGAAGCAAGCACCCTGCATCCGGAGAGTGTAGACGCAATCTTCGGCCTCGCCGAGGCCGCACGGCATCTGCACAAGGACGACGAAGCCCTCAGCAATTACAAGCTGTTTCTCGATATCGAGCCCACAGGTTCGAAAGCGAAAGACGCGCGCAAAGCGCTGGCAACACTCGAAAAGGCACACTGACGTACTGTGGCCGTGCGGCAGCTTCTGCCGAATCCCAACAAATAAATCATTACTGGTGCTTTCGAGGTATATAGAGTGCCAACCTTTGTGGCCCTCTCTCCCCGTCAGTGTGATTGAGCCTCCCTGATCGTTATGTCAATGTTTCTTCGTGACGTTAGATCACTGAGGTAATAACGACGTGGACATGCATCCCGTGCTTCACAAAGCTTTTGCATCCTGCCTGGCCGAACTCGAAGTCATTGACACTTCGACCGCACAATTGCACCCTGAGGGCCTGCCGCATGTGCCCTCCGTACAGCAGAGCGTTGAGCAGGTTATCTGCTCCATTCGCTCCTCGCGCGAGTTACTGGAGCGCCGCCTGAAGCGCGGGCGCGTGCCTCGGGCGATTAAACGCACCAAGCTGGAATGGATGATCCAGCTGATGATTCTCGGCTTCAACTTTGTGCCGTCCAACATGCCGCTGACCGAACACTATGAGCGGAGCAAGCGTGAAACAGCGACCCCGTTTCATGGCCGGGAGCTGGCCAAACGTCTTGGGGCTGAACTCGGCGCCCTGGACGAATTGTTTAATCGCTGCCGCGAGGAGTTTGGCATGGAGCGTGTTGAGCATCACCCCCTCCTTGGGCCCATGCGCGTTGACCAGTGGCGTCGTTGCCAGGTGCTGCAACTGCGCCTGTTGACCCGGTCGGTTGCTTCTCTGCATCGCAGCCTGCTGATCCCGGTCGCGCACACGGGGGCGCATCGCACGGCCAGCGTGGCCTAAGACATCTGTCGCGTTTCTCCCGCAGCGCAGGCGCAACCACTCTTCACCGCGGAAAGAACGCCAGGTACCAGCGCAGAAGGGGAGCTCCGGCAAACACCGTGAGCAACCCCGCTGCCGCAAGAAACGTACCGAAAGGGATACGCGCACTCCCGAAGCCTGCGGTGTCGTTTGCAGGCTTCGCTCGCTGGACGGCGGCAATGATCAAGCCTCCGAATGCGCCGGCGACGATCGCGAGGAACAGGCACACGGTACCCATCTCCCAGCCCAGCCATGCTCCCAGCATCGCCCCAAGTTTGACATCACCGAAGCCCATCCCGTCACGCCGTCGAACCAGGCGATAAGCCGCGCTGACCAGCCAGAGAAATCCGGCGATCGCGACAGCACCCAGCAACGCCCGCTCCAGACCGCGCAAAACACGTCCCGCTATCACTGCGGAGTACACCAGCCCGAGCAGTATGCCGGGAAGGGTGAAGGCGTTCGGCAGCAGGAAAGTCTCGGCGTCCATCCAGAGAAGCCCAAGCAGCAGCCAGCAGAAGACAACCATGCCGACGGCCTTGAATCCCATACCGAAGGTCAGGAGGCAAACGGCAAACAGGATCGCCGTCAATGCTTCGACCAGAGGGTAGCGGATGGAGATGCGACTACCGCAGTCGCGACAGCGTCCCTGTAACAGGAGCCAGCTCAGGACCGGTATGTTGTCGCGTTTGCGGACAGGATGATGGCAGGACACGCAGCGCGAGGCCGGCGCGACCACCGAAGCTCGCTGCGGCAGCCGGACGATGCAGACGCTCAGGAAGCTGCCGAAGACCAGGCCGAGGAGTACAGCGAAGATCAGCAGGACTGGGTCCACCGGCGGCATCGACCCGCAGTATACCGGTTCGTCGCATGAAGGCATGTTGGTCGGCATCGTCTAAAGTAGAGGCATGAAGCCCTTGCAGGCGCAGATTGATACGGACGCTGGACTGGCTGAAGGAGTCACCCCCTTTCAGCATGCGGTGCGATTGATGGCCCGTCTCCGTGCCGACGGCGGTTGTCCATGGGACCGTGAGCAGACTCTGGCGACGATTCGCAAGTACACGGTCGAAGAGGTGTATGAGGTCATCGACGCCATCGATCGCGGGCACTGGGACGATCTCCGGGAGGAACTTGGCGACCTGCTGCTTCAGGTGCTGTTCTATGCGCAGATTGCCGCCGACGAACAACGGTTCACGATCGATGATGTGCTCGAGACGTTGAACCGAAAGCTGGTGCGCCGCCATCCGCATGTTTTCGGAGATGCCGCCGCAGCCGTTGCCGGAAACCAGGCGAGGCTGAAGAAGACACAGGCAGCCGACTCCTCTGAAGTACTGCAAAACTGGGACGCCATCAAGAAGGCGGAAAAACAGGCAGGCAAGGATCACAGCCATGGGCTGCTCGACTCCGTGCCGCGCACTTTTCCATCGCTGCTCGAGGCCGGTAGACTAGGGTCGAAGGCCGCCAAAGTTGGCTTCGACTGGCCTGACTTGACCGGGATTCTCGCGAAATTACACGAGGAAGTCGGCGAGCTGGAAGCTGAATTACAGCCGTACAGTGAAAGATTGCCCAATGCAACATCGAGACTAGAAGAAGAGCTCGGCGATGTGTTATTTACAGTCGCAAACCTCGCGCGCCACTTGAAGCTCGATGGGGAACTGGCGCTGCGCCGGGCCAATGCAAAATTCAGACGCCGTTTTGCGGCCATGGAGGCTTCGGCCGGCGACGAACTGGATTCACTCTCGCCGGCTGAACTCGAATCCGCCTGGGCCGAAGTGAAATCGAAGGAGAGTCATGCAGCTCCGGAATCCACAATACCCGACCATGCTTGAGAGAAGTTGTTGGCGCATGCCGTCTACGGGGTGTGGTTGCAGATGACAGAAACTCCTGCGCCCATCCGCATCCGGCCTTGCGTCAGCTTCCAGGAACTGGACGATTGTGTCGACATCCAGGAGCAGGTCTGGGGTTACGACGAGCGTGACATTATCCCACGGCGTCTGTTTGTGGTGGCGCAGCGGATCGGCGGTCAGATTTTCGGCGCATTCACCGGTGGCGGTTCCGGGCCGGAGAAGCTGATTGCCTTTGCCATGGCTCTGCCCGGATTCCGCAATGAGACACCTTATCTGCACTCCCACATGCTCGCTGTCCTGCCGGAATGGCGCAACGCGGGCATTGGCCGACGCCTCAAACTGGCGCAAAGGGACGACGCCCTCGCACGCGGCTTCAGGCTGATGGAGTGGACCTTCGATCCGCTTGAAATCAAAAATGCGTTTCTGAACATTCATCGCCTCGGCGCGATCGTTCGGAGCTACACGCCCGACTTCTACGGGCCTCTGCATTCAGAATTGCAGGCGGGTCTGCAGTCTGACCGACTGCACGCCGAGTGGTGGCTTGATTCTCCGCATGTCGAACGACGGCTGGCCGGAGAACATGCGCCGTTTCCCATCGAAACTGTTGAAACAATCCAGGTAAGTCACCAGGTTGCAGGGTGGAAATCATTGCCCGATACGCGCCACCACGCAGCGGAGCTGCAAGCCGTCAATCGCGCGAAGCTGCAGGCGGCATTTAGGCGCAGCCTCGCTGTCTTCGATTTTTCACGCGATGGAGACGGAAACGGCTTCTATCAACTTACAAACCTTGCTAATGTGGACTTCCGCTCTACTCCCGCGGCCAGCGAGCGACCCAACGTCTTGACCCAACCTGCGAATCGTTAAGATAGGACATATGAAAATCGACGCCGTCATCCTGCGCGAGATCAACCTACCGCTGGTCGCTCCTTTCCAGACAAGTTTCGGTACGACGACTGACCGGCGCATTCTCCTGATCGAAGTTCATGGCGAAGGCTTCACAGGATGGGGCGAATGTGTAGCCGGCGAGCATCCCTATTTCAGCGAAGAGACCATCGATACGGCCTGGACCATCATCTCCACCGAACTGGCGCCGCTGCTCACCGACAATGACCTGGAGCAGAGCGGAAGTGTACCCCGTCTCTTCAAGCGAATCCGAGGGAACCGAATGGCAAAAGCTGCAGTCGAGAATGCGATATGGGATCTCGAATCGCAGCTGAAAGGCATTTCGTTATCGGCAATGCTGGGGGGCACGCGCGACAAAATCGCCTGCGGGGTCTCAATTGGTATGCAACCGACACTCGACCAGCAGCTTGCGAAGATCGAAAAGGAACTTGCCGCGGGCTATCAGCGGATCAAGCTGAAATGCAAGCCGGGCTGGGACCGCACGATGCTCGAGGCTGTGCGCAACCGCTGGCCCGAAATTCTGCTCAGTGTCGACGCAAATTCTGCGTACCGCCTGAAAGACATCGACCACCTGGTGAGCTTTGACGAGTTTCGCCTATTGATGATCGAGCAGCCGCTATGGGCTGATGATTTCTACTTCCATTCCATGCTGCAAAAGCAGCTCGAAACCGCCATCTGCCTCGATGAATCCATCCGCAACAGGCGCGACGCGCTGGCTGCAATCGAGATGGAGTCCTGCCGCATCATCAACATCAAGTGTGGCCGCGTCGGTGGCTTCAGCGAGGCAATCGCTGTGCACAATGCCGCTGCAGAACGCGGAATCGCCGTCTGGTGCGGCGGCATGCTGGAGACAGGCATCGGCCGCTCGCACAACATCGCGTTGTCTTCGCTGGAGAACTTTCTACTGCCGGGCGACGTATCTGCCAGCAGCCGCTATTGGGCGGACGACATCATCGAGCCAGCGGTCACAGTCTCGACCGCTGGAGAGATTACAGTGCCGACCACACCCGGGCGCGGTTTTGAGGTGCGTAACGACCTGGTCGAGCGGCTTACCGTGCGCTCGCACCCTGTGCGCGCGCGCTCCATGGTCGCTTAGGCAAAGTAGGCCCAGACTCTGTCGTGGCACCTGGCATCCAATCACCCGGGGCGAATGCCCACAACGAGGAGAAGCAATGACTCCGCAAGAACAATCCATGCTTGGCGACCTGGTTCGCAGGGTGCAGCAGACACAACTTCCCGATAAAGATCCCGATGCACAACAGCTACTCGACCAGCAACTGGGCCGCAATCCAGACTCCCTGTATGTGCTGGCTCAGACCGTCCTGGTGCAGAAGTATGCACTCGAGCAGGCGCAGAAGCAGCTGGAACAGCTGAGGCAGCAGGCTCCCGCACAGCCTGCCAAGCCCACCAGCTTCCTCGGCAGCATCTTCGGCCACAAGGACCAGGAGCCGGCGCCCGCGCAGGGCCAGTCCGCCCAGCAGCAGTATGCGCAGCAGCCAGCCTACACACCGGTCAACCAGCCGCCGGCCTACCCTCAACAGGGCTATCCACCGCAGTACGCGGCACCCCAGTATGGTGCTCCACAGTATGGTGCACCCCAGGCCTACCCGGCACCGGGCGGCGGTTCCAGCTTTCTGCGTTCCGCTGCGACGACCGCAGCCGGTGTTGCCGCCGGCGCGCTGGCGTTTGAGGGAGTCGAGTCGCTGATGCATGGCTTCGGCCATGAGGCTGGGTTCGGCGGCGGTGGAGGCTTTGGTGGTGGCGGTTTCGGCAATGAGCGGCCGGAAGAGACCGTCGTCAATAACTACTATGACCAACCGCGCGGCGGCGACCGTGATTCCGGCTTTGACAGCTCCGGGGATCGCAACGATCGCGATCAAGGATTCGATAACGCCGACTACAGCGCTTCACAGAATGACGACAACCTCGAGCCCCAGGTCGACCAGGCCGATGACGTTAATGTGACCGACGATAGTGGATCCTTCGACGACGCATCCCTCGGCGATGATTCCGGCGGCGGAGACGACTCCAGCTTCGTCTAGCTGACTTATGCAATACAAGCAGGGCAGTGGACTCAGATGTCCACTGCCCCTTTTGATTTACTGCATTGGCGGTGGAAGACTTTTGAGGATCGTGATCGCGCCTTTGTAGTCTGTACCTGGCGGGACGGGCGTAAATTCGCTGCTGACCTCGCTCGTTCGCATGAGCATGGTCTTGACCATCAGGATCTTGATCGTCAGATTCAAATTCAAGCTTGTGGCTTCCCAGCGTCCGCCGCCCACATCCTTCTGCTGTACCAGGATGGTTCCACCTTTGAACAGGCGTCCGACGATGCCCCAACCGAAATCCACATCCTGAATGATGTGCGCATCGAAGCGCACCATGCGCTTCTCCTTCACATCGATCCACAACTCGCCGGCCATCCCGTGATACACCTCGGCCTCACGATTTGGCGGATTGAACTTGGGATTGGGCACGAAGGTCAGTCGGTACGCCGGCCCGCTGGCGCCATCGACAATACCCTGGTATTGATACGCGAAGGCATCGGGCAGCAGCTTGATGAAGTTGTCCGCGTGGCCGCTGTCTTCCTGTTCCTTCTTGTGCCTGTGCGCCTGGATCTCTGGATGGGCAAACAGGTTGTTCAGGCGGTCTTTCTCGGCCTGCAGCGCATCGCCGGCAATGGGTTTGTCTTCGCGGCTTAGCAGGCGCGCTACGTCGCCCTCAGGAGTCTCGATAATCTCCTTCACGGTCGTACCTTTTTCGTCGGTTTTGCGTAACTGGTAGCGATAGCGCGGCGCATCGCTTGGCTTCAGTTCGTTAAAAGACGCGTCGCGCACCAGCGGGACGGGATCATTGCGGTACGCTGCGTCGTCGCCCTGTGCATAGGCCGTAAGACCGCTGGCCCCAGCGATCGAAATGAGTACCGCTGCCGTAAATACTGCATGTGGGAGTCTGAATTGGAACATCATCGAATATTAGTTTCCTGCCGCTGCTTTTATCGCGATTTTCTAGTCGAGTGTCGAAGCATCCTCATCAGACGGCTGCATGATCCATTCGCGATGAGTCACCAATGCTTATAAGACGTCCTCGATGGCAATTTGTTCCAAGGCCACTTATACAGTTGTACCTCGAGGTTGGGAAACACCCCCAGGACGATTTGCTTAAAAGGTTTCGCGAGCGCGCAGTGAGGACCATCCCCCGCATTACACAAGGGTTGTACATCATGTCGGTTGCGGTGACTCTCCCACTCTCGTATAGTGCGGGCAGAGTCCCTTATAGGCAGGAGAGGTTTTTCGATGGCGATTGGCGAGTCCGGTGCAGCAGTGATTGGCAAGTCCGTGCAGATACGCGGCGAAGTAAAAGGCAGTGAAGATCTGCTGGTAGATGGCCAGGTGGAAGGCACAATCACCCTGACTGAGAGCCGTCTCACGATCGGCCCGAACGCAAATGTGGCAGCCCATGTCTCGGCAAGGGACGTAGTGGTCCTCGGCACACTGAATGGCAACATCACGGCAACCGGCCGGATTGAACTGCGCCAGGGAAGTCACCTGGTCGGAGACATCAGCGCGGGACGCCTCTCTATTGAAGAGAATGCAATTTTCAAGGGAAAGGTAGACCTGGTTCAGACGGCGAAGTCCACCAGCCCCGCTCCGGCTACGGCCGACGTACCTGCTTAATACTTCTGTCGACTGCTGAAAGGCTCCCTGCGGGCGTAAACTGTTGCTGAACGCACCGGCAACGCCTGTTCGGCGGTCAATGCGGCGATGTGACACGGCAAAACTCCCACGGATCGGTCTGCGCGGAGTGGTCCTAGCGTCATCGCTGCAATGATGCGGCAGTTGTTCCTCACAGCCTTCTGTCCGGCCGATCGGACGGAATTTACCTGCGGTTCTGTCATAAGGAAGTACCTTGCTGCGCAAGTTTTTTCAGAGAGATCGTGCTGGCGCCGCCAACGATGCGCCCCCCGTGCTGACGGGCCCCCGCATTCCACGGCATTCCAGCGGCTGGTCTGCACTGCTGAAGCACTTGAAGAGCGAGCAGAACCTGCGTGTACTCGATATCGGGCCGACCTCTCCGACCAACATCAACTTCCTCACCAATATGGGTCACAGCGTCTACATGGCCGACCTGGTGCGTGCCGCTACTGCGCCCGAGTGGATTCTTCCGCCTGCGGAAGGGGAGACCAAGCCAGGGTTCGACGTTGCCGGTTTTCTCGACCAGAACCTTGAGTTTTCAGGCCGGGAATTCGATGTGGTCCTGCTTTGGACCACGCTTGACTACCTGCCCGAGGCGCTGGTTGCACCGGTCGTCGATCGGCTTTGTTCGTCAATGAGTTCACTGGGCAAGGTACTGGCGCTGTTCCATAGCAAGCTGCGCGGCGAACGGACATCTTACTGCCGATATCACCTGACCGATAGCGACAACATCGAGATGCAGGAAAGTATGAACGTGCAGGTGCAGCGCGTCTTCACCAACCGCAGCATCGAGCAGCTGTTTTCGCGCTACAAGAACTGCAAGTTCTTCCTTGCGAAAGACAACGTGTACGAAACGATCATTACCCGCTAGCCCCGGCTTCGATCGCTGATCATCAGGCGCTGAGCGCGTCAGCCTGCCTGTGCGGCCTAACGCTCATGGCAGATGGCGGCCGCATCGACGCGAACAGTGTGCCCTGTCTGAAGTCCGGATTCGTCTCCGGCGCTCCCAGATTCCGGGTGAGGATCGCATCGCTGCTTCTCTCGGCTAGCCCGTGCTTCCTGCACACGCTGTGAACCATCTGGCGGATGCGCTGTGAGTAGGCCTTACTCACAAAGTCAACATCTCCAAAGCGCTTGGCGTACATATCGGTCAGATCGGGAAAGTTGTCCCGGACGAATCCCAGGTAGGTCTCGCGCGAACAGCTCTTCAGAAAAAGAGGCTGGGCGCACAGAAAACTGGCGCCCGCAGCCTTGGCAGCAAGAGCAACTTTATCGAGGGCACTCGGCTTGTCGGTCAGGCCGGGAAGCAAAGGCGAACACAGGATGCCCGCCTTCAAACCGGCCGCGCGGAGCTTCTTGACGGTCTCGAAGCGAAGATCGGGACGTGGTGCCCGGGGCTCCATCAACCGGGCCAGCTTCGCATCCGTGGTCGTAATGGTGAGATGTACGACGAGTGTATTGCGGGCTGCAATTGTCTGTAGCAGTTCGATATCGCGTTCAATCAGGGTGGATTTGGTCACGATGCCGATCCGCAGATTCCGGCACTGCGCCAATACCTCAAGCAGGCTCCGGGTGATGCAGGCGCGACGCTCGATGGGCTGGTAGGGATCGGTGGCGGTGCCGAGGGCAATTTCCTCATCGGGCTTGAGTTCTCGCAATTCCTGCTTCAGAAGCCATGCGGCATTCTGCTTGATGAAGATCTGGCGTTCGAAAGCCGAGGGATCTTTCAGTTCCATGAATTCGTGGGTGTAGCGTGCGTAGCAGTAGCGGCAGGCAAACTCGCAGCCTCGATATGGATTGATACTTCGGCCGAAGCTGAGCCGACGACGCGAGACACTCTTGTTCAGGATCGACCGCACCTTGAGCGACTTGAAGGTGACGTCGTAGCCGGTATCGATTGGCTGCCCGTCTGCCGCGAGGCGAGCAATACCAACGAGCGGATTGACCACCGGTGAGACGTCTGGAAAGAGGTCGAGCGCTATATTCGCCATTTGTTCGCCTTTCAATTACGCTACAGCGGTTTTACCGTCGGCGTCAACATCAATCAGAAGAAGCCAGCGAGCGGGCATCAAAAGACGGGAGACTGGCGCAACCGCACCGGTTCAAAAATATGAAAAGCAGGGAGTTTCAATGCCAGATTTGCGCGGAACCACTGTTACCTGGCTCGGCCACGCGACTGTCCTCGTTCGCACGGCAGCCGGTACCACCATCCTGATTGACCCGTTCATCAAGGACAACCCCACTTATCCGAAGTCCTTCGAAATGCCTGAAAAGATTGATCTGCTGCTCTTGACGCACGGCCACTTCGACCACATTGCTGATGCGGTGCCCGTGGCGAAGAAGTATGAGCCAAAGGTGCTTGGCGTCATGGAGTTGACGACATTCCTTGAGAGTAAAGGTGTCCAGAATACCAATGGCATGAATTACGGAGGCACCTACAAATTCAAGGAAGTGACTGTTTCAGTTGTCGAAGCGAAGCACTCGTCCGGCATCCAGGATGGCGACCAGATCATTTACGGAGGCAATCCTGTCGGCTACATCATCGCGATCGAAAATGGGCCAACGCTTTATCACGCGGGAGATACTTCGCTGTTTACTGATATGAAGCTTATTGCCGAACTATACGCACCGGAGTTTGGCATGCTGCCAATTGGCGATAACTACACAATGGGTCCCAAGGCTGCTGCACTTGCAGCGAAATACCTGCTGCTTAAGACGGTGCTGCCCATCCATCACAGTACATTTCCAGCCCTGACTGGCACACCTGACGAGCTGTCGACGTTGCTCGAAGGGTCGTCGATCGAAGTGCTTCACATGCAACCCGGCGAGTCTGTGTAGGTTCCTGCTCACCATTTCCAGCTAACCCACAGCTGTAGCTTCCTTCAACAGGAAAGGGCATCACCAGCGGTTCTGCTGATGGTGCCCTTTGCATGCATTGCAGGTCGAGTTACTTTTTCTTCGCTGCCCTTGCGGCGCTGGCCTGTTTCTTCTTGCGCATGGCCCAGCTGCGTTTCATCGCTTCTGCAATGCGCTGACGCCCTTCCAGGCTCAACTTTGCAGTGCCGGCTGGCCGACCCGGCTTTCGTTTGCCAGTTACTCCCGCAGCGTTGTACTTGCCTGTCGATGTTCCGGAAAGCAGCGCCTTGGCTTGCTGCAACTTTGCAATTTCACGGTCCAATTCAATCAGTATCTGTTCCACTTGCATGTGCTATCCCTTCAGACTACGGCCCGCTCCGGTATGTTCCTGCTGCCGGGGCCGAAGAGGCGGGTCCGAGGTTGTAAACTTCAGCGCCTATTATTATCGAGAACTACTCTATAAGCCAGCATTGAATTGCAACTGCACGGCACAGACATACCAGAGTAGATACCCGGGTTTAGTAAGAATGAATGGGAGAAGCAGCAATTGTTGACGAATATTTGCAACTAAAGAGAAGAACGCTGCCAGATAACTCTAGCTCGAGGATTCTTCCGACTTATCGGCATTCGGCCTCGGAGCTCTCACCGTATATTCGCTTTCCGGTTCACGTTCACGCGGCAGACGGAATTGCTGCAGGGTCCGCGGATTGTTGCTGTCCTGGATACTGCGACGAAGACCCTTCAACGTATCCTGCTTGTCGCGTGCATAGTCAGAAGCAAGCCGCGTCAATGCATACGTCACAATGTCGCCGTGATGCAGCTGCTGCATTTCCTGATCGCGTCGGAAGTTCAACCAGAGACGGTGCACGAGCGAGATATCGTCAGGATTCAGAATTGGCGCATGCGGACCTATATAAAAAGAGTGCGCACTGCCATCGGGCGACACCACGTAGTAGGTAAACTGTCGCTTCGGCTCAGGCAAGGATTCCCATGCCTGGCCCATGTGAAAGGCCTGCTCTGGAATTGTCAGCTTCGCTGAGGTGCCGGAGACGACCGTAGAAGCTTCGAGCGCATTCGCACTTTGCACCAATGCGGAAAATACATCTCCCGCAGGTACGACGAGCAGCGAGATATGTTTGCCGAAGCTCTCCGCAAGCGAGACGGCCTTGGTAAAGAGCATCTGTTCGTGCTCGCTGAACGCCTGCTCTGAAGTATCCAGAAATTCGGGTCCACCGGCGCCGACCATGCGTGCGGTCAGCACGACAATATCCTGCTCATCGGTATTAGTTCGTGCCAAAGCCCACTTAAGCGCAATCGGGTTGATAGCATCGCGCATGGTCACCATTACAGAGCCCGGTTGAATCTGCAGCGCCTCGCAGCCGATCGTGTCTTCGTGCTCAAGCTGGAAATGCTCGCGCATCTGCCGGTCGGTGATCTTATGCTTCTTGAGATTCTGCTTTTCCGAGACGCTGAAGATCACAAAGAAAGTGGCGGCAAACAGGATGCCTGAAACCGTGGCGACCGACTTGGTGAACAGGTTCACGATCGCCGTACTCAGCAGGACCATGAAGACCGAGATCAGGCCAACGGGAATCTCGCGCTTGCCAATATAGATATTTGGCGGAACCTTCCAGCCGCGTTCTCCCTTGTATTTCCAGCGCAGGACAAGCATCGCGAGGCTGTTGAAGGTAAAGCTCCAGATCACCCCGAAGGCGTACGCTTCACCAAGCGTGAACACTTTGCCACGGCTGATGATGATGGTGAGCAGTTGCAGGATCACCACCATGTTCACGATGCGATAGCTGGTACCGAACTTGGTGTGCGGTTTGCGGAACCAGTCTGTCAGAACGCCGTCTTCGGCGACCCGCATAAGTACGCCGCTCGATCCGATGATCGAGGTATTGATAGCGCCCGACAGAATCAGGAAGCCCACGATAACGACGAAGACGCGGAAGATGATGCGCAGCACTTCCGGCCCCGTCATATACATGGCGAGTCCGGCAATCAGGTTGTCGCCGTACACCGACACGCGCACGCTGTCGGGGATGAGCATGACGGCGAGCAGGGAAGCCATGCCGGTAAAGACCGTGCTGTAAATAGCGATGACAATCGCGGCGCGCTTCAGGTTTTTTAGCTTGGGGTGCTCGATCTCCCGGTTTACCTGTGCCAGCGATTCTTCGCCGCTCATGGCGAGGACTGAATGTCCGAAAGCCATCAGGATGCCGAACAGCCCGAACAGGTGTTCCATCGAGGCATGCTTCAGGAATCCAAGCGCATCCGGGCTGAAGGTGAGCGTGGATGGTGTTGGCAGCGGCGGGAGATGTGCGCCGGTATGGAAGACCGAGAAGATGCCCCAGGCCAGCAGGATGACGACCATGACAGTCGTGATCTTCATGACTTCTAGAGCCTTCTCGCTCGACTCTTCGATGCCCTTCAGGTTCTGCCACCAGTAGTAGACGGTGACGCCGACAGCCACGCCGGCGGAGGTGAAATCCATCGGAAGCTGGGGCACATGGCCATTGGCGATCATGGCCGCAGGTAGCAGGCCATGCTTTGCCGCCACACCGAGTAATTCATCGAGCAGGCCGGTGATGTACTGTCCGGCTGAGACACCGGAGATCGGGCCGGTCAAGATGTAGTCGAACATCAGCGCGGAAACGCTTAGCTTGGCGAAACCGCCGCCAAGTGCTTCCTTCACCACGCGATAGACGCCGCCGCGAGTAAACATCGAGCAGCTCTCGACATACACGGCGCGAACCGCAAATGAAAAAAGCATGACGCCGAGGATGAACCAGGGAGCCGATTTGCCGACGGCCTGTTCCGCGATGCCGCCGGCATAAAATGCGGACGATCCGAGATCGTTCAGGACGACTGCGGCGGCACGCCAGAAGGATATGAAGGTAAGCATCACCGAGGAGGCGACGACCAGCCGTACCCGGTTCGATGGAGCGTAGGTTGTCTGTTCAGCCATTCGGTCTTGGGTTGCTGTTGTGCTCCGCTTTATTTCCGCCGTTTGCAACCCGGGACGGATCAGCGCTGAGTGTATGACGCGTCTGCTTGCCGGTCAACGCCGGAAAAGCTTCTGCGTGAGTGTCGTAAAGCATGAGTAAGAGTCTGTGCCGACTCCCCTTCAAAAGGTAACGCTCTCCACGTGGAAGGGCAGGCATCCGGCCGGGAAATCTGCCCAAAGTTCGCTCCGACGTAACCGCGGAACACAGTACTTCACTACTTTTCAAATAACTCGTGAAAATCTTCGATAAAGCTGAGAATAACGACGATCACTGATCCCGCGACGCCAGTAAAAAAGACGATTTCGAGCAGACGCATGAAGAAAATTGCAATTGCCATGGCATCCAAGATTGTAGCGCACCAGGCTGCCACGCCAAACCTTTAAAGAAGCTGCTGAACGGATGCTAGACTCCTGACTGATGCTGAGTCTGGTGAAGCGCTGCCTAATGGGTGTGCTGTCAGCATTATTGCTGAACCTGCCCTTTCCAATCGCCGGGCCCGCCGCGCCCTGGCGAACAGCATTCGCCTTTATAGGTGCTGTTCCCCTGATGTACGCGCTGGTGAACCCTGACAGCGTCCGTGCCAACCGGTACCTGACAGGCAGCTTCCTGGTCGGCTGGCTCACCGGAATTCTCTGGTATGGCATGAACTGCTATTGGATCTACCAGACGATGTTTCTGTATGGCGGCCTGCCATCGGCTGTTTCTGCGGGCATACTCGTGCTCTACAGCCTGATTCTCGGCCTGTACTTCGGGCTCTTCGCATGGATGGTCGCGGTCACGCGCAATACGTTTGGCAGCACGTTCAGCCTGCTGCTCGCGCCCTTTCTGTGGGTAGCGACTGATCTACTGGCGTCCTTGTTTACAAAAGTGCCGTGGGACGAACTCGGCTATGCGCAGGTCGGCAATTTGCTGCTGACCCGGATTGCCCCCTTCACCGGCGTTTATGGCATCACGTTTGTATTGATCTTCGTCAATATCATCTTTGTCCGCGCACTGATCGCGAACCGCACGCGCTGGCGAGTGGGCTTCGCCATTCTCGGGTTGCTGCTGGCCGCAATCCTTCAGAGTGGGTACCTTATGCATCCACCTGCCGCGCCCACGCAGGCGACGGCGGTACTGTTGCAGGAGAATCTGAGCGTCCAGCAATCCAACCGTTGGCAGGGGGCCGAGTGGGATCAAAACGTCGCCATGTATGTCGATGCCAGCCAGCGTACCTGTGGGCCAGTGATTACGGGCATGCCGGAGACGGAGGCACTCCTGAACGCGCCGGATTGTCCGGCCCTATCGAGCAAGCCGGACATCATCGCGTGGCCTGAGGCGCCTTCGCCCTTCCACGAAGGTGATCCGCGTTTTCACGAATTGATGAAAACCCTGACCAGCGTGACGCATGCACCGGTGATTGTCGGGAACCTGGCGATTGATTTCGATCGCCGCGGCGAACCCAGTTTTTATAACTCGGCCACCTTTGTCGCCCCCAACGGCGCTTTCGTGGGCCGGTATAACAAGATCCACCTGGTGCCGTGGGGCGAGTATGTGCCGTTCAAGGAATTCTTCTCCTTTGCCGGGCACCTGACACGGCAGGTCGGCGATATGACACATGGCTGGCGACGCGATCTATTTACGGCCGGCGGTCATAAATTCGGTGTATTCATTTGTTACGAATCCATCTTCGGCGATGAAATACGACTGTTTGCGAAGGAAGGCGCCGACGTTTTCGTTAACATCTCCGACGACGGCTGGTATGGCGATACCAGCGCACCCTGGCAGCATCTGAACATGGCGCGCATGCGGGCGATTGAGAATCGCCGCTGGCTCCTGCGCGACACCGACACTGGTGTCACCACGGTGATCGATCCGTACGGACGGCTTACGGCGAGCGCGCCCCGGCACATCTTCACGTCACTGGCCGCGCGCTACGGTTATCGGACCGACAAGACGTTTTACACGGTGCATGGCAATGTCTTCGCGCACCTGTGTGGGATAATCACGATATTGGCGATGCTTCTGATCGGCGTCTTCTCCCTGCGACATAACTCTGCTTAGCAGGTGGGGCCGGCTCGGCGCAAAGCTATTTCGAACAAGTCAGGTCTAACTATCGATGTTGCAAGATCTCGAATTCGCTTACACTCCCGTTCGCGAAAAAGTCCGCGACCTGCGGGAGTATCTTTGACGCTGCCCGCCTCAGCAAAGAACTAGCCATCCTAGAAGAAAAGCTCGGCGATCCCTCCGTCTGGGGCGACGCTGCCCTATCGCAGTCACTTATGCGCGACCGCAAGCGCGTCGAAGGACAGCTTGCATACGACGTCGAGCTATCGCGGCGCGCGGGCGATATCGAGTCCTATTTTGAACTCGCGCATGAAGGCGAAGCGGTCGAGCCAGAATTGACGCGCGAGATCAACAGTCTTCGCGACTACGTAGAAGACCTCGAGACGCGCACCATGCTTTCTGGTGAGACGGACGCTTTGAATGCGATTGTCACGGTCCATCCGGGAGCCGGCGGCACCGAGTCGCAGGACTGGGCCGAGATGCTCATGCGCATGTATCTGCGCTGGGCGGAACGGCACGGCTTCAAGACTGAAATGAACGACTACCAGGATGGCGAAGAAGCCGGCATCAAGTCTGCGACCTTCACGATCACGGGTGAGTCGGCCTATGGATTTCTGTCCGGCGAGACCGGCGTGCATCGATTGGTACGTATCTCGCCCTTCGACCAGGCCAAGCGTCGGCATACTTCCTTCGCCAGCGTGTACGTGTCGCCGGAGATCGACGACACGATCGAGATCGACATCAAGCCCGATGACCTGCGCACGGATACCTATCGTTCCGGCGGCAAGGGTGGCCAGCACGTCAACACTACCGATTCGGCGGTCCGCATTACGCATCTACCGACCAACATCGTGGTGCAGTGCCAGAATGAGCGTTCCCAGCACAAGAATCGCGAAAAGGCGATGAAGATGCTACGCTCGCGGCTTTACGAATACGAGCTCGAGAAGAAGAAGGCGATCACCAAGAAGGTTGAGGACTCGAAGCTCGGGATCAATTTCGGCTCACAGATTCGTTCCTATGTATTGCAGCCCTATCGCATTGCGAAAGACCATCGGACGAAGGTCGAAGTGGGCGATGTGGACCGGGTGCTCGATGGTGACCTGGAGCCGTTTATCCGCGGTTACCTGCTGATGCGGCGGCGCGGTGGTGTACCGGCCGGCGTGGATGACGGGGATGACCTGGATGTCTAATCCGCGACCTTCGGCCTGATCGCACATCCAACATAGTGAGAATGAGGAAACGATGAACGAGCCGGAAACGATCAAGACTATCCTGACCGAGAGTAAGACGATCGCCGTTGTAGGACTTTCCGAAAATCCCGAACGCGCCAGCTACGGCGTCTCGCACTACATGCAGCAGCATGGATACAGGATTGTGCCGGTAAACCCGGCGGCGAAAGGACCGATCCTGGGTGAGAAGGTCTACGCGACGCTCGACGACGCGCAGGCAGCGGTCGGAAAGATTGACCTGGTCGACGTGTTTCGTGCGTCGACCTTTGTGCCGGAGATCGTCAAGGACGTGATGCGTCTGAAGATTCCCTACATCTGGCTGCAGCAGGGCGTTTGTCACGAAGAAGCAGCGCAATGGGCGGAGAAGGACGGGATTAAGGTCGTGATGGACCGCTGCATCATGGTTGATCACGCTGCTTTCGCCGGCTGATTCCGGCCTGCGTTTTGCCTCTCGGGTTTTGAGATGGCGCACCCCTGCGTTGCAAACATCGGGCACCCGCAACAGTGGCCTGGAAGCACAATGCTTCACTAAGGGTCGAACTGCTTTAGACTGCTGTTGATGCCTCCGAGCGAACGTTCCGGTTTAAGACAATTTCAAAGCATGCGAATCCCGCGGCTGCTGACGTTCGTCTGCCTGCTCGTATCAACGGTCTCTATGGCCTGGGGCCAGTTGCCGGCCAGCGTCATTTCAGCCGATGGGTCTTCCGCCACTGCGCCTCACTTGAAAGTTTCGCTGGTCTCGTCTGCTGCTGTGATAGCGCCTGGCGCGGGCTTTCAGACCGGCGTCCATTTTGAACTGGATAAAGGCTGGCATGTCTACTGGCTGAACGCCGGTGATGTGGGTGAGCCACCAACGGTCAAGTGGACTTTGCCCGCAGGTATGACCGCTGGGCCGCTGCAGTTTCCCGCTCCACACCGCATCCCGTACGGGCCGCTGCTCGATTACGGCTACCCCGATGAAGTGCTGTTTCCCGTGGACATGGAAGTCGCGCCGGCTCTGAAGACCGCGGCGCCGGCTGTCCTGACAGCAAAAGTGGACTGGCTGGTGTGTGAGCGAAGCTGCATTCCCGGCAAGGCGACGCTGATGCTGCACCTGAAAACAGGTGCTGCTTCGCTGGCAGACTCAACAGGACAGTGGCTCATTCAAAAATGGAATGACAAGCTGCCGAAGCCGCTCCCGGCGAACGATGCGGCGGTTTTTAGCTCTTTAAGCGACGATCCGTCGTCATTGGTGCTGGCGCTGCACCTGGATCCGGCAGTAGACTCAGGTGTTTTCTTTCCGTTTGATCAGGGGCAGATCGTCAGCCCCGCGGCACAGGATGTGCGGAAGACAGACTATGGATTTGCCCTGAAACTCAGGAAAGATCCTGAGCTGAAGACCATTCCACCCGTGCTAAGCGGCGTGGTCGTACTGACCAGCGGCGCGGCTTATGAAATTCACGCCAAAAAGGGCAGCGGTATTCTCTACGCCGGGTTCCACGATGCTCCGGGCCAGGCAATAGCCGGGCAGACCGGATTGTTCAGGGCGCTGGGGCTGGCATTAGTCGGCGGCATCATCCTGAACCTGATGCCGTGCGTTTTCCCGGTGCTGTTCATCAAGGCGCTGTCGCTGGTGCAGTCTTCGCAGACCGAGCGCCGTCAGATGCGCCTGCAAGGGCTGGTCTATACGCTTGGCATCCTGGTGTCATTCTGGGCGGTAGTTGCCGTGCTGCTGGCATTGCGGGCCGGCGGCCAGCACCTGGGATGGGGCTTCCAGTTCCAGTCGCCCGCGTTTCTTGCGGTGATGGCGCTCCTGCTGTTCTTCCTCGGACTGTCACTCGCAGGCATGTTCGAGATTGGTCTGACCCTGACCAGCGCCGGCGGATCGCTCGCTCAGAAGCAGGGATATGCCGGCAGCTTCTTTACCGGCGTGCTGGCGATGGTGGTGGCGACGCCGTGCACGGCTCCATTCATGGGTGTGGCGATCGGCTATGCGCTGGCGCAGCCTTCGTGGGTGAGCTTCCTGGTGTTTACGGCGCTCGGGCTGGGGCTTGCCATCCCGTACCTGCTACTGGCTTTTCAGCCGGCATGGACCCGCATCCTGCCGCGGCCCGGTGCGTGGATGGAAGTGCTGAAGCAGGCGACGGCGGTGCCGATCTTCGCGACGGTCATCTGGATCGTGTGGCTGTTTACTTCGTCGACAAGCGCCAACGCGCTCGCGGGTTTGCTGCTGGCATTTCTGTTATTGGGCGTTGCCGGATGGGTGCTGGGTCGGTGGCCGGCTCGTCGCATCCCGTTTGTGACGGCTGCCGTGATTATCCTGCTGGCGGTCGCGCTGCCGCTGTGGGCAGTGCACATCACGGCGGGAGTGTATCAGCACAGCTGGAAGGGCGTGACCAGGCCCACGAATGGAATCGACGTCTCCGGAACGGGAGTGGATCCCAAAGACTGGCAGCCGTTTACCCCGGATATTGTGGCTAAGTACCAGGCACAGGGCAGACCTGTGCTGGTGGATTTCACGGCGAACTGGTGCCTGAGCTGCCAGGTGAACGAGCGCGTGGTGCTCGACCGTCCGGAGGTCGAGAAGCATCTGCAGGACAGCGGCATTGCGCTGGTGCGGGCGGACTGGACACACCACGATGACGACATTGCGAAGACCCTGGCGCAGCTGGGCCGTAGCGGCGTGCCGGCCTATGCGCTCTATCCGGCGGATGCCGGTCGGCAACCGATCCTTCTGCCCGAGGTGCTGACAACAGGCATTCTGTACGACGCAGTGGATAAGGTCGCGCCGCAGAAGGTTTCGGCGCTGGCAGTGCCCCGCAGTGTGGATCGCTGAAGTGCGAATGTCGTTCTTGGTAGACACCGCGACCAATCGGGTATTGGACGCGTCTATACAAGTGGAGTCCGGAAGCTCTTAGCCATGAAAACACTGCTCTATTTTCGCCCTGTCCTGCTGGTCATCTCGCTCTCTGCGACTGCAACATTATTCGCACTGCAACAGGCTCCGGCTACGAACCAGGCTGCCCCGCAGCAACCTGCGGCCGCGCCCAAAGCCGCGCCGCCGATCCCTGCCAACGCACCCCATGCGGCGGATATACGTGCCGCCCGGCAGGTCGCGGAAGCCTGGATTGCACTGCTTGACGCCGGCAAATTTGACGATGCCTATGGGCAGATGGGACAGGCGGCACGCAGCCAGATCTCTGTCGATCAGTGGAAGACGCAACTGAAGGCCTCACGCACGAAGTATGGGAAATTGACGACGCGCGCTTTCCAATACACCGATTACGCAACGACCCTCAAGGGCGCACCGCCGGGCCAGTATGTGGTGCTGGACTATCTCTGTACCTTCGTTTCCGGGCAGTCTGCACCCGAGACGATCGTGATGTCCAAGGTGAATGGCGCTTGGCAGGTAGCGGGATTTGCCGTTGCGTAAAGTTCGTATCATCATCACGCTTCTGTGCGTCGCTGCCGGTGGCAGCGGCGCAGAAAGCCGCTGCCACCTGGCTGGAAATTGTCGACGCTGAGAAGTATGCCGAAAGCTGGAAAGCGTCGGCACCCTTTCTTCAGCAGCATGTTTCGGAAGCAGCCTGGTTGAACCGTCTGGACACCATGCGCAAACCGATCGATCCGCTGGTCGAGCGCACGTTGCAGACAACGCAGTATCGCGAGCAGTTCCCTGGATTGCCCACAGGACAGTATGTTGCGTTCGTATGGGAGACTTACTTTGGGGCCAAGCACGCGATGCTTGAAAGCGTCATCATGTCCTTCGACGGCACGACCTGGAAACCAGTAGGCTACGCCGTCCAATAGCTACTGCGAATCGCGCGTTGCGCCGGTAAAGACTTGTTCTCTGCTAGTTCAGATTGTCATACTGAGCGAAGCCGAAGGATGACACTCCTGAGTTAGTGAAAAGAGCCCGCTACTCGCGCTTCGCTTCGCGTAAACGTCTGACCTCATCCATCCTTTGTGCCAGCAGCTTTTCGCGACCTTCCTGCGTTGGACGGTAATATTCGCGTCCTTGCAGGGAGTCGGGAAGGCAATCCATGTCCGCGACGCGACCTTCTTCGTCATGCGCGTATTTATAGCCCTTGCCATAGTCGAGCGACTTCATGAGACCAGTCGGGGCGTTGCGCAGGTGCAGCGGGACAGGCTCGGCGCGAGTGGCTTCAATGTCGGCGAAGACCTCGGCCCAGGCAGTGTAGACAGCGTTCGACTTCGGCGCGAGCGCAAGATAAACGGCCGCCTGCGCGAGGGCGAGCTCGCCTTCAGGGCTGCCAAGAAAATCCATCGCATCGCGTGCCGATAGTGTCAGGTTCAAAGCTTCTGGGGCGGCGAGGCCGATGTCTTCGCTGGCCATGCGGACCAGGCGGCGCGCAATGTACATTGGATCTTCGCCGGACTTGAGCATGCGGCCGAGCCAGTAGAGCGTTGCGTGCGCGTCACTGTTGCGAATCGACTTATGCAGCGCGGAGATGAGGTTGTAATGCTCTTCGCCGGCCTTGTCATAGAGCAGGATGCGCTGCTGCAGCGCTTCGCCGACGATCTCTTTTGTGATGGTGCTGAGACTGCGGCCGATAGCAAGCCGGGCCGCGATCTCGAGCGTATTGAGCGATCCTCGGCCATCGCCACTCGCGTACGCAGCAATCATTTCGAGCGCGTCCTGATCCGCGGTGAGGTGCATGTTCGCGATGCCGCGCAGTTCGTCCCTCAGAGCGCGGTTGAGCAGCGTGACCAATTCGCTCTCGCTGAGAGCCTTGAGCGTGTACACGCGGCAGCGGGACAGGAGTGCCGCAATGATCTCGAAGGACGGGTTCTCGGTAGTTGCGCCAATCAGTCGCACCGTCCCGCGCTCGACATAGGGAAGAAATGCGTCCTGCTGCGCCTTGTTGAAGCGATGAATTTCGTCGACGAAGAGGATGGTGCGCGAGCCGAACTGCGCGGCTTTTTCCGCGTCGACCATCACCTGCTTGATCTCCTTGATACCGGAGAGGACGGCGGAGAATTCAATGAACGTCGCGCTGGTCGTGACCGCAATGATTTTCGCTAGCGTCGTCTTGCCGACGCCGGGCGGCCCCCAGAAAATCATCGACGAGGCATCGTCCTGCTTAATCTGTAACCGCAACGGTTTGCCGGGACCAAGCAGGTGCTCCTGGCCTACATATTCGTCGAGGGATTGGGGGCGCATACGCTCGGCGAGCGGCGTGGCTCGCCTTTGCTCGCCGACGGTGGCCGCGCCGAAGAGGCTCATGCCTGTCCTCGCTGACGAGATGCTTCATAGAGGAGGATGCTGCCGGCGACCGCAGCGTTGAGGCTTTCAGTAATGCCAGGGCAGGGTATTGCGATGCGGGCGTCCATCCGGTCGAGTATCTCCGGCGAAAGTCCTGAACCTTCGTTGCCAATGAAGATGGCAGTTGGCTGCCGAAGGTCGTAGTCGAATTTGCTCTCGCCTGCCGATGCGGCGAGCAGACGGATACCGTGGCCACGCAGAGTTTCAATCGTCTCCGAAAGGCCGCTGCTGACCACCGGAAGCCGGAAGGCCGAGCCAGACGAAGCACGAAGTGCCTTGGCATTCCACTGGCTCACTGTACCGGGCAAAGCGATCAGTCCACTGGCGCCGAATGCTTCTGCCGAGCGTATGAGTGTGCCGAGGTTGCCCGGATCCTGCAAGCCGGCGCTGATGACAATGAGCGGGCTTGTAGTAGTCACAAGCTCTTGAAGCTGAAATGCTGGCGTATGCACGAGGGCGGCGATCGGCTGCGGCGTTTCGGTCGTCACCGCGCTTGCAAAGATGTCTACTGGCAGTGACAGGACTTCGACACCGGCCGGCAGTTGCAGGTCTTCAAACCAGTGTTCATTCCCGGCGACAACGAAGACTGTTTCCAGCGTCAGGTTACTGCGCAGTGCTTCTAGCAGAAGATGTTCGCCTTCGATGCCAATCAGTCCATCATTTCGTCCATGCCGCTCGAAAGCAGCGCGCAATGCCTTGACGCGGCTGTTCTGGCGGCTGGTGACGGCGCGAATGCTGGTCGAAAGCATGGTCCCATTCTAGCTTCGTGTACCGGACGTACGGCGGATCGCGCGTTGCGCCGGTAAAGACTGATCCGGTTTGATTGGCGGGGCAAGCGAAATGCAGATCCCTCCACTGCGCTTCGCTTCGGTCGGGATGACAAGTGGGATGATGAGCGTGTCGGTCGACATACGAGCGTGGGGTACAGATTGGCGGTAGCCGAAGTCGGGAATCCACTACTCGGCTAAAAGCGCTGCTCCGGAAACAGGTAACTGCACAGAAACCCGACTCTCGCTGTATGCTGTGCCTTTGGGAGACAACTTGTCAGCGGAAATTCTAAGGGTGCATCCGGACGAACCGGAGCCTGAACTTATCAAGTACATCGTGTCCTGCCTGGAAAGCGGCAAGGTCATTGGCATGCCCACCGATACGTTTTACGGCCTAGCGGTCGACCCGGTAAACCTGGGTGCGGTGAAGGCGATCTACAGTATCAAGTCGCGACTGAAGCACAAGCCGCTTTCGCTGCTGATCAGTTCGGTCTCGCAGGCGTATCAACTGGCCCGTGATACCGATGCCAATTTTGACAAGCTGGCCGAGCGCTTCTGGCCGGGGCCGCTGACCATCATCGTCAAGGCCGGCACCAAGCTCCCACTGCGATCGACGGCGAATACCGGCAATGTGGCACTACGGGTTCCGGACTGTGCCATTGCACGCGCGGTGGTCGAGGCTTTTGGACTGCCGATCACGGCCACGTCAGCCAACCTGCAGAATGCGCCGGAGTGTACGTACGCCGCGTGTGTACGCGACCAGATCGGCGATCGGATACCGCTGATTGTGGATGGCGGCCCGACTTCGCATGGTAGTCCAACGACCATTGTCGATATGAGTGCGGGAAACGGCTCGTGGCAGATCCTGCGTGAGGGATCGATTCCAACACACGAGATTGCGCTGGCACTGCAGGCCTGACGATGGACGCGCAGGGACCAGGACTCGAGCGTGATCCCTACGGCGAAGCGACAAGCCGGACGACCGGTCCTGCTGTCACGCCTGCAGTCGGTTCTTCGGGACCCGGCATGGCCGGAACCAGGAGTCGCCGACCCTGGGTTCCGCAAATAGCCTTTGGCCTCATCCTTCTTGTGCTGGTCGCCGCGGGCGGATGGTTTGCATGGGTCTTCGGCCAGATCCGCTACTACGCGACCCATGATGAGGCGCGGCCGGCAGATGCGATCGCTGTCTTTGGCGCAGCCGAATATGACGGGCATCCCTCACCTGTACTGCGTGCGCGGCTCGACCATGCCCTGGCCCTGTACCAGAGGGGGCTCGCACCAATGATCGTCACTCTTGGAGGCCAGGGCGACGCTCTGCATTCCGAAGGCAGCGTCGGCCGCGATTACCTGGTCGCGCACGGTGTCCCCGAGAGCCAGATCATCGCCGAAACCCGCAGTAACAATACCGAGGCGTCCGCGAGCCAGTTGGCTGTGATCGCCCGGGAGAATCACCTGTCGCGAGTCATTGCAGTCTCGGATGCGACGCACCTCTTCCGGATTCGCGCTCTATGCCAGCATTACGGTCTGCATGTCTTCACGTCACCCCGTGATTCCGGTCGGCCCATCCGCCGGCGCGAGCGGATACGGCGCATAGCTCATGAACTGATGAGCTACTCCCTGTGGCGACTAGGGGTCTGACCTGCCTGTCGACGGTTTGCGGGTAACTTTCATGGCCGTTGCTGGGTTACAATCGTCTTCTAAACTCGTGGACAAACCAAGTCTGTGAACCAAAGTCTTTGAATGGTGCTGTGAGGTATTTAAGCGTGCGGAGTATCACAAGGGCCAAGTGCCCGTGGCAGGCAGCGGGAACGCTGCTTCTTTTGGTAGCAGGCTGCGGAGCGCAGTATCGGCCGGTTGTCACACCTCTTACCCCTACTGGTCCTGCTGCCCAGCCCAGTGCCTATTTCGTAGCCCTGTCCTCGCCGAGCGCGACTGCGGCTGGCCTGGTCACCATCATCGATGCTTTTGGCGACACGGTGGTCGCGCAGGCCACGCTGAGCAATGGGCCCTTCGGCTTTACGCTGAACTCGGGTGGCACGCAAGCTTATAACCTTAACGGCAACTCGACCACGACCGGTGTCGCTTCGGGCGTGCAGGGCAGCTTTACGCTCGACTCATATGCCATCACCGTCGGCACAGCAAGCGGCGGAGGTCTGCGTACCCAGGATGTCAGCAGCTCCACGATTCCCGCGCAGGCATACCCGTTCAATGCCATTTCGACCACGACTTCGCTCTATCTGATTGAGCCATACATCGATCCGGTCACTCTGCTATCCACTGCGGCGGCCTCTAATAAAGCAGCTAATGCAGGTTACGTGGCCCAGTTGACCTCGACCAGCGGCACGCCCTCGTTGCAGCAGGAGATCCAGGTTGCGCCAAATCCGGTGAACTTCGCCGGAACCTCCGGCGGTCCACGCATTTACTCCATCAGCCAGGGCAATACCGCGGTTGGCGGCGGCCCGCTGGCCAGTGCAGATGCCTGCGACACACCCTCGTCTGTCACGACTCATGGCGAAGCGGATTCGATCGAAGTCACCACGAATACCAATTCGAAACAGATTCCTGTCGGCATCTGCCCGGTGTACGGCATCGAGTCCGCGGATTTCCAGCGGGCCTTCATCCTGAACCGAGGCGGCAATGGCGGAACGGGATCCGGCGCTACCGGCAGCATCACGGTAATCAACGCCCAGAGCAACCTGCCGGATGTGGTTCCGGCGACGGGATCGTCCACCATTCCCACTGGCGCAGGCCCGGTTTTCGCAGACCTGTATACGCCTTCATCTCTGCTCGTCACCGCTAACTACGACTCCAACACGGTCAGCGTCATCAATGTTCCGACCGATGTGTTCGGCAATGATGGGCCGAACTTCGGACCCGCCGCGCCTCCGATCGCTGTTGGCAAGGGACCGGTGGCACTGACTATCCTCCGCGACGGTACCAAGGCTTATGTCGCGAACCAGGTTGATGGAACAGTGTCGGTCGTGAACTTGAGCACGTTCACCGTTTCGAAGACTATCCAGCTGCCCAGTGTCACGCCGACGGCGAACAATCCGCTGGGCCTGTTCCGGCCAAAGTCCATTGCTTCGGTCTACAGCACGCCGGCGGGTAAGGTCTACGTCTCTTCGCCAGATTCGAATGCACTGGTCGCGATCAATACACAGACAGACACAGTTGCAGCCTCGGTCCTGCTCCCGGCTAATGCTGTTTCGGTCTACAGTTCGACACAGAATGTTTCTTCGACCGCGACCATCAACTCGCTGGTGAACAGCAATTCGAGCGGCTTCGGCATTCCCTGTGTCGCCAGCGATACTTCAACTTTCTGCACCCGCATTGCCCCTGTGCAGTAACCTGTGCGGGTGAAAAGTTTAGGGACCATGACCTGGGGACGAACGGTCCAGCTGACTTGTGCGCTGGGCCTGGCGTCTACCTGCATCGCAACACATGCCGCCGTGGTCCAGGGCAGGGTCACCGACCCGCTTGGTGCGGCGGTGCCGAATGCGACCGTTACGCTCATCTCGAAGGGCAGGATCGTCGCCTCGACGATCTCTCAATCGGACGGCAGCTACCAGATCAGCAATAATTCATCGGGCCGTTTCTACGTCGTCGTCGCCAGCAATACTTTCAAGCAGATCACGACCCAGAGTTTCTATGCCAGTGCGCTGCAGGCGCATGAGCAGGATGTCGTACTGGAACCGGCTGCAGTCCATCAGCAAGTAGTTGTCACGGCAAATGGGATGCCAACCACACAAGCGCAGTTAAGCTCCGCGATCTCGGTCATCCAGCGGCCGGAGTTCCGTAACCAGGCATTCCTCGTGGATGCGCTGCGGCAATCGCCGGGTGTTTTCGTAGTGCAGGAAGGCATGTATGGCGGCATTACTTCGCTGTTTGTGCGCGGCGGCAGTTCGACCTCGAATCGCGTGGTGCTCGATGACACACCGATCGAGGATATCGGCGGGACCTTCGACTACTCGAACTTTCTAACGCTCGGAACGTCCGAGTTTGAGGTCTATCGCGGTCCAAACTCCGTGCTGTATGGATCGGATGCGGCGACCGGGGTGGTGAGTCTGAAGACGCCGCAGGGATCGACCTCATTCCCGTCCCTGTTCTACGAGGGCGATGCCGGAAACTTTCATACCTGGCGCAACGAGGCGCAGGTGGGCGGCACCAAGAGCAAGCTGGATTATTACGGCGGCGGCGCGATCTTCGAATCGTCCAACGCGCTGCCGCAGGATGAGTACAAGAACATCAGCCAGGTGCTGAACCTCGGCTATGCGCTGACTGGCTCAACCAGTGTCCGGATTACCGGGCGCAACAGCGATTCGTCGGTCGGGTTGCCAGGCGCGTACAACCTGTTTGAGCTGACCAATGACGGCAAGCAGGGTGATCAGGACATCTACTTCACCGGCCTGATCGATCAGCAGACCAGCGAAAGCTGGCACAACTCCGTGCAGTATGGAATGACGCGCAAGCGCGAGCAGGCGAAGCAATGGTATCCCGCAGGATTGCTGCTGGGCGGCGGCTTTGCCGGCGACGGCAATTATTACGGCAATCCTGTACGTATCAGAGGTTCGAACGGCTACACCGTGGTCGGCCAGGCACTGCTGAATTACGGATCGGCGGATTTCGGTGTTTATCCCAACGGAACAGACTCTGCCAGCAACCGCGACCAGCTTTACGCGCAGAGCAGCTACTCGCTTAACCCGCACCTGTCGTGGGTGCTCGGGTTTCGCTACGAAGATGAGCGCGGAGCCTTTCATGATCCTGTGTACAGCGAGTCGCTGTCCCTCGAGCGGGCGAACTATGACTATCTCGGTGAGATCCAGGGCAATCTCTTCAAGAACCGCGTGTACTACTCGCTTGGCGGTGGGGTAGAGAAGAACCAGCTCTTCGGTACTGTCGGCGAGCCGCGACTGGGGCTTACGTACTACCCGGTGCGGCCGGGCAGCGGGCTTGCGCATGGCACAAAAATCAGTGTCAATTTCTCGAAGGGTGTGCAGGAGCCAGACATCTTCTCGCAGGTGGACTCGCTCTACGATGTGCTGACGCAGAATGGCCAGGCGTCCATCGCGACAAAATATGGCATCCGGCCGATCGGTGGCGAGACCAGTCGCAGTTATGATGGCGGGGTCGAGCAGAGCTTCTTCAGCCAGAGGTTGCTGATGAATGTCAATTACTTTCACAACCAGCTCGGCAACCAGATTGAGTTTGTGTATCCGCAGCAGTTACTGCAGCTGGGCGTAGCGCCGCCGGTCGTCGCGGCGGTCAGCAACATCTTGGGCGGCGCAGATCTGAATTCGCTCGCGTACCGCGCACAGGGGATTGAAGCTGTTCTCCAGTCGCAGGTGGTGACGCATATATTTATCCGCGGCGGTTACACATACAATGACGGTGTAGTGCAGAAGTCGTTTTCGTCGAGCGCAGCCGGACCGAGCGTAAATCCACTGTTCCCGTATATCAACATTGGCGCGAGCTCACCGCTTGTCGGAGCGCGGCCCTTCCGGCAGCCGCCGCATGTCGGATTCGTTGGCGTGAACTACAGTGGCAGCAAGCTTTTTGCGACGCTCCAGGGATCATTCGCGCACCGCAGTGACGACTCGGACTTTCTCGGCGCTTCGGACTTCAACTTCGGCAATACGCTGCTGCTGCCAAATCGCAACCTGGATGCGGCTTACGCCAAGATCGACATCGGCGGCAGCTACCAGGCGCGTTCCTACGCTTCGCTGTACGTGCAGATGAATAATCTCGTAAGCGATCAGCACATCGGGCCGATTGGTTATCCATCGCTGCCATTCACCTTCCGCATGGGCGTCCGTCTCCAGCTGGGCCACCAGAAGTAGTTCTGCCCGTCCGGGGACTTCGCGTACGGCGGGATTTGCTTCGCACCAATAATGACTGGTCCGGGATTGTGAGCTGGCTGGTGAGATAACCATGAAAAGGAGGAGCCGGGGCTCCTCCTTTTTTTCTTTCAGTTCATAGCTACTTCTGCGGTGCCGGCGGCGGTGTTGACGGGGCCGCGGGTGGTGGCGTCGCCGGGGCTGCAGCAGGTGGAGTAGCCGGCGGAGGTGTCGCCCCTGCCGGCG
>CAZZZL010000006.1:0-152701 GCA_964658655.1 uncultured Acetobacteraceae bacterium | reverse complement strand
GCGTTCAGCGTGCCGCGCTCAAAGCACCCCCGCCCTTCGGACGCACGCTCTCCTTTCCAGGTTCCGCTACGCGCCTCTTCGAGGTGTGGACTCCTATCCCCAAAGCAAGTGTGGGTCCCCTTCCACAGAATCTGTCCAGTCGCCGAGGGAGTGGGTCGCGACGGCACAGCCGTTGGCCAAGCGTGTACCGCAGAGAAGCGGACAAACCAAAAAACAGGAGCCTCACACCATGTTCAACAAAATCACCCTCATCGGCCGCCTCGGTCAGAACGCAGAAGCCAAAACCGCTCAGAACAACCGTGAGTTCGTTGTCCTTAACGTCGCCACTCAGGAAAGCTGGAAGAACGAGAAAGGAGATTACGAAACCCGCACCGAATGGCATCGCGTCTATGCCTGGAGCAATCTCTCCAAGTTCGCGAAGACTCTCCAGAAAGGCCAGCTCATCACCCTCGAAGGCACACTGCGCTACCGCGAGGTCGAAGACGACGTCCAGGGTGCTCCCGTCAAACACCGCATCGCCGAGATCCACGCCTCCAGCCTCAAGCGCCTCTCGAAAATTGAGGCATCTGACGATTCCACTGACCAAGCCAGCGACGAATAGTCGCTCCGCTCTTAAGAACGGGGCCTACAGCCCCGTCCTTCTTATCCCAAATATCAGCATAAAAGAATTGCTAGATAAGTCCATTGGCGATTTGACACGTATCGACCAGCACTACTGACGCGGAACGTGGCTAGGAGGGGTGGTTCAGGCTGTGAAGCGTAGAGCGCCGGAAAGCGGCGCTCCGAGGATTGAGTGATGCGAGCCCGCTGGCGATGAGTTCGTAAGCAGGCTCGCGGTTCATGACAATTTAATACTCAGACACACTAAGTCATGTCTGTGCCGCGCGGACGAAGAGCTTGCGGGAATAGTCTGGCACCGGGTCGAGCAGCAGAAGCCAGGACAACGCCTCATCCATCTCCGTGATGTGTCGAGCCGATGGAGGCCCGAGCCGGACTTCAGCGTCGTTATACCCGTAGGTTTCGTGGAATTCGTTAACGGTCTGCGGCCAGTTGCTCTTGAAGCCTTGCACCATGACCTTCGGTAGGCGCCGCAGCGTGTGCGCAGCCTCTTCCAGCCGGTCTGCAATGGCTGCCATGGTGAGCTTCGAAGGCGGATTTGAGGTCATCGCTTGCCTTGAGGGGCGTGGACAAGAGACATACATTATGCCTAAGTCGTCGCCACTTTCAAGAGCCGTGTAGCGGGACGATATGATTGGTTGGTTCAGGCAACTGCCTTGGAGTGATGATGGACAAGGATGTGGTGAAAAACGCCATCGGCGGGATCGATGCAATCCTCAGCAAAGCCAAGCGCGCGTTGCGCGAGATGATCTATGTAAAGTTCGGTGGATGGGACGACCAAGGCAGCTACGAAAGCCCGGACGATGCGATGATCTGGCACTTCGACCAGCTCTACGATCACCTGTTGATTGTCCTGGAGGCGGCCGAGATGCCCGAGGGCGCGTGCGGACCTAATCGCCAAGTGGGCTGAGTTCAAGAAACAGAAGGGCGGTCTGCGTCACACGGATCAATTTGGCGACTTCGATCATCTGACCAGTCCCGTTATTGAATATCTTGACCACGTTGTATCCGCGCTCAGCATGACGGTCAGCGATCACCTGACAAGCGAAGAGGGTTGGACCCTCTCAAAGCCTGAGGCAATGTTGCGAGACACAAACGTATTGCTCCGCCGCCAAGGGATCGAACCTTCGGATGAGCCGGAACTTCAGAAAGTTATGCACGACTATCTGAGGGCTGCGTTTCCGGGCGATTTCACGACGAAACTGCAAGTTAATGGAGCAATCAAGGATTTCAAGCCAGACTGCGGCATTATGAGCGTTGGGGCTGACGTCGAATTCAAGATGGTTAACACGGAAGAAGCTGCAAAGGTCGCGTTCAGCGGCGTTGTGGAGGATACGGCGGGGTACAAGGGATCAAAGGATTGGACGAAGTTCTTTGCCGTCATCTACCAAGGCGAGGCTTTCATCTCCGAGAGTGAAATCCAGAAGGACATGCAACGGATCAAGGCCGGTACTTGGAAAGCATTTCTCGCCAACGACAGAACGAGTCCGCGAAAGCCGCGAAAAGTCAAAAATGCAGCTAAGAAAGCTGTCCGGGCAAAACAAAAATAACCTAATTGAGAATTGAGGTTCGTCCGCTACAATTCTCTGCACCATGACAGACCCTGAAGAGACACCACTCGAAGACGGGCCTAAGGAACTGTCGCTCGAATACTTCGAGAGCAACCCCACCACGTACAGCAACCGTGTTCTTGGCAATCTGAAGCAGAATCAGATATTTCGCTTCATCTTCGAGAACAAAAAGCGCGGACCGTCAGATCGAGACATGTTGATCGTCGCGTCGACGGTCATATCATCAGCTGATGAGGAAATAAGGCGCCTACATTCGGAGAGAGCTAACCTTCAGCCCGAGGCGTCAAAGATTCGCGCCATACTCGGAAACCCAATATGGGCAGTCAGGGCGCTCCCTGCTCCCGCTCCCGAGCCGACTGCGACCGAAGAACAGGCCGCAGCGGATGCAAAGGCAAAGATCGACAAAGAAGAATACGGCTTCATGGCGAAGTATCTGACCGTTGGCAATACGCTTGGGGCATTGGTCGTGGTGATCGGAATGTTGGGTGGGGTCGTCACCTACTTCACAACCAACTTTAAGGACAAAGCGAAGCGTGCTGAAGATATGTCCGTCTACTGGCAGGGGCAAGCTACTAGTTTTGAAAAGGAAGCCGCCAACGCTCGTGCCGCACAAAAAACTGCTCAGGATGCTCTTACAAAACAGCAGGAGACTGATTCTAAAACCACTGGCGACCTGAATACAAGGCTCGGCCAATCACAGACCCTCAGTGCGAACCTGAGCAATCAAGTCAAAGCTGCAAACGCTAAGATCGAAGAACTTCAGAAAACCGTGCCGCCGAAGTAGGTCTACGATTTACCCTCTTGCCATGACAGACAAGCCACCAACACGTTTCAAGGCATTACCGGCGCGCGAAGTCACATCGTCGCAGATACGTGGCATGAAGACACCCTCATCGCATTCTGTCCGAAGCTAGATGCCGCAGCTGCATTCGGCATGTTCCTGAACGGCCAGGAGAGCATGGCGAGAACGTGCAGGGCTGATTTCCTTAAATCAATCGGCGACGGGCCGGCTGATAAGGGATAGCGCCGGTTATCATGGTTCCCACCATGGTCGAGTGGATTCAGCACCTGTTCAGCAATCTTCACAGCATCGCCGCCCTGTCTAGCGTGGTTGTCACCGTTCTTGGGGCGACGCTCGCAAGCAGCGTCAAGACCATCTCCGATTGGGCTATAAGACGTAACCGGACGGGGATCAAAGCTGAGTCAGGGAAGGGCTTTCAAACCATCTCTATCGGCGAAAGCTATACCATCGACGCCGAAGGCAACGTCGTCAACTATGCAAAATCCGAAGGCGTCTCCAGCGGCACGCGTACAGAAAACCACGGTCGAAGCCACTCTGGAAATTGGAATCGATCTCACACGAGCGGTACGACCTTCTCACAAGAAGAATCCGAAACCTATCCAATCGAGAGGGGCCGGTCACGGACAGAGGATAGCGCTGAGAATCTGCATAGGATTACAGCGATGGCAAAAGCGCGCGACCAGGTCCGTAAACGTCTTGAGGAGATCATTGAAGAACGGGAGCGCCAGCAGTCGACCGCAAAATGGTCCCACCGGACTTCTCAAACCCTCACATTCGGCCAGTACATCGTCGGTGCGATGCTCACAACTTCACTGGCGCAATCGACAATCTCGAAAACTTGGCTGAGCGTCTTCGGCTTGATAGTCATTCTCTGTTCCGCAACGAAGCAGCATTTCCAGATTGATGAAAACGCACAATCATCGGATGCTCGTTACAAGAAGCTTCGTTCGCTGGTGCGGTACGCCCAAGATCAAATCGCCATACTTGAAATCAAAAGCGTGAAGGGCGAGGACCGTACAAACGCCTATATCGCACTACTGACCCAAATCACCCAGAGTCTAAGCGCGATTGAGTCGCCGGACACTCCCTATCTTCACAAAGAGACCATGCCAACGAAGAAGGACGAGTAATTATTTCCCCGCATCGACTAGTGACGGCACCCACGTTTAATCTCGAAAGCTCTCGGCCTGTGCTGGGATCAATAAATCTGATCGTGTCATCTAGGGAACGCATGAGAAGTTTTCCGTCGCCCGAGTACGCCAAACCAATGATGCCATCAGTAGCGCCCATGAATGTCATGAGCTGATTAGCTGAATGCGGAACATGTGACGGATCCCCTCCTACTGAGAACAAGTGTGGGGCCTGACGTTGGGGGAGGGTCAAGCGGTATTTTCATATGGGTCACTGCTACGCTTGATCGCAATCGCGAGTGATTTGGCAAAAGTGCCCGGCATTTTCTGGGAATGTTCCGACGATGCCTCTTTCACGGCATGATCTGCTTGAGGTCGAAGTTCTGACCACGGAGAGCGTCAGCCTGTGTTTTCCAATCCAGATCTCAACTGGCGACAACAGGCCAAAGCACTCATCGAGCACGGATTTGAGCCACCGCCGGGGACATCGGCCCTGTGAAATGCTTTTCGCGTGATCAATGATTGCTTACGACATGCCGATATATCAGGCTGTACGTACGGCGCGGCCCACCCTACGTTTCTGAGCCTAGGGGTCCCATCAGGCCTGCGTAGCGGGCGAGACCGCCTCAGCCCCACCGAAGCTACGAAACAGGGCGACCACACGGTCGGCGGCATCCGGCGCGTAGAACATCTCCGTGTTTGACATGGTGTCGGCCGTCATCTCCCGCATCCGGGCAAACATCTCCGCCTCATAGGTCGCGATCGCGGCAGAAAGCGTCTCTTCGCTGAGCAGAAGTTTCGACAGCACCAAAGCATCCAGCATCGCCATATTCACACCTTCGCCTGCATATGGCGGCATCACGTGCGCTGCATCACCAATCAGCGTAACGTTTGGCTTCGACTTCCAGTGCTGATCTATGGGGCAAACGAGGAGCGGACGCCAAACCAGTGACACCGCTTCCCTGAAGAGCGTGTCCCAGAGCTGGCTCCATCCTTCGAAGTTGGCGTGAAACCATGCCACTCGCTGCTCCGGGCCACTGGCCGCTTCCAGGCTCTGCCGCGCGTCGTCGCCGTCAGTCTTCAATCCCGCATAAAGCAGCACACTGCCATCCGGCTTGGTTCCTATACCGATCGTCCTTTCGCCTCCCAGGGCGATCAAGGCGGACCCGCCGACCAACTCCCACAACTCCGGGACGGCCCGCTGTGCAGCGGGAACCAGGCCTTCTACTAGCGACACCCCGACATACTCCGGCCGGAGGGGAGTGACCGTCTCCCGCAATCGCGAGTTCGCACCGTCGCTACCAATCGCGATGTCAGCCACGGCCGTTCTGCCGCCCGCGAAATGCAACAAGACCTGCTTACCCTGCGCCTCCGCAGCTTCCAGCTTGCAATCCCATTGCACAGTGCCCGGCTCAAGCGAGTCCAGCAGAATATCCCGTAGCGGTCCGCGCTCTATCTCGGGACGTTGTCCCGCGCCGGACATCCGGCGGGAATGTTCATAGAGAATTGTTCCCCTGGCATCAGTAAGCCGGAGACGATTCAGGTCCGGCCGGTGGTTGGCCCAGAATGCATCCATCAGCCCGGCCGCTTCAAGCGCAGCCAGCCCGGAGTCTTCGTGGAGATCCAACGCACTGCCCTGGATCCGCGCACTGCGGCTTCGGTCCCTCTCGTACACCGTGACCTTCGCACCGCCCTGCTGTAACAGTCGCGCCAACGTGAGCCCGCCGGGCCCGCCACCGACGATGGCAACCGTCTTCTCGTCTAGCCCACTCATGCTCACCTCCGCGCGAAACATCCCTTATGGAATGGCGTTCCATCTACTTTGGAACACCATTCCATTTGTGTCAACATAGAGTATGGCGAGACAGCGTCGGAGCATCCAGCGGCGGGAAGAAGGCCTTTCACGCGAAAGCATTATCGAGACTGCCATTGCGCTGCTCGATCGTGCCGGCGAAGACGGTCTCACGTTCCGCGCTCTCTCCGAGCAGCTTGCCACCGGGCCGGGTGCCATCTACTGGCATATTGCTAACAAGAGCGATCTGCTGACGGCAGCCTGCGAGGCGCTGGTAGTACGAACGATGAACCACATCGCCACCACAACACCGGAGAAAACAATTCGAGCGGTCGCGCTTGGCTTATTCGACGTGAACGAGGCGCATCCGTGGATTGGATCGGCACTCACCAGCGCTCCAGGCGCGTCGCCCGTCGTGCACGTCCTCGAACGCATCGGCCAGCAGGTCCGCGCGCTCAAGGTGCCAGCGGGGCAGCAATGGGCCGCTGTGGGCACTCTCATGGCCTTCATCCTTGGCATCTGCAGGCAGAACGCCGCAAACCGTCATCTCGCCAGAGTGCAAAACCTTGATCGAGCTCACTTTCTCGAAGCGGTTTCGACAGCGTGGTCCCGGCTCGATGAGATGGAGTATCCGTTTGCCAAAAGCGTAGCCGGACGCATGCGGAGTCACGATGACCGGGCCGACTTTCTTGCCGGGATCGATCTAGTCCTCGCCGGCATCACCTCGCTAAGGCAACGCCCGCGCCCCAAGCATTCGACGCCATCGGTCAGATAAACCTCCCGAAAAACCCGCTTTGCGTCGGCCAAGATTCCTCTCCTTCGAATCGAATAACTGTAGATATTTCACTTACCCGGCCTGGCTGAGAATTTCGCTCTCGGCATCGAGCCAATGCCTTTCATCGAATCCATGATGGCGGCCATGTTCTTCCCATTTCGCGTATGCGCGTAGTGCAATCTCTTCGTGCGTGGGTGATGACACATTTGTTTTCGCGGACGGTTTCTCTTTTACACTCTTCTTCTTCGCAACAGCCTTGGTGGCTGCCTTCTTCTCTGGCACGATTCCTCCGTTCATCCGTTCGTTTGCCGCTCCCTAGCGTTTGACACGGGAAGCTGAAGGCAGTCATCCTGCGGCCGCCAAGCTCCTCCCACAACAACAGTATGGCGAAAAGAACACCTTCTGTTAAGTCCAGTGTGCGTGCAGCGATTCCCGAGTCGAAACGCCAACCCAAGATGATGACGACAGGTCATCCGGGCATCGAAGCTCCGCTCCAGTGCTTTAAGTACAAAAACAAGCAGGTCACAACGTGCGCTTGGAAATAAGCAAAGAAGACAAAGCTCCCTGATGGACTCCGTCCCTGGCGCGTGCAAGAGGCACCCCAATCTTCCGCACTTCACCACCCCAGCGGGCAAATAACACCCGCTGAGGACCTCGGTTTCGCTTGTGCAGACCTGCGCTGCGCTCCGCCCTTTCCGTTCCAGCTCGCGCTTCCTCTTCAAGGATGGGGAACCCCTCCTCTTGCACTTGCCGCCCCTGCTGGCGTGGGCCAGAGCCAAGGCGTGTTTGAAAGCAAACACAGCACAGCCATTTAAAAACGGAGGAAACACCCCATGACAGATCTTTCAGAAATCCAGAGATCGACAACGAAGAACAGAACCGATGCACCAACCATGGAGGTGGCGTGATGCGGACGATCCTCAACATTCTCTCGAGAGCCGGTGGATGGCATCCTGGTCTCTATCTGAAAATCGAAAATCTGCCGTACATGGAACTCGTCATCGAGGCTGTCGGTGAACCTGGTCCCACCGGGCTTCCCGTGATCTCAGTCGCCCACTATGGCGAGCAGAATGGCGACCTCATGCGTGACCCGGAGATGTGTTTCGAGCTGGCCGTCAAAAACGGCCCGGAGCTGATTCCCTTCTACTATTGGAACGACTTCGTTGGCGTCGAGCAATGGAGCCGAAATATCGTTCGCGATCACTACGTGTGTCTCGAGTCGTTGCACAAACAGCATGAACGATTTGCGATGACCTGGGACAACAACCTGCGGCTACAAGGCTTCGCGGATGCCTTCAATCTAGACCGGCATGTCCGCGGATAGTCTTGCCCTACCCAGACCAACAACAACGGAAAAAGAGCGCAGCCTGAGACCGTGCGGGAGAAAGTGATTAGCTCCCGCATAGCCGCCTCAACCTCGTCCGCGCATCGCAGGCCTAGCAAAATCTTTGGCTCCGTATTAGCAAGCTGCCTTCACCAACGCCGCGTCTACAAAGTATGGGCTGAGCCTAGGTCCAGTCGGCGTCTGGCATGATTCTCTTCATGAACTCGTCAAATAGTGGAACAGTGAACGATGTATCCCCATGATTAGGGCTCCAGATCATTCCTTTGAGGATGAGGCTGGCCCGCAAAGGCCCGAGGGAGTTGGTTGGCTTGCCCACGAGAGCGGCAATATCGCCGGAACGGTGCGGACCGGGTCCCAACTCTGCCATCGCTCTCAAATATTGCTTTTCTTTCGGGGTCAGCCTGTCGAAACGAACACGGAAGAAGCTTTCATCCAGAGCTGCAATCGCTTCGGTCGATGCAGCCGTCACGTTGCGAAGCGTGATCGGGCTGCTGTGAGCAATGTCCCAGGAGTGCTTTCCCCATTCCTGAAGAAAGTAAGGATACCCACGAGTACGTTCGATGATTTCAAGGACGGCGTCGGGGGTGAAGTCAGTGCCCTTTTCACGAGCGGGCTTGACGATCGCAAGTTCGGCCTCCTGAGGTTCTAGCGCTCCGATCTGCGGAAAGTCGAAGAGTCTCTCCGCATAGGATTTAGCGTTTCCAGCTAGAGCTAGAAGTTGAGGCAGACCGGCACCCACCACTGTCACCGGCAATTTACCTTGCGCACAGCGGTGCAGGGCCGAAATGAGTGCGGCAAATTGATCTTCTTGCAGGTATTGCAACTCGTCGATGAAAAGGGCCACGGCCGTGCCGGCGCTCTTGGCGGCGCCCCCGACCTGCTCAAGGAGTGCACTGAGGTCTCCTTCAAGATCGCCATTGTCTGCCAAACCTGCTTCAGCTTCAAAATCGAGCCCTACTTCAATGTCGTGGTACTTGAACTTCAATCCCTTTGCAAAGCCGGCTAAAGCTTTCAGTCCACGAACGGCAAGCTTTTTCGCCGCCTCGGTATGGCTCAGCCTTAGGAGTGCCAATCGAAGCTGTGGCGCAAGAATCGCCGGCAGAGACCTGTTTTCAGGAGCTTCGATCCGAATAGTCTGGACTCCTGCTCGTTCTGCATCAGATCTCATCTGATCAAGCAATACCGTTTTTCCGACCCCCCTCAGGCCAACCATGAGAACACTTTTAGCCGCATTTCCTACCCGGATTCGCGCAATCGCTACGCGAACCTGCTCCCGGATGCGATCGCGGCCGGCCAGTTCTGGTGGCGGAGATCCGGCGCCGGGGGAATACGGATTTTGAATGGGGTCCATAATTAATAAGTCTTTTAGGGATTTTATTCCCGGAACATAAAATCGGTAAACTCTTTATATAGAGTATTGCCCTGCAGCTTACACCGCAGTCTGCCGCCAAGCCAACAACGTTCATAGTCCCAGGTTGTCATTCACCGCAACCATGATCTCCTGCTCCGACCCCAAATACCGCTCGGTCGTCTGAATCGACGAGTGACCGAGCAGGAACTTGATCTGCTCAAGATCGCCTCCAGCCTTCCGGCAAAGCTTTGCACACGTCCGTCGAAGGTCATGCGCCCCGAAGTGCTCGATCCCGATTTCTTTCGCAGACTGCTCCACAATTGACCAAACACCCCAGCCGGTCAGGGATTCGCCGTGGATCATGTCCGCTTTGTTGACCTTCCGGAGCAGCGGACCCTCATTGATGCCGGCTGCGGCCTTCCACTCTTCCATTCCCTTCTTGATCCAGACAGGGACGGCGACGGTACGCAGCCGTTTCCCCTTGCCGACCATGTCGACGATCACCCAGCGGTTCTCCCGCTCCTGAATATCCTCGATCTTTAAGGAAGCAAGCTCCTGCCGGCGGAGGGCGCAGCCGACCAGCAGTCCCAGCACGACGTAATCCCGTTTGCCCTTGTTGGTCTTCCGGTTCGGCACGCGCAAGATCTCTTTCGCCTGCTGCGGGTCAGCCAGTTCCCCATCCGCGTTCCCTTCTGGACGATATTCGGGACGTCGGTCAGGTTGGCGGCATCTTCGTGGGTCAGCAGTCCCATCTTCCGGGCCTCCGAAATCAACTTCCGCGCTGCGGACAGCCGGACGTTGATGGTCGAGGGTGAGAGTCCGTCCATCGAAGCCTTCCACGCCAGCAGGGTCTCCCGATAGAGAGGTTGGCTGGCACAGAAGCGGAAGAGCGAGTCGAGCGCCTTGCCGTAGTTCCGCTTCGAGTTCTGGGACTTCACCGAGTCCAGCACGACCTGGCGCAGCCGGATCTGGGCGTTGGTGAGCGCGAAAGGGTCACTTCCCTGCCCTGCGGTCGAAAATGGAGCTAAAACGAGCGCATCGGTCATAATTCAGGATAACCCACGACAATTCACATTGTCGTGATTATAAAGACTTTAAAATGAAGCACTTCAAAGTAGGTTATCAAATAAATACGTGCGTCGAATGTGTTCCTGGGCGACCGGCCGTTTTCAGCGAATGAGGATGCACAACCTTAACAGGAGTACCAAATATGCGTTGTCTAAAAGCCCGTTACATGCACGACGAGGACGCTTACAGGTCACACTAATAAATGCACAGGTGCCAAAAGGAAATATCAAGCAGCACGAATATCAACGTCCAATAGGCGTCCGATAGCGATAACCATCACTACTTTAAAGGGACTGAGGGAGCCACCCGTTCCCCGTAGATTCAATTACTTACCTCAGTTGGGGACACTTTCACGGCGATAACACGGGTTCGAATCCCGTCGGGGACGCCATAGAATCAAACACTTAAGCACCAACCCACAGCTCACGGACACCGAACATCGCGTTACACACAGCGGGAAATTTTCAGAGGCGCGCGTTTCATCAGCGAGTCAACAGTTCTAACAGAAGAAGACTTCTTCGATCTCTGCCTCAGTGACTCCGATCAACTGCGGTCAGCAATGGGGAGCCGTTCGCGCCCAGATCACTGACGTTGTTGTTCTGAATGATCTCAGTCACATGGATACGTGGCTGGCAGAACGCTTTAGCGAAACAGAGTTGATGTCAAAGCAATCGACGAACTTCAAACGACCATTAAGAATGCCTTAGAAGTCATCCAAACGTCGGAACTGCCATTTCAGCTAAAAGACTTTCTTCCGGCAAACTGTTGAATATCAGGTCAGCGATCGACCAGTATCATCAGGTTCAACTGGGCCGTGACGCTGGTACCATGCATTTTGTGAATTTGAGTGACGTTGAGTTCGCGGAACAGCCAGCGGGTGTGGAAAGCGGCCCCGGAGTTTATCCAGCCAAGAGCATCATGGATTAGCCCGTTTTGCTTCGCATTTGTCCGCTATTCTCCACGACCGTTTCTAACACGTCTGTTATTGCATTACCCTCGAATTTGGCTACATTCACCCATGCCCAGTCGGGCACCCCACCATGCAAAGCCCTCGCAGTCGCGAGCGGGTCTAAGCCAGTAGGCAAAGCCTGAATCAATTCAGTTCACTTTGATTCGAGGATAACCATATGGCACAGACACAGATTGCAGATGTAATCGTTCCAGCGGAACTCACCGCTTATCAAGTCGAAAATTCCGATATTGTCTACCAATTTCTATCGCTCTGGCGTACTCGTGCCAAACGGAGAGATGCAGGCTCAACTACAGGCCGGTGCGCAGTAATTCACCGTACCCTTCCGGAATAACATTCCCGACATCGAAGCCGATATTGCGACGGACCACCCCAATAACACGTGACTTGGTAAGACCTTTCAGTATTTCAACACTTTAGTCATCTTTGCTGCGAACAGGCATTCTGCCGCTCGCTATGGTTTCCGGCTTTTTAGCACGAAGAGAAACGACGACAGACTGTTTCCTCATAGCCTATTCAGGGTCTTCGGCCGGTGAGATGAAAGACGAGGCCACTCGTGAGCCTGATCTGGTTTTGTTCATTATTCGCACCATTTGGCACGTGGGTCAGCAGGTACTCTGCCTGAGCTACCCGGACGGAGAAGAGCGAGGAAAGACGATAGTCGAGTCCCCCTCCGGTTGCGAAAGCGATCGTGCTCGTCGCCCGGTCGATGTCGAAATTTGTGCTGCTATGCCCTGCGCCAACCAGCACCTGGCCGTAAGGAGTCCACTTTCTTTTAGAGCGATAGCTGTACCGGCCACCGGCGAGATAGGTCGTCAGGCGCAGGTCGTGGCTGCCGCTATTAATGTTACTGGTCTCTGTTTCCCCAAAATTGAAAAGAAAACTAAAACCGGATGGATCGTTGGCTGCGATCTCCGCGCTTCCTCCGTACATGAAGAAGCAACCACAATCCGTTGGCCCTGCATTGGCATGGACGGTTGTGAAGCCAACACCCAGGTCGAGCGTGGGCGCCGGATCCGTGCCAGGCGGTACAGACTGGGCCCCGGCCACCGAAGCCATGCATCCCACTGCGATAAGCAGACTTGCAGCAATATACTTCATTTCGAATCCCCTCTTATCGAACAGTCAGAGTAACGGTAGTGGAGTGGTGGAGCGAACCGCTGGTGCCGGTCACGGTGATGGTGTAGGAATGCGGTGGCAGGCCGAAGTAGCCGCCGCCGCAGCCCGTCAGGCTGCCGATGGTTCCAAGACCCAGGAGCAGCAGCAGGGAGAACGCGACCCCGCGAGGCAGCTTACGAAGCTGCTTGCGGAAGCGCTTCACACCCAGCAGAGGCAACAACAACAGCGCATAGCTTGCGCTCGAGAGACCATTGCTGTTTTCAAGTCGAGCCTGCGTCGGCGAGGTGACAATGGTCATCGTCGTGTCTGTCGGACCCGCACCGGGTACCAGGCTTGCAGGACTGAAGGAGACAGTCGCACCTGGCGGCAGTCCCGTAGCAGAGAGAACAACGCTTTGATCGAAAGGCACGTTCAATCCGCCAAGCGAGACCGTGTACTGCACACTGTCTCCAGGGTTTATGGTTTGGGTAGGCGGTGTAGCCGTAATGGTGAAGTCCGCGGGCACAGCGATCACGGTCACGGTGACCGAGTTCGAAGTCTCCTCGCTATAGTTGGCATCACCTGAGTACACGGCAGTGACCGTGTGGCTTCCTGCTGCCAGCGAGCTGGTCATGAAGGTTGCCACTCCTGAGGCGTCTACAGTTCCCGTGCCGATGACCGTACTGCCGTCATAGAACTTCACCGTACCGGTAGGAACAGCATTGCCGGTTTTCGTGATCGTATCCGTGAACGTGACCGCCTGACCTGTCGTTCTGGAGGTTGCCGAAGCAGTCAGCACATCCTCAGTGGTGGCCGGGGGCTTGGCGACGGACACCGTTTCCGTAACGGGCCCAGCATTGGAGATGCCGTAGTTGGTATCCCCTCCATAAACGGCTGTGATGATATCTGTACCAGCCGGCAGGGTTGTGGTCGTGATTGTTGCCACACCGGCGGCGTTGATGGTGCCGGTGCCGATGACGGTCGTCCCGTCGTAGAACGTCACGGTACCAGTTGGCGCAACTCCCTTGATGAGGTTGATCGTGTCCGTGAAGGTCACTGCCTGACCCACATTGATCGCAGGATTCGAGGTCGTCAACACGCTGTTGGTTGTCCCCTTGCTGACTACTACGACGACAGCATTGGATTTCTCAGAGGCATATTGACTATTGCCCGAGTACACGGCAGTGATCGTGTCTGACCCTACTGGCAGGGATCCTGTCGTGATGACCGCGACTCCTGATGCATTGACCGTCCCGGTACCGATGACCGTGGTGCCGTCGTAGAAAGTCACTGTGCCAGTAGGAACGGTGCCTCCCGTTGACGGAATGGTGTCGGTCAAGGTCACGGTCTGACCGAAGACAGTCGCCGAACTGGATGTCGTCAGAACATCGACTGTAACCTCCTTGGCCACGGTTTCAGTCACAGCATTGGAAGTGCTCGAACTGTAGTTGCTGTCACCCGCATAGACCGCTGTAATTGTGTCAATCCCGCCGGGGAGAGAAGTAGTCGTCAGAGTGGCGACGCCTGAGGCGTTCACCGTACCGGTGCCAATGATAGTGGTCCCGTTATAGAACGTGACGGTTCCGGTTGGCGTGATACCGCCAGTTACTGGCAGCGTATCCGTAAACGTGACCGCCTGGTTGATATTTGGAGTCGGGTTGGATGTTGTGAGAACGTCCGAACCGCTTATCTTCTGCACATTCTCGGTAACGGCATTCGAGGTTGCAGAATCGTAGTTGCTGTCTCCCGCATAGACGGCCGTGATTATGTCCGTACCGGCGGGCAAAGTCCCGGTCGTCAGTGTCGCTACACCCGAGGCATTCACTGTGCCGGTCCCGATTGCTGTTTTACCGTTATAGAAGGTGACCGTACCAGTGGGCGCGATGCTGCCGATGACCGGAATCGTGTCGGTGAAGGTCACGTTCTGACCCACTGTCACGCTGGTATTCGACGAGGTAAGAGTGTCGGTACCTGACACTTTGCTCACCGTCTCCAGGACTGGACCTGCGTTCGATGCCGTGTAGTTATTGTCGCCCCCGTAGACGGCGGTGATGGAGTCGGTACCGGCCGGCAGGGAGCTTGTTGTCAGGGTGGCAATCCCGGAAGAGTTGATAGTGCCCGTGCCGATCACGGTGTTACCGCTGTAGAACGTGACCGTCCCGGTGGGAGCAATACCGCCGCTCACAGGTATGGTGTCCGTCAGAGTCACAGACTGGCCCAGCGTGGGTGCCGGATTGGAAGTCGTTAAAGTGTCGGTGTTGACTGCCTTGCCGACCGTCTCAATAACTGCGTTTGAGGTGCCTCCTGCATAGTTACTGTCCCCTGCGTACACGGCAGTGATGGAATCGCTGCCGGCGGGCAACGAACCGGTGGTCAACTTCGCAATGCCCGATGCGTTGATCGTGCCTGTGCCAATGACCGTCGTGCCGTTATAGAAGGTGACCGTTCCGGTTGGCGCAATGCCGCCGACTACCGGGATCGCGTCGGAGAACGTGACCTGCTGGCCAACCAGCGGTGCGGGGTTGGAGGTGCTGAGCGTGTCAGATCCGGCTGCTTTGCTTACGTTTTCCGTCACCGCATTCGAGGTCGAGGCGCCGTAGCTGGTGTCTCCCCCGTAGACGGCTGTAATGGAGTCGGTGCCTGCAGGCAGTGACCCGGTGGTGAGGGTAGCGATACCGGAGGAGTCGACTGTGCCGGTCCCGATTGCTGTGGTGCCGTTGTAGAACGTCACCGTACCGGTCGGCGCTACTCCTCCCACTGTCGGAATGGTGTCGGTAAACGTGACAGACTGCCCGATCGCCGGGGATGCGTTGGAGGATGTGAGAGTGTCACCGCCAGCAGCCTTCGCCACATTTTCGGCAACTGCATTTGAGGTGGAAGATGCGTAGTTGCTGTCACCGGCATACACTGCCTTGATCGAACTCGTACCCGCAGGCAGCGCGGTCGTTGCAAGAGTTGCCACACCCGACGCACTTACCGTCCCTGTGCCCAGGACAGTCGTCCCGTCATAGAATGTGACGGTTCCCGTCGGTGCAATACCGGCCACCACCGGAATGGTATCTGTGAAGGTCACTGATTGACCGTAGGTAGGAGCTGCGTTCGAAGTCGAGAGCGTCGTCGCAGCAGCGGATTTCGCGACAGTCTCTGTCAGTGGACCACCATTGGTGGACTGGTAGTTTCCGTCGCCAGGATAGACGGCCGTGATTAAATCAGACCCTGCCGTCAGCGTGGTAGTGGTCAGTGTAGCGACGCCTGATGAGTTCAGCGTCCCGGTCCCGATCGACGTTGTTCCGCTGTAGAAGGTCACGGTACCAGTTGGGGCAACACCACCGACTAGTGGGATCGTGTTGGTGAACGTCACAGACTGGCCGAGATTGATTGACGCGTTGGACGTCGTCAGTGTGCTCGGACTGGAAGACTTCGAGACGTTTTCAGTAATCGGCCCGGCCGTCACCGAGGCATAGTTCGTATCCCCCGAGTAGACAGCTGTGATAGTGCTGGCGCCGACTGGCAGGGACCCCACGGTCAGCGTTGCCACACCGGCAGCATTCACCGTGCCTGTGCCGATCGCCGTCGTGCCGTTATAGAAAGTGACGGTACCGGTCGGGGCTACACCTCCGACTGTCGGGATCGTGTCTGTGAAGGTCACGGCTTCGCCTGCCTGGGGAGAGGCATCCGAAGTCGTCAGCGTGTCTGGCCCATTAGCCTGCCCGACCGTCTCGGTGATCGGACCCGTCGTCGTGGAGGCATAGTTACTGTCGCCGCCGTACACCGCGGTGATCGAGTCGATGCCAACCGGCAGCGCCATTGTCGTCAAGGTTGCGACACCCTGAGAATTCAATGCGCCTGTACCCAATACGGTTGTGCCGCTGTAGAACGTTACTGTACCGGTCGGCGTAGTACCGTTCACTGTTGGAATCGTGTTGGTGAAGGTAACGGACTGGCCGAAGGTAGGTGACGCATTCGAGGTGGTCAGCATGTCCGTGACGGTCACCTTAGCCACCTGGTCGATCGTTGCCGGGCTGGTAGCTGCGCCGTAGTTGCTGTCGCCGCTGGTCTGCGCAGTAATCGAGTCCGTCCCTGCAGGAAGAGCAGAGGTCGTTAATACGGCAGTGCCATTGCTGATAGTAGCGGTGCCTAACGCAGTAGTCCCGACATAGAACGTTACCGTTCCCGTCTCATCGGACGGCACTGCCTCGGTGATGGTCACGGTGGTGCCATAGGGCGAGTTCGGCGGGTTCACTACAGGCGCAGCAAGGCTCGAAGTCGACTTGCCCACGTGGTCTGTTGTTGCGGGACTGGTCGCCGAGTTGTAATCGCCGTCACCGCTCGTCTGTGCGGTGATCGAATCCGTACCTGCAGGCAGGGCGGTAGTCGTGATGGTTGCGACACCATTCACAATTGTTCCAGTCCCAAGGACCGTAGTCCCGTTCAGGAAGGTCACCGTGCCCGTCTCATCAGCCGGCAAGGTTTCCGTGATGGTCACGGAAGTCCCGTAGGGTGCGTTCAGAGGAGACACGGCCGGCGCCGGGATCGCATTAGTGATCTTGCTGACCACATCAGTCGTGGCCGGGCTTATTGCCGGATTGTAGTTCGCATCACCGCTCGTCTGACCGGTAATGGAGTCGGTGCCGGCGGGCAGGGCTGTAGTGACAATCGTTGCAACGCCATTGCTGATTGTCGCAGTTCCCAGGACGGTCGTGCCGGAATAGAAAGTGACTGTTCCCGTTTCATTGGCCGGCACCATCAGCGAGATGGTCACGGATGATCCATAAGACATATTTGCCGGGATAACGGTGGGCGCCGCCAGGACAGTTGTTGCCTTTCCGACAGTCTCGATCACCGCATTGGAGGTCACCGAGGCGTAATTACTATCGCCACCGTAGACGGCTGTGATCGAGTCGGCGCCGGCCGGAAGGGCTGCGGTCGCCAGGGTAGCGATGCCGCTTGCGCTGACCGTACCACTGCCAATGGCAGTCGTACCGTTGTAAAACGTTACCGTGCCCGTTGGTGCGATGCCGCCGATTACGGGGATCGTGTCCGTAAAGGTTACTGACTGACCAAAGGTGGGTGAAGCATTGGAGGTCGTCAGAGTATCGACGGACGAAGACTTCGCTACGTTCTCTATGACTGCATTGGAGGTGGAACCAGCAAAGTTGCTATCGCCGCCATACACCGCCGTGATGCTGTCCGTTCCCACCGGCAGGCTGCTGGTGGTCAGAGTCGCCACGCCGTTCGCAATGGTGCCGGTACCGAGTAGTGTGCTCCCATTGTAGAAAGTGACGATGCCTGTCGGTATCACTCCATTTACCGTGGGTAGCGTGTCGGTGAATGTTACGGCCTGGCCGAGCATGGGGCTCGCGTTGGAAGTCGTCAGCACGTCGGTGCCTGTGATCCTGGTCACGACCTGGTTGAGAGTAGCGGAGGAGGAGGGCACATATGTGCTGTCACCGGAGTAAACCGCCACGATCGGATCGGTACCGATAGGGAGCGTGCTGATGGCAAGAGTGGCAGTCCCGCTGCCGTCGAGCGTACCGGAGCCGAGTGATGTCAGTGGTGTGACCGCAAGCGAAAGTCCGCCGCTATCGTCAGCAAAAGAGGACGTGACCGTAAAGACTCCGTTGACGAAGGTACCGTCCGGGACATAAAAGGAAACGCTTTGCGGAGATGTCAGCGTGAAGGTGTAGGGATTGTTGACAGTCTGACCCTGCTGGCGCGAGGTAAATGTGTCGTTGAGTGTCGCTGCTGTCTGGAAGGCGGCCAATGCCTGAACGTCAGTGCTTGTGCCCGGATCACCTGCCATGTCGTTCACCGTGGCGGCACAACTCGTGCACAGCTCAAGACCGTAGCGGTCGGTCCAGCGATTATTGGTTGTCGGATTACTCGCCGGGTTCCAGCCGTTGTAGAGGCCGCCATTATTCGCACCGAGGATGGAAACCGAATAGGTTCCGGCTGCCAGGTTCAAGGTTTGTGAAAGCGTGGTGGAAGTACCCGTGGCCTGCAGATTAACAACCGTAGGCGTGCCTGGGGTGTAGAAGCTCACCGTGCCGGTAGGTGTTGCGCCGCCATTCGTTGAGGCCACAGTGGAAGTCAGCGTGGTGCTCTGACCATAACTGCTCGGGTTAACGGACGAAGTCAGGGTGGCAGTAGAGGCGACAGTTTCCGAACTGCCAACCGTCTCCGTGACCACGTTTGAGGTCGACTGCGCGTAGTTGATATCGCCCTGATAGACAGCAGTAATTGAGTCGGTGCCATTCAACAGCATCGATGTGCTGAACGTGACGACGCCAGAGGCTGGTACCGTGGCAGAGCCGAGCGATGTTGACCCGCTGTAGAAAATCACGGTGCCGGTAGGCTGCACACCGCCGGCGCTCACCAGCGTATCCGTAAATGTTACCTGCGCACCGAATGCTGGAGTAGCATTTGAGGTCGTTAGTGTGCTGGTAACCATCAGCATCGGACTCACAGTCTCGGTGATCGGCCCGGCAGTGATCGAGGCGTAGTTGTTGTCTCCTCCATACACTGCGGTGATCGAGTCGCTGCCGACCGGTAGCGATGCGGTCGTTAGAGTTGCGATGCCCGACGCGTTGATCGTCCCGGTGCCGATAGCGGTAGACCCGTTATAGAAAGTCACCGTTCCGGTTGGTGCGACGCCGCCAATAATAGAAATCGTATCCGTCAGCGTAACGGTCTGGCCATTAACCGGTGCTGCGTTGGAGGTTGTCAACGCAGCCGTTGGATTATCCTTGGTGCCGGTACCATTTAACGTAATTGTTTGCGTTGCATAGCTCGGCGACGCCGCATTCAAGGCACTGTCCGTGACGGCCAGGGTGCCGTTGACCGCGCCGGCGGTCGTTGGTGTGAAGCTGACCACATAGGTGCACGATGCCCCGGACGCCAGCGTCTGCGGCGAAGAGCCTGACGACAGATTCGGGCAAGTGCTGGAGTTACTCAGACTGAATTGTGCCGAAATCGCCGGATCGGTGCCGGAGGTTGGCGCAGGAAAAGTCAGGGCCTCATTGCCGGCGTCCAGTAGGGTGATCGTCCTTGGACTGTCTGAGCTGGTTGAATTGACGGGTGTCGCCGTGAACGCTAAAGTTGCTGCCGTACCACTTACTTTACGAATGCGGTTGTCACCCGTATCAGTGATGTAGAGGTTTGACTGTGAATCGATGGCAATGCCCGCCGGGGCACTCAGCATCGCGCTGGTCGATAAGCCAGCGTCTCCACAGCTGCCAGTTGAGGGCGAGCAGGCTGTCGTGTTTCCTGCAATTGTCTGAATCGTCCCCGTCGCACTGTTGACCAGGCGAATGACATTGTTGGCGGAATCGGCGATGAAGAGATCGTTCGCACCGTCGAGGAGCAGACCGCCGGGTGCATCCAGCGAGGCGCTCGTGGCGCTTCCGCCGTCACCGCTGAATCCCGCACTTCCGGATCCAGCCACTGTGCTGATCGTGCCATTCAGCGCGGAAACGAAGCGGATCCGGTTATCTCCCGTATCCGCGATATACAGATTCTCTGCTGCGTCTACTGCAATGTCGGAGGGAGAATTGAGATTTGCGGCAGATGCCTGCCCCCCATCCCCGCAGGCATTCGTCGGCGAACTGCAGGATGTTCCATTGCCCGCTACCGTGCTTACAATGTTGGTCCCGATCGCGATACGACGTATGGCGTTGTTTCCGGCATCGACTACATATACGGTGCCGTTCGAATCGATGGTCAGGGCCGTAGGATTGCTGAAGGTCGCAGCGAGCGCTAGACCGTTATCGCCGGTGTAGCCTGCAACGCCGGTTCCGGCAAAGGTGCTGATCGTTCCACTTGCCTGGTTCACAACACGAATACGGGAGTCACCGCTGTCAGCGATGTAGACATTCCCTCCTCCGTCAATCGCAACCCCGGTCGGATTCAGCAAGGTCGCAGACGTGGCAGCTCCACCATCTCCACAGGCTGACGTGGGCGATGAGCATGCGGCGCCAGTGCCCGCTAGCGTAGTGATGACCCCGGTACCGGCAGCGACCTTGCGGACACGGTTGTCCGCAGGTTCAGCAATGTACAGATTGCCAAAGGCATCAACCACCGACTTGCTGGGCGCAGTCAACAGTGCCGATGTCGCCGTGCCACCATCGCCGGAAGCACCCGCGGTACCGGTGCCCGCAAACGTGGAGATGTTTCCCGGATAGACTAGAACCTGGGGCGCCAGCCCCGTGCCCTGCATCGAAAAATTGATCGAGCCAGTGCTCGTGACTGCATGCACCGCCACTTGGCGGCTACCACTGTAGGCCGGGCTGAACGTCACCGCCACCTTGCAGACTGTGCCCGCCGGATTGACCGTGGTGCCGTCTACCGTGCAGCCGGTAATGGAACCGAGTTTGAATTCCTGGATACCACCCTGGGACTGTGGGATCGTTATGCTGCTGATCGAAACGCCGGCAGTCGTCTGCAAATAGTAGTACTCGGTTGCACTGGAACTTCCCACCTGCGTTGGCGGGAAGGTCAACGGAATCGTCATCAGGCGCCGCAGACGATTGTTGCCAGTATCGGATACCAGGAGCTGGCCACGAACAGTATCAAAGCCGACCCGCTTGGGTGTATTAAGTTGAGCAGATGTGGCAGGACCGCCGTCGCCGGAAAAGCCCGAAGTACCAGTACCTACGATCGTTGTAATGATTCCGGTGGCCGAGGTGATTTTCCTGATTCGGTTATTGTTGTAATCATTGATATAGACATCTCCCGCGGCATCTACTGCAATGCCTGGGCCGAACGCATTGGTATTAATTTGTGCAGAGGTGGCAGGTCCTCCGTCACCCGAGAATCCTGCGACTCCGGTTCCCGCGATCGTCGAGATGACACCGGTGGCAGCTGTAACCTTGCGAACCCGGTTGTTCATATTATCGCCAAAGTAGAGGTTGCCCTGCGTATCAAGACCGACCGTGTACGGTTCCGTGATCTTTGCGGCAGTAGCAGGACCTCCATCACCGCTGAACCCACTTACACCCGTTCCAACAACTGTTGTGACGATATGGGTAGTGGCATCGACCCGACGAATGCGGAAGTTATCCACATCGTTGATATAGAGATTGCCAGCTGTATCCAGTCCGAATCCGTCCGCATGATTGAACTTAGCGGAGGTTGCTGGTCCGCCATCCCCGGAGAATCCGGCGCTTCCACACACACCTGCGTATGTGTTGATGATGTTCGTAGTTATATCCACAGTCCGGACGCAATTATCATTCGCATCGGCGATATAAAGTACTCCCTGCGGAGAAAGCACCATGCCCGCAGGTCCATTAATGGTGGCGCTTGCAGCCGGTCCACCATTGCCGGTAGACGATGCCGCCCCCGTACCGGCGAAAACGGTGAGGATGCCAGTATTGGCATCAATCTTGACGACCCTGTTTTGCGAAAACAGTGCCAGATAGGTATTGCCATAGCCGTCGACCACTGCATTATGGGTCGCGTTCGAGCCCAGGCCTGCGGACGTCGCCGGGCCACCCGCACCAGAAAATGTCGCGCTGCCGTTTCCCGCGATGGTGCTGATCGTTGGTACGATTGTCAAATTCTGGGCCGCTGCGGACAAAGTGGAGAGGCCTATAGCAGCTAAAAGCGTTCCCAGCCTTCGGAAATTCAACTTTCCATTGGATAGCGCGGCGACAGGTTTGCTGGAGAGCAAAGACATTGACTGGGCAGAGGTTTGGCTGGGCATAAAAAGTAACTCCGGTTGTAGCGACTTTCAATGTAAGTCACTCAAAATAAACCCTTGAATAGCCCGAACAAGGAGTTTCGAATAACACTTAAGTCGTACATCCGGTTACCAGTGTGTTTCGTATGCGTGACCGTCAGCTTTCCTTCTCGATGACGTGTGAAGGTCTAGCGCACAGTCCAGATAGCTCGCAAGTGTGGAACTGGACAGGCGGGCTAACCTGCAACTCACGTTGAAGACGTGCTCTGCATAGTCGGAGCGGGTAAATCTGCTTTGGTAAGAGGCCGGTATTCTGTACCACCTGCGTCTCTTCTTCGCTTCTTCGAAGACATAACCTGGGCACTGATGCTTCCAGTCGGAAACTCACACTACCGCCTGTTAAATGTTGTGCAGAGGTCCCCTTTATGTTCCGTTCGGCTTTAATACTCCGCTGACGTTCCAGACTGGCTTTCGCGCGGTTCCCTGCTTCGGCGCCGTTCAATATTGGCGGTGCTAGGCTAGCCAGTTTTCTGATAGAGGATGAGATCGGCAGATTCCGAAGTCCGGCGGATCACAGCGACAAGCCGATGTGGCTCATCATGAAATCGCAGCACTGCATCGTCGACAGCGAATGCATCAGCAACAAGGCAAAATTGTGGCATTTCGCCCTGCAAAAGGTTGTGGGATTCTACTGGTAATAGAATGTTTCTACGGGTAAGGAAAACCGGCACCGTTGTTAGGCATGTGCACAGATAAGTTCGGTGAGCATAAAATCTTCAGTTTTTGAACCCCGAGCAGAATCCTAAAGACCGCTTCGCGACCGGGCCCTCGATAATTTCCACTATCCCAATCCGTTAACAGTAGGCCACGCTATTCGATCCATTCAACACAAACAAGCCTACAATGGCGTTTGTCCGCGATGAATGGAAAGTGAATTGATTGAAGAGCAGCCTGCTTCAGAAAAGCGGTTTATAGGTGGATGGCCAGCGCAGGAATATGGCGTTGAAATTGCGCTCCAAAAGCAGATATTGTTACCAAGTCTCAAATTCTGTCAATGGATGCAATAGACAATATGCCAGACAACAATCCGACGTTCACAGGCCAGCAGGCGGCTACCGCACAGACGGCGCTGCGTAAGGCTCTTGGGCTTGCCCCTGAGCAGTTTCCTATCCCTGCCTTTATCGGAATGATTAGCGACGAGATCGAACAACTCCGCGCCAAAGGCAAGACGGACGATCAAATTGCCGAACTGATTGAACAAGCTATTGGTGTCAAACTCACCCAGGAGACCATCGCGCGCTTCTATGCGTCGCCCCAAGATCGAGGACATCATGGTGAATGAATTGACTCTGTACTCGCACGTCCAAAATACCTCGAGCTAACGTGCACTCGAACGCATTAAGCCCAAAGCGGGACTGCCTGTAGGCAGGACTGCGAAGGAATGAAGAGAGCCAGGATGAACACAAACGTGCACCTTGGATTTACCGGTAGCTGTGACGCGGCGTTCGCCTTCTATGAGACTGTCTTCCATACAAAGCGGCTGATAACGATGAAGTGGGGCGAAGCTCCTCCTGAAATTCCGTGCCCGGAAGGAGCCAATGACTTAATCATGCACACAGCCATGCAGCTGGGAAACATCACACTGATGGGAGCGGATGCGCCTTCCGGACATGGCAAACCTTTTGGCGGGTTTGATATCTCGGTCGATGATCCCGATGAATCAGAGGTGAAGCGTCTCTTTACCGCGCTAAGTGAAGGCGGCAGTGTCATGATGCCGCTATCCTCAACCTTCTGGTCGCCTCTGTTCGGCATGTGCACAGATAAGTTCGGTGTTCATTGGATGGTCAGCGTTTCTGCGACTTCGTAAGTTCGAACTCTCACTACTGGACAGACGGAAGTTGATGAATGTCCGGTTTGTGAAAGAAAGGGCTTTCTCCGATGACAAAGTAGCCCGGTGTAAAGCCGTGATCCAGAGTAAGTGCGGAGTGCTGCATCAATCCTTGTGGCACATCGAAGACAAGATTGCAAACTATGCTCTCCCCGGGACCGATTTTCTGCGTTAGCTTTGGACTGCCACCATATTGCGAGTCGTATGCCTTTTGTGCAGGCTCAGAGACATCGATGTACTTATCATTGTCATACAGCCGCCCTCGCAGACCGCCTTCCGCTTGCGCACGACCGCGTGAATGACTGGCTACCCGAATCTTGACGACGTAGAGCATACTTGGGGCGGCAGCTGACGCATGAAAACCTTGATTAGGCATCGCTTGCACGCCGACGACAGCGAAACACATTTCGTCAAAACACTGCTCCTCGCCGATCTTAAACACTTTCTGCGAGCTGAGAACATCAGTCACGAGCAGGATGCCGAAATAGACAACCCATACCGAAGCAAGTCCAGCCAGAATGTTTCTCGAGCCGGGTTTTCCCCTCAGTAAAGCGCTGAGAAATAGGCTTACTACGGATCCAAGGAATAGAAGGACAAAGATCAAGTCGTAAACGGTCATGGGCTCTCGCTGCCCGAACCTCGCTCTTAGGGGCAAAGTCGGCAAGGCGAGCATACACCGAACAACGAGAGCCGGCGATAGGCTCTCCGCCTGATAGGAATGCCATCGCTCATATCATTGAAGATGTGCTCGTTTAAATTCATGATCCGCGCACGCCCGCACCAGGTTCAGAAGCATCAGTGCTCAACGCGGTACTTGAAGAAAGCAACATCGACAAATCCTGCCCCGGTTACTGGATTAGTTGTGAAGATACCAACGCGGTCGCCGCGATAGGATCCCCGCGAGTCGTTTCAATTTCCAACCGATACCTTAACCTCGCTCAGCCTGACCCATCCATTTTAGCTTCATCCTAAAGGTCGTTTACTGTATCGTTAAAGTCGTTAGCTATCGTGCATGTCCGATCCATCGGCAGACACAATTCTCGTAACACCACAGGAGGGGCGTCAACGATGATTGCTCGCAGAAAGTTTATCGCTGCGCTTGGAGCGATGGGCGGATTAAAGACTCTCCCAGCTTTTGCAACAAACATCTTCAGCCCTGCAGATAGCGCGGCATCCGCCGATGATCGTCACCTTCCCGTCAACCCCATTCTTCTAAAGTCCAACCTTCTCACCGTCACCTTCGATAGTGTGGACGGGCTGCCGTTCTGCTACGAATTTGCAGGCTCCCGCGTGTGGGGTGAGGATGTGGGCAAAGCAGTCACCGCAGTCCTCTGCCAGATGCGTCCCCGCGCCTATTCCACGGTGCCGTTAAAGGTCGCCGACGTCAAGCGCACTGACGCCAGTGTCGTGTTCACCTATGAAGTAAATTCGCAGCAGAGTCTTTCGGCAAGGTTCTCACTGAGATACGCGATCGAAGGGGCTTCGCTGATCGTCACCATGGAAGATGTTGTCGAGCAGCCGGGTTATGAGTTGATTGAAGTGGCGCTGCCGGATCTCGTAACAGTACGGGAGAAAGACCAACCCGCATGGCTGGCACAAGGCAGAGATGGCGGTTCCTTCGTCAAACTTGCAGAAGCCAAACCATACGACTACGAAGATGACGAAAACTTTGGCAGGATCAGTATCCAACTGCCGATGGGTGCGGTCGGCACCGAGCGGGTGGGTTGCCTGCTGGAAGTCACTGCTTTCATGGATTCGACCGAGACCTCAGTGGTCGAGGTAAAAGGCACGCGTAGGGCGCATATTGGCACGATCAAGGTCCACCGTGTGCATGGCGGCCGTTGCTACAACATGAACGACGGCGGCGACGCGGTTTGTGGGACGCAGGACACGCCGAACCTGCTGGTTGGCCAGCAGTCGTCGTGCCGCCTCGATTTCTACAAAGTAGAAGATCCGGCAGTGCCGTGGTTTCCGGCAGCGCGGATTCTCCGCGATCGGATGCCGCGCACACCAAGCGCCTACTTTGACGACAAGTTCCTCTATATGATCGCCGGAAAGAATAAGACTGATGCCGAGCCACACACCACGTTTGCGCAAAGCCGGCAGCTGATCCGCGACATCGCAAGACTTACGGACTACGCGCCGCAGGTAGCCTACATCAGTGGCTGGGTTTATGACGGACAGGACACGGGCTATCCATCCGAGGACGTCGTCAATGCAAGCCTTGGCACCTACGAAGAATTAATGGCGCTGATGGACGAAAATCGCCGCCTGAATGCCAACGTCAGCGTCAATGTCAATTATGACGATGCGTACAAGAGCAGCCCGGAGTTCAACCTGGACTTCATCGCACGCGAGCCCAATGGCGCTGTGTGGAAGAGCCGCGCATGGGACGGTGAAGATTCTTACATCGTCGGCATGGCCAAGTATGTACTCGGAGGGTGGGCGATCAAACGAATCAACGCGATGATGAAGCGCTACAAGCTGCGTCACGCTATGCTCATCGATGCCATGTCCTGGTTCACCATTCGCAATGACTGGGATTCCAGGCATCCGGCAAGCGGCTACAAAAATCTAGTCGACGGCAAGTGGGTGATCATCGAAGAGTTTCGCAAGCGTGGCGTGAACGTTTGTTCGGAGCAGTTTCGTTATCCAATGGTTGGGAAACTGGCGCTCTCGGTGGATGGGCCGGAGCCAAAGCCATCTCCACTGGGGGGAGAGCAAATTCCGTTGACCGCGATCGTGTATCGCAAATCAACAATCTTTGGCTCGGCAGGAGGCGGAGGTCTGCATATCCAGCAGAACCTGTTCTGGAATAGCCGTCCGGGCGTCTGGTACGAACACAAGACCGATCGTAAGAGCATCACCGACTACTACTATCTCGTGGTACTCCCCTACAATAAATTGCACTCTCTCGACGTCGAGTCGTATGCCACAAGTGGATCGGAACGCACGCTGCACCTGGAATCACAATCAAAGATCACCATGGATGCGGCAAATGCACAGTACCAGGTAAGCTGGAACTCCAACACCATCGCGACCAACGATTCCACAAGCTGCCCCGTCGATGCTAACCGGGTCGCATTTTATGCCCGGGCCGCCTGTCGACTTAAGTATCCAGTTCCTCCACATTGGAACACTGCCGCAATTACCGCACGGTCTCTGTCAACAGAAAAGGCTTCGCAACATCCTGTGCACATCGAAGCAGGAATGATCACGGTGGATGTTCCTGCCCAGACGCCTGTCATGGTCTACAGTGACGAAAAGTCTGTCCGAGCGATCGAGGATCGCAGCTCCGCCGTCGAGGATTTGTAATGCAGCCCAAACGTAACAGTATCTATTTTATTGCGTCGCTCATGCTCCTTGGGCTCAGCCTCGCTGGCCAGCAAACGCTATCGGCGCAGGTTGAACAAGTCAGTGCGAACAATGCTCCGCCTACTACCCAGCTCACCCTCTGGTATGGGGCTCCGGCCGCCCGGTGGACTGACGCGCTGCCGATCGGAAACGGCCGGCTGGGTGCGATGATCTTCGGCAACCCTCATCACGAGAAGCTGCAGTTGAATGACATTACCGTCTGGTCAGGTGGTCCCCAGCCCAATGCCAATCGGCCGGATGCGTACCTCGCGTTGCCGGAGATTCGGTCGGCTCTCGCGCATGGTGACTACGAAGCCGCACAAAAGCTAGTCAGTGCGAAGATGACGACTACCGGCGAGGGAGACAGCGCGTACGATGCTTCCTACCAGACTCTCGGCGATCTGACTTTCGACAACAACATTGGCGCCGGTCCAGTGTCGAAGTATCGGCGATGGCTGGATCTGGAGAATGCTGTATCTGCTGTGGAGTACACGGTGGCGGGCAATACCTACCGGCGCGAATCCTTCGCGAGCCATCCCGATCACGTTCTCGTGACCCACATCACCAGCAATCATCCTGGCGCCATCAGCTTCACGCTTCATCTCTCGCGCCTCGTCAGCGCGAAAACAGAGAGCGACGGAAAAGCAACTCTCGTCATGCGCGGGAACACTGACATGCCGGCCAAAGACGGGCAGCCGGCCCTCAAGGGCAACCTGAGCTATGAGGCCCGGGTCCGCGTCAAAACAGTTGGCGGCACGGTGCAGAGCAGGGGTAACTCGCTCGTTGTTCACGGGGCGAATGAAGTTACAGTACTCGTCGCCGCGGGCACCAGCTATCGTCTCGACTATGACAGGCAATACCGGGGCGCCGATCCACACCAGACTGTCGTGGACCAGTTAGAAGAAGCTTCCAGCAAGTCTTATGAGGACCTGAAGCGATCCAGCATCGCCGACTACAAAAGGCTCTTCGACCGCGTCAGCATTCAGCTTCCCGCGGGACCAGGCTCAACCCGATCGACCGACCTGAGACTACACAATTACCACGACGGCAAAGACGATCCTTCGCTGGCTGCGCTTTACTACCAGATGGGACGCTACCTGCTGATCTCTTCCAGTCGCGAGGACAACCCGTTGCCCTCGAATTCGCAGGGCATCTGGGGCGATGGTCTCGACCTGCCGTGGAAGTGCGACTATAAGTCGAATATTAATTACCAGATGAATTACTGGCCGGTTGAGTCCGCCAATCTCGGCGAGCTTCATCTGCCTGCTATTCGGTTCGACGAAAGCCTGATGAAGCCCGGCCGCAAAACTGCGCAGGCTTACTACAATGCGCCTGGCTGGGCTGTCGCGTATACGGCAAACGCATGGGGATGGACGGCGCCCGGTGCCGGACTTCCCTGGGGTCCATTCTTTGGTGGGGGCGGATGGATTGCGCAGGACGTCTGGGAACACTATGCATTCAGCCGCGACCGGGAATATCTGAAGACTTACTACTCGGTACTGCGAGGTTCCGCGGAATTCTACCTGAGCATCCTGGTCCCTGGCGCCGACGGAAAGTTGATCACTTCACCATCACTCTCTCCTGAGAATACGTTCAAGACCGACCGCGGTGTAATCGGTTCCGTGGTTGATGGCTCAGCCGTCGAACGCGAAATCATTTGGGACCTCTTCTCTAACACGATTGCCGCTAGCAAGATACTTGGCACAGATGACGTGTTCCGGTCGAGGCTCGAAGCAGCAATGACTAATCTTCAACCGCTGCAGATAGGAACTGCCGGACAGCTGGAAGAGTGGGGGCATGATTGGGATCTTAATGCTCCCGAGATGAACCATCGCCATGTTTCGCATCTCTTCGCACTGTATCCCGGACACGAGATTTCTCCGCAGCTCACTCCAGGCCTGGCTGCTGCGGTCAGAAAATCGCTTCAGTTGCGAGGCGACGAAGCTACCGGTTGGAGCAATGCCTGGAAAATCAATCTCTGGGCCCACCTGCGCGATGGCGATCACGCCTTCAAGATACTCAACGAGCAGCTGCGTCTCGCAGGCGCGGAAGGGACCGACTATCACGGCGAGGGTGGCGGCACGTATGCGGACATGCTGGATGCACATCCGCCTTTTCAGATCGATGGCAATTTCGGCGGGACATCCGGTATCAACGAGATGCTGCTGCAAAGCACGCAGCGTTATACCGATACTGCGAATCCGGATGAAGACCTGTACTTCATCGACCTGCTGCCTGCACTTCCATCCGCATGGCCGAGTGGTTCGATCCATGGCCTCAGGGCGCGTGGTGGCTTTGAACTCGATCTGGACTGGCAAAACGGTATCTTGCGTAACGCTGTCGTCCGCAGTGTAGGCGGATCGGAAGCTATGTTGCGCTACGAATCAAGCTCCCGAAAGCTGCAACTGAAACCCGGCCAGGAGATGCGCGTTCGACTCAGGAATGGAAAGCTGGAGATCGCAGGATAGGCCTGACAAGCCCATAACAAACGTTCGCTTATGAAGCCACTTTGCGCTTCGCCTGTTTCTTCGCTTTCGGTCTGTCTTTTTTTATCGCAGCTGTTTTTGCAGCGCGAGGCTTCTCTGCCAATGATGTTTTTGGCGATGGCATCCCGATGGTCGATTGTCGAATGACAAGGGTTGGCGCGAGCAGGATAGTTTTCGGCTTGGCCACTTTCTTGCCGACAAGGTCAAGCGCAAGTTGAGCGGCCGCTTCGCCGAGCTGCCCGGTCGATTGGTCGACAGAAGTCAGTGGGATTTGCAGATACTTCGAATACCTAACATTGTCGAAGCCAACAAACGCGATATCTCCTGGAATGGAAAGCCCTGCATCGAGCGTGGCCCGCATCGCACCAATGGCTACTACGTCATTGTGGCAGAAGACGCCGTCGGGCCTTGGACCTCGCTTGAGCAGCGCCTGCATCATCTCATAACCAGCATCATCACCCAGGTCCTCGACCCGCGGACTGGATAATACAAATTTATCCCGGAGGACCATGTCATGATCGCGAAGTGCCAGCCTGAATCCCCGGAACCGATCCGCCGCTGAACTCAAATCCGGGCTGCCGATGTATGCCAGGCGTTTTCGTCCGATGGCAATCAGATGCTCAGTGGCGAGTCTTCCACCGGCATAGTCGTCTGTTCCCACAAAGTTTGCATGCAGGTGCGGGAAGGGCCGGTCCAGTAAAACGAACGGCGTACTTTGATTGTGGACGCTCATAAACCCCTGCAGGACTGGTTGGCAGGAAGCGATCAGAAGCACATCGACGCCGCGGGCAAGCATCATGCGTATCTCAGACTGCTCCACTTCAGCATTCTCTTCTGATGACGCCAGGATAAGACCGTACGACTGTTTGCGAAGAGCGCTGCCAATCGACTTCGCCAGTTCAGCAAAAAATGGGTTCAGTAAATCCGGCACGATCAGGCCCACGATGAACGATTGCCCGGTAACAAGACTCCGCGCTGTCAGGTTCGGCTGATAGTCGAGTTCCTTCATGCGTGCAAGCACTCGCTCACGCGTTGATTCGCTTATATCTGTCTTACCTCGTATTGCCTTCGATACAGTGATGACAGATACATTCAGATCACGCGCAATGTCTTTGAGACGAACTGCCATTCCTTCTCCATGGAGAGATCACTGGTACAAGACCCGGACCAGACCGGCTTATTACATCTGAATCTGTGTCCACTGAGCATACATCAGGATAAAGAATTCTATTACCGGTAACGCTAACCCAATGCGGTCATTTCCAGAATTACGCGCAATCATCAATGGTTACCGTGTTCGGGAAAGAAAAGCTCTTCAATAAACTCTCGTGATAGAGTTAGCGTTAACGTAGAGCCGAGGTTGTTCCTGCCTTCATTGTGCACTATGTAAAACCAACGCCAGAGATGATGAATTCAGTGGCCCAGAACCTTCACATGCCGCCAAAGGTCGGGTTATGGGGAGCCACGTCGGCCAATGTGTTGAACATGATTGGCGTCGGACCCTTTATAACTATTCCGCTTGCCTTAGCCGCGATGGGCGGTCCACAGGCACTCGCCGGCTGGATATTGGGCGCCTTCCTCTCGCTTTGCGACGGAATGGTGTGGGCGGAACTTGGCTCGGCCATGCCTTTTTCCGGTGGTCCCTACTTTTACCTGCTCAGCGCGTTCGGCCCCAAAAGTTTTGGCCGCTTGTTCAGCTTTTTATTTCTCTGGCAGGCAATGGTGCTGGGACCTATCTCGATCGCCGGGGGTGCGGTGGGCTTCGCCCAGTACACCAGCTTTCTCATACCCCACCTCCACCACGTTGCGTTTGTCGCGATAGCTGCATCTGTCTGCCTCATCAATACCTTCCTGCTCTACCGGAACATTCGTTCGATCTCGTATGTATCGATCGGCATTGCCGCGATCGTCATAGGCACAACTGCCTGGATCATCATCACGGGGCTGATGCATTTCCATGTCTCGATGGCCTTCGACTTTCCTGCTGGCGCCTTCCACCTCAACCATGGCTTTTTTATGGGGCTGGGATCAGCAACCCTGATTGCCGCTTACGACTACGGCGGCTACTACAACGTGTGCCTCATCGGCAACGAAGTCTCAGACGGCCGCAAAACTATTCCTCGCTCCATTCTGATCAGCATCGTGGCGGTTGCGGCGATTTACCTGGTCATGAACATTTCCATTCTCGGGGTTGTGCCTTGGCGAGAGGGGATGCATTCCAAGGCCATCGTGGCCGATTTCATGACACGCGTTTATGGAAAGGCGGGCGGCACATCCATCGCGGTCCTGATCCTGATTGCTGCCTTCGGTTCAGTCTTCGCCATCCTTCTCGGCTACTCACGCATACCCTATGCTGCTGCTGTCGAGGGCCAGTTCTTTTCTGTTTTTGCGCGACTGCATCCCGAGGGCGGCTTTCCTTATATCTCGGTTCTGACGGTCGGCTTCCTGTCTGCGCTCGCCTGTCTCTTCAGCCTGGAAAACCTGATCACCGCACTCATTGTGACCCAGACAATCCTTCAATTTGCGGCACAATGCGTAGCCGTGATCCTCCTCCGCAAAAAGCAGCGGGAAGCAGCGGAGTTACTCGGGCAGACCTACCGGATGCCACTCTTTCCCTTGCCCGCACTGATCGCACTGGCGGGCTGGACATACATCGTGGTGACCAGTGGGCTTCGTTACATGGCAGTAGCCGGAATTTTTCTTTTGGGGGGCGTTGTTGTGTTTCTCTTCCGTGCCAAACAACAAGCACAGTGGCCATTTGCAGAGGTGCCCGCATGACCAGGCGCTGGGATGCTGCCATTGTCGGACAGATCTATATCGACCACGTCTTTTCCGGCCTTCCGGATTGGCCTTGTCCGGGCGAGGAGGTCTTCACGCAGAATTACCTTCGTGAACTCGGAGGCGGCGCCGCGATTACGGCCTGCGGGCTCGGCCTGCTGCAGCGCAGGACTGCGGTCTTCGGTATCGTCGGTGATGTTGAGGGCGAGTGGATCAAGCAGCGGCTGGAATCATTCAATGTCGATACAAGCAATCTCAAGCAGATTGAAGGTAGCTCAGGCGTGACCGTCAGCGTCTCCGTCGGGGATGAGCGCTCTTTTTACAGCTACGCGGGCACCAACAATATGCTCGATGACTACCTCTCCTCTGCCGACATCGTGGAACTGTTGCAGCAGGCGGCTCATGTGCATTTCGCTGTGCCCCTGGATCGGCTACAGGCACAGGTTGTCATTCCTGCCCTTAAGGCCGCAGGATGCTCTATTTCGCTCGATGTGGGATGGCAGCCTGATTGGTATCGGAAGCCAGAGAATCTGCAGACCTGTCGCGAGATCGATTATTTTCTGCCTAACCAGAAGGAGGCCCAGTATCTTACCGGCAAGCAACGTCCTGAAGACGTCCTGCAGGGCCTGGAAGAATTTGGATTCACGCATGTAGTGGTGAAGATGGGCGCTGCCGGCGCGGCTATCCATTCCGATGGAAAAATGCTGCAGGTCGCGCCGCCTCGCATCCGGGTGGTGGATACGACCGGCGCCGGCGATGCCTTTGACGCCGGCCTGATCGATGCCTTGCTGGATGGCGCAAACGCCGAACAGATGCTGCAAAGAGCAGCGGCCTGTGGCGCTTTATCGACCCGCATGCCCGGAGCCCTCATCGCCCTGGCGACCCGTTCTGACTTGGAGGATATCTATGAGCAATCGTAAAGTGACCCTTATCGGTGGCGGGGGCGTGCGCACGCCCCTGGTGATATTTGGCATCAATGAATCAGCGTCGCATCTCGGCGTCGATGAAATGGCCCTCTACGACGTAGATCACGATCGTGCCCGCGTGATGTGCGAACTGGGACAAGCCCTGGTTGCACGCGAAGGAGGTACCTTAAAACTGCGCGTCGCAACAGACCTTGAAGACGCGATCGCCGGTGCTGCTTTTGTGCTCACCGCGATTCGCGTTGGAGGGATTAAGGCAAGAGCGATCGATGAGCGCATCTCGATAGAGAACGGCTATCCTGGCCAGGAGACCACCGGCCCGGGCGGTATCGCCATGGGACTTAGGACGGCAGCGGTTGCGATCGACTATGCGCGTGTTATCGAACGCCTTAGTCCCGACGCATGGATGATCAACTTCACCAATCCTGCCGGTCTTATCACACAGGCGATCAGCCACAATACCAGCGTTCGTGTTATCGGCATCTGCGATACGCCGACCGAACTGTTCCACCGCATCGCTTTGGCTCTCGGAGCCACGCCGAAAGAAGTCCATTGCGACTATATCGGTCTCAACCATCTCGGCTGGGTCCGACGCGTGCTTCTGCGCGGCGAAGACGTCACTGCAAAGCTTCTCGCGGATGACGCTGCCCTGCGTAGCCTTTACCAGGCCCCGCTCTTTGACTTCGACCTGCTGCGCAGCCTTCGACTTATCCCTACCGAATACCTCTTCTTCTACTACAGCCGCAGCCGGGCACTCGCGAACCAGCGCACTGCCGGCGCCACGCGCGGCGAAGAGATCGGCCTGCTCAACGAGAAACTCTTTCAGCAGCTCGCCACTGCAATAAAAGACAACAGAGCCGATCACGCGCTTACCCTCTACACCGACTATCTCAACCAGCGGTCAGGTTCCTATATGCAGCTTGAGGCAAGCGGAGGGACTGCATTCGATACCTCCCACGCACTCACCAAAGACCCTTTCCGCGTCGCTACCGGTTACCATCGGATCGCCCTGGACACCATGAACGCGCTCTGCAACGACCAGCCAAGCAGGATTGTCCTGAATGTGCGCAATCATGGCGCAATTCCCGACATCGAGTATGAGGACATTGTTGAAGCACCCTGCGCCATCTCCAGGCATGCGATCACACCTGAAAATTGTGGCGCGCTCCCCGAGGAGGTTCGCGGACTGGTACTGGCAGTGAAAGCCTATGAACGTGCAGCGATCCACGCTGCCGTAAATGGCTCCAGGGAATACGCGCGCAAAGCCATGCTTCTTTATCCGGCCATCGGCGAGTGGGAGCCATCAGCCGATCTGCTGCGGGATTTTGCCGCCAGAAGTCCTCAATTTCCGGCCCTGCATTCAAGCTGAACAGCGCGGTCTATGCATTCGGTATCGCTACCGCGCATCTGCACGTAGCGCCTTGATGAGTCAAACCCTAACCACTTTAGCGCTACTTGCTCGGTTTTTTGCCTGTAATTTTTAACGCAATTCTAAAAAACTATTGCAAGTAGCGTTAGCGATACCGTAGAGTTTTACGAAATCAGGCCGACCCTTATCGAAACATGTCGCAATCCCTTGGAGCCAATCGGGCAAGGCAGGGTTGGCCTCCAGCCAAAGACCGGAGCAGCGAATTGACATGGATGGATATGCCATAGGGCGTCACTGATTTTGTACAAAGCGGAACGGTTTCAAATAAAGGCGTCGTCTCCGCACCTTCAGGAGTTTCATTTCACGACCGTTTGTCATCGATCAGAAGCTTCTCTCGTATCTTATGCAGGAACAAATCTCCGGAGGCATGCTTTATGAACCGAATCTTTCGCTTACTTCACGGGCGTCCAGTCCAGTCACTTAGACATACCGCGTGGACCACGATTGCGGGTGCTGCATTGAGCTGTTGCCTCGGGGTCTACGTTCCCATTGCTTTAGCGCAGTCAAGTACCAGCGCCCAACTGAGCGGATCGGTGACTGATCCAAGCGGCGGCGCCCTTCCCGACGTCCATGTGACAGCAACCAATTCCGGCACCAACCTGTCTGTCACTGTTGATAGCGATAAAGCCGGCAACTACACCTTTAATTCTTTGCCGGCCGGCCAGTACGAACTAACTGTCAGCAGAGATGGTTTCGCGCCGCTTCATGAAACAGGTATCTCGCTCACGGTTGGTCAATCGGCTACATTGAATCTCCCGCTGAAGCTGGGCGGCGCCCAGGACAGCGTCACGGTCAATGGAGGCGCTGAACTCATCAACACGACCACTCCGGAGATAAGCCAGATCGTCGACGAAGCGACTATCAAGGATCTTCCACTAAACGGCCGCGATCCCGGCACCCTGGTCTTTCTTTCCGCCGGTGTCACGAACGAATTACAAAGTCAGGCATCTACCCTGCAGACCACTAACTCCTTTCCGAATGAATCGGGTGCCTCCGCGGGCGGCCAGCGGCAAGGCAGCACCTGGTACCTTCTTGATGGTGTCTCGCACATGGACACCTATCTCCTGCTTGCACTTCCTTTTCCTAACCCCGATGCTACCCAGGAGTTTCGCGTCATTTCTAATAACTTCGATGCGCGTAACGGCTTTGCTCCATCTGCCATCGTCAGTATCGAAACCAAGTCGGGAACCAATAAGTACCACGGCGGTATCTTTGAATTTCTCCGCAACGGTTACTTCAATGCGGCAAATCCATTCAGCGGACTAGTGGATGGTCTGCATAGAAACCAGTTCGGTGGCTATTTGGGAGGTTCCGTCCCGCACCTGAAGGATAAGCTCTTTTTCTTTGGCAACTATCAGGGCACGCGGCAGAGTTACCAGGCCAACACAAATATTACTTTCACTCCAACGCAGGCCGAGCGCAACGGTGACTTCTCAGCACTGCTGTCTGGCTCAAGCCCGATTGTGCTCCCTGCCCCATTCGTTGGAAATAAGATTGATCCAAAGCTATACAGCCCCGGCGCCGTTAAGATGCTGAGCTATATTCCGCTTGGTCAAAACGCGCAAACCGGCCAGACGAATGTTGTCTACCCGGTGCAGCCCACTATTTATAACGAGTACACCGCGCGACTGGACTACGACCTCAGTGACAAGCAGCGCTTCTTCGTCCGCAGCTTTGTGAACTACTACACGCAGACTCCCGAGACTACCCCTAATAACATCCTCGTTGGCGTTGCAGGAACCAACGGCGTCTTCCTCAGCGAGGTCCTTAACCACACGTGGACGATCAATCCTTCCACGCTTAACACGCTCGCACTTGGTTACATTACCTACGACCTGAATACGGGGACAGCAGTTCTTGACTCCAGTGGCAAACCCATCTGTCTCTCGCGATTTATTAACGTCCAGGATCCACCGAATGCGTGCTACCTCGAAGACTTCAACGTCAACAATGGCAACGTGAGCCAGTACACTCCCACGGTCGGCTTCAGCTCTTTTTCGAGCAATCCCTTCAAGACAAAACGTATGGACTATAGTCTGACCGAGACATTTACAAAGACTGCAGGACGCCATACGATCTCCGCCGGCGGCGATGTCTTCCACCGCCACCACACCGAAAGCTCGCTCTTTGTCGAGAGTCCCATCATCGGTTTTACCGGCGCCTATACTGGGGTACCGTTTGCCGACTTTCTTCTGGGTGACGCAGGCAGCATCACCCAGGGAGCGGGTGAATATAACGCTACCTCTCAATGGATGGTTGGCGTCTACGCCCAGGATCAATACAAGATCAAGCCCAACTTGACTGCAACACTTGGGCTTCGCTGGGATCCGAATACACCTGCCCACGTCGCTGGCGGACGCGGTGCAGACTTCGTGCCAGGCCAACAGAGCACTCGTTTTCCCAATGCTCCGCTCGGGCTTGTATTCCCTGGCGACCATGGCATCAGCGACACTCTTTATAAATCAAGCTATTACTACTTCGAACCGCGTGTAGGTATTGCGTGGTCCCCCAATCCGACGACTGCCGTTCGCGCAGCTTTCGGTCTCTTCACTACCCCCATGGAAGATGCCTTCTATCAGAGAATTGGGGACGTTGCACCTTTTTCCCCCACCTATAATGTGGGAGGAGGCGCTATCGTACCCTTCGATAATCCGTGGACGAACTTCGCCGGCGGCGGAGGCCTTGCAGCAGGCAAAAGCCCGTTCCCACCTTTTGCTGGCCCGCAACAAAACCCGTCCAGTGCTTCTCTCTTCGCGGGCGCACAGAATATCCAGGCGACTTTCAGTCCCAGCTTAAAACTGGGTATCACCCAGAGCTGGAACCTGTCGCTGGAACAGCAATTTGGAAGATTCAACGCGATGCACCTTGCCTACGTTGGCAGCGAATCCTACCACCAGGCCACTACCGTTGATCTCAATCCAGGCGTTCCGCTGGGTGTTGGCGTGCCGGTCCCTCCACAAGGCACACTTCGCGGGAATCCGGCCTTTGCGCAAATCCTGCAGGTTCAGGACGGAGGAACATCACGCTACGAATCGCTGCAAGCAGGGGTAGAGCATAAGTTCTCACGCGGCTTTCAAATTCAGTCCAACTTCACCTGGTCCAAAACACTGGACGTAGGAGGCTCGGGCGATCCTGACTTTGAATCGAGCGTAAGTGATCCCCTGAATATTCGACACGACTTTGGTAGCTCCAGCCTCAATGTACCGCTGGTCTCTGTCACTTACGGACGGTACAGAGGTCCAAGCTTCACAGGCCATAACTTCCTCGTGAAGAACGTCCTGGGCGGCTGGGAGTTAAGTGCGATTTACACGATGGAATCCGGTGAGCCATTTGGTATCAATGGTGGTCAGGGCCGCAACCGTTCCGGATTCGACATCGGTCAGGACAGGGCCGATCGCGTTCCGGGAGCCTCACTGCAAGTACGCCAGGGCGGTAAGTCCCACTGGCTGAATAACTACTTCAACCAGGCTGCCTTCACTTTAAACGAATACGGTACCCCAGGTAATTCGGAAAAGTTCCTGATTCAATCACCACCCGTCCACACCATGGACTCAGGCTTCATCAAGAACTTCAACTACAAGGAGCGGGTCATGACACAGTTCCGCTGGGAGATGTTCAACGCGTTAAATACTCCCAGTTACGGTTCGCCCGATAACAATCCGGACGATAGCAACTTCGGTCAGATTTCTGGCATAGGCCCGATCGCCCCGCGTGTCATCCAGGCCGCGCTGAAGGTAACGTTCTAGTCCCTGAATGCAAAAATGGCCCGGATCTCTTTACGAGCTCCGGGCCATTTTTTGGCTCGATAAGCTGACGAAGAGCGCGGCTGGATTATCGCAACTATTTGACCTTGAAAACAACTGCGATCTGCGATGGCATCTGCGCAGGCGCTACAATTTCCAGCGCCCCCGCCTGCTGCTTCCATACCAGTTTTTGGGAGCTTCCCAACATGCTCACCGAATGAATTTGCGGAGTAAGAAGTCCCGCCCCTGAACCAAGCGAGATGATCTTCACACGGGCTCCGGGCTTCGGAATCGAGAGCGCAAAAGCGTAGACGGCGCCATCCTGGCCTTTCGTGAAGCGGAAATCAGAAGGACCAAAGCGGAATGCAGCCTGTGGTTCGCCCAGTTGCCCGGCAGGCAGCGTCTTTAACTTTCCATCCGAGTCTTTCTCTCCTTCACCAAGCTTCACCCAGGCACTGCTTCCGTAGATGGCTTCACCATTGATCCTCATCCAGGCACCTACTTCGCGAAGCATACGCTGACTGCCCTCATCGAGAGACCCATCCGGTCGCAGAGAGACATTGACTGCGTAATTACCGTCGCGCGACACAATCTCAAGCATGTATAGAATCAAGGCGCGCGCACTATAAACAAAGTCGGGCTTGTAAAACCAGTCGCCAACGGCGTTTTCTCCCAACCACATCTGGTCCGTCTTGATGCCGTCTGGAAACGATCCTTCAAAGGTCGTGGCAATCCCGCGCTGGGGCGGATGAAATTTCACGATGCTGAAGGTATCGACCTGGCCACGTTGCTTGAGAGATCGATTGTAATAATCGGCAACAACCCGCTGTATCGCGTCGCACTTATAGCCGGTTCCCGTAGCGTATCCGGTAAACGGACCTGTCGAGTCGCCGTCCGTAAAGATGAAGTCCGGATCGTACTTATTCATTACGTCCATGATGCGGAGGGACCATCGTGTCGCATACCAGTGCGCGTATGTCAGGTGGTTCTGAAAGATGCCTTTCTCCGGGCGATACTGCGCATTCGCAACATCCTTGTAGGCACGCAGGTTGATGCCGTACAGCAGCCGCGGGTCGTAGCCTTCCCACCACTTACCCTTTCCATCGGCAAGTGTCTCATTCGCGTCGTATGGAACGCCTGCCCGCGGCCCAGTCGTATCGCTGCCGAACGCCGGCTGATACCACCACCATGTGTACTCATGGTGAAATCCGACTCCATAACGCATCCCCGCCGCCTTCGAAGCTTTCGACCATTCGCCAAGAAGGTCGCGGTGCGGTCCCATGTTCACCGAGTTCCACGGCTGGTACGTAGAATTCCAGTTATCAAAATTGTCATGATGCACGCCCTGGATAATGAGAAAACGGGCACCCGCATCGTGATAGGTTTTTACCAGCTTGACTGGATCCAGCTTCGTCGGGTTCCACTGGTGAAGCAATTCTTTATATCCGGATCTCGAAGGCGGTCCATAAGCGCGGAGATGGTTCTTATAGGCAAGCGTCCCTGGTTGATACATTTTGCGGGCATACCAATCACCGCTTTCGCCAGCCGACTGCGGACCGAAGTGTACCCATATTCCGAACCTCGCTTGTCGCAGCCATGCCGGATCCCGCGGATAATTCTTGTTGATCGAGTCCCACGTGGGTTGGAATGGTCCTTCCGCAATCGGAAAGTCCATCTTTACCTCGGGAAAGGTATCCGGGTCCTGCATGGTCAGCGAGTCTTCCGGTTGCGCCGGCGGAATCATCGGGATCGGTGCAGGGGCCGGCATCTGCTGACCATGACCTGCCACGCACAAGGACAGCGCCACTGAAACACTGAAGCAGCGCATGAAAAAGTTCAGGCCATAACTACTCTTGAAGCACCCGTTGACACGCTTGGATCCTGCGGCACTTTCCAACTGTAACCTCCACAATATTTTTTAGCGGCGTGCAGAAAAGTGATAGTTTCCGGAGCCAATCACGCACGACACGCTATCGCTCTTCTCGTCAACCGAAAGCACACCAAGGTTTCCCTTCAGGTCTCGCCCTGACTCTCTCACCTCACTGGTGAATCCGACTGGCAATGAGACAGTGGCCGTAGCGCCTGGCGGTACCGAAATATCGATATTGAGTTCGTTCCCTAGTAAATGCCAACTCGAACCGATAGTTCCAAGTACGGAGTCATACCCGACAGAGGCCGAGCGTATGTTTCCCAAAACCTGCGGATGAACCCATATACGCCGGTCGCTCTCGCGGCTCATATTGAAATCGATACCACCGAGCCCGCGATAGAACCACTCCTCCGCATGTCCCAGCATGAAATGGTCCTGTGACGATTTTGGATTCGCATCCCATGCCTCGGTCAGTGCCGTAGCTCCAGTCTTGAGTTGATAGCCGTAGCTGGGACTGTCAGAAAGCATGAGCATGCTATACATCACATCGGAGCGACCACCATCGCTCAAAGCTCTGACCAGGTAGTGAAATCCGATATCACCTGCAGTCACGTGATTTCCATGTTCCCGAATATCTCGGATAAGACTGTTGAGCACGCCGGCCCTATGACCGTCCGGCACCAGGTCCAATGCAAGCGCCATCGCATTCGCTGTCTGGCTGCCCCGGTCATAGCTGTTCGTGTCTGCATGAAACAGATGCTGATTGAACGATGCCTTCACAGCAGCAGCCCGACTTTCAAATCCGGCTGCTTCATCTGGCTTATCCAATATCTTCGCAATGCGCTCCAGGTCCAGCAGATCTTCATAATAGGTTGCGGTCGCAGTCAATCCCAGGGTTGTCAACTTGGACTCGCCTGGCTCGCCTGGTCCTATGTCATACCAGTCACCAAGCCCATAGACCAGCATGTTATCTTTCGATCGACTTAGTAGATAGTCGACATAAGCAACCATTGCCTGGTAGTTCTCGCGCAACACCTGCTTATCGCCATAAAAGGTATACGCAATCCACGGGCTCAGAATGATCGCACTGCCCCACTCGGGCGAATCACGAAAGCTTCCCGAAAAAGCCACGACCTCCGGCGCGATCGATGGCACCATGCCGTCGCTCAGCTGCGCGTCGCGAATATCCATCGATAGCTTCCTGTAGAGAAGCGAGAGGTCGTAGTTGTACATGAGCGCAGTGCCGGCAAGATGTGTCTGCTCGAGCCACCCGAGCTTTTCGCGTGTCGGACAGTCGGTCAACACGCTGACCATATTGTTGAGCATCGCCGCATCAATCAATCGATGAATGCGATTGAGCATCTCATCGGAGTTACTGAACCTGCCATCCACCGTAACGGCGTCGTGCAATTCCTGTCCTTTAATTGCATCAATGTGCGGAAGTCCTGAGTCTCCTGCGACCGTCACTTCGGCATAGCGAAAGCCGTAATAAGTGAACTTCGGCGACCAGTGCTCCACACCCTTACCGCGAAGAGTGTAGTTGAACAGGACGGGAGCATCTTTCGTCGCAGCGGCACTTCGCTGGGTTACGCGCCCGGACGCATCGAGCAATTCACCTGTCAAAATCTGCACGCTTGAACCCGCCGGACCATGGACTTCGATCTCTGGAGTTCCGGCAAAATTCTTACCGAAGTCGTAGCGCGTGACATGATCATTGATTTGTTTGATCGCCACCGGCTTGTACCGGTGAACCGCACCGACAGGCGGCAGGCGCTCGGAGCGTAATACCCCTCCCGGACCATCCACTACAACTGCGGGGCGCCAGGATTGATCATCAAACGCCATCTGCATCCAGCCTGGTGGCGCTAACCTTGCATCGTAATCCTCGCCACCATAAATAGATGAAAACCGGACAGGCCCATCTGAGGTTTTCCAATCGTCGCCACTCGTAATCGTTGCTGTCGTTCCATCTGTGTAGTGGAGATGCAACTCCGCAATCAGCTTTGGCTGTCCCATGGAGCCGACAAATTTTGTATAACGGCCCTTTAATCCCCCCACGTTATACATGCCGTTGCCAAGCGAGACTCCAATCACGTTGGCGCCTTGATGCAACAGTGAGGTAGCGTCATAGGTGTCATAGAGCACTGTCTTGCGATACGCAGACCAGCCGGGAGTCAGCAGCGCATTGGTGACAGGATGCCCATTGACAAATGATTCCGACTCACCAAGCCCCGCGATAAATAGCGTTGCTCGCGCCAGCGGCTTGCTCACTTTGAACCCATAGCGAAAAATTGGCAGAGGCGGTACCGACTCGACCCTACTCTCGTCATCTCCCTGCGCCTGTGGCAGACGGGCACTATCGGCAACACCGGCGATCCACTTCGCCTGCCAGTTCGAGGGCTGCAGCATACCTGTCGTAAATTTGGCGGGCGCGCTCCACGCCGAGGCACTTCCCTTTCCGGTCCAGACCCGCACTTTCCAGTAATACGTGGTGTCCGGAAGAAACGCATTGCCACCATATCTGGTGAACGGTTCCATGGTCCCAACCGTTCGGCGTGAATCCCAGGCGTCTCCGTTATCGTGATCGAGTGCCGCGCGCGATCGAGCAACCACTATGCGAAACGCAGATTGTCGTATGCCGCGAAGCTGGCGTCCGCTCGCCACCAGCGTCCAGTGGAAGATCGGTGCAGGACTGTCAAGTCCCAGTGGGTTGATCGTCCCATCACACAGCAGGCCGCGAGGCGCAAGTACAGGAGATGGGCCGACATCACTGCGCTGCGCCAGGCAAGTGGCGTCTCCCGCGAACAGCAGACAAATCAGGAGAACCGCGCAACGTAACGGAGCCATAACCCTAAAACTCAAATCGCCCGGTCCAGCCATAATCTGTGTGCCCTTTAGCGGAACTGCTCAAGCATCTTTCGATTCGATTAACAGCTGTACGGGTCCAAGCAATCCGGAAGATTCCAGCGGAGAGTCTTTCTCAAAGTAATTCCAGGTTGTGAACGTCAGCCTCTCTTTCGAGGGGCGGGGTTCGTTCTTCAGAAACCACTCAGGAAACTCCTTGAGAAAATATCCACTCTTGAATTTGGGATCACCGATTTGCCAGACGATGTCGGCAGGATGCTGTTCATCGCCTATGAGCCGGTTCGCCCAGACATTTGTCACAGAAATTGCGACAGTATTCGCACCTGGCTTTAAGCGCTCCGTGACTTCCACTTGCCAGGGCGCTGTCCACACCACGCCAAGTTCATCGTCATTCACTTTGACTTCGGCGATATGTTTGACCTTGCCAAGATCGAGGTAAAGTCGACGACCCTCGACCAGCTTCGGCACCTCGAAGGTCTTGGTGTAAACCGCCGTGCCTGAGTAGTACTTGATACCGCTGTTCGTGTGTTCAGACCAGTCTTGAAGAGTATCAAAAACAATAGAATCAGGTCCGCCCCAGGCCGGATCAAAGCTTACATGCCAGGGCCCATCAAGCTCAGTCATTGTTTTTAGATGGGGGAAGTTGGCGACTGTTTTCAGGCGGCCCGATGTGCGGTTATGTTGAACCGCTCGACGAAACACACAAAAGAAACTTTGCGTTGGAGCGAATGAGATCGAGAAACTGGTAGACCCGTTTGCCTGCACAAAATTCTGCACATCACGCACGGTATCGGCGACAGGATCCCAGATTTCCGGCTGCAATCCCTGAACAGGGAACGTACACCGAACCTCGCCACCAGTCCACGCCGTATTAGCCACGAAGTATATCTTGGTGGTGCCGTCCTGCCGATGAATGCTTCGAATCTCCGGCCCCGGTTCATCCGCGGCAACCTTCAGGCTCGTTGCGTCAGACGGCGCGACATACGTTCCGCGCTGCAGCAGCGCCTGGCAGCGCCACAGGTAGGAGAACCAGGCTTTGCCCGGCTTCCACCAGGTCTGGTAACGCCCAAGGTGAATACCCCACTGTCCCATCACATTGCCCGGCTTGTATTTCCCATCCCAGGGCTGCTGGACAAAATGATGAATATTGACGCGATTCACCCCGGCACAAAAAGCTGCATCTCCGATTGGTTTCAACCATGCGGGATGTTCGTTCCACTTTCCAAACTCAGGCGAAGTAGTAAATGCTTCCGCTGCAATCAGCTGGTCGTGCAGCACTCGCGCGGCCTTCACAACGGGCTCCAGGCTGAACGGCGAATACCGGTTGTTTGTCGTCCAGAATTCGACTGTCGGCGTATCCAGGTATTGAACGACCTCCCCAATCTCCCATGGTCCATCGTACGGTTCTGCATTGAATTTCAGTCCATGCTCATGGGCAAGCGGTCGAGGCGTCGCCCAGTAACAATCGCGGTATAGATCTTCGACAGTTCGCTTGAAGTCTTTCTGGAAGCTCTTCGTCTCGGTCTCGCTGCCGATGGTACGACCTGCCAGGACCGGCAGCCATGGGATTATGTCGTAACCGCGTCTGCTCTTGAATTCTTCGCGCATCTTCGGAGTCCAGGTGGGATCACCTGCTTCATAACTATCGAAGTAGAGTGTAGTGAGACCCTTGCCCATCTGGTCTCCCATGTGCTTTTTCATGTCATTTAAAACATGCTGCACGTGGAAGGTGACGGCCTCTTTACTCATCTTGTCGCATTCGAGGCCCATCGCGTCCCATTGTGCGGGCTGGATCATGGCTCCAGTAGTAGTGTGCCCGAATCGATAGATGATCCACTCGCCCGCCGGCGCGTCCCAATCGATATCGCCATCTGCATTCATCTTCGCGGAAAGATCGACCAGGCTTTCCTTTGCTGCAGTACCTTCGGCAGGCATGGCAAGGACGGCAATGTCGCGGTAGTACGTTTTGCGCGCTTCCACGATCGGCACGCCAACTTTGCCCTCGGAGGGGATATAGCAGTCCGGAAAAAGCGCGTGGGGGTGAGGGTCGACCTCGGCCCGCTTGAGCTTCGTGCGCAGCGGCTTGCCTCCGCTATGGCGTATCTCTGACCAGATAACCTCCTGCATGGAAAGTTCCGGAGGGATCCATGTTCCGCCGCTGCTCTCGTATCCCGCGCAGTTGTGCAGGATGAGCTCAAGACCAAGCCGATGGCATTCCTGGGCCGCGTGGCGAACAAGTGCCCACCACGGATCGGTGAAGGAAACAACATCGGGTGTCGGACTTTTAAGGATCGCTCCCGCCCACGGAATGACCGTGTCGGCCAGGCTGAAAATGGTAGCTCCGCCGATGCCAGCTTCCTTCATCCCTTCAAGATCGCGCGTGATCCCTTCGGCGCTGATATTGTGCCCCATCCACATCCAAAGCACATAAGGGCGCGCAGAGTCCGGTGGAGTCGGGAAGCGCGCCGCTTCTTTGCCGTCTTGCGAAGCGAGTGGGTGTGCCGAATCGAGGGCGGGTAGTGGAGCACTACACAACTGTTGTGTTGCGCCGGCAAGCAAAACGCAAAACGTCCTTCTGGACACCATGACAAAAGCTCCCTCTACCCAGCATCAGGTCATTCGTCCGGATCGGGGCGGATACTACTCTATGCTCCGATAACGAATGAATATCGGTCTCTGGTCCTCGACGTAACCTGCCCTCAAAGCTGATGCAATGCATGTTCGATGTTGATACAGTCATGCAGAAAGGCTGGAAGACTGCGTGCGCCGAGGAGACTACTAGGATCAAAATGACATTAAGCGCTAACTATAGCGGTACATAAGTCTGGATGTCCACCATTTCAACAGCCTCCTCCTTCCACCGTCGCCGACATCGACCTCTCGGCTTTCGGTTCACGACGGCTCGACTGAAGCATATCCTTACCATTCTTGCGCCGGAGAATTTAACCGTTTACTGTACCGATACCGCTTATTGTTCAGATTGACGACAGATTCTTTCAAACATGATTTTCGTACCCAGGACGGCCCAGGCGATCGCTTTTCTTGGCAGCCATGAACATCAAACTTTAAGGACGGGTGTCATGCGTCACCGTAGATTAGGCCAAACCGATTTGCATCTATCCACGATCGGCTTTGGCGCGTCTCCTTTGGGAAATGTCTTTGAAACAACCGACTCCTTGGAATCTATGCGTGCTGTACATCTTGCTATTGAGTTGGGAATCAATTTCTTCGACGTGTCTCCTTACTATGGGAACACGCTCGCAGAGTTTCGGCTGGGCGAGGCTCTGGACGGAAAGCGCGAGAAAATTCTACTTGCCACCAAGTGCGGTCGCTATGGTCCGGACGAATTTGATTTTTCGGCAGGTGCCATAAGCCTTGGGCTGGAAGCATCTTTGACCAGACTGCGAACGGACTATGTGGATCTTCTGCAGGTGCACGACGTCGAGTTTGGGGACGTCCACCAGATTATCAATGAGACTTTGCCAACGTTGCGCCGCCTGCAGGAGCAAGGCAAAGCCCGGCATGTCGGTATCACTGGATACTCCCTTAAAACACTCGCGCGCATTGCCAACGCCTTTCCCGTTGATTCGATCCTGACTTACTGCCGGTCGAACTTATTGATCACTGACATGGACGCGATCCTTGTGCCCTTGGTGGAGAAGATGGGAATTGGTCTTATCAATGCGTCGCCCCTGCACATGGGACTCTTGACAGAAACAGGCCCGCCATCATGGCACCCCGCCCCACCAGCCGTCCAGTCAGCTGCTCGCCGCGCTTTGCATGTTGCGAGAACAAGCGGCGCACGGCTACCGGAGCTGGCACTGCGTTTCTGCGTTGCCCATCCCAACGTGGCCAGCACGCTGGTCGGTATGGCTACGCAGCAGCAGGTATTGGAGAACGTTAGCGCACTCGAGTCTGCAGACGACTCCAGTCTGATCGCGGAAGTGCTTGCGGCACTGGAGCCCGATCGTAATATCGTCTGGCGCTCGGGCCGCCTCGAGAATGCAGACTGAAAACACGGCAAGGGGCGCGCCCTTGCCATGCTTCGGAGGGCGTTATAAGTTTCAGTACCTGCAGAAGGCCCACAGCGTGGGCGATGATCGAAGTAAGAAGTAAAGGAGAGATGAATGCAAGCACTCGTAATGCTGCAACCGGGCGAAGTCGTGATCAAGGACGTGCCCTTACCCAGGCGGGTGCCGGGCGACGTGCTCTTGCAGGTCAAGCGCATTGGTCTGTGCGGAAGCGATCTCAACAGCTATCGCGGCAGGAATCCCATGGTGGTGTATCCGCGCATTCTCGGTCATGAAGTGGCTGCGACCGTCGTAGAGTCGACGGGTAATCCGCAACTGGCGATTGGCACCAACGTCACCCTCTCGCCGTACACCAGCTGCGGCAAATGCATGTCCTGCCGTCGCGGACGTCCGAACGCGTGCCAATTCAATGAGACGCTTGGCGTACAAAGAGATGGAGCATTGACCGAATTCATTGCCATGCCACCGGAAAAACTCTACCCGGCTAACCTCTCGCTGAAAGAGCTGTGCCTGGTGGAACCATTGACTGTCGGCTTTCATGCAGTAGCGCGCGGCCGCGTGAGCGCCGAGGATGCGGTTGCCATCATCGGTTGCGGTGGCGTGGGTTTGGGCGCCGTGGCTGCCTCCGCTTTTCGCGGTGCCAGGACCATTGCCATCGATGTCAATGATGACAAGTTACAGATTGCGCAAAAAGCCGGTGCAACGGACATCATCAATACTGCGCGGGAGTCGATGCGCGACCGCTTGAAGCAGATCACGGAAGGTCATGGCCCGGATGTAGTGATTGAAGCCATCGGGCTGCCGGACACTTTTCGCGCAGCAGTCGAAGAAGTCGCCTTTACCGGACGCGTCGTGTATATCGGCTACACGAAAGAGCCGGTGGCCTACGAGACAAGGCTCTTCGTACAGAAAGAGTTGGACATTCTAGGATCGAGAAACGCATTGCCGGAGGATTTCTTCGCAGTGATCCGGATGCTCGAGCAGGGAAGGTTTCCGGTGAATGAAGCGGTTTCATTGGAAATACCGTTGGCTGCTGCGGCAGAGTCGCTTACCGCATGGAGTCGCGAGCCCGCTAACTTCTCCAAGATCATGATCCGACTCGACTAGAGCATTTGCACTGTAAATATTCTGCAAAGAGAGAGAGAGGGACATTTGGCTGGCTTTTCTTCAAGGTAACGCCAGGTTGCGTGCTTCCGGAAACACTACACTCTGTACGAAAATGCTCCTAGTCTGGACCCGGCGCTGACACTTATCGCAGTTTGTCTCTCAGTGTTTTGCGCAGTGCTTTCTTTACCCGGGGACGCGCGGAGGATGCTCGTGCCACTAGTTGTGGTTCGAGCACGACGCTTTTCGACCTCGGTCGAGTTCTGGATTCAATGACGTTCAGGATGAGTTTGCCGGCGCGTTCGCCAATGATCCTGCTCTGCTGATCTATGCTCGACAACGGGACCCGCAGCGAGTCATCATAGTGCAGATTGCCACAACCAATGATGGCGATGTCTTCCGGAATCCTGAGGCCGGCGTTCAGAACGGCATCCATCGCACCGATAGCCATAGGGTCGTTGTAGCAGAAGACTCCGTCGGGCCGCGGCTTGATCGCAAGCAGGCGCTGCATAGCCTCGTACCCCTGCAGCCGGCTTTCCGTATCCACGGTCTCGCGCAGAATGATGTGCTTTTCCGAAATGACTCTGCCCGCGGCGGTCATGGCCCTGCGGTAGCCTTCCAGGCGCTGCGTGCCTGTACTGTCGTCACGCCCGCGAATGTGGGCGATGCGCGTACAGCCGCTATCGATCAGATGCTGCGTGGCCATGGCTCCGGCAGCAATGTCGTCCACCCCTACATAATTCGCGGACAGGCCGGCAAAGCTGCGATCGATGAGCACATACACCTGCTGCTCCTTGTCAAGCCGGTCAAAGAGCGCGTGCGAAGTTGTGGCGGCAGCGATCACCAGTCCATCGAGGCGCCGCGCCACCATGTGCTCGATCTCCTGCTCCTCGATCTCCGGGTCCTCCTCCGAAGACGCGATGATGAGTGAGTATCCGCGTTTGCGCAACGCCTGGGCAAGCGACTTGGCAACCTCCGCGAAAAACGGGTGCAACAGGTCAGGAACCACCAGGCCAATGAGATAACTACGACCGGTGACCAGGCTGCGCGCTGCCACGTTCGGTTGATAATGCAATTCTTTGACGCGTTTCAGAACGCGCTGGCGGGTCTCCTCACCAATATCGGGATGACCATGCAGCACTTTAGAGATGGTGACCATGGAAAGTCCCAGGTCGGCAGCAATATCCTTCATCCGTACGGGCATACGGCAGTGTAAATCAAGCCGCGCGCATTCATACTAAAGAATCCTATGCTGACGACGGTCGCCTTGTTTCTACGCATCGGAGGAGGAAGAGAAGATTGACGGGTTGCTCCGCGTCTGCCTGGCAGCGGCGATAAGCCGCGCCTTCGACCCCCGGCAAACAATCGGGCTTTCAATCACAGCGAAGAGAGACTAATGCTTAAGCTGTGTCTCGACGAGCTTCTGCACCCTGAGCGCTGATGGGTCAAGTGGTGCGAGCTTCAATGCAGTTCTCAAGGCGACATCAGCCTCGGCGAATTTTGATTCGCTAGCCAGTACCAGAGCTAGGTTTACATACGCCTGCGCATAACCAGGATTATCCTCAACGGCTCGCAGAAATAAGTGCTTCGCTTCTGCTGCCCTCCCAAGCTTTCCATAGAGTACGCCCAGGTTGTTGCTTGCTTCAGCGTATTGCGGATCGATGTCGGTGCTTGTCTTGAACTGAACCTCTGCTCCCGTAAAATCACCGCTTTGCATGTCAAGATAACCGAGCTGGTTGTGCGCGGGTGCGAACTTAAAATTGCGCTCGATACATTTCTGCAGTGCCTCGCGCTCGCCCTGCAACTCTCCTCTTCTATCGAGCACCAGCGCCAGGCTGTAGTAGAAATAAGCATTCTTCGGATCCTGGTTGATCGCCTCACGGTACAGGTCGATGGCTTTTGAAATGTCGCCAGCCTTAAGCGCCTGCTCTCCCACGTCGGCCCGTTCGCGAGCCAGCAACTTACGGGCATCTTCCTGTTTTTGTTGTTGCAGGATGGCGAACTGCTGTTGAGCTTCGTCAATCCTTCCCAGAGAACGAAGCGCCTTACCCAGCTGAAAACGCGCCTCAGTCGACTGGGGACGCAGCCGCATCGCCACTTGCAATTTTTCAACCGCCTGTGCTGTCTTGGCGCGTCTTTCCAGCACGAAGCCAAGCGTATAGTTCGCCTCGTAACTCTCTGGATTCAATCTGACAGCTTCCCGCAGGTTGGTCTCTGCGGCCCCATCATCGTTGATGTTTCGTTCAATGAGTCCGTTGATATACACAACGTCAAAATCATGCGGCTTCTTGCGTAAGAGTTCTGCCGCAAGCGGATGAGCAGAAGCGTACTGCTGAAGAACGACTTCGGCGTTCAGATAGGAAATACACGCGTATTCGCTCGAAGGATTAAGGTCCAGGGCCTGTTTAAATTGCTGGGCCGCGCTGCCATAATCTCCCTGCTGCTGAAGAACTTCGCCCAGATCGACATGCGCCAGAAAATCCTCAGGATTGCGGACAAGTATAGATTGGAGCGTCCCAGCCGCTCTTTGAAGGTCATCGTTTTTTCTGTAAGCATCGGCCAATAATCGTTGGACCCCATCGTCTCTGGAAGTCTGGAGCAAATTGATCGCGGCGTTGTAGCGTTTTTCGGCAATCAGTTCCTTACCGACTGCCGTCAATGCCGGGACTGATTGCGGGTCAGCTTTCAATACCAGCTCATATTGATCAATCGCATTCTCAGGATCATGCAAGCGATCGAAAGCCGATCCCAGGGCCATAGAAATAGCGGCGTTTCCAGGCTTTATCTGCAGTGCCTCCCGGAGGTGTGGTACAGCTTCAGCATCATGCCCACCTTTAAGTAAGGCTATCCCAAGGTCGTATTGCGTTTCCCAGGAAGCGGGTCCAATTTGAAGTGCTTTTTCAAAATAGAAAACAGCGCAGTCGACCTGGTTATGTTGAACGAAATATTCACCGAGCGAGTCAAGGGCCGGAACGGAATGCTGCAACTCGACTGCCTGCTCAAGAGCGGGTGTGGCGATGCAACTCGCAGGCCGCTGAGCGAACGTGGCCGCCTGTGTGCTTCCTGTGATCATCGCTGCCAACAGGCATGCACGAATGCGCAGGGTCGGCGGCCCACTCGACATCTTCAATGGCTTTGCAGGGTGCGAGAAGGCGTCTTTTTGCGCCACGGTCGATGGGCACCTCAACGCCCCGGCCTCTAAGACAAATCGGTCTTGTGTCATGTCGAGATTTTCGCCGATAGGGGTATCGAAGCCTCAGTTTAGCGGCATACTGCTGTTGCCCTGCCTGTTCCGGCGTTCTACAAAGTGGCTCGTTCCTGGAGAAAAACCAGTGTAGCCCTTCTGTTCCGGCACACACAGCAATACTGCTCAAATACCTGCCGGGGCTGAAGACGGCCTGTCGCGACGCGCTACTGCCCATGCGGCGTTTTAGCAGGCAGGCTCAAGATCTGTCAAAGAGGTGCACGCTTCCTAAAGCGCTTACGTTAGCGATTTTCATTGACAATGCAGGGTGGAGATCAATATCGTCCCGCTACATATAGCCAGGCGCCTGTTGGTATTTTTTCGGAGGACTTTTATGCGTAGTTGGGAAATGGGGAAAAGTTTAAACTCAGGCCGTTTGCTGTTATTGACGGTGCCTCTTGCTTTAGGGGCATGCCAGATGCAGACGGCAAGCGCACAGGTCTCAACCGCAACCATCAGCGGTGTCGTGCGCGATCCGAGTGGCGCGGTTGTGCCGAATGCCAGCATCGTCCTTCAGAATGTCGACACGTCAGTAGAAAACACTACGAGCACCAACAAGTCAGGTGTTTATACGTTGGTAAGTGTGCAGCCGGGGCGGTACGTCTTGAAGGCGACTGCAAGCGGCTTCAGTACGAAACAGGTGGAAGCCCTCACGGTCACGGTAGGCCAGATTGTGTCGTTGGATGTATCACTCGCAGTTGGGAGTGAAAGCGCCTTAGTCACAGTCCAAGGCGCTACAACGCAACTTGAAACCTCAAACGCCAGTCTCGGTGTAGTGATCGGCACGCAACAGACAAATGATCTGCCCCTGAATGGACGTAACTTCACGGAACTGTTGACGCTTACGCCGGGTGTTTCTGCAGTCAACACCGCGCAAAACTCAGGCGGTGGATTTTCAACTCCGTCCCCCATTACTGCGGATGTCGTCATACCCGCCATCAATGGGCAAGGGAACAGAAGCAACATGTTCCTGGCGGATGGTATGAACAATTTCGACAATATCGTCAGTACGTATACGGTTCCGCCGATCGTCGACGCAATCCAGGAGTTCAAGGTCGTCTCCCACACAGATAGTGCTGAGTATGGCGGGGTGATCGGCGGCGTCGTTAATGTCGACACCAAGTCCGGCACCAATGATCTGCATGGGTCAGCATGGGAATATGCGCGAAACGCAATTTTTGATGCGCGAAGCTACTTCCTGCCGACGACTTCGGCGAAGACCCCATTCAGCCAGAACCAGTTTGGCGGATCTGTTGGCGGACCGGTGGTTTTGCCAAAGCTATACCACGGCAGAAATAAGACGTTCTTCTTCGGCGCTTACCAGGGGTTCCGGTTTCTGCAGACAAGTGACTCGCCATTATTTGTACCGACTGCGGCAGAATTGAGCGGCGATGAAAGCTCATGGGGGAGTACGATTTACAACCCATTTACCACGCGACCCGATCCCGCGAATCCCGGCCAGTACATTGCAGATCCCTTTCCGAACAATCAAATTCCGAAAGCGCTGATCAAGCCTGGACTCGTGAGCTATGCCCAATTCGCGTTTCCGCAAGCAGGTGCCGTCATTGACAGCTCCGGGGACAATGCCCTGGACAAAACTCCCATCACGCAGAATCAGAATGAATGGGATATCCGCATCGATGAAAAGATCGGTGCCAACGATTCAGCATTCTTCCGCTATAGCGCCATCAATAGTGTAGAGGGCAGTTCGGGCGGCCTGCCCGGAGCACCCACCGCATCTTCGCTGCCTGGCAGGGATTGGGGCGGAAGTTACGTCCATGTGTTTAGTCCGAGCCTGGTCCTCCAGGGACAGTTCGCCCGCATCCTGCAGCAGGAACACGTGAACACACTGTTCTCGAAGTCGATCAGCAGCGTCCAGAGCGCGCTTGGCTTCACACCGACCTTCGGTGCGGACTGGATCCAGAATGTGAATATTCTCCCCGGCATATCGATCAGCGGCTATTCCGGTGCGTCCGAGTCTTTGTCATACAACGATGCAAATGATGGCTATGAGTACAGCGCTCATCTGTCGAAAACGCTTGGTAACCATGCCCTGCAATTTGGCGGAAGCTACACGAGCATTCATTTCGGCAGTAACAACACAGTTGGCGGCGAAAACTTCGCTGCACAGAATACTGCCGACCCGGCACCTTTGGATACTAAAAATGCTGGATCGCCGCTGGCTTCGTTTCTGCTCGGAGTGCCCAATGGTGCTTATCGAACAAATAAAATTTCGTCGACCCGGCCAGGCGGTGAGATGAACGGTTTTGTACAAGACTCCTGGAAGGCGACAACAAACCTGACGCTGAACTTCGGCCTGCGGTATGACCTCACAGATATTCCTGCCCTGGGGCAGAACTCATTGGCTCAATATCACGGTGGGCCGTCGATCGGCGATATGGACTTCACGAATGGAACCTACGTTCTACAGAAGCTCCCGCAGGCGTGTTCGGCAACCAACGACGTCGCACCCTGTATCCCCGGATCGGGTGCTCTACCCGCGCACGTAGTTGTTTCATCCAATCAGAAGATCGCTCATAACATCTATGACAACTTTGGTCCGCGCGTGGGCTTTGCCTACAAAGTAGGCGACACCATTGTGGTTCATGGCGGCTTTGGCATTGTCTACGATAACTGGGCTGCCTTGCTGCAGACGATTCAAAATACCGGTGGTACGTGGCCGGATGTCGGTGGGCAGCAGTCCAGCAACCTGAACCTGCCAAGCTCAACATCGGCTACGCCAACGATCTCTTACACGGCACCTTTCGGGTCCGTCAGCACTAGCGGCCAGGCCCCCAGTTCACTCACTCCGTTCACGCAGCAGAATTATTTCTACGATCCGCACAGAAAGAACCCGCGGTCGCATCAGTACAATTTCGGCGTTCAGAAACAACTGACCAGCAATACGACTGCAACCCTGAATTATGTGGGCAGCGATACCAAGCGACTCGATGTGGGCGGGTTTTACAATACTGCACTGACGCCGGGCCCAGGGGATCCGCAGTCGCGCTCCCTCTACACGTACATCGTTCCCACACCGTATGACCGTTCCACTGGCGCGAGTTCATTCAATGGCCTGGAAGCCTCGCTCAATCGCCGGTTCACCAATGGCTGGTCGTATTCCCTGGCGTATACCTGGTCGAAAATCATCGACGAAGGCACAGATGGATTCTTCGGTGCAGAAGGCGGCGTCCCACAGGATCCCTATAACCCCGCAGCCTATGGAAGTCGTTCGGTAGCAGGCTTCGATATCCCGAACAATTTCTCGGGCAGCCTTCTCTACCAGCTGCCGTTTGGACCGGGCAGGCAGTTCTCCACCGGCAAATCGGCGGTCGACTATATTCTAGGGAACTGGCAGGTCAACACCATCATGATTGCCTTTTCGGGTGTTCCCTTCACACCGCAGGTCAGCAGTGATATTGCGAATACCGGGAATGGAAACAGCTACGAAACCTTGGACATCATTGGCAACCCCCATGCACTGAGTCATCGGGGCACAAGCGAGTGGTTCAATACCGCTGCGTATGCGGTCCCTAAGGGTTACACCTATGGGACAGCCGGACGCAACTCTCTTCGCAGTGCCGGCTACCGGAACTTCGATACGTCGGTCTTCCGGCAGTTCCCCGTTGGAGAAGGTCGACAGTTCGAGTTCCGCGCTGAAGCCTTCAACCTGCTGAATGAAGTTGTTCTCGGTGGACCTAACGGTGACTACAATTCAGGTGCGAAGTTCGGCACCATCAACGGCACTGCTAACAGCGCCCGTCAACTGCAGTTAGCCCTGAAGTTCCTGTTCTGATTTCCTGAGACTCAGGGGGCATCATTCGCAGCCCTCTGAGTCTCAACTACATTCAAGCAGAACTCCTACGATCCTTGCGTATTTCCGACTGCCGGGTGAGTGCTCGAAGGGCAGCCCAAAATAAGGCTTACGTCGTAGAGCACTTCATCTGACGTCCCCAGCGCCCAAGTCCTGAGTTATGATGTCGCAAAGTTTGATCGGTACAGTGAACGATTTTTATTGCCTAAATCTCTCACTGGACAGACACTACTGATGCATTTCGCAGCGGCCTTGTCGCAGCTGCCAAGCGCGGCAGTTCACCTTGCCCCGTCAATGACCTCGCCATCCAACGCACGCCGAAATCAATTCCGAGGAAACTCTCTTGCATCCATCTACATCCGTGTTCAGTTCAACTGTGGGCCGCACGCTACGGCTTGCGGTGCTCCCGTTGACCTTCGCGGCCTCTATTTCCGCCCAGGTCGTCATCACCCATGCTCCCCAGATCGGTTCCTCTAACCCTGTCAGCGCGGAGCCACTGGTACCACGGCCTGCGACTACGCCTTGCAAGGTACAACTCTTTCAGAACCTCTCTTTTACCGATTTCAATGAGCGGCCGTATACCTATACCCCGCCCGCGGAATGCAAGGGACCCTGGGCCAAGGTCGTCTTCAGCGCAGACTTCACAGTCACGGCGGGGCGCCAGTTCGATCGCAGTACGCAAATTTACCTGGGGAACGTGACCCTGATGCGCGGGAGCACCGCGGAACCGCGCGCCACCCTCAGTCCTTCCTGGCACGTGGAGAGCGATGTTACGGACCTATCCGCATTGTTCCAGTCCGCGCAAAACGGGATCGCCAATATTCAGAATCCCGTCGACTCTACCTACACTGGCATCATCTATGGCAATGCCGAGCTGGACTTTTATCCTGCATCCTACGCCGCGCCCGCGCCCAGGGTACCCGACGTGGTGGTGCCGATTTACAATAACGGCGACGCCTATCACTTCTACACGCCTGCGTCTCCCCTCACTGAGACGATCACCCTGCCCACCAACGTCGAGCGTGCGTATCTCGATGTGATGGCACAGAGCGACGAATTCTGGTATCTCACGACGCCGAACGCCCAGGCCGCGCCCTACATCAACGCGGACTATGGCAGTGGATTGCGTGAGGTCGATGTGTCGATTGATGGGACGCCGGCGGGCGTCGCACCAGAACATCCGTACATCTTCACGGGAGGCGTCGATCCTTACCTTTGGGAGCCTCTCCCCAGTCCCGAGGCGCTCAACTTCAAGTTCTACCGTGTCGACCTGACACCCTTTGCCGGAGTATTGTCTGACGGTAACCCCCATACCATTGTCCTGAATGACATCAACACGCAGGGAAGTTCGCTGGTCAACGGCAACCTGCTTGTCTATACGGACCATGGCAAGAAGGTGGTCACCGGCAGCCTGCTAAGCGACACGCTAACCACCACACCCGCAACTACCGTGACTGCCAACGTCAATCTGAATGCGAGTGGCTACGGAACAGCGGAGGTCAAGGAGTCGTTAAAGCGCACCTTCTCGATCCGGGGCAAAGTCAATACCTCACACGGCGAGGTGACGACCACGGTTGAACAGACGATCAACTTCATCGACGACCAGAATCTGACGAACAGCGCAACGCTCAACCTGGTGAATGTAGCCCTGACCTCTACAGTCGATTCCAAGGTGACGACAGCAGCACGCGAGGGTTTCATCGCGCAGGAAACACATACTTCGCTGCCCTTACAGCTCAACATAAACCTCGCCATCAACCCGGACGGCACTTATCTGCAGACCACCACAGCAGATCTATCGGCTCTGTCGAAGAAATCCGGTCCCTGGGATTTCCTGTCGTCTAAATCGGAGGAAAGGGTCAAATCCACCGATGCGCTCGGCTTCAACGCCAGCTTCAGCGTGACCAGCCATAGCGGTGCGTCATCCACGGCCACGTACCGTTCCACTGGCGCATTCGGGGCCAGGTACAACAACAGCCTGGCGTCGGTCAACAATGTACTGACCGAGGCATGCAGCGATGTGGACTATGGCAGGCATCGTTCGGATAATGGCGGCTCGTGTGATGACTCCACAAAGGTCCCCGCACAGTAACATCCGGCTCCTTTGCAGGATCGGGAAATTGCCTATCGGTTTGGTATAAATGTCTGAAAGTGACTCGTCACAATGTCACTTTCAGACATTTTTTTGTGGGAAAACTTGTGTCGCCTCTTGTGATGTAGACGGGTAAGAACAGCTTCTTCTTTAAACGCCCGCAGGCGCAGTAACCATACTTCTGGCCCAAGACGAAGGATGCGCCGCGTATGACCTCCTAGATCCGCCAACATCGAAGCCTTTGGGCTTCCTGGTCTGGAGCATTTGCTTTCACCCGGACCAAAGTAAGGCGCCACGCGCTGTGTCACGGCATCGGGCGGCCAATCATCCTCCGACCTCGGATAGGTGACACAAGCCCATCAAAATCCCTGATTCGATCTCTGGCATAAACCGGCGCACAGTGGAGCTTTGGGCGCTGTACCGTTATTTCTTTAGAGGGGATTTTCTCCAGGCGGATAACGAAGAGGAAGCATCGGCAAAATTTTGATGCCAGAAAAGCGAACGTCTCGTCGGCCACAAACACCACAGTAAGAGAAAAATCGCGTTACGTAGAGTTATTATCTGCTTCACCCCTCAAGTCCCATCCGTTTTTGCCGATGACCTGCATGCATGAGCAGTCATATTTATTCCGGTCTTAAAAGTTGAGAGGCGATGCAGATGCTGGAGAAGCATCGCTGAAATCCTGCTCATGGGGATTGCACAGCGTATGCGTGATGATGGCAGTCGCATTCCTGCTCTCAGGAGGCGTTTGCTGCGCCTCTCCGACCACCAAGCAATTCCTGGTGGCGGGAACTCCTTCAGACCGGACGAAACAGGAGCCGGTGCTGACTCATGTCATCCAGGTTCGCCAGCTTAGCCAGAACCAGGCTCGCCAAAAATATCCAGTCCGCATCGAGGGCATAGTCACTGACCTGCCCGGCTTTCAGAACTCCTTTTTCCTCCAGGATGGTACGGGTGGGATCTCGGTCGATCGAACAGATAAATCCGACGTGCGGACGGGCGACCGGGTGATGGTAAGTGGAGTAACGGCGGCGGGCCTGTTTGCGCCTTCCCTGATGATCTCCAGTGTGAACCTGCTCGGTCATGGATCACCGCCGGTGCCGACGCGCGTGTCGTATGACGACCTGGTGGCAGGTGCAATGGACAGTCAGTGGATTGAGGTCCACGGGATCGTTCGATCCGCACGCATTTCAAAGACGTTTACAGCGGATGTCATGATCCTTGTGCTCGACCTTGGTGGAGGATCGACGAGGGTCATCCTGCAGGACTTTGCTGGTATCGAATCCGCCCACCTGATCGATGCGACTGTACGCATTCGCGGCGTCTGTACCAGCAATTTCAATGACAAAAGGCAGTTTACCGGCCTCGAAATGTATGTTCCTGAACGGCGGGATCTGACCATCCTAAGCGCGGCGCCTCTCGACCCATTCGTCTCTGCTGCTGTTCCAGTACGGAATGTCCTGCAATTTGGTCAGAGCCAGCACCGCATCAAAATCGCCGGAATAGTCACGTACCAGGTGCCCGACCATGCGCTTTATCTTCAGGACGGAAGCGATGGCATCGGGGTGCAGGTTTCCACACGGGTTTTGATCGTTCCGGGGACGAAGATCGAGGCAGTCGGATTTCCGGCGATGGGAGAGTATGCGCCCATCCTGGAAGACGGGATTGTGCGCATTGTCGGCCATGCCAGTCCGCCGCAACCATTGCGGCTAGTGGCCGGCGATGTCATCGTTGCGTCAAAAGGCAACAACGCGACCGCACTGGGGGATTTTGCTCCCTACGACGAACAACTGCTGCAATTGCGGGGCCGAGTCGTCGAAAACCATGTACAGGGAGATCAGCGAGTCTGGATTTTGCGGCAGGAAAACACCGTCTTTGAGGCTTACCTGCCTGTTGCAGTCTCTGATGACCGAACGGCCAATATCACCGGCGGCAGTATTCTTTCGGTCACAGGAATATGCCGCGTGCATGCCGACTCCGAGCGAACGCCTATTTCCTTCAGTCTCCTTGCGCGGACTCCGCAAGACATCGTCGTTCTGCAACACGCTCCCTGGTGGACAGCAACCCGCGCTCTTTCACTCGTGGCGGGGCTAGCCCTGTGTACCCTCGTCGTGATCCTTTGGGTGATCGTACTCAGGAAACGTGTGGAGCAACAGACGCGCACCATTCGAGAAAGCGAGGGACAATTCCGCTACCTTGCCGCACACGATGAGTTGACAGGACTCCTCAATCGCAGGGCAGTTCTGCTTGCATTTGGGCACGAGATTGCGCGAGCCAGCCGCGAGCAGAGTCCCGTCACACTGGTGTTGTGCGACCTCGACCACTTCAAGCAAGTCAATGATATTCACGGTCACCTGGGTGGCGACGCTGCGCTGCGACGCTTTGCATCGGCATTATCTGGCAGCCTGCGGTCCTATGACAGCGCCGGGCGCTACGGGGGCGAGGAATTTTTGCTCGTGCTGCCCGGCATCCCGGCTGCCGAAGTGAAAGATCGTCTCGCCAGGCTTCATCACGCTATCTCGAATCTGGTCGTGCAGGATGGGAACACGGAGTTCCGCATCACCTGTAGCGTGGGCGCCTTTACTTTCGCAAACCATGCGAACGAAATAAATCAGGAGTTTGCGCTTGCAGCAGCTGACCGAGCGCTATACGAGGCCAAGGAGACTGGACGCAACCGCGTGATCCTGGCCTCATCCAGCGGAGGCGACCTTTTTAAAACCGATCTACAAAATCTTTCGAATCGAATGGAACAGCCAATGGCCAGCACATCCATGTAACTCCACATAGAGTATGGCCAGACCTGTGTTGTGGCTGCGATCTGTGTCTGCGGCACGCCGGACATGAGGTCTGAGAAATCTGCAACACCACTGATGCTACTCGCTACTTCAGCTGCCACATAGCAGCTGCGGTTACGTTTTGGCAGATGTCCGCGGTGATCGCTGTCTGTTCCTCGAATGCTGAAGCCATGACACTGGAGAGATCGTTCACCTCAGCGATGATGTGTGTCACCTCGCCGATAGCCTTAACAGACGTGTCAGTGTCTGACTGAATCGTCTCCGATCGGCTTGATCAACGAAAAGGCGGTGGTGTCGACCCTCGATTTCATCCAGGGTGTACCCGAAATACCGAAAGGAAATTCTGAATCGTAATCAGGATCACACATTCATCTGAAACTCGACAAGGGCTTGACTTTTACTGATGCGCTACCTGATTCCTGTATTCTAGGCTCACCAACTCCAGTTGGTAACGCTCAGTGTATGTGATCTCGTTGTACTACTTGCTCGTCGAGAGCCGGTGGAGGGGAAGGAACCGAAGGATTGAGTAGTTCAGGCGCAAGCTGTCGAGAGTCTTCCGGGCGGCCCGCTTTTGATTCCGACCTGTTGCGGCAAAGACCAATCCCTAATGTAAGACGCTGGACTAAATGGCATCCTCAGCAGGCGGTACATGATTTGTTCTCTACATCCGACCTCGCTCAGGCGACGCCGTTCCCGTCAACTTCACGCGTATGACTTATAGAAAATCGCTCGAGGGATGTTACTGAACGATTGCGCCCCACCCCTGCGACGCTATATCTGGCCGCTTGCCAGCTGCCACGATACGGTGTGTCCCACCTGCGAGTGTGAGTTTTCGGCCAGCCTCCGTCATCTCTGAAGATGCCGGATGTCCGTCGATCATGAGCGTCCTTTCTGCAAAACTAAAGGCAGGGAGCACCAGGTCTATAGCCATCGTCGGAGGGGCCGAAATGTCGAGCGAAAAGAGCGTGTCTTCCTTCGTCCATGAAACTCGAACATCGCCGAGCGGTGTCGGTACTACCCCCTTGGCCGCTTCAAGGCCGGACAAATGGGGAGCGATCATGACACGCTTGTAGCCTGGCGATGCCGGCGTCACACCGAGAATAAGGCTAGACATCAGGATAAGTGGAGTTCCGCCCCAGCCATGGCTATGGTCGCCTGCGTTCCAGTCTTCAGAAAAGGTACGCGTCTCCAGGTTGAGGTGCCATTGCTGCAGCTGGGCCCAGCCATAGCGGTCGAAGACCCCGGCGTGATTCTCTGCCGCAAGGATGAAATGCATGAAGTACGGCTGCACATCGAGTCGAGGAGATGCAAGAAGCTTTTCAAGGATGAGTGGCTGCCGGGCCTTGGGTGCGAGGTCGTAGAGGACAGCGAGGGCGTTGACATGCGGCGTGTGCGTCACAATGTCTTTGTCTTCCGGCAGCCAGCGGCCTGTTGGCTGATGATTAGTGTGCGGCTTGCCGTCGCGGTAAAGTCCCGCGTTTGCGTCCCACAATTCTCGCTCGAATGCCGCCTTGAGCCCTGTGCGCAGTTGCTCATACTTCAGCCTTCGCGGGTTGTCTCCAAGGATGGTGGCGAGTCTCGCCCCGTCAGCCAGTGCGCGGTAATAGAACGCCGTCATGTAGCCCTGGCCGATCTCTGCCGGTGGATGATGGCCGGGAAATCCATCGATTGTCACCCAGTCCATGAACATGTAGTTGGGCGCTTCCGACAATAACCCGTTCGCACCCTGAAAGGTGGCGAAGTGATCCAGCAGCCGGTTCACCGTGGGTGACATCTCCCGCAGCAAAGTCTCGTCGCCGGTGTAGTCGTAGTAGTCCATCAGCATCTGCAGCCACAGCAGCGCATAGCTGGTGTGAAAGTTGGCCTCTTGAAAATGATCGAGGATACCGGCGAACTTGCGCAGATCCTGGCGGGTGAGTGCGGGTTCATTGAAGGCGTAAAAGTTTTCGAGTGACTCGATCATGGAGTCACCCGTGTCGCCGAGTGGTTCCTGATTATGTGGAGAATCGAGGTATCGATTTTGCATGCAAACCTGCGTCAACCAGCGCGAGGCTTTCCAGAGGCGATTGAGCGCTTCGTCGCTGCTCTCGAATGAGCCTTGATAACTCACCGGCTGTGAGACGAAAGTGGCCCGTACATCGGCAAAGTCGACGGGCCCAGTGGCGTGAGATACGGTCACTTTGATTGTTGAAAATGAGTCGTACCCGGGATACTCGAAGATAGTATCGCCCTCCCGGAGCGTTACCTGGGAAGGCCGCATCGGCCCGGAGGCGGTCTTGGTCTCAGCCGGTTCGATCGTGATGATAGTGCCCGCTGGTCCGCGAACTTTCATGGATACGTATCCGCTCAGGACGCGGTCGTAATCAACGGAGAACATACCGTCTCCCTGGAGACGGAGTTGCTCTCCGATCCTCGCGAGAGGCGCTGCCGTGGTGAGATTGGGCGTCGCGCGGGCGATGGCCTGCACCGGCCAGATGGCTTCCATCGCTTGCGGGATTTGGCTGACCATAACTGGCCCCCAAGGGGCACGGCCTGCGTTCACACCAGTAACCGTGTCTGCGTCGATACGGTGAGCCGGCTGCCACGAACTATCCGGGAAAGACGGTTCTCTCCATGCCGGGGTATCGAGTCGCGCGTCGTAACGGAGTCCGCTCTCGGCAGAATTATCAGTGAACGGACCTACGCTGTAGGCGCGACTGGCTTCGGCCTTCCACTCGTCGCGGGTGGAGAGGGTGATTGCTGGACCCGCGGCGCGTTCGATCGAAGCTTCAAATGCGAACCCCGGCTTCCCAAGGCTGAAGTTCGGAAGCAGGTCCGAAGTGATGACCTCAACAGCAATTACATTCTTGCCGATGTGCAGGTACGGGGCAAGGTCTACCCGGCTGTAGAGCCATTGGTGAGACCACTTGACGGGGCCGGCGACGTCATTCCCCGGATCATCTGGGCCTCGGGAGACTAACAGGCCATTAACCCATAGCCGGTACACGCGATCGGCGGTCACTTTCGCGTAAGCGGTCTTGATGGCAGCACCTCCTGGCACGATCAGTTCCTTGCGAAAGTGCGCGGCAAAGGGGGGGTTGTCATCGCCCTCGGTGTCGGCGACCCATACCCACGCCGGTTTCCAGGGCGTCGTCTCAGGAGAAGGCTGAAAGTGATACTTGACAGCCTGGACCCCCTCTTTGTCGACGAGTGTTCGATCGCTCCAGCCTGCTACGGGACCGCGGGGGTCGATCGCCGGGTCCGCCGGCGCCTGGGCGATCACGGACTGCATAAGAACCAGGGGGAAAATAGACAACGTAATTCGACGCAACAAGGCACAGCCTTTCCAGTCATTTCTCTTCATCGCAACCCGGCGGGCAGGCGAGGAGACTCTTAATACGGCACAGCGAATACAAGATGCGGTTGATATGCGCTGCGGCTTTTACTCCTCCATGGCCGTGAATTCTGTCGCGGCCTCACTCGTGAAACATGGATATAGTAGCCTGCCCTGCTCGTAGGCCCACTTTCCATCGTCCGCCGAAAATAAATACGCCCTCAAATCTGCTCGTAGGCCACTCATTAAAAAGGCGCTTGTTGAAACTGGTTGCATTCTACACGTTACAGTTAGCGCTAAACACGTTGACTTTTAATTGTCAGCTCACGTATAGCTTTACTCCGAGCCGTCATTCGTACCTGATCAGGTTATGAAAAGTGGCCAACGATCTAACTACGAACCAGCCTTTGAGAGGTATTTGGATGACGCGGATGCAAAGGATTGTCTCAGCAACTGCAGGACTGGTGATGACGCTCAGTTATCAGGCCTGGGCACAGACAGCAGGACAGATTTCAGGAACGGTAGAAGACGGGAGCGGGGCCGTTCTGCAAGGCGTAGCGGTTGAAGCGCTCAACACCGACACGCACTTTTCACGGAAAGTGCAGAGCGGACAATCGGGCGAATACGTTATCACCCTCCTGCCGCCTGGAAATTACCAGATCACCTTCACCTCCCCGGGGTTCAAGACACTCACCGAGAATGCCATCTCGCTGGAAGTAAATCAGGCTATCAACATCAATCCGAAACTTGACCTGGGCGGATCGACCGAGACGGTTAAGGTGCAAGGAAGTGCAGAACTGCTCGATGCCACCAATTCCTCGATAGGAACCGTGATTGGCGAGGAAGCAGTCCACGATCTGCCGCTGAACGGCCGCAATTTCACGCAGCTTCTCACACTGGTGCCGGGGGCGACACCGATCAGTACTAGTCAGGGCAACAACCAGGGCACTTCGGATGGTTCGACCGTGGCCATTCCCGGCAGTTCGTTCGCGAACCCATCGCTGAACGGGCAGCAGAATCGTGAAACACTTTACCTGCTGGACGGGGTGGTTAACACCGACTTCCGCACGACGACGTATACCGTGCTGCCGATTATCGATGGCATCACTGAATTCAAAGTCCTGACCCATGCCGACGATCCGTCTTTCGGTTCGGTCCTGGGCGGCGTCGTCAATGTCGTCACTACGTCAGGGACGAACAGCTTCCATGGCTCTGTCTGGGAATTCATCCGCAATAATGCATTCAATGCGAGAAATCCATTCAACGACGTAAATAACGACGGCAGTCCCAGAAAGCTGCAGCCTTTCCACCAGAATGAGTTTGGCGGCGCCATCGGCGGCCCCATCCGGCTCCCCAAGCTGTACAACGGGCAGGACAAGACGTTTTTCTTCTTCGCCTACGAGGGATGGCGGTATAACGAGCCATCCAGCAACACCTACACTGTTCCGACCGCAGCCGAAATCTCGGGAGACTTTTCTCACTCCGTCGGCAACAGTCTGATTTACGACCCGGCGACTACGCAGATAAATGCAACCGGTGACGGGTACACGCGCCAGCAATTTAAAAACAATATGATCCCGGCTGACCGCATCGACGCTCGCGTACAGAAATATATCCAGACTTACTTTGACGCTCCGAATCTCGCTCTCATCAATGGCGGCGACCAGAACGAGATTCTCAGGGCGCCTTACTCCAATAACGAGAATAACTATCAAGGTCGTCTTGATCAGAAGGTCACCAGCCAGGACAGTCTCTTTTTCCGCTGGTCCAACATGTTCGTCCTCGATAACAATCATTCTTCCAATAAGGCGACCAACTTATCGGATTTCAATGGCTTGAATATCGGTGCCGGCATTACCCACATTTTTAGTCCAAAGCTTCTCCTTAATGTCGACGGAGGACGAGCAAGTCGTGCCTTCACCGGTAAGAGTTCCACCGCACCTGGCCTTACGGACGCGTTAGTCTTTGGTGGCCTGAGCACGTACGGGCCCCTGGGAATCAATCTCGCCAGCCCGTATGGTGGTGCGGGGGTGGGCAGCAATGTGTTTCAGCGCAACTCGTCCTGGTCGGTGGGCAGCCAGTTGATCTGGCAGGTGGGCCGTCACTCCTTTACTTTTGGAGAGCTGTTCATTGATCAGTACCGTTCGCAGAAGGGCAGCGGGCAAAGCCTCAATTTTGACAACCAGCAGACCTCGGATCCTGATCCTACCGATATGAATGCTACTGGCAACTCGGTTGCGTCCGCACTTCTCGGCTTGCCCAATACAGGCGGTTTCCAGGCAAATAATTACATCAAGTACAGCTTTCCCTCTTATGGTGTTTTCGCCGGAGATTCATGGAAGCTCACACCGAAGCTGACTCTCAACTTTGGCCTGCGTTATGACCACCTGAATCAGCCGAACCTGACCCAGGGTGTCAACAACGGCTTCAACTTTGACACCGGCAACTGGGAGCTGGGGGGTGGCAAGCTGCCCGCAGCCTGCGCCGCTACCGGCGTTGCACCATGCATCCCCGGCCCCAGCACGAACGCGTCGGTCGATCTGGCCCAGACGCTTGGCTATGACGGCTCGGTGGCTGGCAGCCATATCATCGTTTCCAAGAGTGCCACGCGCGCGCCGGCTTCGGTAAATTGGGATTATGGTCCTCGCTTCGGTTTCGCCTATCGGCTGCACCAGGACACGGTGCTGTCCGGCGGCTTCGGTATGACCTACGACATCCTGAACGGCATTAGTCAGACCTTCTCAAACTCCATCGGTGAATGGCCCGAGAGAGGCTCACTCACCCACACCTATAACCAACTTGGAGCTGCCACTACTACTGAGCAAAGCGCTTTGACAGATATAGGGAGCCCGCTCACCACGGGAGGTCCTTTTCAGGACTTCGACTTCTACTACAGCCCGACGAACAAGCCCCTCTATTCCGAGCAGTACAACCTCCAGTTACAACAAACGGTTCGCGGCAATACGCTTCTGCAGCTGTCGTACGTAGGTTCCGTATCGAAGCGTCTTGACTACGGCGGCACGGCGAATACGTCGACGACTCCTGGTCCCGGAACTCTGGCACAGGTGAACGCGCGGAAGCCGTACCCGTACATGAACACCTTCGTGTTTGATAAGACGACCGGGGCGGGCAATTACAACGCCTTGCAGGTAAAACTTGAACGTCGCTTTCAGAATGGACTCCAGTTCCTCGGCGCTTATACCTGGTCGAAGTCGACCGACACGGGGACGAGTGGACGGTTTGGCGGAGAGAACGGCCCTGGTGGTGGCTCTGCAGTGCAGGACTACTACGATCCACAGTCCAACCGCAGCGTTTCCGCTTACGACGTTCCGCACTTCGCGTCCATGTCGGTTCTCTATGAACTGCCAATTGGTAAAAACAAACAGTTCCTCAACCACGGCGTCGCTTCGTACGTGCTGGGCAACTGGCAGCTGAATACGGTGGCACAGCTAGGCAGCGGACAGGTCTTCACCTTGCAGGTGCCGCATGACATCGCAAACATTGGAGCTACCGGCTACGGACGACCCAACCTGGTGGGTAACCCTATACCTCAACGGCAGACCGCAAAGGAATGGTTCAACCCCGCAGCGTATGCCTTCCCGGTGTATTCCTACGGAGACGTGGGACGGAATTCCCTGCGTTCGGCCAGCAGTTACAACGATGATTTCTCCGTGTTCAGGCATTTTCCGATCAGGGAGCAGCTCACCGCAGAAGTCAGAGCAGAAGCTTTCAATGTCTTCAACCTGCAAAATCTGGGGGTGCCGGATAGCAACCTGGAGGACACGAATGGAGTGGGCAGGATCACCGGAACCTCCGGCAATCCTCGGCAATTACAATTTGCGCTCAAGATCAAGTTCTAACTTCCTGAGCTTGGGCAGCAGAATTTCAAAGCCTTATGACCTAACCAGCAAAAGGGGCGCGAGTTTAACTCTCGCCCCTTTTGCATTGCGCCCCAGGCACTTACGCAGATCAAATTGAAAGTAAGTACGCAGGGCCGGGCTTGAGGCCTTGTCATCATCAACGGCCGCGGAAAGCAATTCTGGGATATGAGGTGCGCACGTATTATTTGCGCGGCTTCGGCTTCGACTGATTTGTCGACGTTGAATGATCAACGGTATGCGATGCTTGGCCGGACACGCTTGCTACTATCCCGCTGCCCTCCACGATCGTGTAAATCGTATTTACCCCGGGCAGCGAGATGTGCTCGACACTTCCGCTTGGCCAATGGATGGTCAGGCGATTTGTCTTCTGCGCGGAGCCCAGGCCAAAGTGAGCGCGCTGATCGTTCGACGATAAGAAGCTGCCTCCGCTGAGAATGTCTTCACGCTGCGTCATACCATTCGCTTCCAGAAAAAGACTGGCGCCTACTGCATCGCGAGGGCTCGCCGGACCACCTATGAGCTTGATCTCGACCCAGTTATTGCGGCTTGTACTCACGTTGCGCAATAGCAGGGGAGCTTCGTCGAGATTGTTCACCACAACGTCGATCCTGCCGTCATTGAACAGATCGCCGAATGCCGCGCCCCGTGCCGAGGTAACGCGGGCCAGTCCCGAACCCTCCACGGCAGGAACCGGGGTGAAGCCCAGCCCATGCCGGTTATGAAAAAGCAAAGGGCGCTGCCTGTAGCTGGTGCCCCATCGCATCCTGTCGACCGCGGGATAAATATGGCCGTTTAACATCATCAGGTCCTTCCAGCCATCGTTGTCGTAATCAAGAAAGCCAACTCCCCAGCCTAAGAACTCAGTCGTACTTTCTGCCACTCCAGCCTCATCGCTCACGTCGGTGAAATTTCCATTGCCGGCGTTCCGGAAGATCAGTTTGTAGTCGTCGGAAAAGTTGGTGAGGGCCAGGTCCACGCGGCCATTGTTCAGATAGTCCGCCACGGCCAGTCCCATGCCAGCCACTTCCCTTCCCTCCTTGTTGTAAGCGAAGCCGGAAGCCACACCCCTTTCGATGAAGGTGCCATTGCCTTGATTCTCGTAGAGGTAGTTGGGCGTCGAGTCGTTCGCGACCAACAGGTCAGGCCTGCCATCACCCGTCACATCGACGAAAAGTCCGGTGAAGCCGTAGAAGTGTTGCGGGTCATCGACCCCTGCCTGGTGGCTGACCTCCGTAAACGTGCCGTTGCCATTGTTATGGAAGAGATAATCGCGCGCACCTGGCAGCCCGCGCGGACCACAGGAGACGTCGACACCGCGGAACTGGCAGGGATGATAGGAAGCCGTCGCCGTGCCGGCTACGGGAGGATGCATCGGGTCAAACTGAACATACCCCGGCACGAAAAGATCGAGCCGTCCGTCGCCGTCGTAATCGCCAAAAGTCGCACCCGTAGACCAGCCTCCAACCTCGACACCCGCCTGCTCTGCCATGTCAGTGAAGGTGCCATCGTGATTATTGCGGTAGAGGCGGTTCCTGCCGAAGTTAGTTACATAGATGTCCGGCCAGCCGTCGTTGTTGTAGTCTCCGACAGTTGCGCCAAATCCCCAGCGCTCGTTGGTCACACCGGCAGCAGCGGCAACATTCGTGAATGTGCCATCGTGATTATTGTGAAACAGGGCGGCTTTCGGCGCAGGTTCACGACCAGCGTCGGCCTGGGCGGTCGATCCGTTGACCAAGTAGATGTCGAGCCAGCCATCGTTGTCATAATCCAGCAGGGCGACTCCGGATCCATCTGTCTCGATGATGTATTGCTTGGACGCCGATCCCAGCGTGTGATGCCATGAGGCGAGGCCAGCCTGCTTTGCAACATCCTGAAATTCCGGCGGACCATGAGGAACAAATCCACCCGCGGTGAAGGGACGCCCATGTGCGTCGTAAACAGCAGTCCCAATGCCACCCGTCTGAGCGCCGCTTGATTCTGTTGCGCTGGCTGCTGGGAGTGACTGTGCCGGCAAGACTTTCAGCGGTGCCGCAGTGACAAGGACAAGCGTCAGGATGAGGTGGACCCTTCGAACTGTTTGCAAGTGGAGCATTGCCTCTACGATACTGAACTTGTGATGAAGCGACGATGTTGGGAAGACAAGCTGCAGGGCGCCAGGCCGTCCGTTTTTGCTGCGGCTCCAAAGCCGAGCCGCTACATCAAGACGCTGCACACGACCCAGTCCGCGCTGCTGCTGTCGATCGTTGCCTGTTGCGGCTGGGCAGCTTCTTCGGCCCAGCAAACCAATGCGGTCTCGGCTCAGCAGGACGCGGCAACATTGCTGCAGCAAGGTAGGGTGCTGGCTTCATCCGGAAGACTGGCAGAGGCGGAAGTGCCTCTGGTGAAAGCCGCTGCACTTGCTCCGGGGGATGCACGGATACTCTCGCTGCTGGCCCAGGTGAAGAGTCGCCTCGGAGAGACGGATGACGCGGTGCAACTCTTCCGTCGGGTCGTCGTTGTTGAGCCACATTCTGCTGAAGCTCATCTGAACCTGGCAATCGCGCTCGCCGACATACCGGATGCGCAAGGCGCACTCATTGAGGTCGAGAAGGCGCTTCAACTCAATCCGAACAGTTCGCGAGCCCATTTGAACCGGGCCCGGCTGCTCGCGGATACAGGGCAGACTTTGAAGGCACGGACCGAGTTTCAGCGTGCCGCACAATTGAAACCCAATGACCCGGAGATCGAACTCTTCTGGGGATTACTTGAGAAAAACGATCATCGACCCGAGGCTGCTGTTTCCCTGTTTTCAAAAATAGTCGCGCAACAACCAGAGAATGGCCGCGCCTACTTCCTGCTCGGTCAATGCCTGGAGATCACACGCCATGAAAGCCAGGCGATACAAGCGTGGGAACATGCTGTTGCCCTCGATCCCACTTCAGAAGAGGCACTGTATGCTCTTGCCCAGGCGCAGCGGAATACAGATCCCGCCGGAGCCGCCGGCACTCTGGATAAATTCAACCAGCTCCATGAACAGAAACAGCAGACGGACCGAGCGCGGGAACTGGGCAATGCGGCATACGCGGCCATGCAGCAGCAGGCGTGGAGTACAGCCATAGCCACGTTGCAGCAGGCAATCAAAATCTGTGAGCAGTGTGCTTTACTTGCGGACCTGCACCAAAGGCTTGGACTGGCACAGTGTCATCAAGGAGATATTGAAATTGGAGAACGGGAGCTGCGTATTGCGCTCTCAATGAAGCCGAACGACCGGCAAACAGTAGAGGCCCTGCAATGGGTTGATAAAGAAAAGAAACGTAAAGGGATCTCACAATAGCGGAGGGCAAACCTGATGTGATAGGTCGTTATGTAGTGATGGGTCAAGGCAACTGTTTACGTGAGCGAAGCAAATTTTCGGTAATGATCGCAGACCCGCCCATAGTATGGGTCAGCAACTTAGGCTGTACGTCGGAGCAGAGTAAGTGTTTATCACACCTCTCTGGTTGAGAGTTTTACTTATCGCCAATGAAAGTTTCAATGGCAGGATCATTCTCCGTCAGAAAGACCGGACCTCATTCTGGCGCAGGCATTAGCTTCCGCACTGAACATATCTTTTGCACTATGGCGACTTGTGCTTGTTAGGACGAAGTTCGCGATTTTCAATTGACTTGCAAGCTCGTCTACTGAGCTACGACATTATTAAGACGCCCTCCGAGAAGTTTCGTGTCAAAAGGACTCGCAAATTGATTCGCAGAGTCATGTTCCGGTTTGAGCATTCTTTTAAAAGGGGCGTCGACGCTATGCGTACGACGCTACTTAGAATTTTGCCTAATGGCGCGCAAGATTGAACCGTTACTCATGCCCGGGTCTTCCCGGAAGGTGAGCAGGTCACCGGCAGTCTTCCCTGCTGCACGCATCGCGATGATTGCTAATCGGTGAGAGGTCTTGATGTTCGGCGCCACCGTTTGCCGGGAGCGATGCTGGGGCGGATTTGCAAGATGACGAAAGCGTGCCGCATTACAAAAATGAGAACGACCTTTGGGCAGGGCCACGCGGAAGTGTGAAGCGTCGAGATCTGCCGAATTCGTCGCGGCCGCACACAAGATTACAACGACGCCCAGCACCATGCGTCCGCCGTGCGCAAGGAGAACACGACCGAATCGTCTGCTCTGCATAAGGCTTAGAAGACGAGTTTCTCGTGATTCACCATAGCCTTGAGATCGAAAGTCATACCGGCATTTAACCCCTGCTGATTCAGGGTTATCACGCGTTCAGGACCAATTTCGTGTGTGTAGAAGCCAAAGGCAGCAACACCCGGAGCAATCGTATAGGACGCATGCATGAAGGGCCGATTGCCCTGGCCATAAGAATCGCCGTTGAGCGGGAAGCCGATGACTGTGGGAAAGCGATAACCACTGTACACCGCGTAGTCCTTATCGATCGACGCATAGCCGACATCTCCGCTCAACTTGCCCAGGTTCTTTCGAGCAGCTATAGCAAAGCCTGAGGCCCCTGGAATGGACAAGGCAGCGATGGGACCAAGGGGAGACTGGGCGATGCCAGCAAAGCTGACCGCGTTCAGACGCTCGTAGCTCTCGAACCGAACGCTATCGACGATCCTGGACTCTTTCACCTCAATCAAGGCCGCCTGTCGCAGGGTTTGGGTTCCCGCTTGCCAGGTGTACTCGCCTGAAAAACCAAGACGCTGGTTCAGTCGCTTCTTCACAAATAGCTGCCGATAGTTGAACTTCTTTAGGCTGGACCCTCGATCGAAGAGATTGGGAGTCGCGATGTCGCCAAAAAAAGCACTCGTAAATCCAACCTCGTCGAAGAAAAAGTGCTTGGAGTCGTGGAATCGAATTCGCTCGCCCGAAAGGTAGCCATCGTCGTCAAAGGTCGTGATCTCGGTCGCGAGGCCGCGCTCGATCCCAAACGAACCGAACTCTACCGTCATTGGCTTCACCGGCGTAGCGCTGAAGTACAACTCGCGCGCATAGAACTGCCAACCGTTCGATTTGAGTTGCGTGGCTAGTCTTAAGCCGGTTGGATCGGCGAAAATTGCCTGAATGGCCGCCAGGTTTTCAGCGGGCGTAAAAAAACTGGGGAGAAAGACTGGACTTTGAACGCGGTCCGCAAAGTTCTCACCCGTGTAGTCACTGAATGCCCAATTGAAGTAGCGCCCCGACGAGGCACGAAAGCCAATATCGTAGCGCCCTTCAGCATCCAGTGTGATCTTACCGATGATTAAAGATCGCTGCTGGGCATTCTCAAAGACATGTACTCCGCCGACCGCAAAGGCATTGCGATAGCGCTCCGAGTTCGACAATGTCTCAAGATTAAGCCAACGTCCGACGAGTGGCTTTCTAACTGCCGGCTTGATTGCTTTCACCGGCGCCGCGATGCTTACGAAGGTCGACGAGATCGCCGTGACGTTGCCGATCGCGTCCACCGGAGAATTGAGCGCCAACTGTTGCGCAAGACAGAATTGAGGCGCAAGCGCGAAAGCTACGGCGTAGAAAAGCTGTAAGTGTTTGATCGGGTACCTTTCCGACGGTTGCCGCCTTGAAAAGGAGTAAACCCTCTTCATGAGAGGACTATCGGCGGCAAAAGAAATCGGATTAACTTTATTTGCAACAGAGCTATCAATACAGCCGAAGAAATATCGCCGGTTGAGTGGTTCGTCTCCGCCGGGAGCGTGGTGGCCTCTCGGATCGCTCTCGATGCCCCAGCGACGAGCAACTGGACTCTTGGCCTTGCGAATCGCTTGTTCTTGCCGTCATCTTCTTCAAGTGGAGGCAGCACACTTGAGGGCTTCAGCTCCAGGCACGATGAATGAAAGTCTGAACAAAGAACTGGAGACAGTGTCGCCAGTCACTGAAATCAGGAATGGTAGGACCGGTTAAAGTATCCCGATGTCCTCCAGGTCGAGTTGGATCCGCAAAAGCCGCATTCGCATAGCAGCCATCGTCGAACGCTAGCTGAATAGCCTCGATCGCCAGCAGAGGGCATCAATATGCTTCACACCGAAGGTGCTTTCGAAAGTGCAAACTTACCATTCCTGCTTTAGATTTAGCCGTCTGAAGTGACGGCTTTTAGAGATATGTAGCGAGCACAATCTTCGTGCCCGTCACCTTTACGCCAGAGCTCATCACGATATGGATTTCGATGTTCAAAACTTGGCAATCAGGCTTATTCCCCCGACCAGGAGAAGGCCACCGATAATGCGGCCGGCGTTCAGGGGGTGCTGCTGCATTCTGAACCAGCCGAAATGATCGATGAAGAGTGAAGTAATGAGTGCGGCTGTGACCGTAAAGCCGACGAACGGGCCCGCACCGATTTTATTTACCAGTGTGAGACCGGCGTAGACCTGAACAGCGCCAACTAATCCGCCGACTACGGCCCACCAGGGCAGTGCAGCCAACTCCTTCTGCGTCGGCAGCGGACTTGGATGAATTAACGCCGCACTGGTGAAAAAGAAGGTGATGAGCGCGAACGAGATTGCCGCCGCGAGCCAGGGATTCACGACATACTTATTGAGTTGCCCGTTCATGGCCGCGCCACAACTCTGCAGCGCGCCACCCAGGATAATGAAGGGGATAATCCAACCGGCGTTCATAGTCTTCTCCAATATCTTTAGTGATGTCCAACGAACAGCTGCATCAGCATAGCTCCGCCGAGCGCAGCAGCAAGCGCGAATGGCATGGCCACGGCACCGACCTTGAGAAATTTCCAGAAACTTACATCGAGCTTCTCTCCGCCGGCGTCATTGGTCGTGTCTTTACGCAGGGCAAGCAGCCAGAGGATAGTCGCCAATGACCCCGTTACGGAAAGATTCGGCCCCAGGTCGACACCAATCAGGACAGCATTGGCCATCAGCCCCTTGGTGTGCGCCGCCTGGATGGTGCCGCCTGCGATGAGGCCAAGAGGCAGATTGTTGACGACGTTATTGGCTATCCCGACCGCGAAGCCAACGATCAATGCGCCGAGATTCTGGCCGAGGCTGGATGCCCAGGCGAGCCACTGCTGTGTAATCTGCAATGCACCCTGACTCTCGACCGCATCGACCATTACAAATAGTCCTGCAACCAGCAGGAGTGTTGCCCAGCTGATCTCGCGTGCGAGCCGGATCGGATTGCTTTTTGCCTTGATAGACACAGCGGCTGTAATTACCAGTGCGGCAAGGCATGTGGGTAGTCCCAGATCTTTTCTGAAAGCAGAAGCTGTTAGAAGCACACCGATCATCAGAGCCAGACCGGCGAGGACCAGTTTGCCATTCGCGCTCAGTTTCGCATCTTCGACTTCACAGTCGATGCTGTTTCGCAGATCCTTGCGGAACATGAAACGCATCACTAGAAAGGTGACGCCAATTGAAAGCAGCGATGGCACACCGAAGTCTGCCAGCCACGTGCCTAGAGGCGGCATACCTGTATGAAAAACGACGAGATTCGCGGGATTTGAAATAGGCAAAACAAAGCTTGCGGCATTCGCAATCAGCGCGCAGACAAACAGGTATGGAAGCGGCGATACTTTCGCTTTTCGAACAGCAGTAAGAATGGCAGGTGTCAGCACGACCGCCGTCGCATCGTTTGACATGAAGATGGTCACGAGAGTGCCGACGCCGTAGACGAGCAGGAAGAGTCGCGAGCAGCTGCCTTTTGCTCCGCGGACTGCAACTGACGCCACCCAATCGAAGACACCCTGTTCGCGAGCCAGCTCACTCAGTAGCATCATGCCGATCAGAAACAGATAAACGTCGCTGCCCTCTGCTACGGCCTTCCCGGCCAGCTTGAGCGGCACCAGTCGTAGCGCGACCAACAGCAGCGCTCCGCCTGAGATCCACCAGACTTCGGAGATGCCGCGTGGGCGGATCAACATCAGCATGATGCTGACGGCAACAATAAGAGGAAGTAAGAGGTGAGCTGGCATTTACCACTTTCTTCCGTTTTTATTGGGACCGAGTTGAGTGCCCAGCAGGCCACGTTCCGGCCATGCTTCGATGGCGTTGTCCTGATCGCGCTCAGTCCGCGGTGGAGCCTTGTAGGCTGCGGCTCCGAGAACCAGACGTATGCTGTCGTCTGCCTCCAGGCCGTTCTCGTCCGTCGCGATGACGGTGAGCTGATGTACGCCTTCAGAGAGATCTTTTCGATCCACCTCTGCGTGCCACACATTGCTCCCGGCAACCATGGACATCGAGACTTCTTGACTTGCCAGCCTGGCCACTACTGTTCTGATCGGACTATCGGACCAGGCCTTCGCCCGAATCAGGATTCTGTTCTCAGTGACATGCCCGTCGAGTGTGGCGTCTGTGATGAAGCGCTCATCGGCGGGAGAAGTGATCATGACGGCCGGTACTTCATTTAACGGGAGAAACTTCCAGCTGATTACTGCTCCGTCTATATTCGTGACCGAGAAGCCAACCGGTCCTTCTTCAATCTGGCCTGTTGAGCGAGTGGCTGTGTAGAGCGTCTGTCCATCGTTTGCGAGTTCGTTGTAGTGGGTGTGACCCATGTCGATGAGACGGACGGATGGGGATGCTACCAGGTCACCTAAACGCTCTCCTCCCTGCTTGAGATCACTTGGATAGCAGTGCAGGAAGATAACTGTTGCCTGCTGCTTCTGGCCTGCTTGTCGAAGCTGTTCTTCAGCCCAATCGAGCTGGTCGCCCAGAAGGGAAAAAGAACCGGGGTCAGGAATATCAAAAGCATTCAGTGCAACGAAACGTACCTGACCAATGACAAAGGCATATTGCCTGGCGTGCGCCATGAAGGCTAGATAGTTTTCAAAACTTTTCTCATGGACATCATGATCGCCAATGATCGAACACCACGGGGTCTCGAGACGGTCAAGCGCCTTCCGCACAATGGTGTATGCGGAAGCACTTCCATCGTCCGCCACGTCCCCCGGGATATAGACAAATGAGATCGACGCAGCAAAGACGCGATTGATCTCGTCAACGATGGCATTAAAGTCAAGGTCATTCTGCTCGCCGGCTTTGGTCATATGCAGATCACCAATGTGGATCCACGAGATGACGCCGGCTGCGTCTGGTGGTCGGGGTTGGAAAAGAGGCAAAGGTGGTGCAGTCGTCATAGAGATGCTCCTGGTAGTAAGGGGACGGCTGAAAAACTCGGACAGCAAGAGATCGGGCGGCAATCACTGCTAGGAAAAATGAAGCCTTAGTTCACTCATACTTCTCCTTGATGTCACTGCGAGCATGGCGCTCTCTTACGATGTCTAAATGCGCCATCGCGTTCATGATTTTGCGAAGCGTTGAAGAAATTTCTGAAGCGCCTGATATGCGAGAGCAGCAATCAGCCCAATGATTGCTGCCCCGCAAGCTGATTTCAAACGGCCCGGTCCGAGAGGAAATCCAGGTGAGCACACGCACCCGGTAATCAAGAAATAAAGCCGAAACTCAAGCAGGGATGCGCATGTTCACATGGCATGCTCCGTTACATCTGCGGTGCAGACGCGTCGGGTGGTGGGGGCGCCGGCGTATCTGCAGTTGTCGGGCCTGGCGGTGGAGTCGGTATGCCCGAGGTTTGCATTGGTGGAGGAGGCGCAGGAGGCCTTGCATTCCGCGGTGGCGGCGGCGGCGGCTCAGCTGCGCCGGCCGGAGGTGGAGGTGCGCCCGGCCCACGATCAGCTGCGCGTCGCGGGGCCAGAGGGCCTGCCGGACCCGGTGGTGGTGGTGGTGGTGGCGCTCCTGCGGCCATCGCAGGGCCCGTGATCGGGGCTCCAGGAACGCGATCGACTACAGGTGCTGCCGCAACGAAGGTTTGACCATTGGCGGTGATGCTTTGAGCGACGAGACTTGCCTGCCCCGCGATCATTCGTTGTATGCCGCTCACCTGCACGCGAGTTCCTCGATTGACGTTCGACTGCAGGCGCATGGCGAGTTCAGGCGGTAAGGTGACCGCTATACCATTTCGTAACGTGAGACCCTGCACTTCCCCTTGGGGTCCATAGATGATGGAGCTCACTCTACCGCTGTGCGAAGTTGCTACTCCGTTTCGGGACGGTAGCGCAGGGCGAGGCGGCTGTGGTGCGGATACGTTTGCTGCAGGCGGAGCGGGCGGTGGCGTCTGGCAGAAGGCTGACAGCGCGAAAGCAGGACTGAGTGCTGCGATGAGAGAGAGACGAATGGGTTTCATGAACTTCTCCGTGTTGCGTTTAGGTGAGAAGCATTCCATTGGCCAAATAGGTATGGGCGTAAATGCAAGAAATCACTCATCCTTGGACTTGAAAGGTTCTAAACGATCAGGTTATGTGTGCTGTGAGCGGTCACGCTGTGAGGGAAATGCGAACACATTCGCCCACGGTCGCTGAGCGCGGCTCCGCTAAACAGCTGAAATGAAGCGGTAATGAGATGAATCCGGCATGGCCACTCGTGTGCACTTCTGTCTCGCATGATGGAGAAGAACCAGAGTGGACCAGCTGACAAGAGCTACTCACTGCGAAGCCGGATTGGTCTCAACGCAGCCAACTTCTTTCAAGCCGAAGCAGTGGCCGTTGTCCTACCCATCCTGAATACATTTCTGCGAGAGGCCGGCTGGCGCTACGACCAGATAGGACTGGCGACCGCGCTCTTAGGGCTGGGGACGCTGCTCTTCCAGACACCTGCGGGTGTTCTGGTCGACCATATTAAGAGTCGGCGTCTGCTCTTCTTTGTTGCCTCGATTGCCGTGGGAATCTGTTTTGGCGTGATTCCGTTCCTGCCGCACACGGCGCTGTGGATCGACACGCTGCTGTTCCTATCCGGAGCTGCTCAGAGCATTTTCATTCCAGTCCTTGGAGCGCTGGCGCTGGCGCTGGTCGGCTACAAGGCGCTGAATCGGACGCTGGGTGAAAACCAGGGATGGAACCACGCAGGAAACATCGTCGCCGCACTCCTGGCATTTGTTGCGGTCCGGTATTTTGGCAGCGCATCCATCTTCTACTCTGTCGCGATCGCATCAGTGGTCGGTGCATTCTCTGTTTACTGGATGCGTAAGGGAGAGCTCGATGAAGAGATGGCATCTGGTGACGGCAAGCAGCAAGGAGTGAAGTCGAGCGCGATCCTGCGGGATCGTACCGTACTGTTCCTGCTGCTCGCCGTCGGTTTGTTCCACCTTGCAAACGCGCCGATACTCCCCGTTACTGCGCTCTATATCAAGCAACTGGGCGGATCAAGCGCACTGACCACATTCACGGTCTTATCAGCGCAGCTGGTCATGGTGCCGGTGGCCTGGGCTACCGGACGCCTCTGTGATTCGTGGGGTAGAAAGCCAGTCATGGCCATCGCCTTCTGGGTTCTGCCCTTTCGAATCCTTTCTTATACGCTGGCACACAATCCGCACATGGTGGTATTTCTCCAATCGCTCGATGGCATCGGTGCCGGCATCTATAGCGTCGCAATCGTCGCTTTTGCTGCTGATCTGACACGCGGGAAGGCTCGGTTCAACTCGTTGCTCGGCGTCTTCGCAACCTCGCAGGCGATCGGTGGAGTCGTTGGCCCTATCGTCTCAGGCTTTGTGCTGCAGCATTTCGGCTTCAACCCGACATTCATCGGCTTTGCAGCACTCGCATTGCTTGCCGCTGTTGCCTTCCAACTGCTCGTGCCCGAGACACAAACTGCAAGAGACCTCAACGCGGCTTTACCGGTTACAGCATGAGAAAGAATGATCGCTCGATTTTCCATCGTCTTCTCGGCTGCATCCTTTGCATGATGGCTTTTGGTGTTTCTTTCTCTCATGACTGCTTCGGTCAGGCTGCGATGCATCAGTCGGGCTCAATCCGGGGAATGGTCAAAGATCCATCGGGTGCTGCCGTTTTAAATGCGAGTGTCGTCATCAGTTCCGCAAAGGGATCAGCGAAGCAGATTTTTACCAGCTCCTCCGGCGCCTACGATTCGCTCGGGCTTGCCGCCGGATCTTATACGGTATACGTAACAGCAACAGGCTTTTCCCCATTTGAGAGGGGTGGAATCATCCTGCCAGCCAATGGGGACGTGCAACTGGATGTCACGCTCTCCATTGCAACCCTGCCGCAACAGATTGAGGTGGATGCAGAAAATCTGAATGTCGGAACAGGTCCAGAGGACAACGCGAATGCGCTCATAATCAGGGGTAGGGATCTAGACGCACTCTCTGACGATCCAGACGAACTCTTGAGTGACCTACAGGCACTGGCAGGTCCTGCGGCAGGGCCAAGTGGTGGCGAAATCTATATCGACGGACTTGCCGGCGGCCAACTCCCCCCGAAGTCTTCGATCCGAGAGATTCGTGTCAATCAGAATCCCTTCTCCGCGCAGTATGACCGCCTAGGATACGGACGTATCGAAGTCTTTACCAAACCCGGAACAGACAAATTGCACGGTCAAATTGGCGCCCGGGGGAATGATTCGGCCTTTAACTCACGCAATCCACTCTTGAGTGAAGCATCGCCAGGCTATTTCTCGTATGACCTGAAAGGTAGTCTCAGCGGCCCATTGTCGAAACGCGCTTCATACTTCTTCAGTGTCTTCAGCCGTAACCACCAGAACACAAGTGTCGTGAATGCAACTGATCCCGCCAGTATCACTTCTTCCAATCCGAATGGGTCGACCTCCAGCCAGGCACTGAACAATCCTAATTCTGGTTTGGATCTCAGTCAGCGCGTCGACTTGCAGCTAGGACAAGCCAATACACTAAGCCTTCGTTACAACTTCAACCATGATGCCAATAAGAACCAGGGCGTAGGAGAGACCGATCTGCCCCTGCAGGCCTACAACACGCATAGCCTCACAAACGAATTTCAGATCAGTGACAGCCTGATGCTGAGCAAAACAATCGTAGACAACATTCGCCTTGATTATCGCCGTATCCGCACAAAGCAGACCGCGCAATACAGATCACCAACAGTAGCAGTACAGGGCGCGTTCACCGACGGCGGCAGCAACCCAGGAGATGGGCGCGACAACCAGGATGATTTTGAACTTAAGGATGATCTGAACGCAATCGCAGGCAACCATGGAATTACATTCGGCGGTCGAGCGCGGGTGTACCGGGATGCGAACTACAGCGATGCGGGAACAAATGGCGCTTACACGTTTCAATCGACGACGAGCTATCTCAATAAGACCCCGCAAACGTACGCGGTGACACAAGTAAAGGATCCGACGGCGGGGGTTACATTGTTCGAAGCAGCTCTTTTCTATCAGGATGATTGGAAGGTCGATCCTCGGTTTACCTTCAGTTACGGGTCACGTTGGGAGGCGCAGAATCGCATTCATGATCAGAACGATTGGGCTCCGCGACTCTCACTTGCCTACGCACTGGATTCGACCAACGGAAAGGCGGGCAAAACAGTTCTGAGAGCCGGCTACGGCTGGTTTTATCAAAGATTTACAGTACCGACCAGCTTCGCTTCGACGACGGGGACACCATATCTAACGACTGCCATTCACCAGAATGGAGTCAACCAGGTCGGCTATACGGTGACAAGTCCAACCGGGTATCAGGAAAGCAGCCCGGGAGTGGCCATCAAACCGGCTGACCCAACATCGAGCGGAAATGCGCAGACGACCTATAGCGTCGCCAATAATTTTCACGCAGCGAACGATATGCAAGGGGCAGTCGGTATCGATCGTCAGATATCAAAAAGCATGACTGCCAATCTCACCTACCTGTATTCGCAGGGGGTTCATCAATACCTCACAAACAATCTTGGCGCACCTTCGTTTCGAACGGTGGGCGAAGGCATGTACCCGAACACGCCCCTACCCACACCTTCGGCCAATCGTATGCAATACCAGTCAGGCGGCGTGTATCGGCAGAATCAAATAATCGCTAGTTTGGCTGCACGCTATCGCGGCTACAACCTTTTCGGCTTTTATACCTATAACGTTGCGCGAGGGGACACGACGGGCGTAACGTTCGTTCCTTCGATCGCGCAGGACCCGGGTTTTGACTATGGCCGCACGAACTTTGATATTCATCACCGGATTGTCCTCGCCGGCAGCTTCATCGCCCCTCTCGGGATATCAGTTTCGCCGATGTTTCTTTACAATTCGGGCACTCCGTACAACATCACTATCGGAAGCGATCTGACAGGCAACAATCAGTTCAATGCAAGGCCGACATTTGCTGCTCCACAGAAGTGCGTATCCGCATCTTCCCAGTATGTCTCGTCGCCCTACGGCTGTCTCGATGCAAGCCCGAGCGGGACTGGGGAGCAAATCGTTCCTTACGGTCTCGGAACCGGTCCCGTCAACATTGGCCTGAACCTCCACCTGAGCAAAACCATAGGCATTGGTTCGCGTGTGGAGGGCGGAACAGGAGCGGCACCCGCAGGACCACCCCCTCCTCCGGATGGCGGGCTCGGCGCCGGCGGACTAAGCAACAATCATCAGGGCCCGGAGGACATTCGCAAATCGGCAGCGCGCAGGTACACGCTGACGTTCGATGTGATGGCACATAATGCTCTTAACTACCGAAACCTCGGAATACCGAACGGCACCCTGGATGCACCGCCTACTTTGCGCTTCAAGTCACAATCGCTTGCAGGAGGCCCATTCAGCCCACCCGAGGGAGGCAATCGCAGCATCTTCCTCGAAGTGCATTTTAACTTCTGACATGTCGGGTGCCTATCGATGACAATGGAATGAAACGTTCCATCCCTTAGAGCAAAGAGACAAAAGCAGTACCGTCAGCTACCCACACAGGTTGATTTACATGAGCAGGCTCCATCCAAACCGTGTGCTTCGCAGCCTCCGCAGCCGCATTTTCCTGCTGGCCCTGCTTGTATGTATTTTGCTCGTCTCCGCCATCACTGGCTTCTTTCTACTACTCCGACAGACTCAATCCACCATCATCAGCGGATCCACGTCGCATCTGCTTACAGTCGTTACTACCTTTGCCAGGAATTACTCGACGGCTATCCAATCGCCGACAAACAGCGAAGCTCTAAAGGCGCTAAATGAAGAACCAAACCCGCCCGCAGACGAAGTCCTTCGCATCTTTACCACCAATGCCTTCCAGAGTGATCCTGGGGTCGAGGGAGGTTTCTTTTCCTCCGCAACAGGCAATCTGCTCGGATACGCCTTTCCTACGAAGGACGGTCCAGGGCCGAAGCAGGATATTCCTCCTCGCGAGCGCCCGACGATTCTCTCCATTGCTCAACAGGCTGCTACAACTGGAAAGCCGGCTGGATTTGTTTTCAGAGGCCAGAAGGACGTGGTGCTCTTTCGAGCGGTTCCTATCTGGATGGACGGCAAAGTGGTGGGCAGCGTCTGGGGCATGCATCGTCTTCATGATGTCGAGTCTGGAAGAGACTTACAAGCACTTCTGGGCCTAAGCTGCTTCGGTCTCGCCGCCACGGCTTGTGTTGGACTCGCTTTCTGGATTACTCGGAACGTTCACGCAGACGTTTCCATCATTCAGAACCGGCTCGCAGACATGGAAGCGGACTTGAACCAGCCTCGATCGGGGAATGTCAGCACCGCCGAGTTGAACGGAATCCTTACGGGCATCGACCGGCTCGGAGTTTCTCTCCGACAGAAGATTGAACAGGAGCGTCAACTTGTGGAGCAACTCCACCACAAAGAGCGGCTCGCAGCATTAGGCCAGGTGGCTGCCGGCGTTGCCCATGAATTACGCAATCCGCTGGCAACCATCCGCCTGCGCGCGCAGATGTCGATGCGCAGCAAAGACCCGGAGTTACTGGATCGTTCTGCCAAATTGACGCTTGAAGAAATCGATAGGCTCAACGGGGTCCTGGACCGCCTTCTATACCTCGCCAAGCCCATCCAGCTTCAGATGAAGACCTTTAGTCCGACAGCACTTTGCGAGGACCTGCTTGCATCGCTTAGGCCGGAAGCTGAAGGCGCGTCTATCCAATTCACTCTCAAGCCTTCAGATGAAATGACGGTTCCGGGTGATGCATTGAAATTACGTCAGGTACTTGAGAATCTCGTCCGGAATGCGATGGAATCGTTCGAAGGTAGCCCGGTGGAGGTGCGGAAGATCATTGTGTCAGTCCTCTTCGACAGCGACAACGTGCATATCCGGATTGAAGACAATGGAACAGGAATGAAGCCAGGCACGGCAACGAGAATTTTCGATCCCTTTTTCACGACGAAGGCACACGGGACCGGGTTGGGACTTTCCATTGCCAAGGAAATTGTCCGCGCTCATCATGGACATTTAACGCTGAAAAGCGCTGCCCATGGTGGCACTGTTGCGGACCTGGCGTTGCCGCGGCGCCAGGAAGAGCGGTGGACCGCCAAGGAAGCAAAGACAGACGAGGCAATCGTATGAAAGAACGAATTCTCGTTGTCGATGACGAACGCAACTTGAGGGAAAGCCTGTCAGAAGCGTTGACTCAAGTTGGCTATGAAGTTTTGACAGCCGCCAACGGTAGAGAAGGCTACGCGATGATCCAGGCGCAGGAACTCGATCTGTTGCTCTGCGATTGGCGAATGCCGGAGATGGATGGGGCGGCGCTGCTGAAGCTTCTACGAGATGAGGGACGACTGGTCGATCTGCCAACGCTTGTCATCACGGCTCACGGGACAAGCAATAATGCCATCGACGCGATTCAGCTTGGCGCCTACGACTTCGTCACCAAGCCTTTTGATCTTGACGATGTACTCGCGACGATACGGCGCGTTCTTGATCATTCGGCCCTTCAGAAGGAAGTTGCCCAACTGAGACAGCAGGTCGCCGGGGTCAGTCCTCGCACAGGAGAGATCATCGGTTCTTCAGCTGCCATGGTGAACGTCTTCAAGGAAATCGGCAGGATCGCGAAAGCAAACTCAACGGTACTGATCACAGGAGAATCAGGTACGGGTAAGGAGCTCGTTGCAAAGGCCATTCATCAGCATAGCGAGCATCGCAATGGCCGTTTCGTTGTTGTGAATTGCGCAGCGCTTCCAGAGAACCTTATCGAGTCGGAACTCTTTGGCTACGAGAAGGGAGCGTTCACCGGAGCGCTCATCCGTAAGGCCGGCAAATTCGAGAGCGCGCAAGGCGGAACGATCTTTTTGGATGAGATTGGTGAGCTTCCCTTACAAATGCAGCCTCGGCTCTTACGCGTTCTTCAGGAGCATTCATTCGAGCGCGTCGGTGGAACCGAATCGATCGCGGTAGATTTCAGAGTAGTCGCGGCCACAAACCGTGATCTCGAAGAAGAAGTGGCTGCAGGCCGATTTCGTAATGATCTGTATTTTCGTCTGAGCGTCGTGCCCATTCACATTCCGTCGCTGCGGGATCGACGCGCAGACATTCTGCCGTTAGCAGAGCACTTCCTCAACTTTTACAGCCAACAGCACGGCCTGCGACCGTCCGGGTTCGCAGAGGAGGCAGTTCTCAAACTTCAACGCTATGCATTCCCAGGCAATGTCCGGGAACTTGAGCATGTCGTTGAGCGAGCCGTGCTGCGCGCGGGCGGACGCGCGATTACGTCTGACCTGATTTCGGTTGAAGAGATCTCTCGAATTCAAACTGATTCAGATCACCAATTCTTGGAGCTGTTAAGTCTTCCGTATCATGAATCGGTTCAAGCGTGGGAGCGCCTGCTCATCGACAGAGCACTGAAGCAGGCAAACGGTAATAAAGCAGAAGCCGCCCGTGCATTAGGCATTCATCGCAGGCTTCTGTACGAAAAGATGGGGTCGCAAACTATTTAAGCCTTTGAGCAGTTGCAGGGTGGAGTATGAAGGCGCAGCTTGGCAACGGTGCATGAAGCTGACGCCGGCAAGGTCGGCTGCCACACCTTACCCAAGGTGCTGAGGGATCGAAGTCGGATGTGACCTCGGTGAGAGATTGCTCAAGCATTCCATGGGCAAATGGCCTTGCGCCGCTTCACAGCAGCCATCTCGGTCGGTTAATCCGGGCTTATTTGAGTTTCCTTTCACGTAATGAATCATTGCGCTACGCTCGGCCTGCTGGGACTGAAGATCCCGGACGTAGGCTCGAAAAGCAATGCCTATGCTTACCGGGCGGGTTCGGAGTGACTTTGCTCACCGTGCTCCGAATATAGCGTCGTTGTGCATCTCATGCCGAGACGGGCTGGCAACACTTGCTTGGTCTGGGTCAAGGCGAGTTGCTGGGAATATTTAACGTCGTTGCCCTCTTTGATCGCGATGCTGGTAATCTGCGAGACTGCCGGTAACACGAAGCTCACGATCACCCGCGGGCCTATAATTTACCTTCGCAAAATGCAGTGTGAATAAAACGGCGCTCAAATAGATATTTACAATGGTTTGTCGAAAAGACGATCGCATACTCGCAGCTGTACTATCAAAAACGGAGTTGCTATGGATCGACGTGAAGTACTCAAGCTGCTGGGTTCAGCCGCGGCTATCTCTGCCCTACCTCTCGAAGCCTTGACGATCATTCAGCAGGCGAGTGCGCAGGTCGCGCAATCGACCGGCCTGAGAACACTGAGTCATCACCAGGACGCGACCGTCACGACGATGACTGAACTGATTATCCCGGCTACGGATACGCCCGGCGCCAAGGGCGCAAGGGTCAACGAGTTCATCGATCTCTTGCTTACGGAATGGTTTGACCCTTCCGAAAGCAGAGCGTTCCTGACCGGTCTCGACGAAGTGGACGCGCGCTGCAGAGAGAAATTTTCGGCGGCTTTTATCGATTGCTCACCGGCCCAACAGACCTCGTTGATGAAAGATCTCGACGCTGCCGCCATGGAATTTTCTGCGAGCCAGAAACAGACGATGCAGACGCAAGGTACTCCGCCGCCCATGAACTTCTTCTACCAGGTAAAGAAGCTGACGCTTGCCGGCTATTACACCTCTGAGATCGGCTTTTCGCAGGAACTGGGCAGGAGCATCATTCCACCGCACGCCGGCTGCGTGCCAGTCCAGGAGGCGACCCGATGAACATGATGAAGGTGGACAGGCAGGGTGCGGAAACGCAGACAGCGAACTTGAATACCGGACGAACCAACACCTACGATGCGATTGTCATCGGCTCGGGCATTACAGGCGGGTGGGCGGCCAAGGAACTGACTGAAAAGGGGTTGCAGACGCTGGTACTTGAAGCCGGACAAACGATCGTCCCGGAAAAAGACTATGTCGAGCATGTGCCTGTCTGGGATGTAAAGTTTCGCGGAATGCGCGATCGGCAATATGACAAGGTCCATCGCGAAAGGCAGAAGCACATCGGGGACGAGTGGAACGCCAAGTTTTTCGTCGATGATCTCGAAAATCCGTACACCACTCCACCCGATCAGCCTTACCTCTTCCTGCGCGGCCGGCATGTTGGCGGCCGATCGGTCATGTGGGGCCGGCAGAGCTATCGCTGGAGCGACATCGACTTCGAAGGCAACTTGAAAGATGGCGTCGCCACCGACTGGCCCATTCGCTACAAGGACATTGAACCCTGGTATGACTACGTTGAAGACTTTATCGGTGTCAGCGGCCAGGCGGAAAATCTGCCGCAGCTTCCTGACGGCAAATTTCTTCCTCCAATGGAGATGAACTGCGCCGAGCTGCACATGCGCGATGTCATAGCGCAGAAGTTTCCGGACCGGCGCCTGACGATTGGTCGCACGGCTATCCTGACGCAGGAGCATCGCGGCCGCGCTGCCTGCCACTACTGCGGACCATGTGCGCGCGGTTGTATTACCCGCTCCTATTTCAGCAGTCTGCACTCTACCCTGCCAGCGGCTGAAGCAACGGGCAAACTGACCATGCGGCCGTTCAGTGTTGTCCACAGCCTTATCTTCGATGCGCAGACCCGTCGCATCACCGGTGTCCGCGTTATTGACGGACAGACCAGGCAAGCCATCGAGTTTCATGCGAAGGTTGTGTTTCTCTGCGCTTCTACGCTCGAGTCGGCACGCATTCTCATGAACTCGGCAACGCCGGAATTCTCGACGGGCCTGGCCAATTCAAGCGGCCAGCTTGGTCGCAACCTGATGGACCACATGATGGGTAGCGGGGCGAGTGGCATCATCCCTGGACACGAAGATCGTATGCAGCTGGGCAACCGTCCCAATGGCATCTACGTACCCCGCTTTCGCAACGTGAAGGAGAAGCATCCGAAGTTCATTCGCGGTTACGGGTTTCAGGGCGGAGGGGCACGTGACGACTGGGGCCGCGGCAGCGAGATAGCTGGCTTCGGCGCTGAATTTAAACACTCCTTACGCCAGCCCGGACCATGGCGCTTCACCTTCGCAGGATTCTCCGAGTGCCTGCCACATCCGGATAACCGGATGGAACTCGACAAAAATACTGTGGACGCCTGGGGCATTCCCGCCATGAAGATCAGCTGCAAATGGCGCGATAACGAGTGGGCGCTGTTTCAGGATGCACAGGCTACCGCAGCCGAGATGCTCGAGGCCGCTGGTGCAAAGGAAGTCACCCTGCGCAATGCGCCGTCAGCGCCCGGCGAGGGCATCCATGAAATGGGCTCAGCGCGTATGGGTAACGATCCGAAGACCTCAGTCCTCAACCAATGGAACCAGGCGCACGATGTGCATAACCTCTTCGTCACCGATGGCTCGTTCATGGTTTCATCGGGCTGGCAAAATCCCTCGCTCACGTATATGGCCATGACTGCTCGCGCATGCAATTATGCCGTGGCACAACTTAAGCGCGGTGAAATCTGATCAGCGTGTGCAGGGTGTCTTGAGGCTCCGTGATTGATCGATCGATCCGGGAGCATTCAGGAGGCTTTGATGACCTGCCGCGACTCAGTCTGGCGAGAAGTCAATGACAATGCGGGTTTTCAGATATTGATTGCCTGGGCCGGCAGGCGGTGTGATCTCGACAGTAGAGATACCTGATGCATTGGGTATGAGGTGCGCGCCTTCAATACTCCTCACCTTCCACGGCGTTCGTATGCGGAAGTGATTGGACGCGGCACTGTTCACTTCGACATCGATCGAAAGTCTTCGGCCATCGAGACGAAGGCTGGTGAGTTTCATCCCTGTGCTTGGATCTCCATGTTGCACAGAGGGCGATGGAAGAATCAGCGCGACTCCTCCGCTGTAATGAATATCACAATGGCTGTTTCCTGATGGCGCCAAAATGTTCAGGCGGGCGTTCTTATCCTGTTCGTGCTCTTCGACTAAAGCGGTGGTGGACTTACCGGCGCACTGCGAGGTAATGATCGTAGCGCCGAGCGGAATCTCTGGAGCGAAGTCGATGGATGCGGGTCCGCCCTCATTGTGCATATCGAGAGCGATCGTGCTGCTGTCCTGGTGAAGATCGAAGCCGATGGTGGAGTGCGGCAGCTTCAGGTTGTCGACCGAGACATGGTCCCATTCCACTGGCAGATGGGGCTGGAAATGGATGGTATTCTCCGCGGCGATAGTTCGTATGCCGAGAAGGCCGCGGATCGTGGAGTCGAGGAAGGCGGCAGAGCACCAGGTCTGTTCAGGAACAGATTCGGCCTGTTCGATGTAGAAGTTGCCGGCGAGAAGTTCCGGGATGTGCCCCGGAGAATCGAGCCAGTTCCAGGGCAGAATGGTCTTCCACATGGCGAGGGCGATGTCCGGGCGATGATTTTGCCAGTAAACATCGGCAAGGTAGTCAGTCTGGGGAGCGGTGGTGCTGGCAGTGGAGTAAGACCACGAATTGTAGGACGCTGTGTCGGGAGCAGCCCCTCGAACTCCCCAGTCCGATTGAAATCCGGCAGACGCGATCTGTTCAAGAAGCGAGTTGATCTGCGGCGGAGAGAAGATGTGCTGGTCGATTGCTTCGCCGAAGCCACTGCGACGCGTAAAAATCGCAGTCCCGTCCGCGCTGTGGCCATCCAGCCAGAAGTTTGCCTTCGCATCCCAGTAGTGCTTGCCCACGGAGATCTGAGCCAGGTCGGCCTGACGATTCGCCTCGGATGCCTCCTGATCGCGACCGGCGGCAGCGGCCAGTTCCGCGTAGCTGCGAGCGGCGGCAACCCAGCTTGCGGACAGGCCAAGATCGTCAGCCGGCCGATGCTGTTCGTCGCCGCCCTCCTTGCCGGCAGGGATGTGGGGAAAGTGATCCTTTGGGTCAATCACGGACTGGCAGTAGCGATAGGCATTGCTGATCGACGTCCAGTGATCGCGCAGAAATTGTGTGTCTCCGCTGACCGCCACATAGCGCGCGACGGTTTTTAAGTAGTCGAAGGTGATGTCGACATGGACGAACATGTAGGGATACTTCGACCAGTCGATGTAGCCCGCACTTTGTGAGAGCTCATGCCAGATCATTCCGGTCTTGCCATCTTGGTACTTGATAATGAATTCCAACTCTTCCCGGGCGCGGGTGTAATTTGCCGCGGAGATAAGCGCATTGGTCGCGATGAGGCCATCACCACCAAAGAACCAGTCGTATTGCGGACGCCGTCCCGAACGCGAAGGGCCGTATCCGGCAACCATCCCGCAGCCAAGCTGGGGATTACACACCCATGCCTGATCGAGAGCGATCCCAGCCCAGGCGAAGGCGCCGTTGACCTGCTCGTCCGGGGTTTGCAGGCGCACGCCTTCAGTCTCGAGCTTGGCATAGTGAGCAGCCGCCTCGTTTTGGAACCCCGAAGATGCGCCGATCAATTTGTGAATAGCCGCCGCAGCGGATTGCCCTGTTGCCAGCTGCGCTATGTAGACACTTGCCGTTGAGGTGCCTGATACGCCGGCCGTCGTGTGAGGATGGAGAGTAAAAGCGTAGTGTTGGCCTGTATCGAAGGTGCTGTTGACAGTAGGATCATGCGCAATGGTCTCCGGTGACCCAACGACCGCCGACACACTTCCAGCTGCGCCTGTCAGACCGGATTCGCCGATGACGTAGCTGCTGGCTTCCGGGTCCCATTGGGTGTACTGGCCGCCGATAGAACCGGGCCACATGAGGTTCAGTATCGGATTGAAGTGAACAACGATGTCAAAGGGATGCTCCGCGTCAACCTCATAAGTAATCACAGCGGCCGGCTCATTCAGAGGAACGGAAAGTTTCTCACGGACAACATAATCAGGACCGACATAGATGCGCGTGACCGAGTCGGGCGCATAGACGAGTCGGCGGAGCAGCGGAGCGGCGTCCGCCTCAGTCGACGCGCCGTCATCAAGGAAGCCAATCCGGTAGTTGCTGACAATCTCGAGCGGGTAGGCCCACATTTCCAGGCCCTGCCGCGGGTACCCCATGATGACCGAGCGGCTGCCATGAGCGGCAACAAAGCGATTCGTGTCGGTGGTGCTGATGTTCTGATGCGGGAGAAAATTGAATGCCTGCGCATGCCCGCTTTCGCAGATTGCAATTAAGACAAGCATGAGCAGACAATTCAAAAAACGAGTGGCCAATCTAACTCTCCCGTAAACGACTTTCGCAGTTTCAGTCTACGCAGAAACAATGGATATAGTGTGGGCACTCTATCCGGTGAAAATCGGATCGCCGATCAGCATCGTCATCTTCGTTCGATGCAGTCTACTGACCGCATTCTGTCAGCGGTGCGAGCGTGCGCCCCATGCGTTCCAGCGCAGGAGCAAGCTTAGAGATTGACGCAGGCAGCCCCATGTCGGCGGCAAATGCTTTAGCCTCTCCGCAGATTTGAACTGAGTCGCCAGCCGTTCCATTCCATTGCTTCATCGTCGATACATCACCAAAGACCGCTTTGCCCCGAACGACCGTGAGCATCACATCCTGTGGAGCTGCGTGAGTCAGCGAAGCATAGACATCCTTCGCAGTCCTGCGAATGACAACGAGGTCTGCCGCTCGATCCGCCATGATGGAGCCGATGTGACTCTCAAGATCGACCATCTTTGCGGGATCAGCCGTCGCCATCAGGACGAGTTCGCGATCGGTAAAGGGTGATGGCGTCTGCACCACGTTCCATGCGGCGGCGTATTGCAGTTCGCCCAACATGCCCACGGACCCCGTCGGGCTCCAGTCAGGAGCGAGCGCCATCATCACCCCTGCTGTATGCGCATCGGCGATATCCGCAGTGTCACCATAAAGCTCGATGTTGGAGCGTGGAGACCACACCAGTCCCACCCCCGCTTTCGCCATCTCTGCGAAGCCGGTTGGCGGGATAGCGACGCCGTGGATGATGCTAACTCCGGGCCGCATGAAGCCCTGCTGCTTGAACATCGCGAACTCACGTGATGCCGAGGCGTCTCGAGGTGCTCCTTCAGAGACATGGATGAGCAAAGAGCCATGCAATGACGCGCCTAAAACTTTGTCTGCCGCTGCGCGCTGCTCGGCGGTCATCTGAAATGGGAATACGTTGTAGATCGTAGTCGGCGCATTGGCAAAGCCAGGATCGATGTCCAGCTTGCGGGTCAAATTGACTGCGGGACAATTGTGCTCGCTGCCGACCGTGGACGTCTCTCCCTGTGCCAGCGCCTTCAGTTCGGCATATCGTTCGGCTTCACATACAAGTCCCTGGTCAACAAGTTCTTTATGCGGCGCTGCAATCAGAACGTTATAGACAGGCTTTTGTATCCAGTCATAGCGTGCCCCGAACTCCTGGGTCGGTTTCCATCGTGGAAACACGTTGAAGCTCATATGGTTGTGCAGGTCGATCCATCCTGGAGCAATGATGGCGTCGCGAACATCGATCCGTTGGACATCGCGCGGCATACTTAAGTCCGTGCCAACCGCCACGATGCTGCCATCGCGCACCAATACAGTGCCATGCTCGATGGGACCGTCCGGCGCCAGGACAGTTCCGGTCAGAGCAAAAGTTTGCGCATGGGAAAGAACACTTGCGAGAAGCGCGACACCGAGTGCAACCAGCTTGATCGATCTCACTTGCAGGAAGACTCCCGTCGTGACGTAGTTAGCTTTGAGGCAATTATCTACCACGAACCCGGGAGCACGATGAAGAAGAAAGCGCGTTTCCGAAGACAACTGTGTGCCTTCGGAAACGGTTCTGCATGAAGACTAGTTGTGAGCACTGTAACGAGGCGCAGGCGCAGGCGTCTGTGATGAAGCGAGCAGTTTCTCAGGCGCTTCCAGATAGGTTTGCACGAGGGTCTCATCGTGCACGGAAGGCGTGGTGATGAACTCGCCATGATCAAGTCCCCTCAGAGCGGCGTCCACACACTTCTGTGTTCATGAGCGCGCCTTCACCGAGGCTGGACATCGGGACGCCCATCACATCCTAAATTTCGGAAACAGTCTTCACAAAAAGCCAGCACATATCCGGACCGCTCCGGAAAAGGAGGGTGAAGAAAATGAGGGTCTTTCTTCCACCCCGGAATAATGTCCTAGAATTCAACGCGCAGCGTAAGCACCGCCTTCGTGAGGAGAGTGAGTGCGGTAACGTTGAGGGCTATTAGCTTGCAGCATCAAAGAATTCGTTACTGTTTGCCTGCCAAAAATGAGAATGGATGCGCCGTTTATCTCATAACTCTGCAGCTAAGTTCATACCGCTCCCCTTCAACGTCCATTTTCAGGTAGGCCTGATGGCCATGTTGAATCAATGTTGCTGCCGATCGCTGTTAGAACAGACTCCACGATGTAAGTATCCAATGGCTGGGCAATTGCTTCCACGTTGCGCCTGACCTCGTCAGCGGAGGACATGCCGACCAGGGTGCTGGCAGCGAAGTCCTGCTGCATGGCGTACTGCAATGCAAGCGTTTCGATCGGGGTGCCTAGCTTCCTTGACTCGACGGCAGCGCGGCGGCCGGCAGCCTTGAGACTCTCCGACGCTGTATGCCATTCCGGCGCGCCTCGGTCAGTAAGCGCGCCCATCATCAGCGGCGAAGCATTGATGAGTCCAACCTGCTTCTCGAGTGGAGAAAGCACTTTCTGCATATCCGAATTCAGCAGTGAGTAGCGACAATAGGACAGGATCGTATCGACGGTCGCCGCTTCTGCCACGCGTCTCAGCATGCTCAGTGAGTATCCAGTGATGCCGATGAAGCGAGTCTTCCCCTCGTTTTGCAGTTCGCGCAACGCGGGAATTGTCTCCCCAATAATTTGTTGCTCGTGTCCGAATTCAATATCGTGCGCCTGCAACAAATCCAGGTGATCTATGCGCAATCGCTGCAAGGACTCTTCGACACTTCTGCGAATGCGGGTACGCGAAAAGTCGAATTCATCCAGACCATAACGTCCGCATTTAGAGGCGAGAACGATCTGATCACGCTTGCCGCTTACTGCGGTACCCAGACGTTCCTCCGCGAGGGTCAGGCCATAGTAGGGGGAGGTGTCGAAGAAGTTGATGCCGTGATCCACCGCCGCATCTACTGCAGACTGAACCTGATGCATCGAAATATGGCCGAAGACATTCCCGAAGGTAGACGATCCGAAGCCAAGGACAGAAACCTTCAGTCCAGTGTTTCCAAGTTGCCGGTAATTCATGTTTTCCTTGACTGCCTTGTCTTGCGCTGTTCGTGTGGGTAATTCGTGAAAGACTTGCGGTCATCTTTTTTTCAATGCGTTTTGTTCTTTAGTTAACGTATAAAGTATGCCGACAGAGTGATCAGTGGCAAGGCACATCTGCATCCGTTGAGAAGTTTCTCAATCTGGTGAGCTCAGGAACAGATACACGTTACGGAAGGTATCGATCCCACGGCTCGATTGATGGTGTTGACGAACGCGACGATGTTGTAGAGTAGTCGCACCTTATGGAATCGAATACCCCGGGCAGCCTTGAAGATCAGGTTCGCGAACTGCGCAGTCGGCTAACTCTGATCGAAGATGCCCTGCGCGCGCGCGGCGTCGTCCTGCAGAACAGGCAGGAGAATAAGTCGTCGTCGGCAGACACAGTTGCCCAGCCATCTTTGCCTTCAGCAAAACAGCAGATCACAGAAGAGGTAAGGATTGCTCCTGCTTCCAATGGTGTCGTTCAACAGAAGCAGCCCGTGGAGCGGTCGCTCGAAAGCCGGATCGGTTCGCAGTGGTTCAACCGAATCGGCATCCTGGCTGTGCTTATTGGCATGGCATTGTTTCTGAAGCTGGCAATCGATAATCATTGGATCGGACCGGCCGGCCGCGTCCTGATTGGCCTTGTTACGGGTGCAGGATTTATCGCCTGGTCAGAGCGCTTTCAACGACGCGGCTATGCAGCGTTTGCTTATTCGCTCAAGGCCGTCGGCAGCGGCGTTCTCTACCTGTCAATGTGGGCGGCGTTTTCACTCTTTCATCTCATCCCACCCGCTGTCGCGTTTCTCGCCATGGTCCTGGTGACCGCATTCAACGGTTTCATGGCATGGAGAGAGGATGCGGAGTTGCTCGCTGTGTACTCCATCATCGGTGGCTTCAGCACTCCGGCACTGGTTTCGACGGGCGGCAATCATGAATTCTCCCTGTTCAGCTATCTCCTGATCCTGGACCTCGCCGTACTTGTGCTGCTCATTTTGCGTCCGTGGTCGCGCCTCCTCTTTGGCGCCTTTGCCGGTACCGTGGTTTACTTCGCGGGCTGGTGGTTCGACTTCGATTCCGAGCCACAGCTTTTGCGCACCGTCTTTTTTCTGACTTGCTTCTTTTTCATCTTCGCCTTCGCTCCTCGTCTTGTCCGACTTGTTATGCAGGCAGAAGGTGGTTCAAAGTGGGACAGCCTGGCAGTCGTCGTGATGCCTCTGGCGAACGCCAGCCTCGGCTTTCTCGCCTTCTACGCAATGTTCGATCGCTCCAACAGCGCGTGGGCCGGTCCATGGATCGCCGTTGTTTTCGCCGCCTTCTACCTGCTGTTGCTGCGGCTTCCTGAACGAGGCATTTTGCGTTCCAGTCCCAGGCTGCTCTCGGACCTGCATCTCATACTCGCGGTTGTGTTCCTCACGCTTGCGATACCGCTGAAGGCACACGGACGCTGGCTTACGATTGGCTGGCTGGTGCAAGGCGCGGCGCTGCTCTGGATGGCAAGCCGAAGCCGATCGCTGTTGCTTCGAGCGCTGGCGCTGCTCTGTCTGGGCCTGGGCATCGGCGCACTGCTGCTGATTCATACTCCTGCATCCACGACACCCTTGTTTAACGAACGGTTTGCGACGTACTTCGTAGCCATCGTGATCTTCGCGGGCACGACTCGCCTTGCCGTTGCTACACCTGACGTTGAGAAACAGGAGCCCTTGTCGTGGCGCGGCATTGCGGCGGGAGCCGGCCTGCTGGTCAATTGCCTGATCGTGATTGCACTCAGCCTCGAAATTCATAACTTCTGGTGGTTTACGCAGTGGACTGGCAACCTGCAGCTCATGCATGACTATAGGATCTATGCGCAATTCAGCTATTCCGCGCTCTTCATGGCTTTCGGAGCCATTCTTCTGGGTATCGGTTTCTGGAGGCGGTCCGCGTTTGTGCGCTGGCAGGCGCTGCTGCTGGTCTCTGTGGCGATCGGCAAGGTGTTCCTGGTAGATGTGCGCCAGCTGAGCCAGGGCTACAGCATTTTAAGTTTCCTCGGTCTGGGCGCGCTGCTCCTCGGCGTCAGCTTTGTCTATCAGCGCGACTGGCTGCACCTGCGCAATCTTGACAGGCCACCTTCATGAGGCTGCTCGCTTGCCTGCTGCTGCTGGTCACAAGTGCGGCGACTGCCGAGCTCCGTTATTTCCAGTATGAACGCCCCATACTCGGTACGCCGCAGGTTGACTCGCAGACATGTCTCGCGCTGGACGCAGACATCTTTGCTCATGCCGCACGGGGCCTTGCCGATGTGCGACTCTACCGCGATGGCAGTGAGTCGCCGTACAGGATTCGAGTCGCTGGACCCTCCGCCACCGCCGAGATCCTGGTCAGTCCACTCAACCTCGGACTCCGGGGAAAGCAGACAGTTTTTGATGCATACATGCCGGATGCAAACTACAGCGATGTCGATCTCAACGTTGACGGCCAGGACTTTATTGCAACTGTGACAGTATCAGGAAGTCGCAGGCAGACGAGTGCAGGCGAGACCAGGCTCGGCTCCTACACCATCTTCGATCTCACCCGGCAGAAGCTCGGTCGCAGCACCGTCCTTCATTTGCCTGAGTCGGATTTTATCTATCTTCACTTCGAAATCGCCGGACCCATTCAGCCTGAACAAATTAAAGGACTGACTGTCGAGCGCGAGCCAGAGAAACTGCTCAGATATGAAACGATCGCCCAGTCTTCGCAAACATCTCTGAAAGACCGCTCGACTGTTTTCGACGTCACCGTTCCTGCTCATGTGCCAGTGGATCGACTTGTCGTCGTTCCTGGTTCACAGCCTGCGATGTTCAGCCGCAACGTCCGCATCGCGGTGCAGCCGATCGTGGCCAGACCCAGTAACGATGATGTCGAAGGTCCACCTGCGCCTTCCGTCACCAACGGTAATCTGCTCCGACTGCACAGCACTGAGGATGGCCACCGCATCGATGAGGAGCGGCTTGCCATCGACACCCCTTCGACCGACTTCGACACGCCTTCGAAGTGGACGATCAGCATTGAAAATGGGGACGATGCTCCGATTGAGAATGCTTCGGTCAGACTCGAAATGGTGGAGCGTGACCTTTGCTTTCAGGCTGCGCGCAATGCTCGCTACACGCTCTTCTACGGGGACGCGGCGCTGTCGCCTCCGGTCTACGATTATGCTGTCCTGTTTACGACTCAACCCAATGAGTCCCGTGCCACTGCAGCACCCGAGCAGCGCAATCCGATCTATCAAGCGCGCCCTGACAAGCGCCCTTTTACAGAGAGGCATCCTGCCCTGCTCTGGGCAGCGTTGATAGCGGTGATCCTGGTACTGGGTGGTATCGCGTTGCGTTCTCCGACTCGGACCGAAGGCCCACGCGTATCGTGAAAAATCATGGACGCTTAACGCGGATCGAAAAAAGTGGCACCCCGGCATCGTTCCATGCCATCGATCTAAAGCGTCGACTCTGGAGTGTGGGCGACTGACACAAATAGGGCCATCGCCTGTTGGAGCTTCATGGCGATGAGTTCAAGCTGTTCAAACAACCCGGCCTCTACAATTTTGTACAGAGGATGGTCGATCATCACGGTGCATTCAGGATGGCAGGCGGCGGACTGAATGGTCGGCCGCAGATACGGAAGCACCACAGCGGCGCTGACAACTGCGGACCGACTGGCGAACAATGATGTACGCACGATTGTTGAAAAGACAAACAATGATGTGTGGTTGGGACCATCACCGGGGTACAAAGATTTCATCGCGGAATCTTCACCACGTATCGCGTCAGCGATGATGCGAAAATGGGCGTAGTCAGACCGAGTCTGTCTTCAAGCAGAAAACGAAACCATCTGGGCCTTCACACTTGAAGGCGGTATCGCCGCGTTCAAGGACGGCAGAAGAACGGTCTGTGGGAAGTCTTAGGGATTGCCGGCCAGACAAGTGCGGAAATTTGCCGGGCCACGCGATCAGGAGTTGACGGGCATGCCCCGCCGTCAGACACGTAAAAAGATGCCTCGTCGCCACAGAATCCATACAGGGATGAAACACAGCACCACATAGAAGAGAGCAAAGGCCAGGGAGGTATTCGCCGTCGAGCCCCAGTGTGCAAACACATGCTTGTACAGCCAGCCGAAAGGCTGCGTAATTTGAGCGCCGTCATGGATCGGGACGAAGCTCATGATCTTGCCGTAGACGCCTGCAAGAACGTAGGCCGCAATCGCGTTTGAGCCGAAGACGATCCAGGGCCAGGACAGTCTGCGCACAACGTGGGACCGGTTTTGCCATTGGGCCACGTCGTAAATCTCGTAGCAAACCGCAAGAAGCAGCGTTGCAATACCCGCAGCGAGAAGAACAAACGAGCTGGTCCACAGATTCTTGTTGATCGGAAACCAGACATTCCACAACAGGCCCAGGGCGATACCCGCGAGGCCGCCAAGCGCCAGCACGTTTCGAACTTTTGTGGCCGCTTCTTTCGAGCGCACAAGCATACCCGCCAGTATCCCCAGCAGGCTGGTACCGATGGACGGCAGCGTGCTTAACAGGCCTTCCGGATCACGATAGCCGTTGTACAGCGAGCCAGTATGCAGGTATTTCACCGTCCAGTGAAAAAACCCACGGTCGATGTAGGCCGTTAGGTTGTTGTACTGGTCCATGAAAGGAACATCGCGCCCGGGCAGACCTGCACCGGGGATCGGCACCCATCGAAGGAGCACATAGTAGCTGATCAGGGCCAATCCGCAGGCGATTGCTATGTCCCGCGCACGAGGAAGTGCGAGATAAAGCAGGGACGCAAAAAAGTAGACCACTGCAATGCGTGGAAGCACACCGTAGAAGCGAAAGTGCGTAAGGTTGGCGAAATCAGGAAGCAGGCGCAAGGAATAATTGATCACCAGTATCCAGAATGACCGCTTCGCAACCTGCCACACGATTTGTCTCTTCGAGACCCCGTTTCTCAGGCGTGATCCGATCGAAAAAACAATTGAACAACCAACGAGAAAAAGAAATGTCGGGAAAACAAGATCGGTCGGGGTCCATCCATTCCACTCTGCATGATCGAGCGGCCTGTAACTGACGTCGCTGTCTCCCGGATCATTGACGAGGATCATGAAAGCGATCGTCAGTCCGCGCAGGACATCGACCGAAAGCACGCGCGAAGTCAGCGAGGTCGGTCGATTGCGAATGGGTAATTCCGATTTTTCTGCCATGAGTCATCTTGGCAGAATTTGTAGCCGGAGCGCCATCTACAACTCACAATCGCATTCGCGCGTGCCCCCGGCAGGCCCTCCAATCAAGCCGGCAGCATTTCGTCCTGGTGCTTGTAGGCAGGAATGGTAAATGAGAAACGGCTGCCGGCCGCCGGGAGTCCTTCTGCCCAGATTTTTCCTCCCTGCAGGGTGACCAGCTCCCGCGCAATATGCAGTCCGAGGCCAAGCCCGTTTCGTCCCCCATCGCTGATTTCGGATATCTGGTAAAGATGTTCGAAGATCCGTTCTGTCATCTCCGGAGCGATCCCACAACCGGTGTCAGAGACTTCGACCAGCAGCAGGTCTGGATCGGTCGCAGAAAACTTTGCCTCCACCGTGACGCTGCCCCCGGGGGGTGTGAACTTGATGGCATTGTCGCAAAGGATGATGAGCACCTGCAGCAGGCGCACGGGATCGGCATACGCTGCAAGCTCATCGTGCACGCTGCAGGACAACTCGATTCCCTTCTGACCGGAAACTCCCTGGAGAGTCTGCACCGCATCGACCACCGCGGTCGTCAACGAAGCGGACTGCAGCTGAACATGCAGCTTGCCTGTTTTTGCCGCGGTAACCAGCAGCAGATCTTCGATCATCGATTTCAGCTGGCTTATGTTTTTCTGGATGATCACCAGGTATTCGTCCTGCTGCGGATTTGTCGCTCCGGCTATGCCGTCCGCAATCAACGTACTGAAAAGATAAATTGCGGTAAGCGGCGAACGGAGCTCGTGCGAGACGTGGGACAAAAAATAGTCCCTCAACTGCAGTTCCTGCTCATAGATCCGGGCTGATTCCGCAGCACGCTGGGCTTCGGTGCGCAGCTGGGACAGGAGATCTTCCGTGGCATGCTGCATCAGCCGGTCGTGAGCACGTTTCAGGTGGACCTGGAGATCTACCCTCGCCCGCACGGCCATCGGGTTGATCGGCTTGGTCACGTAATCGACCGCACCCATGGCCAGGGCCCTGCTTTCATCTTCCACGTCGCCCAGCCCGGTGAGGAAAATGAGCGGGATATCGCAGGTACGCGCGTCGCTCTTCAGCCGGGCACACACCTCGTAGCCATCGATACCAGGCATCAACACGTCAAGCAGGATGACATCCGGCACCATGGCTGTAGCGCTTTCAATCGCCGCCATGCCGTCCGCGGCCGACAGGATCACGTGGTCTTTCGCAAAAATGTCGGTCAGCAGTTCAACATATGCCGGGTCATCGTCGACGATCAGGATGGAGCCGCCCGGCTTGTCGGCAGTGGTGGCGATCATCTCCGGGTTCTGCGACCTGCGATCAAGCGTCGCAGCCGCTGCAATCGCCGGGGCAAGCGTAAACTCCATGGAGTTAATCAATGGCTGCAGATGATCGAGAGCACCGGAGCGGAAGGCCTGCTCGATCGCCTCGGCTTGATCGCCTAGCTCGGCCGCTTCAAGTGTCCGGGCCGCACTCTTCAACGTATGCGCGAGCCTTTGAGCGTCTTCGTTTTTCCCCTGGCCGATTAACAGGCGCAGATCATCCGCTGCCGTTGCATACTGCTTGCGAAAGCCGAGCATCATCCTGCGCAGGAGTGCGGGCTTTCCATTCGTGCGCGCCAGTGCAGCCTGCAGGTTGAAGGGTGCGAGTTCCTCCGGCAGATCATCCTCCCCCGGCTTTATTGTTTCGGCAGCAGTGAGCGATGGCGAAGTCTGCAATGGTCGCGACGGCAGCCAGCGAAGCAGCGCACTCCGAAGACTGTCCGGACTGATCGGCTTGGTCAGGTGATCGTTCATGCCGGCTTCGATACTTTTTTCACGGTCACCGGTCATGGCATGCGCAGTCATCGCAATGATTGGGAGCGTCGTAAACCGCGAGTCCATGCGGACTAGCCGCGCTGCCGTCAATCCATCCATGATGGGCATCTGGATATCCATCAGCACCAGGTCGAACGGCTCTGCAGCGATCCGGTCCACCCCTTCGCGCCCATCGACTGCAACCGTGACCTGGATGCCGAGGTCGGACAGCAACTCGGTTGCAAGATCGCGGTTCATCTCATTATCTTCGACCAGCAGTACGCGCCTGCCGTCCAAATACTCAAGCTGCATGGCGGTCCCCGGATGGATGCGTTGGACGGCAGCATCGGCAATGTTGTGTTTCTGCGCGTTCAGCAGTGATGTGATGGTATCGACCAGGACTGACTCCTTGACCGGCTTCACCAGGAATCCATCGAGTCCCGGGTCGATCACGCCACGCATCACCTGCTCCCGATCAAACGCGGACACCATAACGATGGACGGTATTCCCGCAAACTCCAGCCTCGCCCTCACCTCTCGTGTAATTTCCAGGCCATTTTTGCCTGGCATTCGCCAATCCATCAGGACTAGGTCGAACGGATGACCTCCCCGTGCGGCCGTGTCAAGCGCGGCCACGGCCTCCTCGCCGGACCCCACCATTTTCGAGTCAAACCCGTTTGCCGCCAGCATAGCCACCAGTACATCCCGGGCATCTGCGCTGTCATCCACGACGAGGATGAATCGCCTGCCGGCATTGGGCCCACCCGACCTTGCGAGTGCTTGCTGGTCGCCTTTGGCCAAGTTGAATCGGACGTTCAATGTGAAAATACTGCCCTTGCCTTCGTCGCTGGTCACCTGTAGATCGCCGCCAATCAGGTTGCACAACTGCTTCGAGATGGCCAGACCCAGACCTGTCCCGCCGAACTTGCGCGTCACCGAAGGATCAGCCTGGTTGAAGGACTGGAACAGCTTCTTCAATTGCTCGGGATTCATGCCGATCCCTGTATCGGCTACGGCAAAGCAAATGTGTGCGGACTCACCGGTCACGTCTGTAGCAGAGACTGTGATTGAAACAGTCCCTTCCCGTGTGAATTTGATTCCGTTATTCACCAGGTTGATCAGAATCTGGCCCAGACGGAAAGGATCACCCTCCAGAAACGCGGGAACTTCTTTCCCAATAGAGAAAGCAAGCCCGATGTTGTTGCGTCTCGCCGTGTGGCTGACGATGTCGTTCAGATCCAGCAATACTTTCTCGACGGAGAACGGGATGGACTCCAGCTCCATTTTTCCCGCTTCCATCTTCGAGAAATCAAGGATGTCGTTGATGATATTCAGCAGCGAATCAGCGGCGTTGCCGATTTTCTTCAGATAACCACGCTGGTCCGGGGTAGGGTTTGCCCTGAGGGCGAGATGCGTCATCCCCATGATGGCGTTCATTGGCGTGCGGATCTCATGGCTCATATTCGCCAGGAATTCGGACTTGGCCCGGTTCGCTTCTTCCGCTTCGACCTTGGCCTTGCGTGATGCTTCTTCCGCCAGCTTGCGCCCCGTAATGTCATTGTTGGTCTCGAGCACATTGAATGTTCGGCCATTCTGATCGCGTTGCAGCACCCAGCGGCTGGCGACGATAATGTGCTGGCCGGACTGGGTGGTGTGTTCGACCTCACCTTCCCACCTGCCCTTTTCCAGCAGGTCCGCCTGTATCTCCCGGAGCGGCACGGGGAAAACTGCCTGCAGCAGGCTGTGGGAAATATGGCCGGCCGCCTGTTGCTTGGTATATCCATAGGTTTCCTGGGCACCGCGATTCCAGAAGCGGATCCGTCCATCGAGATCGCGCACCATGATGGTGTCGTGCGAAAGGTCGAGCAGGTTTGCCTGGTATCGCAGTTCTTCCTCTGCAAGGACGCGGGCAGTCACGTCTTGAAACGCGCCCACCATGCGGACGGCCTTGCCTTCGGCGAAATCAACCGATCCATTGACCATTGCCCATATCCGGCTTCCATCAGACCGGACCACTTCTGCTTCCAGTTCCCACGGCTGGCCATCGGCTTTCGCTTTCTCAATTGCTGCCATGACCAGCGGACGGGATTCAGCCACATAGAAGCCTATATCCTCTTCCAGGGTCGGCTGGTAACCCGCTGCGAGAAGGTGCAGCCTCGCCGTCTCATCCGTCCAATGGACGGTGCCAGTCAACAGGTCGATCTCCCAGCCGCCGACACCTGCCATGCGACCTGTCCGATCAAGAAGCTCTTCGCTTTTGCGCAGCGCCCGCTCCTGCCGGAGGCGCTCCTCCTCCAATTGTTTTCTCTCTGAGATATTCTGCGTCACTTTGCCGAACCCGCGTAGCTGGCATGAGCGGTCGTACAGTGCTGTGATCGACACGCGGGCCCAGAACAAGGAGCCGTCTTTCCGTACGCGCCAGCCTTCTTCCGAGAAATTCCCAACCTCTGCGGCTACCTCCAGCTCATACGCCGGCTTACCCTCTGCAATCGCTTCGGGCAGGTAAAATTTCGAAAAGTGCTGGCCGATAATCTCTTCTGCCTTGTATCCTTTCGTCCGCTCCGCTCCCTCGTTCCAGGTAAGTATGTAACCCTCTTTGTCGAGCATCAGGACGGCGTAGTCTTTAGCATCCAGGATCAGTAACTGTTCTTTTTCGATGGTGACGCGCAACAACTCTTCAGCATCCTTAGTCGCTGTGATATCGAAATTGGCGCCCACCATGCGTAAAGGTTTCCGGGCATCATCCCGTTCAACGATGCCGCTGGCCTTTAGGAAGTGGACTGATCCATCTGCCCAGATGACGCGAAACTCGATGTTATACGGTTCAATTCCATCAATGGCGGCCTGCAAAGCTTCGCGCACACCGGTACGATCCTCCGGGTGCATACGCTCCAGCCAGAAATCCGCATCAGCCTCGGAGACCAGTCGAGAATCCACATCATAGAGCCGGCATAACCGCTCGTCACCCTTGAGCCGGTTCGTCTTGAAATCCCAGTCCCAGATACCAATGCCGGCGCTCTGCGCGGCGAGCGCCGCCCGCGTATTGGCCTCCTTGAGCGCCGCTCTCTCCGCCAGCAGCTCAGCTTCTGCCCGGAGCGCCTCCTGCTCTGCCCGCTTGCGCTCGGATATATCCCGCACCAGCCCGATGAAGATGCGCTTATGGTCGAGCATGGCCTCGGTGACTGTCAGTTCGATAGGAAAAAGGCGGCCCGTTCGGGACAGGCCTTCCAGCTCACGACCACGGCCAATCACCCGGCTTTCTCCCGTTGGCCGATAACCGGCGAGGTGGCCGTCGTGATCCTTGCTATCGCCTTCGGGCATCAACATTTTTATGTTCTGTCCGATCGCCTCCTCGTTGCTGTATTCGAACATCCGGACGGTCGCAGGATTGATGGCGATGATCTTCCCTGAAGCATCGATCATGATGATACTGGCCAGCACATGATCGAGAATCACCCGCAGACGGGCTTCGGTATCACGCAGTTCCAGCCTGGTCCTGATCTCCTGCGTGAGATCGGACAGTACGGCCATTACCCGTACCGGCTTGCCCTGCGCATCAGCAATGGGATTGAATGCCGCCTCGATCCAGACCGTCTCGCCCCTTTTATCCACCTGTTCGTGCTGCCCCAGGCTGACCGGACCGCGCTGGGCATCGCCTATCGGATTAAAGGCCGCCTCGACCCAGACCGTCTCCCCCTGCTTATCCACCTGTTCATATTGCCCGGCATTGAATCGGCCACTGCGAAGCTTCGTCCAGAATTCCTGGTAATGCTCGCTCTGGCGGTAGGCATCGGCAATGAGAATCTCCAGGTTGCGTCCGACCAGCTCATCCTCGCTGTAGCCCATCCGGCGACAATAATTTGAATTTGCCCGCAGAATCGTTCCATCCAGGTCAAACTCGATCACCATGTGCGATGCTTCGATGGCCTCGATTTTGCCCCTGTAGTTCGCCAGGTTATCCGCCCTGGCCTGGACTGACTCGGACAGTAAGTTGAGGAAGGACCGGATACCCGGCTCGATCGATGGAGCAGTTCTGGTGAAGTAAATAGCGGCAGGCACCGAAACTGCGGCGCACAACACTTTGACTGCAGTCGCTATGGGATAGATGGCCCACCAGATGGTCACTACATCCATGAAATGGGTGGCCGCACACGCCAGGATGAATGCGCCAAATGAGAGGAGTACCCATAGATAGGCTTGCATCTGCGGAATACGCCGCAATTTTCGAACCACCAGCAGCAGGCCAACGAAGATGACATAATAGGCGACGCCGATCAGGGCATCCGTAACAGCATTGGTCCACACCAGCGCGGGATCTGCCATGTAGCAGAAGCGATGTGGCAGATATGCGTTCGCCAGCAGCGCGATGTCAGGGCTGATGGGCGCAGCAGTAAAGCCTGCAAAATTCGAATCAAGGATGGCGAACAAGAATGCCTCGCTGGCAAAGTATGGCAATTGGAGTAACGGTGCAGGACCCCCTGCCGCTCTCCAGGAATAAAACAGACTCTGACTAAAACGTAATGACTACTGACTGTCTTTGGGTGGTGCGCTCGATTATTACACACAAATCTCGGATAAAGGCACGCCAAATATGCGGAGATTCGACTGAGGCTCTGGACGTAAGTATGAAGTGCTTTCTGGCAAGTCGTTTCACGAGAGGGATCGCCCGCCGGTGAGATGACTGCTTTCAAGTTCGTCGCGATGCGGCCGATACATCATGCAGGATGAACTGTCGCCTGCTGAACACAAAGCGCTTTAGACGCGCTGTCCATTGCTGCGGTTTTCTGTGCGCAGCGATCTCGTCCCATGGCCACTGCTCGCCACCTGGCGCTGCAAGCGCAGTCTGCATTGGTTCGCCAATTCCCTTGCCCATCGAAGTCATGGGGGAAGACGGCACCGAAGTCTGCATCGAGATGGACGTTCCCGCGGGTGTTGCTGGACGCGTTTCTTCACTATGGCTGCAGGTGCATGGCCTCGAGTATGCCGACATGGCCAGCATTCAAATCAATCAAGGCCAGTGGGTTCAACTCAACAATCGTACAGCGACTGTAGCCGAGCCGGGCAAGAGCTATGGCGGAATAGGTGGAGGCTTTGCCACGCTCGTTTTGACGCTGCCTGTGGTATCTGGCGACAACTTGGACGTAAAAAATCAGCTGCGGTTTCGTTTCAACCATTCGAACGGAATTGCCAGCGGCTTTCGCGTTCTGGCAATGAATCTTCTGGCGCCTGGTGGGGAGCGACTCCTGCTGCCGAGCGACTTCGTTCTGGACGATCCCTCGCGCTGGCTTGTCCCCTTGCCGGAGAGTGCCGACATTCTCGCCGGCGAGCGCGCATGGGCCGGTGCAGTTCTTCGCAGCAGCGATCTGGGCGACGCGCAGCCGATACGGGCCCATTGCGCAGACTGCCACGCACGCGATGGCAGAGACCTCAAATATTTCAACTATTCCAGCCATTCCATTGTTGTGCGTTCCCGCTTCCATGGGTTGTCCACGCTTCAGGGCTACCAGATTGCCAGCTATATTCGCGCGCTGCCGTATGCCGCGCCCGGTCGCCCATGGAATCCTCCGTATCAGCCAGGTCCCTCCCTGCGCAATACACCGGTAACTGTCTGGGCAGCCGGGGCGGGTCTTTCCTCTGTTCTCGACGATGACGCCGATACACTGGATTATCTTTTTAAGCCGGCTGCCGGAGGCGCTGAGCCCGGCAATGCCGCCGTCGAGTCGCCGCAAAGCGCGATGGTGATTTTGCCGGCAAGCTTTGCACCCGATGGGGACCTGGACACATCGTTGATTCCAATTGCGCTGCAATTGCCGGATTGGAATCACTGGCTGCCCCAGGTACATCCCGTGGATGCATGGGGCGATGCGTTTCTCAAAAGCAGTTTTAGCCACAACTATGAATCAGCCGTGAATCTACCTCGAACGCAGGGAGCTTCGCGGGTATTCTTCGCTCAATGGCTGCACGCGCGCAAGAGTTTTCTACATCCTCGCATGCCGAGTGCGGTATCGGCGACAGCTGCTTCGACGAGAAATCTGTATGGCACGCTGCTGTGGCAACTAATCAAGACATGGGAGATAACGGAGGCATTTGGGCTCGAGCAGAATTGCGCGCCAACACAGACTTGCAGCAGTCGTGGCTGGCGGAATTACATGGCGGCGGCGACAGCACCGGCCGAAGCCGGCATTCCCGACACCGTGAACGGAATGAACGGAAGCGCGCTGACGAACGAATACTTCAACAACTGCTGGTACCAGTTGCAAATCCTGCTCAATAGCGGAAACCATGCGCACAGCGGCAGAGCCCCGATCGACTGGGTCTACCTGGCTGGCCATGAGCAGTCGCTCGAACATCTGAGCGGACGACCCGAGCCCGGCCGGTTGCTGGTCATGGCCATCAGGGCCAACCAATCGACGGACATAGCATCCGGTCCTCAAGATGACGCCCGCGGCTGGCGTCCGGAACAGAATATTGATCCTCGCATGCTGGTCGCCGATCACTGGCAGGCGACGTTTTCCGGACTTCCAGCAAGCGAGCGGCATTCAATGACACAGGCCTGGCTCGAAGCGTGGCTCGACAAGAGCACTCGATATCCCGTAGCCGATTATTTCTACCGTGCGCAGCTTCCCGCGCACTATATTTTGTCACCGGAACTGCATGAGATATCGGGCGGCGCGGTCTGGACGGCTGCGGCTAGCTTCAGAGCGGCCGGAGTCGATGCTTCGATCGTCAACCGTCTACAAGCCTGGGGCGACGAGTATATGCGAGCCGCCGAGCTCTTCCATTACTGAAGTCGCAACTTCAGATACATGAGCGTTTGCGGGAATTTCTTCTGGACGGCTGCGGCTGACTTCAGAGCGGCCGGAGTCGATGCTTCAGTCGTCAACCGTCTACAAGCCTGGGGCGACGAGTACATGCGAGCCGCCGAGCTCTTCCATTACTGAAGTCGCAACCTCAGATACATGAGCGTTTGCGGGAATTTATTGCGATGCATCTAGTCTCTCCCGGTCACTGTCGCAGGGATTCAAACCGACGATCACGAGGGCGGCGATTCCGTGTCTCGCGGAATCTGCTTCACAGGGCTTGCAAACGAACGATTCTCTGCTAGTCAGCAGAAGATGAAGGGTCGCAAGCCATCCGCTATTCCACTGGCAGGACTACCTTCAGATCCTCACCAACTTCGTTCTTGCGAAGAAACCCGACAGCCCCGGGATGTGACTTTACGAAGCTTGTCACACCGGCAACCGAGTGTTCCTCGTGAAAGGTCGCGGGCGTACGCCCGGTGAAGGCGACCTGCAGCTGATACCTGGTGAAATCGCCTTCGCTCATTCCGCAGAGTTTTGTGAGCACTGCTGTATGCTCAGCGCTGCCCGTCGGCGTTAGTACGATCAGCACCGGCCCACCTCCCGGCCAGGTGAGGGTCTGGCCCAGCAGCATCTTTTTTGCCTCGCCCTTGCTCATGGTCGAGGCAGCAGCATTCGTCTTGTTCGCAATCATCACCAGGCCGTCCGACCCCTGCCCGTTCAAGGATGTATCGAGGGCGCTGATTGCGCCGAGCAGACCAGCGGCGATAGCAAACTTACGTACCGTTGTCGATCGTGTCATCATCGCTCCGCTCAAAAGGTAAAGGTGATCTGCGAACTCAGCTGATTGATTGTCTTATGCAAGATTGGCAGCAGTTGATTGCCGACGGCATCGTCTGTGAAGTTTCTCCAATCGGTATGCTGATACTCTAGCTTCAGCGCGACGAAAGTATTGGTATCCCAGCGCACACCTCCCAGCGGGCCGACCCAATGTCCCGCCCATGCATCATTTGGATCGCGGAAGTTGGGATTCATCCATTCGAAGCGTGTATAGGGACGAAACTCCCCGAAGGCTCTCGACACCTGCACATAGCCGCCTGACAGGTGAAGGGACTTGGCCGATCCACGCGGCGTGTCCCCGATTTCGCCATCCTCTGCCATGAACTCAAACTTCGGCGTGATGTAGACGATATGCGTTATGAAAATATTCTGGTGATAGTAGGAGACGGCGTCGGGAAACGGAAATCCAGGCAGACCAAAACCTGGCAGGAGATTGCTGACCGGCACCTGCGCTGCCTGGTACCAGTTGAACCCTGCCTGCAGACCGCTGAATTTTTCGGGCCTGATGAAGAATCCGAGATTGGTTGACTTGCCGGTGTGATCGCCCAGGACATTTGCCGGGTTCGGTCCCACCTGCAGTGCGTAAGTCTGTTTGCCGTTGCCGACCTCGCCGAACCAGTGCAGTCCCAGCTTGCCGCCCAGTTCGCCTCCAGGGGCAGTACCCATGGCTTCGACCCCGACATTATGAATGGGGAGTGGGCCGCCCTGGTCTTCAAACTCGAAGAAGCGCGGACGGAGGATCGTGGTCTGGAACCAGCTTCCGTGATGGAACGCCGTGTTGTAGTAGCCCAGCATCGCGTGGGATCGGCCGATATTCATACTGAATTTTTCATTCGGCATAAAACTGATCTGCGTTCTTTCCAGATCGACGCCAATTCCATTCGAGCTCGTGTCTGCCTGGAAGCCTATCTCCGCCAGATAAGACCAGTTATCTGTAATTTTTGATGTAACAAATAAATCCATGATGCCCAGCGTGAACGTAGAATTGCCGCCCTGGGTCGCAGGCGTCATCGAACCGGGGCTGTTCGTAATCACGGCCAGGTTCTGATTTGCGAGGGCAAACTGCACATCGGCAAACCCGCGAAATTTCATCTCCGGCAGGTGCGGGATGTTGATGACATCTCCGCCCATGCCTGCATCCATGGTGTCCATGCCCTTGTCTTCTGCCTCCTTCACGGCTTCAGGCCCGGTCGCCGAGGTCACGGGCACTGCAGCCACAGGGGGCAGGCTTTGTTGCGGCTGTGCAGCACCGGTAGAAGAGACTGCGGACGGCGTACCGGCCAATGTGTCAGCCGGCGGGAGCGGCTGCTTCGCCTGCTTCTCCAACTGGTCGATGCGAAGTTCGATTCGCTGTAAATCGGTCCGCAGCTGTTCCAGTTCTGAAGCTTCCGGTTTTGCCTGTTGCGCATGCAATGGCTGCATGACGAGACACGCCAGCGCTACGGACAAGCAGTTTCTAAAGCCTGGCATTCTTTGATTTCTTTCTGTCACTTTGCTCCCCGATCTGCAATGCCGTCTGTGCGATAACTGGCATGTTGTCAACCCATGTCACTCTGGTCATCGACCCGGGCGCCGGGAGCAGCAGGGAGGGGACTCTTGAAAAGCAATCACTGCTGAGTCAATTCCCGATTCGGATGACTGTGTCCCATAACGGCTTTTTGTGAAGGAAGTACAGCTGAAAACCGTTGACAAACTTCCCTGGGCCGGATCTGCCGTTACGGTGTCCATTTCCCTGCGCCTGCTGCCCAGGAAGGCGGCATTGCAAAAAGCTGCCGGGGGCTGCCAGGCTTTGACTGGCAGTCGACCTAGAACTCCTCGAAAGTGTCCTCGTCACTCTCTGCCGGCATGACCTGGTTGCGGGTGATGACCCCGCCGTGGCCAGTCGAAACAAGAGCAAAACTTGCTGGTGTGACCTTGCGAAGACTCGACGAGAAGTCCCTGGATGCAGCTTTGGTTGCGGTTTTGCCACACGTGGCTGCTGCCTCGCCGGCCGATCCTTCGTCCTGCTCGAAGGAAGCATGGTTCCAGTGCGAGGCCGCATCGGCACTGTCCAGAGCTTCGGCTTCTTCGTAGAGTCTTTCGCTCAATCCGCCACCTGTTGAGCTGCCGTTGATCTCGGTATTTCCTTCAACTACGTCGCCGAGAGTGAACGTGCTGATCAGTTCCATGAGCCGCTCGGATTGCTCACCGAGAGACTGCAGCTTGGACGAAAGCACCTCGGTCTGTGCCAGGTTCGACTGGGTCACGTGCTCGACCTGGCTCATGGCCGCATTCACCTGCTCGATCCCTGTTCGCTGTTCCTCGGAAGCCGCAGCTATCTCACCCACGATATCCGTCACCATTTTCACCGATGAGAAAATGGTCTGCAGGGTCGCGCCGGACTCGTTGACCATGGCTGAGCCGCGCTCGACCTTTCGCAGTGAATCCTGAATCAGACCCTTGATCTCCTTGGCTGCTGCGGCGCTGCGCTGGGCCAGCGCGCGGACCTCCGAAGCCACGACCGCGAATCCCCGGCCCTCGTCTCCTGCCCGCGCTGCCTCCACCGCGGCGTTGACCGCCAGCAGGTTGGTCTGAAATGCGATCTCATCGATGTTCGAAATGATGTCCGAGATCCTGGCAGACGCAGTATTAATCTCGCCCATCGCGTCGATCGCTTTGGCGACCACCTCCTGGCCGCGTTCGGCAGCGTCCTTGGATGAGGATGCAAGCCGGCTCGCTTCCTTCGCGCTGCCCGCGTTCTGTCTTGCCGCGGAGGTAATCTGTTCGAGCGTAGCCGTCGTGGTCGCGAGACTGGCTGCCTGTTTCTGCGCCCCGGAAGCGATCGTCCCGGCGACGACGGTCAGTTCCTCTGAAAACGTCCCGGCTGCGCCTGCACTGCCCGCCACTTCCTGCAGGGTCGAGCGGACGCGGGCGATCGCGCGATTCAAGGCGCCACCCATCAGTCCTACCTCGTCCTGTCCCTGCACATAAAGAACCACGGTAAGGTCGCCATCGGCAACGCAGTCCAGGGCCTCGACGGCGCGGCCGAGGGGCACCGAGATTTCACGCTCGAGGATGCGTGACGTAAAGGTGGCAAAGGCGAATACTACGATGAAGAGAATCCATGTGAGGTAGCGCTGGCGGTTGATCGTACCCGCCACTGCGTTTAATTCAGCCTGAAAATATTTCTTGCTTACAAGCTCGTCCAGATTCCTGAGCGAAGCGGCAATAGACTCATTCTCTGCGGCTAGGGTCTTGATCGTTGACAGCAGGTCAGCATTCATCGCAGCGGGCGTACCAAGCATCTGTGCGTAGGCTGCCTTTGAGTTCCTGCTGAAGTCCCCGAACGCTGCCTGGAGAGGCACTACCCGGCGCTGCAGCTCGGCATTATCGAGGGTGTTCGCCTGGAACGCCTGCAACTCGACTGCTACCTTGAGGGCGTCCTCATCGGCCAGGCTCAACGCGTTGCTGTCCTGCATAACAACAGCGTCTTTATAGTCCTTGTTCAACTTCAGGAAGCCTGCTTCGGCCTGCTGGGCCGCCAGTGCGGCCGGAAACAATGAGTCGGAAGCGGTACGCAGATGATGCTGCATACTGGAGGCAGTCCACTGGACCAGCCCCAGGAACAGCAGGTAGCCAAATGCGAGAACGCCAATACTCAACAGCAGCTTGGCACGCATGCGAAACCGGCGAAGCCCCCACTTACGGCTGTAGTCTTTTTCTGTCCGCTTCTGCATGTCTTTCTCTCTCCAGTACCACGCTGATGGAACGCTTTCCTGATCTTGGCCGCTGGCCGTGGCAGCCTGCGGCACGTCGCCGATCCTGCTTCAGGCGCCTGATTCCGGAAGCCCGGCCGAATTCTGGCGAAACCAGAAGCGGCAGCCGGAACACGACGTCCTGATCCGGTCTATGGGTTGTATCGGTAAAGGTTGCAGGAAGGATGAGGGTAAAGCGCAAATAAGGGAGCGCGTGCAAACATGCGTTGCCGGCCGCAGGACCTGCATTGCTCAAGTCTCGCCAGCTGGTCCGTCCCGGTGCTTTGGTGGCAACTTCGCAGGCGATACTCCTGAGCCTTGCCCGCATAAGCCGCGGGCTGCCACACGCCTGCGGCAGGCAGCACAACTGCGGGCCGGCTCCACTTAGGCAAGTTTGGCCTGGCCATCGAACAGGCGGCCCAGCAGAGCTGGCGCGATCTTATGCAAAGGAAGCACCTGGTCCACGCCGCCCAGCAGGACTGCTTCCCTCGGCATTCCGTACACTACGCAGCTCGCTTCGTCCTGGGCGATGGTATAGGCCCGTGCCTGCCTCATTTCGAGCAGACCGCGCGCACCGTCGGACCCCATCCCGGTCAGCAGCACGCCCACCCCGTTGCAGCCCAGCTGCCGGGCGCACGAAGAGAACAGCACATCGACCGACGGCTGATGCCGGTTTACCCGCTCTCCGCGGTAGACGCGGACTGTGTTTTCCGAACCACGGCGAACGAGGGCCATGTGATGACCTCCCGGTGCCAGCAGTGCGCGACCCGGCAGCACTGGATCGCCATCCTTCGCTTCCTGCACCTGCAGGCTGCACATGGAATCGAGCCGCGCAGCGAACTGCCGGGTGAACGCCTCCGGCATATGCTGCACAATCACGATGCCTGGAAAATCAGCCGGGAGGGCCGTCAGTACATCCTTCAGAGCTTCCGTCCCGCCAGTCGAGGCACCGATGGCAACGACCTTATGCGCAGCAGCGAAAGCATGGCGTACCGGCGAGATGATGCTCGCTTCGGCCGGATGCGGCGGGGTGAACGCCCGCACCTTGGCCCGGGCAGCTGTCTTCACTTTGTCAATGATGTCCTGCGACTGTTCGATAGTGCCCTTGGACACATCAAGCTTGGGTTTCGAGATATAGTCGACAGCTCCCAGACTGAGCGCCCGCAGCGTGGTCTCCGCACCCCGCTCAGTCAGCGTGGAGATCATCACTACCGGCATCGGATGACCGCGCATGAGTTTTTCAAGGAAGGTCAGGCCATCCATGCGCGGCATTTCGATGTCCAGGGTCAGGACATCCGGATGGAGCGCCTTGATTTTTTCACGCGCCACTAACGGATCGCCGGCAGTTCCTATGACCTCAAGTTCAGGATCGGAATCAAGGATCTGCGTCAGCAGCTGCCTCATGAGCGCAGAGTCGTCGACGATGAGAACCTTATAGCGTGCCGTCATGGGTACTACCAACTTTCCTTGTGTTGCTGTCTTGCAATGAACAGCCCGCGAATGCGCTGCGGTTTGACCGGCATGATGTGCCTGTCACGGAGACAGGAGAAGCCATCTCGGTCGACGCCTCACAGGGGCGGCTTTGCCGGAAAAGTTCTGTTCGCAGGTTCGGCGGGAGCACGCGTGCGCAGCTGAAATATAGTCTGCTGCAGCGGCAAGACAGCATCATGCAGCCACGGAATATTTTCGGAATGGCCGAGGAAAAGATACCCTCCCGGGCGCAGATACCGCAGCATCCGGCGAAGAAACATCTCCTGTGTCCGGCGATCAAAGTAGATCAGCGCATTGCGGAAGAAGATGGCATCGAGCCCCGGCTGCAACGGCCAGGTGTGATCCATCAGGTTGATATGTTCGAAGTGAACCAGGGCTGCGACCTCGGCCTTCACCCGCACCTGTCCCAGCATGGCTCCCTTGCCGCGCAGAAGGTAGCGCGCCCGTAGCGCCGCAGGTATCGTCTCTAACACTGTATCCGAATACACACCCCTAACCGCTGTCTTCAAAACGGCAGTATCGATGTCCGATGCCAGGACCTCAATCGGCGGCGGACCAAAGCAGGCCGAATTGCGGCGCGCATCCTCCGTGGAGTGCCTGATACGATCGGCTTCGAGCGCATCCAGCAGTGCCATGGCGATCGTATACGCTTCCTCTCCCGTGGAACAGGCTGCGCTCCAGATCCGCAGGCTGCGCCGGCGCCCTGGCGGCACTTCACCCAGAACTTCGGGCAGCAGGGTTCCAACCAGAAAATCGAAGTGATGCTTTTCCCTGAAGAATGAGGTCTTGTTGGTCGTGATGCTGTTGATCAGCTCGCCGATTTCTGCGCCCCTGTCCGGTCCCTGCTGGACAAAATCAAGATAGGCAGCGAAATCGTCGATCCCATGATGACGCATGCGCCGGCCCAGGCGGGAAGCAAGCATTGCCTGCTTTCCGTCGCGCAGCCAGATACCGGTCTCCTGATGAATCAAGGCGCGAAATGCCTTGAATTGCTGAGTGTCCATCGAGAGCAATGTCGCCTGCGGAGTGGTCAACTTGAATCGCCTTCTTTCACGTGCGGTCAGCGCTCTACGGGCTGACAGGCGTCGCGCTAGGCCACCTGCAGCCCCGCCCCAAGCTCAGACTCGCTCAGCAGCTGTTCGAGATTAAGGGCGACGGCGAGGCGCTCGCGGGTCTGGAAAACTCCGTTGATAAAACGGGTATCGACGGCGGTACCGAAGTCTGGCGCACTTCGGATGGCATCGTGTGACACCTGCAGTACATCGGAGACTGCATCGACCAGCAGCCCGATCATCTTGTCCGCAACCATGGCGATGACAATCACAGTAAACTTGCTGTATTCGATGGCCGGCAGGTGAAATTTCATGCGCAGGTCAACGACCGGCAGCACGGTTCCACGCAGGTTCATCACGCCCCGAACATGCGCGGGAACATTCGGAATGGGAGTGACCGGCGCGTAGCCGCGAATTTCCTGGATACGGAAAAGCTCCAGGCCGTATTCCTGCTCATCGAGCAGGAATGTCAGGAACTGGCTTGATTCCGGCGCCTGCTGTGTCTTGATCACTTTCATCCCATCTCCCTTTTCCGCGTACGTGCGTGACTTCGCCTTACCGCCGAACTGTGTGTCTCTCTAAATCCTTACCTGCCACGCATCCGATTCAGCAGACGCTTTGAGCAGACGCGGGCGGCGATCGACCTGCTGTCCTAAAACCTGGCTGCCCCAAGCCCGGCCGCAGGACGGAGGTTCATGACCGCCGTTGGAAGCGAATACAGGTTCATCTCCGCGAGCGAGGTGACATCGAGAATAGGTGCAACGCATCCGTCTCCGAGGATCGTGGCGCCCATCAATCCTGCCACCTTGTGAAAGTTCTTCTCCAGGCTCTTCATCACGACCTGCTGCTGCCCGAGCAGCTCATCCACCAGCAGGCCGATCTTCCTGCGCCCCACTTCTACTACCACGACCAGGTGACGCTCAGCATCTCCATCGCCTGAGCTGACGCCGACCGGCAGGGTCGACTCGTACACTGCAAAGTCAGAGCCTGCACGCTGCATCTCGATGAAGCGACAGAGGCGGATGATCGGGATCGACTCCTCCCGCACCACGATCACTTCGCCCTGTTCAGCGATCCGCTTGATTCTTCCCTCTTCCGGCGCCAGGGTTTCCACGACAGAAAGCAGCGGGAGTACCATCGTCCGGTCCGCCACCCGCACCAGCAGTCCTTCGAGAATTGCCAGGGTTAAGGGAAGCTCGATCGATACTGTCGATCCGCTTCCGGGCTCACTCGCGAGCGTCACCGTTCCGCTCAACTGCAGGACATTGCGCTTCACTACGTCCATGCCCACGCCGCGACCGGAAAGATCGCTCACCTGTTCACGGGTGGAGAAGCCGGGTTCGAAGATCAGCATTCTCAACTGGTCGTCGGTCATCTGCGCGTCGGGTGCAATCAGGCCGCGCTCAATTGCCTTGGATCGGACCAGCGAGGTATCAATACCTGCGCCATCATCACTGATCTCGATCACGATCCGGCTTGCGCGATGAAACGCCCGCAGCTGGATCAGGCCTTCGTCCGGCTTTCCCGCGGCACGGCGCGCCTCGACGGATTCGATGCCATGATCCGCGGCATTCCGGATAAGGTGCGTGAGTGGATCGCCAAGCAGCTCCAGCATGCTCTTGTCGATCTCCGTTTCCTCGCCGCTCGTCTCCAGCCTGATGTTCTTGCCGGTCGACTGCCCGATGTCGTAGACGATCCTGGTATAGCGCTGGAACAGCGATCCGATCGGCAGCATGCGCACCGACATGACCCTCTCGTGCAGCTCGCGGGTATTGCGCTCCATTGCCGCCACGGCTTCTCGAAGCCTGGGCAGGCATTCCGGAGTAAAGGTGTCGACCATCTGTGCCGTCATTACGTGCGCGATCACCAGTTCGCCGACCAGGTCGATCAGCCGGTCGACCTTGTCCGTTGTCACACGAATGGAGCTGGTGTCAGCGCTGTTCGATGCCCGCCTGTTCGTCTTCCTCTCGTCAACTTCGGAAAGCCTTGTCTCTTCCTTCGGCACTACGGCCACATCCGTCGTCGCCGGTTCGCCGACGAGCTGGGGGAGCGCAAGTGCAGTCGGCGCCGGCAGTGCATGCTCAGTGTTCGTCTCAATCTTCAAATCGACCAGGTGTTCGACAAATTCGAACACTTCGCTGATCCCTGCCTCGGGCTCGGATGTAACTAGGTCGATGGTCCAGGACAGGTAACACTTCTCGGAATCGATCTCCTGCAGGGACGGAAGTTCGCCGATATGCAGGGTGGTTGTCGCTGATCCCAGGCTGGCCAGGTTTCGCAGCAGGACTAGGGGATTGGTGCCACTCGAAAACATTTCGCGTCGGGGGCTGAAGTGGATTTTGAACGCACTGCTGGTCGTCGTCGGCGCGGCTTCGCTTACCCCGCGCGGCTCACCTGCGACCACTGCCTCACCAGCGATGAAGCCACGCACTCGCTCCAGCAGCGGGGCCATGTTCTCCGGAGGCGCCTGGCCGCCGTCCGTGTCGAGGAGCGCCCGCAATACGTCGACCGCTGCGAGCAGCACGCCAATGATCTCCTCCGTCACCGGAATCTCCATGGAGCGAAGGCGGTCGAGCAGGCTTTCCAGCACATGCGTGAAACGCACGAGATGGGTCAGGCCAAAGGATCCGGCGCCCCCCTTGATCGAGTGGGCGGAACGAAAGATGGCATTCAGTATCTCCATGTCTTTCGGAGCAGAACGCAGCTCGAACAGGCCCGACTCCATGGTAAGGACGTGCTCCCCGCTCTCCTGCATGAACGTATCGCGAAACTGGCTCAGGTCGATTTTCATTCCGATGACTCTCCCGCTCGTTGCACTCGAATATCGACTTGCTCCGGCTGCGCGGCCCGCCTGCCCATGGCTGCTACGGCAGGACCTTGGCAATCGTCTGCAATAACTTTTCCGGGTCAAAAGGCTTGATGATCCAGCCCGTCGCCCCGGCCGCCTTGCCCTCCTCCTTCTTCGAGGAAAGTCCCTCCGTGGTGAGCATCAAGATGGGTTTGGACTTGAGGGCCGACTGCTTTCGAAGGTTCCGAATGAGGGTGATACCGTCCATAACCGGCATGTTCAGATCGGTGATGATCAGGTCGACCGTCATCGTCTGAAGCTTGTTCAAAGCATCCTGGCCGTGCTCTGCTTCGACGACTTCAAAGCCTCCCTGCCGCAGCGTATAACCGACCATCTGCCGCATGGACACCGAGTCGTCAACGATCAATGCTTTTCGCAATTCACACCCTCCGAAACCAACATCGCACACAGAATCAGCCTGAGCCGTTCAGAACAATTCGACTTCCCCGGCACCGGCTTCAATGTCATGCAGACCAGCGGCCTCCCGCTCCTCGCGCATGGTGTATCCGCTGAAGTCTTCATCGACGGGACCGCCAATCCCAGCCACGGTACCGAAGTGTTTCTCTAGCTTCGCCTGGAGCTTCTCAAGATCCTCAACGACATGGCTGATGCGCTGGTTGGTCCGATCCTGAAACTGCATCCCGCGCACCGCCCGCCCGATATCTTCGGCAAGAAGCATGCCATCTGCTGTCATCGCGCCGAGCGTCGCCTTCATCTGCTCATGGGCGGAGTGCAGGTCGTCCATCGATGCGTCCACCTCGCGCTTGCACTGCACGGCGCGTTCCTGGTCGCGGATACTCTTGGTCCGCAGATCATTGAGCGTGTCCTCGGCGAGTGTCCGCAGGCTGGTCGCCAGTTCACTTACCTCTGCCGTGACCTCCTGGGACTTGACCGTCTGCGCACTCAACTCGACGGCAACTGCAGCAAAGCCGCCACCGAGTATTCCAGACTGTGCCGCCTCGATCCGTGCATTGAGCGCGAGAATTTTGTTGCCGGTCGCAATATGCTCCAATTTCAGAAGGGCGGCGCTTATCTGCAGCGAAGACTTCGCCATCTGTTCTGTCCGGAGAATTGCCTGACGCGAGATCTCACCCGCTTCAGCAGTGGAATGGGTAATCTTCATAATCGTCTGACTGCATATTTCGAGAAGTGACTCGAAGGAACGATTTTGAGCGTCAGTCGCACTGTCCCGGAGGAGAAACTCGGCTGCTTTCGATACTGTTTTTTTTGCCCGCTCCGCGATGTTCTGGAAGCTCTGGCAAACCTCAACGACAGATGTCTCGATCTGCATCGCTGTCTGTTTCAATGCAGCCCCATCTTCCCCATCTGGGGTATGTAGCGGGCAATCTCTTCATCTGCGCTGTTAGCTGTGGTCGTGATCTCTATCAATTGTCACCATGCTTCTTACCTTTTTACGGTTGGCCACCGTGTAGCAATACCGGCAGAACTCGCTTCGGTCTTCGCTTTGTTCCCGGCTTCAATCGAAGGGCAATTCCTGTTCGACTCCTGCATAGCGGAACCATTGGTGCAGCGCCGGAGAAAGCCCGGTCATGGAAAATCCACGATTCTTTGCCCTCTGTCCCGCGTGAATAGCGAGAAGTATCTGGAGCGAACTTGCGTCAAGGTAGTCGATTCCCTCAAGATCCGCCCGGATGTTCGCACCGGCGTCAAGCAGCTTGACCGCCTCTGCCTGAAATTCCCCGCCGGGAATCCATTCGCCGTCGCGGATCGGATGAATCACCTGCGTCTCCGCGGGTGCCTGGGACTCTTGAGCTTTCGCTGCAGTCTTCTTTTTTCTCATTCCGGCACCTTTTCTTATCAATTGTTTTTCAGCACCGATTCCGGTCAAACAGTTGCCCGATGACTCACCAAAGAGACCTCTCCGGCAAACCAGCCACGCAGTGCGCGCCGGTACGGACCGGACATACCCTGAGTGCTCTATCGGCGACGCGCGCGATAACTCTAGAAAGCAGCGATGCCGGGCGACGGCTTTCCGCCTGTAACACCGGAACGCGAATCAGGCTGCGCATGCCGAGCTATCCCGAGTCAAGTGCACAGTCGGGAACATCCCCGTACCGCGCCACACCCGTGAGGCAGCCATTCTGATCACACGACTCAACCCCGGTCGGCAGCGCTGCTTACCAGTTCACGATCGCCCGCAGCGGTCCCGGGCTTCATTCGACCTGCAGTCCCATTGCCAGTCCTATCTGTCCCTCCGCCTGGCTTGCCCCTTTGACTCACCGCCTTCACAATCGCCTTCGGAGTCTCATGAAGCCCTTTCCCGCCACGCTCGCTGCCGACGGTTCGCACCGGTTCCCTTGAATTGCTGTCCGCACTCGCCAGGCTGCTGACCAGCGACATCAACTGGGCTGATAGATCTGAAAGGCCGTTGGCAGTTGCAGCCAAATCCTCTGTCTTTGAAGAACTCACCTGGGTCACCTGGTCCATCTGGCCCAGGGCGAGGTTGATCTGTTCCACGCCAAGGCTCTGCTCCTCGGACGCCGTGACGAGATCGGCAAAAATTGTGCCGAAGGACTGAACCGAGCTCACAATGCCGGCAAGGGTGCTGCCTGATCTGTTGACCAGCTCCGCGCCCCGCGTGACCTTCTTCTGCGAGTCGTTGATCAGGGTCTTGATTTCCTTGGCTGCCGTTGCTGTACGAAGGGCCAGGCTGCGGACCTCGGAGGCGACAACCGCAAACCCCCTGCCCTCTTCGCCTGCCCGGGCGGCCTCGACAGCCGCGTTTACCGCAAGCAGGTTCGTCTGGAAGGCAATCTCGTTGATGGTCGCGATAATATCGGAGATTTTAGCCGACGACGTATTGATCTCGGACATGGCCATGACTGCGTCCGAAACCACACGACCTCCCTCTTCTGCAGATGCACCGGATTTCTCCGCGAGCCTGCTTGCCTCCTTGACGTGGTCGGTACTCTGCCGCATGGTCGCGGTAATCTGCTCCAGGCTGGCCGACGTCTCCTCCAGGCTCGCCGACTGCTCCTGAGCACCGCTCGCAATCTCACGCGAGGCCAGGGCCAGCGCTCGTGCTGCCGTGGAAATCCTTTCAATACCCACGTGCGCCTGCTGAACGACCTCACGAATGATCCGCAGATGCGCTTCGAGTTCATCCCTGCTGCGTGCAGTATGGACCGTCTTTCTGCGCAGTACGACCGCCAGATAACAGAGGCCTGCCGACTCGACGACCACGTAGACAGCATTCACCAAGGTCAATCCCCATGAAGCTTTCGGCATGCAGATCATCCCGCGACCGCCCGCCTGGAGATACGTGAAAAGCACGTGGTGTACAGCGATCACGGCAGCCGCACCGACGATGACCCGCCAATCCTCGTAAAACAGCAGCAGTGCCAGCAGTGCGAAGATCCCGAAGTGGAGCTCAATCATTCCGTGGCCCTGCTGAATGTGCAGGCCACAGAAAATCATCAGTGCTGCGCCTACCGAAAATCGTGTCGCCAGCTTATGAGGCGCCAGCCAGATCATGACATTCGGAATCAGGGCTGTCGGCAGCCCGATCAGCCAGACCTCCCTCCAGGACTGGTGCCAGGATGCAAGTGACAGCGACAAAACGAACAGGGCCCACAGAACGGCTGCAAAGAAAATATTGACATGAGCGGTGTGCTGGGTGCCGTTAAGCGCATCTTCAGCAGGGTCTGTAGGTAAACTCATCGTTTTTCATCCATTTCCCGGACCGCATAGTCGCTCTATCGACAAAGCTTCGGTTTACTTGAATCGTGAACGCCCATTGACAACAAGCCGGCAACTGCCTTCTCACGCGGGCCGGCGGCGATAGCATGCATTCCGCCACAACGAAACTCAACGATGACTGAGAGCTACGCCACTCCCACGGGTCGCTGCAGTGCGTACTCCAACAGGTGTTCCCCTCAACGCCTTCACGGCTGGTATTTTCACCAGCGGCCTTGAAACAGGCGCACCGGACCCCGCGCTTCGATCGATCTTGAACCGGTTCACCAGTTCCATCAGGGTCGACGACTGACCTGAAAGCGAGAGCGCCGTCTCGGCCAGGTCTTTCGTCTGCGCGGAGTTGGTCTGGGTCACTCCATCCATCTGGCTCATCGCCAGGTTGACCTGCTCGATACCTGAACTCTGTTCCTTCGACGCAATCGCGATCTCATCGACGATCTCGCTCACCCGCTTCACACTCTGGATGATGCTTTGCAAAGTCTCGCCCGAGCGATTCACCAGCGCAGTCCCCTTTTCGACCTTGCCGAGAGAATCACCGATCAGCGCTTTGATCTCCTTTGCAGAAGCTGCGCTACGGAGCGCCAGGCTCCTGACCTCGGATGCCACGACAGCAAAGCCGCGGCCCTGTTCGCCTGCACGGGCAGCCTCGACCGCCGCATTCACTGCCAGCAGGTTAGTCTGGAACGCGATCTCGTTCACTGTCGAAATAATGTCGGAAATCCTGACAGAGGCCGCATTGATCTCGCTCATCGCAGTGACCGCATCCGATACGATATGGCCGCCCTTCTCTGCCATCACCCGCGACGACGACGCAAGCAGGGTGGCCTCGCCGGCGTTATCAGCAGTCTGGCGGACTGTTGCCGTGATCTCCTCCATACTGGCGGAAGTCTCTTCCAGGCTGGCCGCCTGCTGGTGGGCTCCACGGGCAATCGCATCAGAAGAGGAACTCAATTCATCCAGCGCCACACTCACGCCATTCGAAGCAGCACTCACCTCGTGCAACGTTGCTCTCATCCGTTCAAACGCTTCATTCAGGGCCGCGGCCATGACGCCTACTTCATCCCGGGTGTGCAGATCGAGATTGCCCGTCAGGTCTCCTTTTGAAACCCTCTTCAACAGCGCAACAGCCTGTCCGAGAGGCCTCGAAAACAGGGAGCCAATCCACCAGCTCATTCCGACTCCTACGCAGGCACATGCGGCAATCAGACCGATGAGCAACACGCGACTATTGCGAAAACCCTCCTGGCTGACGGCCGACGTACGCGCCGCCCGCCGACGCTTCGCCGCAGCCGCATCTGCTGTATCCGCATTCAGTGTTTTGGCGATTGGCTCCACCTCTGCCAACGCAGCCACGGCCCCCGTCGCATCGCCCGACTGCACTCTCGCCAGAATTGCCCGCGAGAGTTCAAGGTAGCGAGGAAACGACACTCGTATCTCTTCAATCTGGGCTGATCCTTCCTGGCCCCGGAACGATATCTGGGATTGTCCTATATTCTTTTCCGTAGCGGCTGCCAGTGCGGCAAATGCTGCAGTGTCCTGTGCCACGGCTTCCTTGTTATCGATCTTGATAATTGCGTCTCTGGTCAGTCGCGCCAGCCCAAGCTTCGCCGATGCGATGGTGTCCACCTGCGCCATACCCTCGATATCCGAGGAATACGCGGTCACCACCCGCTCACTTTCTTCATTCAGCCGGTTGAGCGCAAGCACCCCGGTCATCACGTTTAGAAGCGTGAGCAGGCCGAAGCTTAAAACAAGTTTGGGCAGAGCATTCAAGTTGCTGAACCATTGCATGGATCATTCCCCTCCATCTACCCATTGGGCAGCGCAGCAACCCGATGTCCTCAGCCCATGGACACCATGAACCCTCTGGACACGAGGCTTGCTACAGGAGTTATCGGCGGGCGGGCTGCAAAGTTGAGCGAGGTGGGTATGTTCACTCTGACCTCGTTCAACTGCGACACATTTAGCTGCACGCGGCTTATCCTCTCCCCGCCATATCTTGCCCGGGAAGTATTTACGCAGTACCATCCTGACCTGGGTGTCGAGGCTCGCGATGCTCCGTTTTCACTGTCGTTGTTACCAGTGGTTCCGTCGTGGGAAAGCGTTATTTACACGATCGCCGCAGTCAATATATGAAGAGGTGCAGATAGCCGATTCCCACCTGCCTCATACCATGTACCTGATGTGGTTCGCCTGCCATGCTTTCCTCGCACAGCCGGCCGCATCTTCGTATCATTCACTGCATATGAAAATAGTTGCCAGCGACAGCAAGACCGCAAGAGAACTGGGCATCCCCGATGTGCCGCCCAACCGGCGCTACGACTACGCAGGCTGTGAGATGACCGAAGAAGTGAACGAACAGAATGGCTCGACTCTGTGGACGGTAAAGCACAAATGGGTCGCCTCCGATGAGCAGAGTCAAGCAGCCTAGCGGCTCATCTCGGCATTGCTTGGCGCCGCGGTCGCGCACGTTGGATCGCGGCATCCCCCGTTCGCTCCCGCGATGACGCGCTATCCATCAGTCGCTCTCTGGCACAGCGCTTTAAAGGATGCGCGGACGCTCAAGCGGATCACACGCTTCCAGCACCGGATCATGTTGACTGACGCTCTGCCGCGGAATGGGAATTCTTCCCTCTCCCCGGCAGGTGACGCAGCATCGATTGCTCTTGCATTCAAATCGCTGACCAAAGCATGTAGGGCAAAGGGCTGTCATAATGTTGCCCAGTTTAAGAGTTACAAGCGAAGCGGCGAATAGCCATATCGTGGCAGGGCTGTCCCACTGGTAATGACCTTCACGATAAATTTATTTTCATCGACTCAGATCCAGTCGCCTGTCGCACGACCGGCTCCAGCAACGGTCGGTCATCCCATTGTTTGTAGTCTCATTGGAGCGACAGAACCGGTGGCACTCTTCGTTCGCTATTTCAGGATCTGCACCAAGTAGAAGCGTATCAACTTCTTGAATTCACCAGCCACCGCATCACGCTCTTGGGCAGCGGAATTTTTGTACGCCGACAACAGCGACTTGATCAGCTCTACGATGACCTGCGCATATAAATATGCCTGCTCATTTGAAACCTTTACATTCTTCGCCTGCAAAGCTCCCGCGATGGTTTTGCGAATCGGCCGCCGCGCTGCCGCCGACCTGGTAAAGCCAATCGGTGCATCGAGCAGCGGCAGATACGCCGGCCATTTCCTAATCAATTCCAACGCACCCTCCACAAACAGATCGGCGAGCGCCTTCGCTGTCAATGAGGAAGAATTTCGCAGGAATACCTTCCAGTATTCGTCTATCTCCTGAACATTCTGCGCCTTGATAGCCAAAGCAAGATTCGCTTTGTCAGGGAAATAATCGTAGAGCGTGCCGATTGACGCCTTCGCCTGGTCTGCGATTGCGGTCATCGTTACACCCTCATACCCGCGCTCGCCAATCAACTGCGCCGCCACTTCGATAAACTTCGCACGCCGCAGACCAGCCCTCGCCTGCTGAGGACTCCTTCGCTTCGCATTTGCAGAAGTTGAGGACACCCTCGTATATTAGGGCAATGGAGAAGTTGAGCTTACCCTCAACTTGAGAGCCGAACATGAGTGAGCACTCCACGCCCCCCGTTCGGTCAAACCTGGTCCTCGGGATCTGCTGCCTCAGCCTACTGCTGGTCGGCATGGATGTGACAATCGTCAACGTCGCCTTACCGGCCATTCAACATGACCTTCACGCCGGCCTCTCCGGCCTGCAGTGGATCATCGACGCATACACTCTCGTAGTCGCCAGCCTGCTTATGCTGTCCGGCTCAATGTCAGATCGCTTCGGACGCAGGCGGGTCTTTCAGCTCGGCCTGTCGATCTTCATTGCAGGTTCCCTGCTTTGCAGTCTCGCGCACACTATTGGCGCCCTGATCTACTTTCGCGCCGTCCAGGGTATGGGCGCGTCCATGTTGAATCCCGTTGCGCTGTCGATCATTGCCAATGCGTTTCCTGCCTCGCGAGATCGCGCACGCGCTGTCGGCGTCTGGGGAGCAGTGGCAGGAGTGTCCCTGGCGCTAGGCCCGCTGCTGGGGGGCTTCCTGACACAGACGATCGGCTGGCGTTCAATTTTCTGGATTAACCTGCCCATCGGCCTCACCGCCTTTTTACTGGCAGCAAAGTTCGTACCCGAATCGAGGGCGCCGCGTGCACGCGCATTCGATCCCGTCGGACAAGTCATGGTGCTCATCGGCCTCGCAGCCCTGACCTACGGAGTTATCGAGGGCCCACACCACGGCTGGACCTCTCCACTCATTCTGCTTCTGTTCACGACTGCTGCAGCCGGACTCGCAGTCTTCATCACATATGAACCGCGGCGCGTCGATGCCCTGGTCGACCTGCGCTTCTTCCGCAGCGTGCCCTTCAGCAGTGCGACAATCCTCGCGCTCTTTTCCTTTGCGTCCTTCTCAGGTTTTCTTTTCCTGAATGCACTCTATCTTCAGCAGGTGCGCGGATTCTCAGCGTTTCACACCGGACTGTGCACGCTCCCTCTCGCGATCATGATGATGGTCTGCGCACCGCTCTCGGGCCGCTGGGTAGGCACTTATGGCACCCGTCCATCGCTACTCGCAGCCGGCTCGGGTTTCCTGCTGAGCACGCTGTTGCTCACGCGGCTCGATCTGCACACGCCAGTCTTCTTACTGATGCTGGCCTATGCGCTTTTCGGGATCGGCCTTGGCATGGTGAACCCTGCCATTACCAACAACGCCGTGGCCGGTATGCCACTCGCACAAGCCGGCGTAGCTGCCGCCATCGCGTCCACTGGCCGACAGGTAGGCGCTGCACTTGGCGTAGCCGTTGCCGGTTCTGTCGTGACCGCAAGTCGTGCCAGTGGTTCGGACTTCACGCATGCGACTCATCCCATATGGTGGGTGATGAATGGTTGCGGCGTCAGTGTGCTTCTGCTCGGCTGGATCTCGAACACCGAATGGTCACACCGCAGCAGGCAGCACGTAGCATAACTCCTGACCACAGCCAGCCGTATGGCACAGGTTTGATTGCGGTGCTCCAGCGGGAGCCCATCCAGACCGCTATCAGATCGCCGTTTAGATCTTGGTCAACTTGTAGCGATGAGCACGTGGCTGCGCATCCTTCCTTGCCTGCTCCTGCACTCTGGCAATCGCATCGGAAAGCGTTTGAATGGCAGCAGGCGTAGTTTCTGCGGCTGGGTCACGGACGATCTGTGAGTAGCGCAGCACTTCGAGCTGTTGATGCAGGTCAACATCCCGTTCGACGACCTTCGCCTGCTCGATCATTGGAGTTCGTTCGGTCGCGAGGTTAATCCCACTTTCGAGTGCGGATGCGCTGTAATTGCCCACATGCTGTCCATCAATCTCAAGTGCATACTGGGCGACACCCAGGCCGGAAACGCTGAGTGTCTCCTGGTCAAGGTCGGCCACCAGCGTCGAGCTCTGCACCACCAGCGCCATCGCCGGATCGTCGCCCACTGGTAAAGGCAGCGGCAGTGCATTCTCGGTCTCCGTCCAGCTCATACTGCCGGTCGCATGCGTCAGCGCAGTCACAGTCGCATTGGTCTGGGTCGCTGCGGTCTTCTGTCCAAACTGCAGAGCCACCTTTGAAATGATCGGAGACGCATGCATTGCTTTCAGGAGTGCGTCTGCCATGATCCAATGCACCTGCGGCCCGGGGTGAACGCGGTCAACGATCAGTGTCTGTGCCAATCCTGCATTGGCTTGGTTGGCTTTGGTGAGCGTCGCATTTACAGCAGTGTTGAAGTCGGCGAGTCCCAGCTTGCGTTCGTCCGCGAACTTCGCGTCCGCGTCACTCATCTTCAGAAGTACGCCGTTGTAGCCACCCTGGAACATGGGCGGACGCGTGATGTCGTCGTAGGGGGAAGGCTGAATCAGGAACACCTTAGCCTCCGGCAGCTGCTTCTGGAACGCGTCCAGGATGTAACGATAGCCAGTCTCATAGGCCAGCTCTACCGACGGATCGAACTCGTGGTAGTGCCCGTCGTTCATGCCGAGCATCACCGTGATGACTGTTGGCTTGAACGGAAATACATCGCGTTCCAGCCTCGGCGTGATGGTGCCGCGCGCTCCACCGACAACGGAGTCCCCGCCAACCCCGGAGTTCGTAAACGACACGTCCAGATCAGGAAAGCGCGTCCGCGTATACATCTCGACATCGCGCGTGTAGAGCCGCTGGTCCGTGATGCTGTCGCCGTAAAAGAGCACACGGTCACCATTGTGGAGTGAGAAATCCTGGGCACTCGCTACGCAGCCCGCAAAGCATGCCAGCGCCGCCGTCATTTTCAGCTTGAAATGCATCCCAACCCTCCGCGCTGCAGGAACTCGCTTGCCACTCACATGCTCCTGTCATCTTCGACAGTCTTTTACGAGCGCCCGCGCAAACGTGGAAACGATACCATATAGCATCAGTAATAGCGACCGCCCCACCGCATCGCAAATCAGTTCGAGTGGCAGGTTTCATCTGACCGCTATAAGGAAAACATTGTGAGTGATAAACGCAAGCCGCAGCTTCCCTCCGCAGATCGCCGCAACTTCCTCAAAGGCTCCGCGCTTGCGATGGTGGCTGCATCCGTACATGCGCCGGCAGCCTTGGCTTCGAACACGATGGGCAGTGCGGAAAGTGAGAAGCGGACGAGTGGCGCCGAAAGCGCTGCAGACCCCGTCTCGCTGGTAAACCTGCTGCAAGGCACTGCATCGACCATCAGCTTTTCGCGCGGCAACACGCTGCCAATCGCAGCCATGCCCTTCGGTATGGCTCACTGGACGCTGCAGTCTTTCGCCGACACGGAGTGGATGTTTCATCCCGGCGAGAGGCGTATCCAGGGCTTCCGCTCGACCCATCAGCTGAGCCCCTGGCTGGGCGATTACGGCCACGCCACCTTCCTGCCATTCAGCGGCACGGTCAAGCCTGGTCCCGGCGTACGCGCATCTTCCTATCGGCCGGAGGATGCAGCCCTGCATCCACACTCGATGCGTTTGAAACTGCTCCGCTACAGTATCGATGCGGAACTTATCCCCACCGAGCGCTGCGCACTCATCGCGATTGAATACAGCGGTCAGGAGAACCGCGGCTTCCTCTTCGACGTTCCCAACGGCAAGCCGCAGGATGTACATGAGGACACCGCGGGTCGCACCATCCGCTTCATCTCCTCTGCAAATTCCGGCGGCGTTCAGCCAGGGTTTGCATGCTACTACGTCATGAAGTTCTCGACGATTTGGCAGAAGGTCGAGACCAAGACGTTGAAGGACCACTGCATCTCGATGGTGCACCTGCCAGCCGGCACTGCATCGCTGGAAGTGCGCATTGCAACGTCTTTCATCTCTTATGAACAGGCTCAATTCAACCTCGATCGAGAGATCGGCACTACATCCGTCGAAGCACTCAGGCAGCAGGGTGCCGGCACCTGGAACAAGTATCTGAACAGGATTGAGATCACTGGCGGCACCCGGGAACAGCAGGAGACTTTTTACTCCTGCCTCTATCGCACACTGTTGTTTCCGCGTGTCTGGCATGAGCCCGACCCCCACGGCGGCGTGCATCACCGGAGCCCGTATAAGGGCTCGATCGAACCCGGCGTCATGTACGCAGACCACGGTTACTGGGATGTCTATCGCGCTTGGTATCCACTCATGTCACTGCTCTTCCCCGAACGACTCGGGGAGATTTTGCAGTCGTGGGTCAACGCCTACAAGGAAGGTGGCTGGCTGCCTCAATTTCCCTGCCCCGGCTATCGCGCCTGCATGACAGGCAGCCTGATCGATTCGGTATTTGGCGAAGCTGCAGAAAAAGGCATCAAGGGATTCGATATCGAGAGCGCTTACGCCGCCCTGAAGAAACACGCGACGCAAGTCGGCGATCCGTCTGCCGGCTACGGTCGTCGCGGCATCGAGGAATATCTCAAGCTCGGTTATGTCCCGGAAGATCGCGTCGGTCAGTCTGTTGCCGAAACCACCGACGCAGCCTATGGTGACTTCTGCATAGCGCAGGTCGCAAAAGCCGTCGGCAATACAGCAGACTACGAAATGTTCATGAAGCGTTCGACCAACTGGCGCCACGTTTTCGATAAGGAGATCGGCTTCCCGCGCGGCAAGAACTCTGACGGCAAGTGGATCGAGTCATTTGACGAATTCAAGTGGGGTAGTCCTTACGTCGAGGGTGGTCCCTGGCAGCATCGATGGGACGCACCACACGATATGCCGGGCCTGATCGAAGCACTGGGCGGCAATGAAAAGGCAGTCCTCACACTCGAGAAAATGATCACCATGTCAACGGATTTCCACATCGGCAGCTACGGCGACGAGATTCATGAAATGTCAGAAATGGCCGCCGTTCAATTTGGCCAGTATGCGCATAGCAATCAACCTGTGCATCATGTCTTGGGAGTTTTCGCGGTCGCCGGCCGGCCTGATCGCACACGCTACTGGACGCGCCGCGTGATGGATGAACTCTACACTTCGTCGACCTTCGCAGGCGATGAAGATACCGGTTCAATGGCCGCCTGGTATGTCATCAACGCACTCGGCCTCTTCGTACTTTGCCCCGCCAGGCCGGAGTACATTCTCAGCGCACCACTCTTCCAACGCGCCACCGTTCATCTCGAAAACGGCAATACGCTTGTCATCGATGACAAGACCGGTGCAAAGCTGAAAGCGAGCGTCACATTTAACGATCGGCTGCTTGCCGGGACCACCATTCCGCATTCTGACCTGGTGAAGGGCGGCCACCTGATCTTTACCTAGCCTGCTGTCAAGGCGGCTCTAGGTGCAAAATCTGTCGCTGAAAATCTTGTTGAATCAGGGCTGAGATTTATGTATCAACGGTAGATACTCATCCCGCAGCTCTGTCTGACGACTGCTCATCGGAATAGGCACGCCGCCAATGAACACCTGCTTGACTGAAGTGCGCACATCCAGCGGATCCCCATTGGCAATCACGACATTCCCTACTTTGCCGACATCGAGCGATCCAAGCTTGTCGCCCACGCCGAACATCTCTGCCGGATTCAGCGTGATCGCCTTTAGCGCTTCGTCATACGGCAGCCCATAGGCGACCGCGTAGCCGGCTGCATAGGGGAGATTGCGGCTATCGGAGACCGGACCGTTGCTAAGCGAAGAAAAGGCAATCTTCACCCCGCGCTTCTGCAGCTCTGCTGGCAGCGAATACACGGCATCGTAGCGCTCGTTCGCACTCGGCGCGTCATAGATCGAGCCGATAATGACCGGCACATGATAAGAAGCGATGGTGTCCAGGACATCTTGCGCATGCGTGACGTGATTCAGAATCACCTTCAGATGAAATTCCTTCGCAATGCCCATCGCCACTTCGACTTCGTAGCTTTCATACGCACCAAAGACGACCGGCTTTTCGCCTTTCAGATACGGGATCAGCGCCTCATATTTCAGGTCTTTCTTCGGGGGACTTCCCTTGCCATCTGCCTTCACCGGCGCCGATTGCTCCTTCATGTAGGCCTGGGCGTCAATGAATGTCTGGCGAAGCTGCGACGCGACGCCCATGCGCGTTGACGGGAATTTGCTGCCTCCCGGCCCGCGTCCCTTTCGCCGGACATCGCCTTCGAAATTCATTGCCAGCGCAATATCCGGCGTTACGATCATCGTGTCGCGATCTCGCCCGTACAGCTGGATCAGCGCATCCTGACCGGCAATAGAATCTCCCGATGCCGGCGCGACAATTGCATTGGTCACGCCGTTAATACGGTTCACCGGGATGCGCACCGTCTCTGCGCGGAATGCATCCACTACCCTCATCTGCGGCTGGATCTCGTCGCTCAATTCCACCAGGTCGTTACTGTTTTCGTCAGCAGAAACCTCGGTCAGGCCAAGGTTGGTCTCTGCATCGAACAGCCCAGGATAAACAGTCATTCCCTTTGCATCGAATATCTGCGCGCCCTTCGGAATTTTCGTCGTAGCCGCTGTTCCAATTGCCGATATCTTCCCATTCTCGAGTAAGATGACGCCGTTCTCGATTGTCCCGTGCGTCACGGTCAGCAGCTTTCCGCCAGTGATCGCGACGATTTTTGGCGGATCGAGCGTGGTTCGGTTCGGGCCATTGACAGCTGGGACTCTGTCGCCCGTCATCTGGGCCCAGCCGTCGATACTGCAAGCCAGCAGGCACACGGTCGCCAGCGTTCTCTTGATGAAAGCAGTCTTCACAGGCCACCTCCATCTTCATCGTCGTTACCTGAGAAGCCGGCGCTATGCATCACGCCATGAAAGTGTGTCGTGCCAAATCCCGGTAGGCTGCTGTCAAAGAAAAGGTCGCCATCGATATAGACTTTCTCCGCGCGAGCATACGTTGACAGCGGGTCCATATTCCAGATGACCAGGTCCGCGTCCTTGCCGGTATCGATCGAACCCGTTTTTTCGTCGACGCCGATAATCCACGCCGGGTTGAGCGTAATCATCTGGATGGCCTCATCCTCCGTCGCATCACCGTAGTGGACCATCTTGCCGGCTTCCTGGTTCAACCTGCGAACAAAGTCATTCGAATCGCTCTTGAGCGCCACGCGAATTCCTTCGCGCATACTCATCGTGGCATTCCACGGAATCGCGTCCCATGCCTCATCTTTATAGCCCCACCAGTCAGCGAAGGTCGCTATCGCCGTCCCGGTTGGCGCAATCTTGTCCCCTACCTTGTACATCTCGAGCGCATGATGAAAGGCTCGAATCTTGTAGCCATACTCCTTGGCAATCGCTTCTTCGGTCAGGAATTCATCTGCGCGATAACAGTGGATTTGCACGTACAACTTGCCGCGCAGCACCTCCGCCAGCGCTTCAAGCTTGAGGTCGCGTTTTGGGGCAACTGCGTCCTTGTCATTTTTCGCAACCTTCGCGTTATATGCATCCCAGCTTGCCATGTAAGCTTTCGCATCTTCGAACGACTGGCGCATCACCTCGAAGTTACCCATGCGTGTAGAAGGCAATTGATCACGTCCGCCGTACACCCGTTTCGGATTTTCGCCGCTTGCAAACTTGATCGATCGCGGTGCATTTGGGAAGAGCATCTGCTCACGCGACAAACCAAACTTGTTCTTGATCACCACGGCCTGGCCGCCGATCATGTTCGCGGATCCATGCAGCAGCAGCTCTGTCGTCACACCTCCTGCAAGCGCCTGGTAAAGAGCGGCATCGCTGTTGTCGAAGGCATCGATCATCATCATCGACGGTGTTACCGGACTGGTAGCTTCGTTGATGTCATCGCCCAGTGCAGAATGCGAATGCGGATCGATGATGCCCGGCGTGACATATTTGCCTGTTGCATCGACAACCTTTGCATCGGCCGGTGCGTTGACCGTCGCGCCTACACCTGCGATCTTGCCGTCATGCACCCAGACATTGCCATGTTGCAAAGTGCCATGCGAAGCCGTCATCACCGTTGCGTTCTTGATGACGATATCGGCCGCCGCACCAGGGAGCGTAGTCTGGCTATGAAGTCCGGGTGCGGCAGATGCCAGCATGAAAACCAGGGTCATCGGTACGAAGAACTTGCGGCAGTATGAAAACGTATGGAGTGAGGGCAAGAAGATTTCCTTATTAGTTTGGAAAAACAGGCCGGGCGCGTCAAAATGTTCTCAATTTGTATCATGGACACAGGCAATTGAATCCATGGAAAACAGCACCGTCCGGTGAGGATGCGACCTGGCGACCAGTGCGTCATCAAAGAATAGTCGCGCCGCGCAGGCAACGAATTCGCGGGGTCCACAGTCTCCTAACTGAGCCCGACCGGAGAAAACATGAATGCTTCGCTGACCCACCACACCGCTACCGTAAATGCAATCGACATGCATTACGTCGAAGCCGGCGAAGGACCGCCTATCCTCCTGCTCCACGGCTTTCCCGAGACGTGGTACGCCTGGCGTCACCAGATCCCCGTGCTGGCCGAGCATTATCGCGTCATAGTTCCCGACCTGCGTGGCTATGGCGATACCGGCAAACCCGCCAGCGGCTATGACAAGAAGACCATGGCCCGCGACATCCTCGAACTCATGCGCCATCTTGGCATCAAGCGTGCACCCATCATCGGCCATGACCGCGGTGCCCGCGTTGCCACTCGCTTCGCCAAGGATCATCCGCAGGCCCTGGAACGTCTCGTGGTGATGGATAATATCCCGACCCTCACCATCTTCGAAAAGATGAACGCCGATGTGGCGCGCAGTCACTGGCTTTTCCTTTTCAACAGTGTGCCTGAACTTCCGGAAGCTTTGATCACCGGCCGTGAAGAGGTATGGCTGCGTTTTATATTTTCCAGCTGGTGCTACAACTCGAACGCACTGTCGCCCGGGGACATCGCGACCTACGCAGAAGCCTATAGCCGTCCCGGCGCACTGACCGGTGCCTTTAACGACTACCGGGCAGGTGAGATCGACGTGCAGCAGGACAAGCACGACCGAGGTAAGAAAATTGATTGTCCGACTCTCGTCATGTGGGGTGAAGATTTCGCCGCCGGCGGGAAGATGTGGAACTTTCGCGAGGTCTGGCATCATCACGCCAACCACCCTGAGTTCCTGTCGATTCCTCAATGCGGGCATCTGCCGCATGAAGAGCAGCCCGATATTGTCAATCAGGCGCTGCTGCGTTTTCTCGAACCATGGAAGCGTGACTCTGCCATCGACAGCTTCTTCCAGGCACAGCCCCTGCGTTTGACATCTTCGCCGCAGGCCGAATCAACCAGCCCGGCTCCCTCCTCCACAAAGACTAGCGCACGGTAACGACCAGTACGCCAAAGGGTGCGAGCTGGATCTTGTCCAGTGGAATGCTCGCATCCGCAATCGAAGGTGACGTATAAAGTGGCGCGGCCCGCGCCGCTTCCAGAGTTTTCTCTACACCCTTCAGGTTCACTGTGCGCGGCTGGTCGCTCATATTGAGCGACACCAGTACCGTGTCTGTCCCGCTCTTGCGCAGAAACGAAAATACATAAGGATTTTCGTTATCAACAGACTGGTAGCTGCCGTCACGCAGCGCCGGTTCGCTCTTACGCAATGCCAGCAGTTTCTTGTAAGCGTTGAAGATGGAATTTGGATCTTTTTCTTCAGTTGCAACATTGTCCTTCGCTGCGCTTGGAGGCACCTTGATCCACGGCTTGCCCGACGTAGTGAAGCCCGCTTCGGGGCCGGCCGTCCACTGCATCGGCGTGCGCTCTCCGTCGCGACCCTTTTCTTTTGGCCAGCCAAGTTTGCCGATCGGATCATGAACGTCTTCGATCCGCGCCGGGTCCGTTGTCCGCATACCAATCTCTTCGCCGTAATACATCTGCGGCGTGCCCCGCGTCATTAGCAGTAACGCTGCCATCAGCTTCGCGATCTGATCGTTGTGGACACCGTCGCCGTACCTGTCCCACTGCCGCGGCTGATCATGATTACTGAAGAAATATTCAGGCTGTCCGTGCGCGGTATTGTCCTCGATGTCATTGAAGAGCTTACGAAATCCGGGCGCTGACAGCTTGTTCAGATCGGCAATCTGGAAATCCATCGGCAATTGCACTTCATCGCCATTGCCGTAAAGCTTCGTCAGCTCCGTCACATTCGGTTCATCTGCCTCGGTAATCAGCACCGGGTCGCCGGGATACTTGCTGACCACCTTGTTCAATTCCTTTAGTACATCGTGTACTTCCGGATAGTTATCGGTGTACTTATGCTGAATATTCCGATCGCCATAAACGTTATAGCCCGGAAGCAGCGGATCATCATGCAGTCCGGGATCCTCAAATAGCCGCGACACTGCATCGATACGGAAACCTGCCACGCCTTTGTCCATCCAGAAACGCAGCACATCTTCCATTGCCTTATGCACTGCAGGATTACGCCAGTTCAGGTCCGGCTGCTGCGAGTAGAAATAGTGGTAATACCACTGGCCGGTCTTCTCGTCATAGGTCCATGCAGAGTGTCCGAACCACGACTCCCAGTTATTCGGCGGCTGCCCCGGCCCTTTACCATCGCGCCAGATATACCAGTCGCGTTTCGGATTAGTCCGCGACGAGCGTGACTCTTTGAACCATGCACTCTGGTCGGAGGTATGGTTAATCACATAGTCCATGATGACGCGAATATTATGCTTCTTCGCCTCCGCTACCAGGCGCTCGAAATCCGCCATCGTGCCGTATTCCGGATCGATCGCGGTGTAGTTCGAGATGTCGTAGCCGTAGTCAATCCCGGGCGAAGGATACATCGGCGTGATCCAGATTGCATTCACACCCAGGTCTTCGAGATACCCTAAGCGCGATTCGATTCCCTTGATGTCGCCGACCCCGTCTCCATCCGAATCCTGAAAGCTTCGCGGATAAATCTCGTAAATCACCGCATGCTTCCACCATGGATCGGCCGTCTGCGCACCGGCAGGCGTTGCCGACTGCTGAGCGATGACGACGGCCGGCTGCACGCCACAAAAAATGGACGAGCCATAGAACACCATAGATAGCAGTAACGAAAATTTACCCGGCTTCATTGAATTCCTCTCCCACTAGGGCATTGCGGCCGAGAGCGGCATCAGCCCGGCAGATGGAAACTATCACATCCCGCCGACACGGCGCCCCATGAATCGAACAGTCGAAACTCACTCCTGCCCTGCCCCGACTGTCGCATCCGTCTCGTCACAGACTGGCGCAGTAAGATTCGGCACAACCCAGATCAGCGTGACGATCGCGACCACGCCCAGCGCGATGGTCGGGTGCCACTTCGCCAGTGCCGCCGCTCCCAGGTACAGCGCCAGACTCAGCACGTGCTTTCGCTGCGCCTGCGTGTCCTCTGCCTTTAACGCACCAAAATACTTCAGGTTGCGGAGGATCGCCATACGCAACAGGTAGAAAGAAAAACCGGTCAGCACCATCGACAGTGCGTAGATGGCGACAGACAGACCATCCCGACTCTTTTCGAGCACGTACGAGGTAAAGAACGGCAGCAGCGAGAGACAGAAGAGGAAGAACAGATTGGCATAAAGTGTCACCTTGTCCGCGCCTTCGATCCGCTTCAGCAGGTGATCGTGGTTCACCCAGTAAATGCCTACGAAGGTAAAGGACAGAAGGTAGACCAGCAGAGTCGGCATCACGGCGTAAAGGCTCGCTATTCCGTTCTCGTGCGGCACCTTCAACTCCAGCACCATGATAGTGATGATGACTGCCATCACCCCATCCGAAAATGCTTCCAGCCGCGCTGTCGAATCGAGCTTTTTTGTCATGACCACCCGGTAGGTATCGCTAGCAGCATATATCCTTGGGATTGCAACCCTCCATCATTCATTTCCCCGTAGAAAGAATCTCAAACCCTTTAAATCTAGTATCTTCGGGGCCAACGAAGGTGGGTGAACGCGCATCATAGCTTGCAAACTCGTTTGCACCACGTTGGCCTGCGGATTCTGACACACCACTGCGATCACATCGACCTTGCCTAAATGACACCTGTAGACCAGCCCAATATCGCGGCTAATCCGGCCCCTTCGACTGCCCTGGCACCCCCCACTCCGGCCATCGAGCCAGGCGCAACGCCCAAGCCCAACCCCTGGCGCGAGCGCATCACTGCCCTCAAAAATGTGCCGCTGGTCCTCGGCATCCTCTGGGAATCGGGACCGTCTGTAGTCACTTGGGGAATCCTGCTGCGTATTGTTGTGGCCGTGGTGCCCGCACTCATTGGCTATGTTGCCTCGCGCATTATCAGCTACGCAGAAGCAGCCATACAGCATCAGCCGTTGCCCAGCTGGTTCTGGTACCTCGTCGGCACAGAAGTCTTTCTCGCTATCTTCGCCAACGCCATCAACCGCGTAATCGATTACCTCGACAGCCTGCTCGCTGACCGCTACACCAACTACGTGAGCGTCCGCGTCATGCGCCAGGCCGCCACCCTTGACCTCACCACGTATGAGGACCCGGTCTTCTACGACCGCCTCGAACGCGCGCGCGTGCAGGCTACCGACCGCTTGGCCATGATCCAGGGACTCGGCCGCCTTATTCTCCAGGTCGTCAGCACCGGCATCTTCACCGGCATTCTTATGTGGCACTCGCCATGGCTTGTGCTGCTGCTCACGCTCGGCGTCATCCCATCCTTCATCGGCGAAACTCACTACGCGTTCCTTGGCTACGCGAAAAATTTCAGCCAGACTCCTGCCAAGCGCCAGATGGATTACCTGCGCCAGGTAGCGGGCAGCCGGGAAGGCGCTAAGGAACTTAAGCTCTTCAACCTCGCCGAGTACTTCACCAAGCGATTCTCCGTCCTCTCGCAAAAGATATACGAGGAAAATGTCGCACTGTCCCGGCGCAAGCTCATCGGTGGCGGCATCCTCACCATGATCGGCACACTCGGCTACTACGGCTCCTACGCGTTCGTTATCTGGCGCGCCGTCAATGGCCAGATAGACCTTGCCACCCTCATCTTCCTCACCACCTCGATCATCCAGGCGCAGTCCAGTCTGCAGCAGGTCTTCTCCACTGCCTCCGGCATCGCTGACCAGGCTTTATTCCTTACTGATCTGCTCGCCTTCTTCGACATGAAGCCGACCGTCACGGATAATCCTGACGGTGCAATCCTTCCCCGCCCGATTCGCAAGGGCTTTGAATTCATCAATGTCTCCTTTACCTATCCCGGCACCAATCGCCGCATTCTGAGTAACTTCAACTTCACCCTTTCGCCCGGCGAACGCATCGCGCTCATCGGTGAAAACGGCCAGGGTAAAACTACTGTCGTCAAACTGATCACGCGCCTCTACGATCCGACAGAAGGCCAGATTCTGCTCGACGGCAAAGACCTTCGCGAGTACAAACTTGAAGACCTCCATCATGAAATCGGAGTGATCTTCCAGGACTTCATGCGTTATGAAATGACTGCGCGGGAGAACATCGCAGTCGGCCGCGTTGAGCGCGAGCACTCACAGGGTGAACTCGAAGAAGCCGCGCATAAGAGCCTGGCCGAAAGCGTGATCAAGAAACTGGCCGGCGGTTATGACCAGATGCTCGGCCGCCGCTTCGAAACCGGCGTTGAACTTTCCGGCGGTGAATGGCAGCGTGTCGCACTCGCCCGCGCCTACCTGCGTGATGCACAACTGCTGATCCTTGACGAGCCGACCGCTGCGCTCGACGCGAAGAGCGAACTCGAAGTCTTCGAGCGCTTCGCCGAGCTCACCAAGGGTAAAATGGCCCTGCTCATTTCACATCGCTTTTCTACCGTACGCATGGCCGACCGCATTGTCGTTCTCGCTGGCGGCAAGCTTGTGGAAGAGGGCGACCACGCACAACTTATGGCTTTGAATGGCCAGTATGCCGCCATGTTCGAAATGCAGGCTGCAAGCTACCGTTGATTGAGGCGCGAATGGAAGATCAGAACCATGAATCGAAGGCAACACCCAGCCTGCAGGCACAGAGTTCCTCAGCGCAGGCCGCCGTGCCCTTCGCAGAGTCGACAGTGAAGACCCCACCCGCGTCAGAAAACGGGCCCGCCGGTAACGACCCGATTCAGCTGCAGGACGAGAGCACAGCAACTTTCGCCTCGCCTGAAACTTCGTCCGATGCGGCCGCCGAAGAGAGCAGCGAACCGAAGAAACCGGAAATCGACGAAGAGCTCCTCAAGCGGCATGCTCGTGACGCAGCCAGCACGTGGGACATCGCGCATTCACCCGAAAGCCAGGACGTTTTCAGTCGTCGCATCAGTGCTGTCAAGGCCACTCTCGACAGGGTGTTTGCCGAACTCGACAGCAGGCCCATGCCGACCTACAAACCCGGCGAGCCGCTCGACCCTCTACTCGAACTTCGCGAAAATCCGCGGCTCCTGCGTTCCGTTCTCAAGGAAATTAGCTCGTTGCGCAAGCGCCTTGCACGGCTCCCGCGCACCATCCGCCCGCGCATGGATGATGAACCACGCATCATCACCGCCGCCGACGCTTATCTGTCTGCCGCCGAGTCCTACTGGAGCACCGAGCTCGTTCATACGTACCTTGAAGCCGCGCAAACCGTCGACGCCTTCACACTGAAAGAACTGTGGACCTTTCCCAGCGCCGTTAAGTTTCTGCTGCTCGAAGAGATCCTCACCCAGGCGCAGGCTGTTATCGACAACCCGGCTTCGCATAACGCGGAAGGCGCGGCGATGCTCAAGCGCCGCTTCAACAGCCTTCGCGACACCATCTACGCCAACTGGTTGACCAATGTCGAAGAGCTCGCCGTCTTCGACAAAGTTCTGCGCCAGGACCCCGCCGGTGTTTACGCATCCATGGATTTCGAAACGCGCGAAGCTTACCGCACGCGCGTCTCTGAAATTTCTCTAGCCTCCGAGTTCACTGAGCAGCAGATCGCCGAGGCCGCGCTCCTCCTCGCTACCGAAGGCTCTGTCAGCCGCCGGGAGCAGGATCCTCGCATGGCCGTCCGCAAGGCGCATGTCGGCTATTACCTCATCGACAAGGGATTCCCGCTGCTCAGTGCGCGTGTGCATTACCGTCCCTCGTTCATCGATCGCCTGCGCCTGACCATCCTTGCCAACGCAGAAGATTTCTACATCGGCGGCATTGAAGTAACGGCCGTCATTCTCATCGGATTGTTCCTGCTGCCGCTCATCCCCACCTATCCCGGTCTCTTCACCATGATCATCGCGTTCCTGCTTTTGGTGCTCCCTGTAGCACAGGGCGCGGTCGATCTGGCAAATAACACAGTCACTGCGCTTTTTAAAGCCAATGCCCTGCCGAAGATGGACCTGGCGAAAGGCATCCCCGACGCCTTCACCACCCTGGTCGCCATTCCCACCCTGCTGATGAGTGAGAAGCAGACGCGAGAACTGATCGAAGAACTGGAAGTCCGTTACCTCGCGAACCAGGACCCGCACATCCATTTCGCACTTCTAACCGATCTGCCCGATTCCATCACGCGTCCGCAGACCAATGACAGCGATGCTCTCGTCGAGCTCGCCATCAGCCTCATCGATGACCTGAATAGCAAGTACGCATCCCGCGATGCCGGCGGTTTCATGCTTCTGCACCGTCATCGCATCTTCAATGCCCGCCAGGGTGTGTGGATGGGCTGGGAGCGCAAGCGCGGCAAACTGCTCGACCTCAACAAGCTCCTCGAAGGCGCCTACGACAGCTTCCCCGTCAAAGCCGGCGACATGGAGAAGCTGCTCAAGGTCAAGTACGTCATAACCCTCGACTCCGACACACAGCTACCGCGCGGAAGCGCCCACAGTCTCATCGGCGCCATGGCACATCCGCTCAACCGCGCCGTCATCGATCCCGAAAAACGGATCGTCACAGAAGGCTACGGCATCCTGCAGCCGCGCGTCGGCGTCAGTGTCAGCTCCGCCTCCCGGTCGCGTCTCGCTGCCATCTATTCCGGCCAGACCGGCTTCGACATCTACACGCGTGCAGTATCGGATACGTATCAGGATCTCTACGGCGAAGGTATCTTCACCGGCAAGGGCATCTACGAAGTCTCCACGCTGCACGCAGTGCTGGATCGTCGGTTCCCGCGCAATTCCCTGCTCAGTCACGACCTCATCGAAGGGGCCTACGCCCGCGCCGGCCTTGCCACTGACATTGAAGTCATCGACGACTATCCGTCCCACTACAGCGCCTACAATCGCCGCAAACATCGCTGGGTACGCGGCGACTGGCAGATCACGCAGTGGCTTTTCGGCAAGGTGCCCGATGAGAGCGGCCACTACGTCAAGAATCCCATCTCGGCCATCTCGCGCTGGAAAATTTTCGACAACCTTCGCCGTTCGCTGGTCGAACCCGTCACATTTTTCCTGCTTGTTTCCGGTTGGCTTGGACTAGCTGGCGGCGCACTCTACTGGACACTGGTCACACTCTTCCTGCTCTTTGCTCCATCCCTCGTCCAACTCGCCTTCAGCCTCGGCCGCGCTATCGCCGAGCCTGTTCAGGGTGCAGCACGCGAAGCATGGATCGGCTTTTCTCAGGCCATCTTCATCACTTTCCTGAACCTCATCTTCCTGCCCCACCAGATGCTGCTCGGCATTGACGCTGTCACGCGTTCGCTCGTCCGGCGCTTCATCACCGGCCAGCGTCTGCTCGAATGGGAAACCGCCGCCGAGGCCGAAAGCAACAAGAGCAAGGTCACGCCCGTCGACCGTTATCTCGCCGCCACGCCGCTCGTCGCAATCCTGGTTGGCGTACTCGTCGCACTCTTCAATACGCATGCAATTTTTGTGGCGCTTCCGATCCTCATCCTCTGGGTATTGGAGAAGCCGGTCACCTCGTGGCTTAACGCACCGCCGCGCGAGCTCAGTCTCCATTTCGAGACCGGGCAAAACCGCTTCATGCACCTGCTGGCACTTCGCACGTGGCGCTTCTTCTATCAGTACGGCGGCGAAAATCACAACTACCTCATCCCCGACAACGTCGAGGAGGACAATCTCTTCGAGGCCGCACGCGTCTCGCCGACCAACTATGGCCTGCTGCTGAATGCGCGCCAGGCCGCCGTCACCTTCGGCTATCTCACGATGCCCGAGTTCGCCAGGCTCACCCTTGCCAGCCTCGCGACCTACGAGAAGCTGCCCAAGCTGAACGGCCACATATACAACTGGTATGACACTCGTACCCTCGAGCCGATCCGCCCCATCACCGTCTCTTCAGTGGACAGCGGCAACCTGGCCGCATCCTTCTACACCCTGCACTCAGGTGCGAGCATGATGCTCCGCGAACCACTCGTTTCGACGAGCCTGATTCACGGACTGCGCGACCATCTTGCCATGCTCGCCGAACTCAAGATCGACGCACAGTTGCCGCCAGTTCCCGCCAACGACGACCTGGCTGATTGGATTGCCTGGGCCTTTCACGCTGAGAAAACGGGTCCCCATCCGCACCCCGCAGGCGATGCTCCCGAAGCGCAATGGTGGCTCGCCGAATTGAAGGTCCGTATGTCTGCCATCACCACGTTGGTCTGCGACTACCTGCCCTGGCTCAGTCCGCAGTTCGCTGCGCTGCAGGCTTTGCCCAGCATGCAGAATGCACCCTATCGCGCGGAAGACATCCTGCTTGGCGGCGCAGCCGAGGTGGCCGCTGACATCGATCTACGACTGGCCCGGGCGACCACTGCGTCCGCAAGCGATAACGCCCAGGTTGTTCTCGCCGAACAACTGCGCGACCTGCTTTCACGCTCCCTGCCGCGTCTGAATACGCTGCTAGAAGATATGAAGCGCATCATCGACGAAGCCTATCGCTGCGTGGCCGAGATGGACTTCGCCTACCTCATCGAGCCCAACCGCCAGATGCTCTCCATCGGTTACATGGTCGAGCAGGATGAACTACACAAAGCCTGTTACGATCTGCTCTGCTCTGAGGCCCGCATCGGTGCCTTCGTCGCCGTCGCCAAAGGCGAAGCCCCGCAGGCCAGCTGGTTCAAGCTCGGCAGAACACACACTGTTGCGTATGGCCGCCCCTCGCTCATTTCGTGGACCGGCACCATGTTTGAATACCTGATGCCTGCGCTCTGGATGCGCTCCTACCCCGACACGCTCGTCACCCGCACACTTGACAGCGTCGTCGCCATCCAGATGGCCTACGCTCGCGAACACAACAACATTCCGTGGGGCATCTCGGAGTGCGGCTACTCGCAGAAAGATGACGCCGGCCACTATCACTACCAGGCCTTTGGCATACCCGCCATCGCGCTCAAGTGGGACGCCACCGCCGGCCCCATCGTCTCGCCCTACTCCACATTCCTGGCGCTCGGTATCAACCCCCCCGCCGCGATGAAGAACCTGACACGCATGGCGAAGATGGGCTGGATCGGCGCATTCGGTTTCTACGAAGGAGCCGACTATTCCTTCGAGCCCAATGCGCCCAATCCAAAACTGCGCAAGGAACCAATCCTGGTCCGCGAGTGGATGGCTCACCACCAGGGCATGTCCCTCCTTGCCATTCTGAATCTGCTGCACAACAACATCGTGCAGGAATGGTTCCACGCCAACCCCGATCTCAAGGCCACCGAACTGCTTCTGCATGAGAAGCCGATCCGCGTCGCCACCCTGCTCGCCGAACACAAGGAAGCTACCGCCGGCCAGGTCTCACGCAGGTCCGCCGCATAATCCTCATGCCGACACGGCAGGTGTATCGAAAACTCCACGATGCATCTGCCAGACCTGCAGCACCTTCTCTCCGCGCTTTGGGTCAGTCGACCATCGCCTCGATACCAGTGTCACAAATTCGCGGCCGTCCTTCGCCGTAAGTGCAGCCGCATACGCAGGATAAGCATTCGATAAACGTTCCAGGAGCGCCATCCGCGCTGCAAAACATCCCTGCCAGTCCGCAAATTTTGCCCACAACGCCGGCACTGTTAGCCACGCTCCATGCGCATATTCCTTCGTCGGCAGTTGGATCGCTTCCCCCACTGGCGGATGACTCTGCTTCTGTCCGAATAAATTGTTGGCATGCGTCGCCAGCTTGGACTCGCCCCAAGCCGATTCCAGCGCCGCCTCGCACGCAGCAAACTCCGGAAAAATATGCCCCGCCGCCCCCGCTGCCGCTCGTGCCCGTATCAAAAATTTCTCCTGCAGTGTCATCACTCACCCGTCTCTGAAACAATGAATCGCAAAACAAAACGGCGGCTATGTCCTGACAGGACACAGTCGCCGTTTCGGTTTCGCTTCGTTAGTTTTATTGTTTCAGAATTGGGGAATTACTCGGCACTTGAGAATTGAGCGCCAAGCGGATTCAGAGTGACCGGAGTGGTTCCATGACTCCCGCAAGTGCGAGCGAAGAAGTGCTCATTCCAACTCTTTCACTTTATTCAGTTCCATCGGCTCTGCGAGCAGGGGCTCGATGGCTTTGGCGAATCTCTGGAGGTGTACGGACTGGATGTGCCGGTCAAGGTCTTCCTGGGTCGTCCACAACTCGTGAAAGAAGAAATGCCCCTCGGTCTCGGATTCGTAGGCGCGATAGAATTCGCAGCCCTGCTCCGCGCGTGTGGGTTGCAGGAGACTGGAAATCTGCTCCCGGAGTGCTTGTGTTTTTCCGGCGCGAGCTTTCACCGGGACAATCAATTCGATTTTCGGCATGACCTTGCTGTGGGCAAACATTCGTACTGCGCTGTATGGATAAAGTTGACCCTTACTTTACGGAGTCGGACTGCGCGGCAGTGCTCTTGGGCAAACCAACGCTCGGCGTCAGCATGTCTTCCTTCCGGTAGATCAGTGTCGTTGCATTCAGGCTGGCCAGTTCAAAACCATGACCATGTGTAATTGCGTCGGTCGGACAGGCTTCGACACAATACCCACAGAAAATGCAGCGGTTGTAATCGATGTTGTAGACCTTCGCATACCGTTCCGCGCTCGAAATACGCTGCTCTTCCGTGTTATCCGCCGCTTCGATATAAATGCAGTTCGAAGGGCAGGCAGCCGCGCACAGAAAACAGGCCACACACTTTTCCAAGCCGTTTTCATCGCGCTGCAAAACGTGCGCTCCGCGAAAGCGATCTTGAAAGTGTGCACCCCGGTTCGGCCCCGGACCATCTGGATAATTCTCCACCTCGGTCGGCTTGAACATCTCGCCAAAGGTGATACTCATCCCCTTTGCTACGCCGGCGATATTCTTCACGATAGACATGGCACCAGTATACGACGCCCTCGCTCCCATCCCGCCCCCTGCTCGAAGGAAACCTGGCCGCCATGGCGCGCCGTCAACATGCCCGGTGCCCGTCCGCTCGCAATCAGCCTCGTCGCATCGCGCTGGGAAGCAGCCGCTAAGTTGCCATGAACGTCGACAGACCCGACCCTTCGCCCAACGCCTGCCTGATGGCTCCCATGAACAGGTGATTGTCCGGCGGCTTTTGAAAATACGCCGCGGCCTGCGCATTCAATGCCCTTTGCTTATTACCTGTGGGCTCCCGCGCACTCAACACGATCACCGGAATTCCCGAAATCTCCGGCAACTCTTTCATCCGCTCCAGCACCGTAAAGCCATCGCCGCCGGGAAGACCAAGATCCAGGATGATCAGGTCCGGCGATTCCTTACGCGCCACCCATATCGCGGAAATGGCATCCGGCGCGGAGATCACCTTGTACCCATTGGCCCGCAACCTGGGCAACAAACCCAGAACCAGGTGCTGGTCATCGTCGACGATCATGATCTTCTTCTCATTCATGCAAAGCTCTCCTTACCGCGAAGTATTTCCCTTGAGCTGACTGCGTTATGCCAAAAACTGCGTAGGGCTGCGACTTATCTGTTTTGCCGGCGGAATCGCAGGACAGTGGAAAGCGGTTGGGTTGTTGAGAAGTGAATCCAGGCGCGACACCGTAGAGAGCTTTGTGTACGCCTGCTCCGATCCCTCGATGGTGACTGCGCTGCACCTTACCTTCATCGGCAGGGGATGCAGAAAACATGACTGCCCACAAAGAGGCAATGGAGAGGTGCAACTAAAGCGGTGCAGGCGTCCCACAAGCGCCCTGCAATCCTGTTCCCGGACCCGTTCCGCTCTACCGTTGCCGCATTAACCTATGGATATAGACTTCTATGGATAGAGGCGTTCGCGCGCCCACTCATCGCCGACGCGCAGAAACACCACGCGGTCATGCAGGCGGGCAGGACGTTCCTGCCAGAATTCGATCGACTTCGGCGGCACCACGAACCCCGTCCAATACGGCGGCAGCGGCACTTCCCCCGGATACTTTGCCTCGAACGTTTTCGTCCGTTCCTCGAGCGTGGCGCGACTATCGAGCAAACGAGATTGCTGAGAAGCCCATGCACCGATCTGGCTCATCCTTTGCCGGCTATGAAAATACTGCTCCACATCCTCGCGCGACAGCTCGCTGATCGGCCCCTCCACGCGCACCTGCCGCTGTAAGGATTTCCAGTGAAAACATAGCGCGGCCCGCGGGTTCTCCAGCAGCTCGCCGCCCTTACGGCTCTCACGGTTGGTATAGAAACAGAAACCCTGGTCGTCCAGTCGCTTCAGCAGCACGATGCGCACGGAAGGCGCTCCATCCGGCGTCGTTGTCGCGAGAGACATGGCATTCGCGTCGTTAATCTCGCTCGCCTTCGCCTCGGCCATCCAGGCGTGAAAGCAGGCAATCGGATCGACGGTATCGTGCTGCGCAAAGGGGTCCATAGCCTAAAGTCTACCGTTCCGCCTTTTGATCCTGCTAGGCGATCAACCGGTCGCTGCACAGGATGAAACTTCCACCCCTGCGCCTACCACCTGCTCACGCATCCCGGGCCCCGGTCGTCAATTCACCCGAGAGCTACAACACAAAAATAAATTGCTTGACCAGATTCATTTGTACATTGTATTTGTACAAACAACAATGACCCGTAACGCCACACTCCGCATCGATCCCGACTCCAACACCCCCGTCTACCGGCAGGTGGTCGACGGGCTGCGCTCCCTACTCGTTGAAGGCGAACTGCAGCCGGGCGACCTGCTGCCTACAGTCCGCGAACTCGGGCTGGAACTCGGCGTCCACTTCAACACCGTTGCAGAGGCCTACCGGTTGCTCGCGGCCGAGGGCTGGCTTGACCTGCGACGACGCCGCGGGGCCATCGTCAACGAACGGGCTGTCCCGCGTCAGCAGCCCCAGGCCCAGGAAGATTTCAGCCGTAGTCTCCGGCAACTCATCGCGCAGGTACGCGCCGATGGCCTCTCGATCAAGCTCATAAAAAAAGAACTGGAACGACTCAATCAGGAGCTCACCGCATGAACCCGCACAGCTCAATCATCACCCTGTTTGCCGGCATGATCGTCCTCGGAGCCATCGCCGGTCTGCATGCCTGGACATCGCGTATCAACCAGTTTTTCTTTTTCGCCCGCACGCTGCCATCGACATTTACAAACACGCCGGAGGCAAAGACCATCACCCGACGCTACCTGGGCATGGTGCTTATCAGTGCAGGTCTGGGGATGTTTCTATTCGAGTGGCTCTGTGCCGTTAGAAGTGTTTCTCTCGTCGTCTCCTTCATCACCGCATTGATGCTGGAAATGGTCGGCCTCACGATCGCTTTTGCCATTGCCCACCATCTCGCTGGAAAGGTGTACGGTACCTTTCAAAAGACCGCAGCCGCAACATCTGCCGTTGACGCGCGGCCAGTCGTCGAGCGCGCCGTTTCTGTCCCGCTGCTCGCGGCAACGACGCACACAACTGTGCGCAGGATGTTTACACCTGTGCTCGTGGGAGCCAGCCTGTGGCTCGGTGGTGTCGCTGTGAGCAACTACGGCATGGCCGCCTTCGCTGATAAAGCGGGTCAACAAGGTGGGGCCGTCCTGCTCGGCATGGCAACCGGCATGTTGTCTGCGGGTACCGCCATGCGTCTGATGCTTCGCTACTCTGCAAGGCAGCGCACCCCCATGGCCCATTACATAGCCCGCATCATGACGCTTCTCTCATGGGTGTCGGTTGCACTTATCGGCGTCCTAGTCGTGACAGCGCATCTGAACTTTCCTGTCACCCGGACTGTTGCACATGCTGTAATGCTCGCCGTTTTTGCCTTCGTGATCGGCAACGCTCTGTACATGTGGAGCAGGAACAACCACTTCACTCCCACCTCCGCCGAGCAGAACGGCGACCAGCACTGGCGCGCCGGCCTGTTCTATTACAACCGCCAGGATCCTGCACTGTTCGTGCAACGCCGCAGTGGTCCCGGCTTCACCCTCAACTTTGGCAACATTTTTTCCTGGCCGCTCACCGCGTTCGTCGTCGCCGACTTCGCCTTTATCTTCATCTTGCGGCACCACCTGTAGGCGGACATGTTGAAGCGAAAACCGGACGGTCCCCAGGGTGTCACACGGGACCCGGCGCCTCAGAAATCTTTACCCATGGAGCCTGGCGATCGCGGCCGCCGACCGCAATCGCCGATCGATGTGCCGCTCCAGGGACTGTACGGCGAATCGGCGCAGATCGGCGGCCTGCGTCCGGTCCCACTCCTCGCCCGAGAAGGCCGAGATCGGCGCATGCAGGAACGCTGCAGCGAGTCTTTGCGACGCCGGCGAAAGAACGCCGCTCGCCATTTGTTTGTGTTCCACGCAGAACAAGCCGTCCCGCTCCGCATGGAAATACGCCGGACGACCCGCGAACGCTTCACCACATCGCAGGCAATGCAGCAGGTCCGGCAGCCAGCCCATCAGGCGTGTCATCCACAACGAAAAGTAGGCGACCGGGAGCCACACGACCCCCGTCCGTGTCGCGCCCAGTACCGACAAAAGCAGCCGAAAGACCGGATCGTTCGGGTCGTGATCGGCAAGGGTTTCGTCCAGCACTTCGGCATAAAAGTCTAATGCGGCCAGTCGTGCATAGTCGACTGCCTCGATGAGCGGCGACCGCAGGATCTCGCAGAAATCCAGGCGGACCAGGTCCTGCTTAGGCTTTTCGACGAAGGTCGCACGTACGTGGGTCATGGGCTCGAGAGCGCCCCCAAATCGTTTCCTTGACTTGGCCGCTGACCGCGCAATGCCCTTGATCTTCCCCTGCTCCCGTGTAAAGAGCGATACGATCTGGTCCGCTTCGTGCAGCAGCCAGGTTCGCAGAACAACTGCCTCGGCCTGCTGAATGCTCATCGCAATTCCCGGCGCACAGGTACCAAGCAAAACGCGCAGCCAGTGGGCTGCGCGCTCGCATAGAAACCGAAGGAACTATCGTCCAAAGTGTGCGGAGTTCTTTTCTGTGTACTCCGACCACTTTTCCGGCAGGTCGTCGCCGGCGTAAATTGCAGACACCGGGCAGACCGGTACACATGCGCCGCAGTCGATGCACTCGACCGGGTCAATGAACAACTGCTGGGCGTCGCTGAAGCCAGCTTCGTCTTTTTTGGGGTGAATGCAGTCGACGGGACAGGCGTCGACGCAGGCGGAATCCTTGGTGCCGATACAGGGTTCTGCGATCACATAAGCCATGAAAACATTCTCCAGTGCGCGATTGGGTCAAGAAAGATTGTAGCAGTTCGAGCCGCCAGAACTTGGTCCGCCATCGCACCACTTTTTGCGTGGATCGCACACCTGCGAGCGGCTTCATGCGTAGCATTACTTCGTCGATTTGCCAGCCGCCCGCAAGGCGGCAAACTCCGACGGGGTCGGTACCGGCTCAATACCGCGTCCGGCAAACATGTCGACAAAGAAGCGCTGAATCTCTTCGCCGATCAGCCCGTTGCTGGCAAGGATTTCCTTACTGTCCAGCTTGAATGGCGAGCCGTCAAACGAGGTCACGGTGCCGCCGGCTTCCGTCACCATCAGCACTCCGGCAGCCGTGTCCCACGGGTTCAGATTGAACTCCCAGTACGCATCCACTCGTCCGGCAGCCGTGTAGCAAAGATCCATCGCAGCGGCCCCCGCCCGGCGGACTCCATGTGAACGCAGCGTCAACTGCTGATAGAAGTGGATGTTCGGGTTGGCGTGTCGCTTATGGCTGGGAAAGCCGGTCGCCAGCAAGGAATCCTGCAGCAGCTTCGTCTTTGATACATAAATCTGCCGCCCGTTCAGCCAGGCGCCTTTGCTCTTTTCGGCGATGAACAACTCGTCGTGAATCGGCTGATAGATGACCCCGGCCACCAGTTCACCATCCGCGTCAGCGGCAAGTCCGCGGGGCCGGTGCTCCAGTCCCATCGATACGCAAAAATACGGAAAGCCGTGCGCAAAATTTGTGGTGCCGTCGAGTGGATCGATGTACCACCGGTACTCGGCATCCAGGCCGCTGCGTGTTCCCTCTTCGCCAAAGATGCCATGCTCCGGCAGTACCTCAGCCAGCCGTTCGCCGATCAACTTTTCGCTCGCCCGGTCGGCTTCTGTCACCAGGTCGACGTCGCCTTTATACTCTGCCGTGACGCCGCGCTCGAAATATCCCCGGATCAATGCGCCGGCTTCAACGGCGATGGACGCCACCTTCGCGGCATAGCCTCCGCGCAGAGCGTCGGGAATCCGTGAGTCTAAGTCCTCACTCATTTTGCCGCTCCGTTTGCCGACGTAGCCGATGTCTCGCCGGCCGCCGAACCCGGCTTGCGCGGTGCCCGCCGCCGCTTGGCATTCTCTGTGATGGTGCGGATCTGGTGCTTGTAGATGAACAGGTTCGCCTTCCCATCGCGCGTCAGACGGATCATCTTGTCATCAAAATATTCGATCCATCCCTGCACACTTTCGCCGTCGCGCAGCTTGACCGTGATCGGCACTTGTTTCTCGCTCAGGAAACGCAGATAGAGCGATTCCTGGCCGGTGTCGCCGGGCGGAGGAGACTTCTTCCCCTTCCGGGGAGACGCTGCAGGAGGCATGCTCGCATTGTAGCGCGATGCCGCATGTGAGCTTGCTTAACACATGGAAAAGATTCCTCCGCCGGGCCGGGGCAGCGCAGGTTTAAAAGTAATGGCCACAGATGCCGAATCTTCGGGCCGCACCAGCATCCAGCTCGGCATCCGCGTGCAGAAGTTGGCGCACATTCGTATGTAGCGCTTCGCGAACCTGAGTTCAGCCTCAGATTCATCTCTTATTTAAGTAGGAGGCCCGCACCTTCCAATCCCGCGGCAACCATTCAAGCCGTCGTGGCTGAGCGTCCTTTGAACAGCCGGTAAATGCCCAGCAGAACCAGCGCTCCGACGAACGACATGATGAACCCAGCCGACTGGCCCTCACGGTACAGTCCCACATGGCTTCCGATGAACGTCGCGAGCAGCGACCCCGCGACGCCGATCAGCATCGTGACCAAAATTCCGCCTGGGTCCTTGCCTGGCATCACCAGCTTGGCGAGGGCCCCGACAACCAACCCGATAATCGCTTCCCACAGAATGTGCAGCATGGCGTTCCCTCCGGTCCCGATCGTTAAATCGAACGGAACCGAATTATAAGTCTGGATGCCCTGATCCCTGCCATCAATTTGGTGAATTCTTCATACGACGGGGTCGACAAAGACCGGTCACCAGTCGGGTCAGCTCTTCCATTTGCTCAGACATCTCTTCAGCCAGCAGACGGGCCTCGACGCTGGTCCGCGAGCGCTCGGCAAGTTGAGCTGTGGCCTTCATCATCCGCAGAGGGCCCTTGAGCTTTTGTCTGAGCTCGGCCGCCATGCCCGACTCACCTTCAACCCGCGCCAGGGAAAGCTCCGTCGCATGACGCCGTTGCTGTTGCACGCCTGCTGCGGCCAGGTTGGCCAGGATCCGCATGATGCGGTGGTCCTCCTGGTCGAATGCCTCCTGCCGTCCATGGGCGAGTATCCAGATTGTCCCGCGAACCTCTCCGGCCGTCCAAGGCAGCAGGATGCCGTCGGTCACTGCCGCGGCTTTCACGCCCAGGCGATCGAAAAACTGTTGCGAAATCCGCACGACCTGCGGCCGCCCGCGCTCCAGGCAGATACCGCAGGCACTCGGTACCCGCGGCAGCATCGCATGCAGGTGCTTCGCGTATTCGCCCGCCGTCGCGACCCATTCAAAGAAGGTCTCGTCGGACCCTTTTTCATTCTCCAGGCTAACGCCGGCGCTATCCGCCCCGCAGATGTAAATGGCTGCGTTCACCATCTCCTGCAGTAGAGACTCAGGCATGGCGGCCAGTGCCATCGAAAGACCGTGCAGCGCCTTGATCTGCAGGGCTGGATCGCGGTGATGCGGCGCTCTACGCTGAAATCGCTCGTTATTTTCGAGATCGCTGACGAATAACCCGTTCTGCGTGGTGTTGAGATCAATCTGCATAGGTCCCACTTCATGACCGATCGCGAACAGGCCTGGTAATTTTTAGGAATTCACCTTAGAGACGTAACCTATCGAACAATCGATGCACGCAAAATTTAAAAAAATCAGAAGTTTTACGCTGGTTATCAGGCTGAAAGTGTGTCGCCCCCTCGTTGGCAACGCCTCGATCCCATCCTTAATAGTCGCAGACAGGACGCCCGCAGAGTCGAGGCTGCAGCCTGTTTCCGGCAGCCGGATGGTAGACTACGCCGGTGCCTGATCTCATGAAGAGGGCCCTCCGCCGGGCCCGCAGACTTTGGTATTACCGGCAGATCATCCGGGCGGTTCAACAGAAGCGTGGACTTGAAATTGGCGGCCCCAGTGCCGTCTTTTCCCCTGAGCAGACCAGCACATTCCTGCCACCCGTCTATGCCCTGGCGGGGTCCATCGACAATTGCAATTTCGCTACCAGCACCGCGTGGTCGCAGGGAGAAGCGGGCCGGACCTTTCGCTATCTGCCCGATGCGGACATGGGGCTGCAGTACATCCACGACGCGACAGACCTCGCCACGATCGCCGACAG
>CAZZZL010000005.1:0-153432 GCA_964658655.1 uncultured Acetobacteraceae bacterium | reverse complement strand
ATCGTCGCCAAGCCGCTCTTCTTCGCTCTGCGCTTTACGCACGACCACATCGTCAGCAACTGGGGCTGGTCAATTCTCATCCTCACCCTGATCATCAACATCGCCATGCTGCCGACGCGTATCACCATGATGAAGTCAGCCATGAAGATGCAGCGCATTCAGCCGGAGATGAACAAGATCAAGGAGCGCTACAAACAGTACAAGGCGACCGATCCCAAGCGGCAGGAGATGAACGCCGAAGTCATGGCGCTACAAAAGCGTGAAGGCGTCAACATGTTCGGCGGCTGCCTGCCGATGCTCATTCAGTATCCGCTGCTCTTCGGTTTCTATCGCATGCTCATGCATGTCATCGAATTGCGGCAGGCGCACTGGCTTTGGCTGCATGACCTCGCTACGCCGGACCCGACGCATATTCTGCCTGTCTTCGTGATTGTTTCAATGTTCCTGGTGCAATATCTCTCACCGTCGCCTGGCATGGATCCCGCGCAGCAGAAGACCATGGCCTTCATGATGCCCGCCTTCTTCGGTTTCATGATGTGGAACTTTGCTTCAGGCCTGGCGCTGTACTGGGCTGCCGGCAACCTGATTAACGTCGCACAGCAGATGGTGATGAACCGCTCCAGCATGGGCCGCGAGATGAAAGAACTCGCCGCCAAGCGCAACGCCAGAAAACTCGGCAAGCCTGCTATGAGCCGCCGATGACGGCTCATTCGTAAGCGAGCCGTCAATGAGGACTAGCGGTACACGGCACACGCGGCTCCGCCGCAAAGCTATGCAGTTGGTGGGGGTGTGAATGGAAGACCTGCGCGGAGCAGCGGAAAAGATCGCTGCATTGATGAAAACGTTGATCTCGGTCGGCGGACTCAAGCTCAAATACCGCATCACGGCCGGCGCTGGCGCCGCTGATCCGGATGGCCTCGAAGCCCGCGAAATATACGTCGAAATCATCGGCCCCGATGCTCCTCTTCTCACCCAGCGCGGCGGCGAACTTCTGCGAGCTCTCGAGCACATCGCCGCGAAGATCGTGCGACTCGAAAATGAAGAGCACGACAAAATCTCCTTCGACTCTAATAACTTCAAAGCACTGCGCGCTCGCGAGATGCGTCTCGCAGCCGACACCGCTGCCGAACGCGTGCAGCGCTCCGGCATTCCCTTCAGCTTTCAGCCCATGAGCTCGCGTGAACGCCGCATGCTGCACCTGGCCCTGCGCGACTACGATGGTCTCGAAACCGAGAGCACCGGGGAAGGCCTTCGCCGCTTCGTCGTCCTCTACCGCAAAGGTGAAAAGCATGTACCGCCGCCAGCGCCATCCGCGCCCGCAGGCTTCAATCGTTCAGGGGGACGGCCCAGCGGCGGCCGCGATCGACGCCCGGATAGTCGCGGAAGCCGCGGCCGCCGTTAGCGGCAAAGCCAATGCCGTCTAAAATTGATGGCGTTTCATTCGAGGATGAAACGATCGTGGCAATCTCCACGCCGCCCGGCCGCGGCGGCATCGGCATCGTGCGCCTCTCCGGCTCCCACGCAAAATCTATCGCCGAGCCAATCCTGAAACTGCGCCAGCCCCTGGCCCATTCCACTGCGCGCTTCGCAGTGATCGTCGACAACACGCCCGAAGGAAATAAGCTTGACGAAGCTGTCGTCACCTACTTCGCCGCGCCCAATTCCTACACCGCCGAAGATGTCGTCGAAATAGCTGCCCATGGTTCGCCCGTGGTGCTCGAATATATCGTCCGCCATGCGCTCGCCAGCGGAGCGCGTCTTGCCCGTGCGGGCGAGTTTACCGAACGGGCATTTCTGAGCGGTCGCATCGATCTGACGCAGGCAGAAGCCGTCCGCGATCTGATCGAAGCGCAGACCATCGTGCAGGCCCGTCTCGCCGCAGAGCAAATGGGCGGCGCATTGTCGCGACGCATTGCACCCGTCAAGGAACTCCTGTTTTCGCTCATCGCGACGCTCGAAGCTGGCATTGACTTCGCTGAAGACGACATCGATGTCATGCCATCTTCGTCAATCGCCGAGAAAATTGAGGCGATTCAACTAGCGCTCGCGCCCATTGCCGCAAGCTACTCTGCAGGGCGCATCATCCACGACGGACTGACCCTCGCCATCATTGGCAAACCGAATGCAGGCAAATCCTCGCTCTTCAATCGTCTCGTCGAGCGCGAACGTGCCATCGTAACACCCGTGGCCGGCACAACGCGCGACCTGGTGATCGAAAATATATCCATCGCAGGCATTCCTGTCGAACTGGTCGACACAGCCGGACTACGCAGCACGAGCGACCTGGCAGAGGCCATCGGCATCAAGAAGACACGCGAGGCCATGGCCGATGCCGATCTGATTCTTGCAATTATTGAAGCCACTGACACAGTTACCATTGGCGAATCATCAATCGCGGATGACGAGGCATGGCAGCAGACCCTGTCGGACACGCGAACGCTTGTTGTCGTCAACAAGGTGGATCTCCTCGAATCTGCTGAGGTGCAGGCGCTCGAAATCAAACTTCGCAGCATGTTACCGTCCGACCACGCAGAAGTAAAAACCCCGCAGGCGCGGCGAATCTCGACCGTATCCGCACTTACAGGAGCAGGCATTGCGGACCTGCGTACGAACGTCTTGACGTTCATCACTGCCGCCGGCCGAAACTCCTCCGCAGGAATGCTTACATCGGTTCGCCACTATGAAGCGATCACGCAAAGCGAAGCGGCCCTTGCACGCGCACAGGAGGCCGTCCTGAATGCAATCCCGCATGAAATGCTGCTCATGGACCTGCACGCAGCCCTGCAAAGCCTCGACACTCTAACCGGTGCAACCACCGCCGACGACATCCTCAACCGGATCTTCTCCACCTTCTGCATCGGCAAGTAGACTGGCGTTAAGAGCTGAGTTTAACTATTCATTAACCAGCGCTTCTAAAACAGCAGCTTGACCGAGAACTGAATCTGTCGAGATGTTCCCGCAGTTTTGCTGATCTCTCCAAAGCCCGATCCTTTGATCGTGTTCGCGGGTAGACCCATGTCAACGATGTTGAAAATGTTGAAGAACTCTGAACGGAACTGCACATCAAAGAACTCACCACCAGCCGCTCGTCGTCCTACCGGCGTATCTTTAATCAGCGATAAATCGAAATCATAGTATGCGGGGCCACGGAATGTATTCCGGCCCAGTGAGCCGAAGTAACCCTGGTTCGGTCCCGTTCCACCAGGCTCGTTGATCGGGATAGAAAAGTACGAAGCGTTCTCTGCTCCCAATCCGAAATAGTCTTCGCGCACTTTCCGCGCAGTCGACAAATGGGGCTTGGCAACCTGGTCCGGCCGATCGACACCATTGGAGCCGGCGGCCGTTTGCTGCACGCCGGAGTACACCGTGAAAGGCGAGCCGCTGCTGATCGTCGAGATACTTAGCAGCTCCCAACCTGCTGTTATCCTGCGATTAATTTCCTGCAGCCACTCGGCCTTCTCGAGCTGCAGATCCTGCGCCAGGCTCATCGTAAAACCGTGGTTAACATCGAAGCTCGAGGGCCCTTTTTCAGCATGTGTATTAAAAGGATTCTGAGGGTAAGTGCTGGCGATTGCACCCGTAGTGTTTCCATTCGCGGGAACACCACTCGTGTCGTCAATTGACTTCGACCACGTATAGCTGGCCTGGATTCCCGGTCCACCATGTGGCACCGTCCCCGCGATGGAAGTCTGGAGCGCATGATACGTCGAGTGCGCGGTCGCAGTAATTAACTCCTCCGTACCAAAGCCTCCGGTTGCATTACCCGCGCTGTCAAATTGTGTGAAAGGAGCATAGCCGGGCCCGGCGCCCGAGTACCCATTGATATATGAAATGCGCGGCAACCTCACAGACGCCGTTCCGATGTAAGCCGTGTCGGCAGTAAGCTTGCCGAACTGCCGCTCTGCTCCTACCGTCCACGTCTGTAGATAGGCATTCCCGAAGCGACGATCGATGCCCGTCAGGTTCAACGGTGTCAACTGCGACCCGGGCGACAGAGCAGCAAGGTCTCTCTGGTAGCGCTCTATATCAAGTGGCGTGTTAGGGGCTACCTTCTTGGTGTCGCCGCTGGCAAAGACATTCTGGCCTGAGAGTGAGTAGAAAGTTGGAAGCTGTGCTGAGGTAATCCGATAACCATACTGAATGGGCGCAGCGGACGTCGCCGAAAGATGCGGGTAGATCGCGAAAGGCGTTGCACCAGTTAGAAAATTATCCTGCCATATATTCGGCGGTATAGTTGTCAGTCCTCCGCCTGCGTGCACATGCAGGCTGTCCATGACCTTCCAATCAAGCTGAACACGCGGCGCAACACCACCCCAGTCAAACCGGTAGCCGGGTTGCGGGTTTACGAGATACTCCTGTTGACTGCCGTTCATCAGGAATCCCGATGTCCGGTGCGCTCGCTCGCTGATAGGCGAATACACTTCGTAGCGAACGCCGTAATCCAGTACGAAGCGCGGCGAGATCTTGAATGTATCCTGCAGATAGATATTACCGTTGTTACGTGAAATGGCGGCAGCGCCGATATGATCACCTCCGGAGGTGAATGGCGATGCATCCGCCGTCGTATACACAAAGGCGCTGCCGGTCAGAAAGCTGCTTAGCGTGTCGGGCAGTGGATCGCCGGCACGAATAGTGTGCGCACCACTTTTCGAAACCAATTTCACCGGGGAATAGGAAGTCCCGCCCCCGAAATCGTATTCGCCATTCGCGCTGATGCCGAAGTAGGTAGTATCGCGATTCAAGCGTACTTCGCCACCAACTTTAACCAGGTGCCGACCGGTACTCCATGTAAGGTTCTGGCGTGCCTGGATAAGATTTCCATAGGCGGACATGATTGATCCACCGGCCGAGTTGAATGCCTCGAACAAGCCATCATTGAATTTAACCGCTGGATCAGTATGGTTAGGCGTGGGGAACTGGGGAGTGGTGCGCGTCACACTTGCTGAACTCTCAATATCAAACTTCGGCGTGATGCTCTTCGTATAAGTGACGACCCCATTGCGTTGATGATCTACGTAGACGACACCAAAGCTTGGATCTATTGCCGTCTGGTCAGGATTATTGGTAGGTCCAAATAGATTATTGAAGTTAAATCTGGCCATCAGGTGAGAGTTGTTCGAAAGCTGCTGATCCAGCCGTATGGAAAACTGGTTGGCATTCGTGACAACCTTCGAGGAGACCGCATATGTGTTGGCCCCGTATGAGCCTGTCGGATTATTTGGCAGCGGGTAGCGGGCGAGAATTCTCGCGATATCCGCCGGTGGTGTAATCACCAGCGTATCGCCCGGGAAGGCAGTCGTATCGATACCGGCGCGTTGCGCAGCCGTCGGTACAGGTAGCACCTGCGTTGTTCCCAGCACCTGCCGAAAACCCTGGTACTGGCCAAAGTAAAACGTCTTACCCTTGCCATCATAAATACGCGGAAGCACAACCGGACCACCATTGGTGAAACCAAACTCATTGCGCCTGAAGGGTGGAATCCTGCCCGGATCCGCAATGGATGGATGGTCGAAATAATTGCGCGCGTCGAGCGACGAGTTACGCAGGAATTCGAACACAGACCCGTGGAAACCACTGCTGCCGGAGCGGGTAAGAATGTTGGTATACCCCGCAGCACCGCGGCCTATCTCCGCCGGCATCCATCCTGAAGATGAACGGATCTCTTCAACAGCATCCACATTGAAGTTGCTGAATGTCGCGCCCCCCATCTCAGGGTCGCTCGTATCTGAGCCGTCCATGGCAAACACCGCTTCAACCCCGCGCTGGCCATTGATGGCAAACTGCTGCGTGAAATTGGTCTGCCCGTTCGCGTCGGTCATCGTACCCGCAGCCAGCAGCAGCAACTGGCTGAAGTCGCGCTTATTCAGCGGAATAGCGCTTACCGTCTGGCTGGAAAGCTGTTCGCCGCCGTTTCCATCTTTCTTCTGCTCCGTAAACGTAATGGCCAGCGTGTCTTGTCCAGTGGCCGTGACAATAGCAGGCGGGAAATCCGGTTTTAGGCTGATCGCTTCTGCATGACGCCGAACTACGCCGTCCAGCACAACAGAAAGCTCATAGCTGCCAGCTGTAAGGTTGCAGAATTGAAAGCTGCCATCGGCGGATGCCTTAGCCTGCAGTGTCTTGTCAGCTTCCGTGAGCCGAATGGTCGCACCTTCAACGGGTGTGCCGTTGTCGCTGTGCAGCACTGCATTCCAGCATCGTGAAGAGAGTGCCTGGCCCTGCAACAGGGAAGATAGGCTTAGAAAGAAACTGAGTAACCAGCCGATACGCATAAGCCACGATTATATGGACACACCCATACATCGGGAGGCGAAATTCGCGAGCCCACACACGCTCAATCGCATGGAGATGTATAAAACTGTCTTAGTGGTTCAGCTGGACTGGCAAGGTGCATCCTTGTTCACTGCTCTCTCTCGCCACTTCGAGTACACGGAGCAGCCGCCACGCGTCCTCTGCCGTGACCGCAAGAGGAGCAATCCCGCGAATGGCATCACGGACATTTGCGTAGAACTGCCGGTAATCTCCCGCGAGGGTTTCAATGGTCACGCGCTCGAGTTTTTTTGGATCATTCGGGTCGACAGCTTGTGTCAGTACGCCCCAATGGGACTTGTCCTCGCTCAACCAATCATCTCCGCTCATCATCGGTGGCACCTGGCGTCCACCAACCAGTGCGGGCTCCTGCGGATCCACTCCATATTTCTTGAAACTTCCGCTTGTCCCGTGCAATAAAAATCGTGGAGACGCATCACATGCCAGCATTGTCGAGTGGCACGATGCAAGCATCCGAGGATAGTGCAGGACGAGATCGAAAGCGTCATCGATCATGGATCCGTCTCGCTCGGTGCGGATGCTCGCAGTGATTTTGAACGGCGCGCCGAAGAGGCTAAGTACCTGGTCGACGAGGTGGCTTCCAAGGTCAAGCAGCAATCCATTCGCAGCGTCGCTGGTTTCCTTCCAAGTGTTCTTTTTGGGCGTAGGACTGAAACGATCCCACCGAGCCGTATAAGTCACGAGTCGTCCGAAAGCTTTTTCATTCAACAGCTTCTTGACAGTAAGAAAATCACCATCCCATCGACGATTATGAAACGGTGCGAGGACGAGTGATCTTGCTGCAGCCAGATGTATCAGGTCGCGAGCTTCCTGGCTGCTTGCGCAAAAAGGCTTGTCGATCACAACATGCTTGCCCGCTTCCAGGCAGCTCTTTGCAAATGCATAGTGCGTCGCGTTGGGACTACCGATGACGACTATCTGCGCATCGGACTCGATGGCTTCGTCGACACTACGGAGGATAGTCGCATCGGGATAAGACTCTGCGGCTGTGTTTCCCTGCCGCTGAACGATGTAGCTGAGCCGCAGGCCCGGTACCGCGTTGACAAAAGGCGCGTGAAACACGCGGCCCGCAAGGCCGAAGCCGATAATCGCTACCTTGATCGCAGCCGCATCAGCATTCGCTGGCTGTTCTAACTGCATCGCGCTTTTCCCCTCTGTGCTTCAAACTTCAATCCTATGTATAGCTTCAGTCCCTTGCGCCGGCTCCCCCCAGCATGCCCGACGCATGTCGTCTACATCGAGTGAGAGCATTGCCGAACGCGACTCAATAAGTCGCTCGACCTCCACTGATATCGAAGACCCCACCCGTCGTAAAAGTATTCTCCTCCGACACCAGCCATGCAACCATCGCACTTACTTCATCTACCTCGAGAAAGCGTCCGCGCGGAATGCGGGACAACATAAAGTCAATATGCTCCTGGCTCATCTGGTCGAATATCCGCGTATGGGCGGCAGCCGGAGTAATACAGTTCACTGCAATATTCCTGCTGGCTGTCTCCTTGCCCAGCGACTTGGTAAGTGCAATCACCCCGGCCTTCGATGCGCTGTAGGCCGACGCATTCGCATTGCCTTCTTTGCCCGCGATCGACGCAACATTCACGACGCGCCCATAATTCTTTTCAAGCATGTGCGGTATCACTGCGCTGCAGCATAGGAAAACACCGGTCAGGTTGATATCGATCACCTGTCTCCACGCATCCAGGGGGTATTCCCAGGTCTTATGGTTTGGCCCGGCTATGCCCGCATTAGCAACGAGTATATCGATCCTTCCTGACTTATAAAGAGTAGCTCTCGTGGCTGCCTTAACATGTTCTGCCGACGAAACATCAACCAGCTCGGCATGCACTTCGCCGGCGATGCTCAGGCTGGCTCGAGCTGTCTCAAGAAGCTCCTTGTCTCGATCCCAGAGTGAGACGGCCGCCCCCGATGCAAGCAATCGCGATGCAATGGCAAAGCCTATGCCCTGCGCGCCACCGGTGACAACAGCCTTGCGTCCCTTCAGGTCAATCTGGTTCATATGTCCTCGCCGCTGATCATCATTCGTTTCCAGCAAGCACTTCAGCTATATGGACGGCGCCCCTCCGAGTATTCTGCCGGATCTGCTCACGACAACTGAACCCGTCCGTCACCACAATCGTATTCCCCTTGGCCGCTCGCACCGCCGGTAGCAGTACTCGTTCGGCAAGCGTCTGTGACACCTGGAACTTATCCTTTTCGAACCCGAAAGGGCCAGCCATTCCACAGCATCCGGCATCGAGCATCTCGACATCAGCACCTGTCATCTTCAGCAACGCAATTTCATGTTGCATATTCATCAGCGCCTTCTGATGACAGTGCCCGTGGAGAAGTATCTTCCGCCCAGGCAGCTGCGGCGGCTGCCAGTCCGTAGTCGTCTTAGCCAGCAATTCGCTCAGCATCACCGTTTGCTGGCTTAACAGTATGGCGCGCTCATCGTGAGGAAAGAAGTTAAGTAACTCGTCTCGAAAGACACTTGCACAGCTTGGCTCCAGCATCACCACGGGTATACCGGCACGAATCTGCGGCTCGAATTCATCAAGTATCTGCAGCAGGTAGCTCCGCGCCTGATCCAGAAAACCAAAATCATACAGCGGACGCCCACAGCATAATTGCTTTGGTGATAGATTCACTGACTTACCAGCGTCGCCCAACACCTTTGCAGCGGCAGTAAGTGCCTTCGGATGAAAGTAGTTATTCCAGGTATCCGTCCAGAGCAGGACCTCTGCCCCGGCCTTATTCTGAAAATCGGTTGTCCTCTGATGCGACTTACGAAAATTCCTGGCGGCGAATGGCGGCAGCGTCCTTTGCTGCGCGATACCGAGAATAGCTTTCACCGCGTTGCTCATGCCTGGCATCCTCAGCGGCAGGTTCGCCATCGATGGCGCTATGGACGCAATCCCTGCCCACTTATCCATGAATCCAAAGGCATAGTGCTGCAGCGGATGCCTCCGTCCTTCATAGTGATGCGCGAGAAACTCCGCCTTCCACGTAGCCATATCTACATTTACGGGGCACTCCGTTTTGCATGCCTTGCAGGATAGACAGAGATCAAGCGCTTGTTTTACCTCCTGGTTGCGCCAGCCGTCCTTGACCACATTGCCCTGCATCATTTCCCAGAGCAGATGCGCGCGGCCGCGCGTGGAGTGCTTCTCTTCCCGCGTCGCCATATAGCTTGGGCACATTGTCCCGTGGTCCTGATTTCGGCAGGCCCCTACACCTACACAGCGCGTGGTTGCATCGCTGAATGAACCACCATCGCCCGGATACTGGAACCACACCTTTTCGTGAGCCGCCTGGTAGCCCGCACCAATGCGCAGATTATCAATCGGATCGTACACAGCTATCGGATCAATCAGCTTTCCGGGGTTCATCATGTTAGCCGGATCCCACAATGCCTTGAACTCTGCAAATGCACGCATCAACTCGGGGCCAAACATCTTCGGAAGCAAAGCTGCTCGAGATTGTCCGTCGCCGTGCTCACCGGAAAAAGAGCCGCCATACTTCAACACGATATCCGCAGCTTCTTCAATGAAGCTTCTGTACTTCGCGACTCCCTCGCCGGTCTTCAGGTCAAACGAGATGCGCAGGTGCACGCACCCTTGTCCGAAGTGGCCGTACATCGGCGTGCGATAACCGTAGCGCTCGATGAGTACGAATAACTCGCGCAGATAAGCGCCGAGTAATTCCGGCCGCACCGCAGAGTCCTCCCAGCCTTCCCACCCACTCTGCTCACCCGGCACAAAGACGCTTGCGCCAAGTGCCGATTCGCGCACCTTCCACACACGTGCCGCCTGCTCGTCGTTGTAACGCGCGATGCTTGGCTTGGCATCGAAACTCCCCGCAGAGACGACGAGCGCGTCAGCCATGGCGTCGACCTCTCGCGATGAATCCGCCCCAAACTCACACAGCAGAAATCCGCGACCGGCAGGCAACAGCTTTACATCCTCCACCACCAGGTTTTTGCGCAGCATGTAGTCCACCAGCAGCCCATCGAAACCCTCCAGCCCGATCGGCTTCAACTGCAGAACCGCCGGTACATGGTCTGCTGCAATGAAGGCATCCTCGAATCCAAGCGCGACGAGTCGACGATATTGCGGACTCGGCTTCAACTCACAGTCAGCCTCAAGAATCGTGACGCACGTTCCCTCTGTGCCGACCAGCGCGCGCGCCACGTTGAAGCCATTCTCCGGCAGTAGCTGGTCGAGGTTGTAACCGGACACACGGCGCGGAATATCAGGGAAACGCTCTTTGATCAGCGCGGAATAGCTGTCCCGCAAATGCCGGAGTCCCGCATAAATCTCTCCGCGCCGTCCTCCAGCCTCGATAATTTTTACGAGCTCTGCTTCGCTCGTACGACCAACGCGCATCCGCGTCCCGTCATACAGCAGTATCTCCAGCGCCTCGATGTTATCGACGGTCTTACCGCCCATCAACGCATGTACGCCACAGGAATTGTTACCAATCATCCCGCCAAGCGTGCATCGACTGTGCGTGGCAGGGTCCGGCGCAAAAGTGAGCTCGTGCGTTTCCGCTTCCCGTCGCAGCGAGTCAAGCACCACGCCAGGCTGTACCGTCGCCATCCGCCCGGCGGCATCGACCCTCAGAATCGCAGACATGTATTTGGAAAAGTCGAGCACGACGGCGACATTGCAGCATTGACCGGCAAGGCTTGTTCCACCGCCGCGCGAAAGCACAGGCGCGCCGTACTCTCGACAAGCGGCAATCGCGGCTATCACATCATCGCTGTCACGCGGGAGCACGAGCCCGATCGGAACCTGTCGGTAATTCGAAGCGTCTGTCGCATACAGCGCGCGGGACGCATCATCAAACCGGACTTCGCCCTTCACCGTAGCCTTTAGCTTCTGCTCCAGCGCCGTATGTTCTGCAAACGACTCATGAGGATGCGCGTGCGTTTTGCCGGGAGCGGCCTGCAGGATCGGAAATGGCGAGGTCATTGTGCGAGATCCATCCATCGGCCTGGGATGCCGATCCCGTGGCATGAGAATTATAAGGTGCCATTCGGTACTATGTATTGTTGCGTGCCAAACCCTGTTCGAGGTAGAGAAGCGTGTCGAGTGAAGGAAAAAAATTCCGCTCCGCCGAATGGTTTGGCCGCACCGATAAGGATGGTTTCCTTCATCGCAGCTGGATGCGCAACCAGGGTTTTCCTGACGACGTATTTGATGGCCGCCCCGTCATCGGCATCTGTAATACCTGGTCGGAACTCACGCCGTGCAACGCACACCTGCGCGCCCTTGCTGAACGCGTCAAGCGCGGCGTGTGGGAGGCCGGCGGTTTCCCACTTGAGTTTCCTGTCATGTCCTCCGGCGAAACTCTGCTGCGTCCCACCGCGATGCTTTTTCGCAATCTCATCAGCATGGATGTCGAAGAATCGATCCGTGGCAATCCAATTGACGGCGTCGTGTTGATGTGTGGCTGCGACAAGACGACCCCTGCTCTCATCATGGGTGCCGCCAGCTGCGATGTGCCGGCCATCGTCGTCTCCGGCGGCCCCATGCTCAATGGAAAATTTCAGGGCCGCGACATTGGCTCGGGCACTGACGTCTGGCGCTTCAGTGAAGACGTCAAGGCCGGCAAAATGTCGCAGCTGGACTTCTTCAATGCCGAGGCATGCATGGCTCGCTCGGCTGGTCATTGCATGACCATGGGCACCGCTTCCACCATGGCCAGCATGGCAGAATCACTCGGGCTCTCCCTTCCTCACAATGCAGCTATCCCCGCGGTTGATTCCCGAAGGTCCGTCCTTGCCCACCTCTCCGGCAGGCGCATCGTCGAGATGGTAAGAGAAGATCTGCGCATCTCGAGAATTCTCACCCGCGAAAATTTTGAGAATGCCGTCCGTGTGAATGGAGCACTCGGCGGTTCAACGAACGCCGTTATTCACCTGCTCGCTTTCGCCGGCCGCGTCGATATTCCTTTCACTCTCGAAGACTGGGATAGGCTTGGCCATAGTGTGCCAACGCTCGTCGACCTGATGCCCTCCGGTCGTTTCCTCATGGAAGATTTCTATTATGCGGGCGGTCTGCCAGCAGCCATTCGAACACTCGGAGAGAACGGCTACATCCATCGCGATGCACCTACAGTCAATGGCCAAAGCATCTGGGATAACTGTAAGGACGCGCCAAACTGGAATAAAGAAGTCATCCGCTCTCTCGATAATCCACTGGTTGCGCATGGCGGCGTTGCCGTGTTGAAAGGAAATCTCGCTCCTGACGGCGCTGTTCTTAAACCCTCCGCCGCGTCACCCCACCTGATGAAACATCGTGGCCGCGCCGTTGTCTTCGAAAACATCGAGCACTATCATGCCCGCATCGACGAACCGGAACTCGACATCGACGAGACCTGCGTCATGGTGCTCAAAGGCTGCGGCCCCAAGGGCTATCCGGGCATGGCAGAGGTCGGCGCCATGGGCTTACCCACAAAGCTCCTGCTCCGCGGCATCACCGACATGGTCCGCATCTCGGACGCCCGCATGAGCGGGACTGCCTTCGGCACTGTTGTCCTTCACGTGAGTCCTGAAGCTGCGGCCGGTGGCCCGCTCGCACTCGTGCAGGACGGGGACATGATCGAGTTGGACGTTGAAGCCCGAATACTTCATCTGGATGTTTCCGCCGACGAGCTCTCGCGCCGTAAGGGTCTATGGAAACCGACCCCGCTTCCATTCCAGGGCGGCTATCAGCAAATGTATGTCGAGCACGTCATGCAGGCGGACAAAGGTGCGGACCTTGACTTCCTTGTCGGCTGCAGGGGCACCGCAGTTACCCGTGAATCGCATTAGACTATTTGGGAATTAACTATAGTCACTTCCTCATCGCAGGATCACAACTCTAATGAATGCCGCCTCAAATTTCGCCATCTATCCCAGCCTGAAAGATCGAGTGGTCCTGGTGACAGGCGGCGCCTCCGGTATTGGCGCATCGATCGTAACCGCCTTTGCGGAACAAGGTTCGAAGGTAGCCTTTCTGGATATCCAGCACCGCGCCGCCGAAAATCTGGCCGAAACCCTTAATAAGCGTGGCCTGGTTATACCGACCTACTATCCGTGCGATCTGACTGATATCCATGCCCTGCAACAAACCGTCGCGCATATCCTTCATACATTCGGCACTGTCGACGTACTCGTCAATAACGCAGCGAATGATACCCGGCACTCGATCGAAGAAGTTACCGCTGCATCATGGGATCAATCGATATCCGTCAACTTGAAGCCGCAGTTTTTCATGGCACAGGGCGTTCTTCCAGCAATGAGGAAGGCGCAGCGCGGCTCCATCATTAATATGAGTTCCATCTCCTGGATCATTCCTTCAACCGGCCTTCCGCTTTATGTCACCGCAAAGGCTGCGATCGTCGGTATGACGCGGACTCTTGCCCATGAACTCGGCGTCGACAACATCCGCGTGAATGCAGTTCTGCCTGGAGCTATCTTGACGCAGCGCCAGAAGCAGCTCTGGTTTACTCCCGAATATGAAGCCGAGATATTAAAAAATCAGGCGCTGAAGCGCATGCTCCAACCTGAAGAAGTGGCGCGACTCGTCCTGTTTCTCGCATCAGATGACAGCGCGGCAATCACCAGTCAAAGCTATGTGATCGATGGCGGCTGGGTATGACGTCTTCTCGCGACCCCGGCAACTGGAAACCTAAAAGCTGATGCGATAGCAATAAGCATATTTGCCCGGTGCGTTCTTCGGTACCTGGATATGCAGCCCATCCGTCTGCTGTGTAAACTTCAACTCCGCACCCGAGTCGAGAAGCGTAACGCCGCTCACCGCGCGGGCTCCCGCCGTATTGCTGCTGAGGTTGTGAATGACTACGCTGCCATCGGTCGGCCATTCCATCTCAATCGCGTAAAGAACCTTGTTCTTCGTTGTGAAACGGAAATCCTGTGGCGTATACAAAACCGTGTCTGTATCATGAAAGGAGCCGGCCTTCACCTGCGTAGGTCCTTCCCCATAGATTGTCCACGGCCTCGTTCCGTAAACGGCCTCACCATTGATCTTGAGCCAGCCCCCCACACTGCGCAGCACCTCCTGGACCCCATCTGGAATCGTTCCATCCGCGCGCGGGCCAATGTTCATCAACAGGTTGCCATTCTTGCTGATAATGTCCACCAGTTGCTTCACAATAAAGTCCGGCGTCTTGAAGTTGTCATTCTCAATGTACCCCCAAGACTTATTGCTCACCGACGTATCGGTCTGCCAGTAGTAGGGCTGGATTTCCGCCGTCTGTCCGCGTTCAAAATCGAGCACGGCAGACTTCTCATCCATTGCAAGAGTCTTGTAGTTAATGACGCCGACGGTTCCGCGCTTCGTCGATTCGTTGTAATAAAACGACGCGAACTTTGCCAGATAGGGGCGAACAGATGGCTGACCGATCCACCAGTCGAAATACATCAGGTCGGGATGGTATTTCTCCACGATCTCCGCGTCGCGAGCGAGCCAGTCATTCCCATACGCCGGGCTCACATAGGTCCAGTCCTGCGCCAGGTCTTCCGTATTGGAGAGGCGCGTGTGTGCCGGCCCGTAAAACGCTGCATATTTCGGATCGTTCACATCAGAGGCCTGCTTCCGCCCGCCCTCAAGAAACCAGTCGTGTTCGACACGATGTGAGGACGCGCCAAGCTTCATTCCCTGCGCACGCACGGCCGCGGCAAGTTCGCCCACCACGTCACGCTGCGGCCCCATCTTCTTCGCAGTCCAGTCGGACAAACCGCTGTCATACATGGCAAAGCCATCGTGATGTTCGAAGACCGGCACTACATACTTCGCACCTGAGTCTTTGAAAAGCTGCGCCCACGCCGCGGGATCAAAATGCTCGGCTTTGAATTTAGGAATGAAATCTTTGTAGCCAAACTGCGTCAGCGGTCCATATGTCGCGACATGATGCTTGTTCACATCGGAACCTTCGAGATACATCTCACGCGGATACCATTCGCTCCCATACGCCGGCACCGAGTACACGCCCCAGTGAATGAAAATGCCGAATTTCGCATCCTTGTACCACTCCGGCACCGTATAGGTCGTGAGGGATTGCCAGTCCGGCTGAAAGGGTCCTTCAATCGCGACTCGATCGACTGTTTCAAGCAATGCATTCCGCTGCTTGTCATACTTCGCGCTGGCCTTCTGCCACGCTTCATCGATCGCTGCTGCACTATCATTTGCCGTTGGCTGATCCTGCTGTGCGGCCTGTGCTCCTGCAATGCCACAGTGTCCACCAAAGGCTGCCGCCAGAAGGGTGGCCAACGCGAGGAACCGGGTCAGGTTGCTGTTGACGCTCTTGCTGTGGTCATTCTTGCAGATAGAAAAAGTAATCATGGGCGTTATTCCTCGCGGCCATCTGTGAAACAATTACCACACCTCTCGAACACTTATGCGGACTCAAGAATAATATTGGCATACTGCGTCGTATCGCCAGTGCGAATCAGTCCAATTGCCTGGGGAACCTTTTGCTTCAACTCAGCGTGCGAAACAAAAGCTAGTGGCACATCGCCCAGCAGCGCGCGCGTCGAAGAGACCTGTTCCGCTGTATTGCCCACAATAAACTCGGAAGCCATCCACGCCTGTCCGACTTTAAAATTTTCGAGCGCTGCCTTCAGTACCTGCGCCACCTGTGGCACATCGTCGACCAGCGAGATATCGATTGTCTCGATGCCCGGCCAGTAGGGAAACCCGCGATCGGCAATCACCAGCAGGTTCGTGTGACGCACGCGGCATAGCAGCGATTGAATCGCCGGGTTAAGAATTCCTGTCTTGATCACGACTCTCCTCGGAACTGCGAGCGGTTGCAGAAAGCGGCCCCTCCAATCTAACGTATTTGCGTGGCCATGAAGAAAACTACTGCAGCTGGAGCTGCACCAAGAATCGATGCCCATCATCACTTCTGGCACTACACGCCGGAAGAATACGAATGGATCGACAGATCGATGTCCGCCCTGCAGAGAGATTTCCTCGCCGGCGACCTCGAGCCGTTGGCCCTTCTGGCCGGCATTGACGGCGTCGTGAGCGTGCAGGCGCGGCAGTCCCTCGAAGAGACGCAGTGGCTATTACATATTGCGGAGATCACACCACTTGTGCGCGGCGTGGTTGGCTGGGCTCCCATAGCCGGCCCGCATTTCGCGCCGGCATTGGAATCATTGCGGCAGCAGCCCCTGCTGAAGGGGCTGCGTCATGTTCTGCAGGCCGAGCCCGACGCGTATATGCTCAGCGACGCATTCAACCATGGCCTGTCTATGCTCAGAGGCACCGGCCTCGTGTACGATATCCTGGTCGTCGAGAAGCAGCTCGCAGCCGCGATCGAAATGGTAGATCGTCATCCCAACCAGGTCTTCGTACTGGATCATCTCGCAAAGCCTCTCGCGGCCAGCGGTGCGGTCGAGCCGTGGCGCACCCTGATGCTCGAGCTCTCGAAACGTGAACATGTTTTTTGCAAACTGTCGGGCCTGGTCACGGAGGCGGACTGGCGGCATTGGACAGTCCCTGGATTGCGACCCTATATCGACACCGTGCTCGAATGCTTTGGCCCGCATCGCACGATGGCAGGATCAGACTGGCCCGTCTGCACTGTCGCGACTACGTACGCTGGCTGGTTTGACACGCTGCATTCGCTGCTCGGTGAGCTTTCACCTTCGGAGAAAGAGCAGGTCCTGGGTCGCACTGCAACAGCAGTCTATCGACTTCAAACGGATTAAGCGCAAAAAGTCACACAGACACCACAGGGGTCGATTGCGCTAAACTCCCGACCTCCCCATGGCTTCTGCTGGAGCGCACCATTCGGGTGTACGATGCCCCCACGTTGCCCGTATTCCGCATAGAAAGCATCGATTCCAGTGACGGCGATGCGCAGCATCGTCTGTTCCCCCACTGTACGTGCGAGGTTCGGATCAGTGATCCGCGATAAATGGATGGACGCATTGCCACGAGCAATTCCCGCATAACTAGGCGGCGTCGCATCGCGAAAGACTTCAGTAAATCCGCAAATCTCTATCCACCATTCCAGCGACATCTTCAAATCGGCAGAAGGTATTACGGCAGTAGTTCCGGTGAATTCAATTCCCATACATTGAACCGCCCCTTCCATCGCACCTGCTGTTTTAAGACTAAACACCATGCTCAGCACGGATCGCCATGATTTGCCGAATGTGATGGCGGCCATGAATCAGTTGGAACTTGCGCCACTGCTGCATACTCATCGGCCCCATCACCGCATGCGTGACAGACCTGCCGCGGCCCAGCGTCTCCTCACATGCGTCAATCAACGTCGACAGCGAAGCAACATCCGCTTCGATCGCAGGCGCAAGTTCTTCGCCACTGCGAGGTCTCGAATGAGCGGCCGGTTGCACGAACGCGGGAGCTTTCCTGCCGCGTGGAAAAAAACCCATCTCCACGACTCCGAACTGCATGAGCTTCTGTGGAAGTGTCGCCGGCTTCTTGGTAGGAGTACCCTTTGCCAGGCGCTCGCGCAGAATCTCGCTCGTGCTCCTGTACGTGAGTAAAAGATGTTCTACGATCTGCTGGATGCACCATGCAGTCGGTCTGGTCTGTGGGCGCATTTGAGTTTCAATCGCCGATAGATCTCGGACTGATGCACAGAGCTTTTCCTGCAGTTCTACAAGCGGTTGTTGAGACGCCATCTCGATGGACGCAGGCATATGTTCGTGTCTCTTCGCAGAAGAGCTTCGCTGGCCCAGACATCATCGCACAGCCACGCAACGCCGACTATTTTAAGCGGGCAAATCCATCGTGGTCGGGAAGTCGTGCTGCGCCCGCCCCACGTCACCATCATATTTCACTGTGCTCTTGAACAATTCAAAACGGCCGTCATCAAACTGCTTCCCATGGTCCCGCAGCGCCTGCATCTGCGCATCCGTCAGCGGCTTGAAGTCGCGCACGATAGCCAGATTCTGATCGAGCACGCCCATGGAGTCCATCCCGCTGATGGTTGTCGCAATCCCGGGTACGCTCATCGCGTACGAAAGCGCTTCCGTCGGCGTCAGTGCTCCCTTTGAAATCATCTCGCCGGAACCGCCCATGCTCTTCATGCCGAACACGGCAAGACCACGCTCGCGTGCCACCGGCAGCACATTCTTTTCGAAACTGCGGAAGCTCGGGTCCAGCGCATTCAATGGCATCTGGATTGTGTCAAACGCATAGCCCCGCTTCAGCATATCCAGATGAATGGTCGGGTTTTTATGACCAGTGAAACCTACAAATCTCACCTTGCCCTGCTGCTTTGCTTTGGTCAGAGCTTCCAGTACCCCATCTGGCGCGTATATTTTTTCAGGATCGTTGTAGTAAACAACTTCATGCACCTGCCACACGTCGAGATGGTCAGTCTGCAGGCGCACGAGCGATTCCTCAAGCATCCGCATCGCCACCTTCTGATCGCGGCCATGCGTACATACTTTCGTCATCACAATTGCCTTCTCGCGCTTGCCTTTAAGCGCAGCACCAACGCGCTCTTCACTTACTCCCTTGTGATATTCCCATGCGTTGTCAAAGAAATTGATGCCATGGTCCAGAGCCTTTGCGACCATGTTGTTCACTTCGGGCTGGCCTGCTGCCGTGCCGAGATGAAACCCACCCATCCCGATAATCGAGACCTCCAACCCGGTCTTACCCATAGGACGGCGCGGCACCATGAAGCTGCCAACATCTGCACCGCTTTCGGAATCCTTGCCGCTAACTATCGGGCTCGCTACCTTGTCGCCTGGCATCACCACGGAAACTCCTGTCATTGCCGCGCCCTTGATGAATCCGCGGCGGCTTACATCGGGGCCTGTCTTGCCTGGTTCCTGCATAGTTTTTGATGTCCTGATTCTCTTTCGTTTGTACGGAGACTTTTGGTTATGCTCTACGACGAAACCTGCGGCCACGCACGACCGCTGTTGTCGACTTCATGCACCATTTCCTTCACCTCAACCGATGCCATATCGATAGGGAAGTCATGCGCGAGTCGCGCCTCCGGGTTATCGAACTTGATCGAGGTCTTATATAGTTCAAACCGGCCGTCGCCTGCGTAATAGCGGCAGCGTTCGCGCAGCGCCTGCATTTCGTCCGGCGTCATCGGCGTAAAGTTCTGTGCGATCTGTAGATTCTGTTCCAGGATGTGCATCTCCTCCACACCGGAAATCGTCGTCGCAACCGGTAGACTCATCGCATAGCGCAGCGCCTCCGTCGCGGTCAGCACGCCCTTCTGCACCGGCTCTCCATGACCACCGATCGGCTTCATGCCCAGCGGTGCAATGCCTCTTCGATTCAACACTGGCAGCACCTTCTGCTCGAAGCTCATGAAGGTGGAATCGAACGGATTCAGCGGCATCTGTACCGCGTCAAATGGGAAGCCCGTGTCCAACATGGCCAGGTGCAGATCCGGATCCTTGTGACCCGTAAATCCAAAGAAGCGTACCTTGCCCTGCTCCTTCGCTTTCAGCATTGCCTCTGCTGCGCCGCCCTTGCGAATAAAAAGGTCCGGGTCATTCTGAAACGTGACGCCGTGGATCTGCCAGAGATCAAGATGGTCCGTCTGCAAACGTCTTAAAGACTGTTCGAGCATCTGTAGAGCCAGCGATCCGTCCCGGCCATGGGTACATACCTTGGTCATCAGGAACGCCTTTTCCCGCAGTCCCTTCAGTCCCATGCCAAGCCACGATTCCGACTTGCCCCGGTTGTACTCCCAGCAGTTGTCGTAAAAAGTGATCCCGCCGTCGACCGCACGATGAACGATTTCGATAGCAGTCTTTTCGTCCTTGGCTGCACCAAGATGATGACCGCCAAGCCCCAGCGCAGAGATTTGCACACCGGTCTTGCCAAAATTTCGCATCGGGATCGCGGGCATACCACTCCTTCACTCATTCTTCTGGTAGAAACTCCACAACTCTCGGTTAGGATGCAATTTCGCTGTAACGATTTCGCGCTCATCACCCCGGTTTTGCGTGATCAAACTCCCAGCCGTCACCTGAGCCGCAGTCTCCCTCTGCGTGCGAAACATCTCGCCACAACGCAAACAGATATACTTCGTGGGTCTGCGAACAATTGATCCGCGATCCCGTGCGGCGCAGCGTTGGAGACACAGTGAACGGATTTTTTTCGCGCAGGGCCTTTGCCCGCATACTGGGAGCGAGTGCTGCTTCTGCCGCACTTCCGTCTATTGCATTCACCAGCGCACAGGCTCAGGCCACACCCACCATCGCGGCAGCACGCGAATTCCCGCAAGGCTTCCTATGGGGTTCGGCCACTGCGTCCTACCAGGTCGAAGGCGCCGTAAAAGAAGACGGCCGCGGCCCATCCATCTGGGACACCTTCTCGCACACACCGGGCAAAACACACGACGGCGATACCGGCGATGTCGCCGACGATCACTACCATCTCTACAAGCAAGACATTGCCATCATGAAGGGGCTGGGCCTTAAAACCTACCGCTTCTCCATCGCCTGGTCGCGCGTTTTTCCGACAGGCACAGGTGCGCCGAATCCCAAAGGCCTCGACTTTTACAACCGCATGCTCGACGAGCTGCTCGCCGCCGGCATCCAGCCCTACTGCACCCTCTATCACTGGGACCTGCCTCAAACTCTCGAGGACAAGGGCGGCTGGCAGAATCGCGATACCGCAAAGGCATTCGCCGATTACGCCGGCTACGCCGCCGGCAAGCTCTCAAACAAAGTCAGCCACTTCATGACCATGAATGAGATCAGCACCTTCGTCGAGCTTGGCTATCGGCTTGGTACCCATGCTCCTGGTCTTAAGTTGAACGCCGCGCAGGTTGCCCAGCTTAATCACTACGCCGTCCTCGGCCACGGCCTCGCCGTGCAGTCGATTCGCGCCGCCGCGAAGCCCGGAACGAAAGTCGGCTCAGCCGAGAACGTCATCGCCACCACGCCCGTCTTCGAGTCGCCTGAGCATGTCGAAGCCGCAACCAAAGCCATGCGCGAGGAGAACGCCGGCTACCTCACCGTCATACGCGAAGGCAAATACACCGACCAGTACCTGAAGCGTCTCGGCCCCAATGCACCGAAGTTCACTCCGGACGAGTTGAAGATCATCAGCAGTCCGCTCGACTTCCAGGGAATCAATATCTACCAGCCCACCTGGGTGCGCGCCGACAGTTCCGAAAAAGGGTACGCGGTGGTGCCCAACCCGGCCTCGTATCCGCACATGTACAGCGACTGGCTCACCATCGGTCCCGAAGCGCTTTACTGGGCGCCAAAACTGGCAAACGATCTCTGGAATCTGAAAGAGATCTACATCACCGAGAACGGCGCATCCTCCGCCGACGTGCTCACGACCGAGGGAACTGTCCTCGACACGGATCGCGTCATGTATCTGCGCAACTACCTCACCCAGCTTCATCGCGGTGTATCAGAAGGCGTGCCGGTCAAGGGCTACTTCCTCTGGAGCCTGCTCGATAATTACGAATGGGCCGACGGCTACCAGAAGCGCTTCGGTATCCATTACGTCGACTTCAAAACCCAGAAACGTACCCCAAAACTAAGCGCCCAGTTTTACAAGTCTGTGATCACGCGCAACGGCCTCTAGGTCAGCCCGGACAGGAGAACCTCGAAGCGCCATCCCGCTCTGCCCTGTCATCCCGGCCGGAGTGGAGCGCAGTGGAGGAATCTGCGTTTCCGCGCCCAGCCCGACCGGCAGCGTCCATCCATGGACGACCCCCGACCACCATCGAACACCCATCACCTGGCGCGAAATAACCCGCCGTTGAAAGCAAAGTAGTTGCGCCCGCTCTGTAATGGCACGGCAAGTGCTCCAACCCCTCTGACATCAGGAGCCAGTATGTCTTCCATCCTTCAGGATCTTCGCTACGGCCTTCGCCAGCTGCTCAAAGCCCCCGGCTACACCCTCACAGCTGTCCTGACCCTTGCGCTCGGCATCGGAGCGACCACCGCGCTCTTCAGCATCGTCGACGGCGTGCTGCTCAAGCCGCTCGCCTATCGCGACAGCGGCCGCCTCGTCGCTGTCTGGGAAAAGGTGCGATTCCTTGAAAAGCTGTTCCCCTACTCCGGTCCCAATCCGCGACACGCCAATGTCTGGAGTCAGCAAGCCGACACCTTCAGCGATTTGACAGTCCTGCAGCAGAATTCTGTCGGCGTGAGCCTTGGCGGCGATCACCCCCGTAATGTCGGGCGCATCATGGCCCAGCCCAATCTTCTCGACGTCCTCGGCGCTCAGCCGTTCCTCGGCCGCAACTTCCTGCCGGGCGAATCAACCGCCGGCCACGACAATGTCGCCATCCTTTCCTGGCAGCTCTGGCAGTCTCTCTTTAACGGCGACCCCGACGTCATCGGCAAGTCGATCAAGGTCGCGGGAACCACCCGGCAGGTCGTCGGCGTCCTTCCCCGGAGCTTCTATTTTCCGAAAGCCAGTGAACTGTCGCCCGCCCCTGAACCAAGACAACTGCCATCGCCCGAACTGCTGACACCACTCGTGCTTGATTGGAATGACTTCGGCTGGAACAGCGACTATGGCAATTACGTCGTCCTCGCCCACCTCAGGCCCTCTGTATCGCTCGCCGCCGCGCAGGACCACCTCAACGTTCTACAGGAGCAGATCGCCCGCCAGATCCCGCCTGACCAGATGGACGGCCCGGTAAAAGGCGCGCTTGCCGCCTACCTCCAGCCCATGAAGGAAGTTATCGTTGGCCGCACGGCTCCACGCCTCTGGCTCCTGCTGGCGGCAGTCATCAGTGTCCTGTTGATTGCCTGCGTCAACCTCGCGAACGCACAGCTTGCCCGCTACGTCGCGCGCGACCGCGAAGCTGCTCTGCGCTCAGCCCTGGGTGCTTCGTCTGCACAGCTTCTGCAGAGCGCTCTCGCCGAGGTCGCCATTCTCTCCACAGCAGGCGGCGTGCTCGGCATCTCGCTCGCCATCTTCGCCGTTCATCGGTTCGCTGACTTTGCGCAGATGGCGATCCCACGATCCGGCGCAGTCGAAATCAATATCGGCGTCCTGGCCGTGTCGGTCCTGCTCACCGTCGGCGCCTCGTTCATCTTCGGCGTCCTGCCCGCCCTGCGACTCCTGCGCGCACAGCCACAGCAAGCCCTTCAGGGCAGTTTCCGATCCTCCGGTTCACGCAGCAGTAACCGGTTACGCCGCACGCTCGTTGGACTGCAGGTGTTCGCCTGCACCACCCTCCTGCTCGTTTCCGGCCTCTTCGCCCGCAGTCTGATTCATCTCTCCACCTCCGATAAAGGCTTCTCCACCGGCAACGTAGTCGCTGCCGATGTCGCCCTGCAAGGCAGCACCTTTACTGATCCAGCCCGCGCCAGCTTCGACGACGGCGTGCTCGCCAGGCTGCGCCAGCTTCCAGGAGTTCAGTCGGCCTCGCTGGTCAGCTATATGCTCCTCGAAGGTGAAAGCTGGATTGATGGCGTCGACCCGGTCGGCCAGCCTTCAGACCATGTTGTCCTTGCCAACTATCGATGGATCTCACCAGGCTACTTCGCAACCCTGCAACAGAAGCTTTTTGAAGGCCGTGACCTGGATGATCGCGACCGCACCGCCAAGTCAGCCATCATCTCGCAGGCGACAGCCCAGGTAGTCTGGCCGGGCCGCGATGCGCTCGGACGACAGTTCAGGCGCAACGGCCAGACCTTCACTGTCGTTGGCGTTGTCGCCGATGCGCGCAGCAATTCACTCCGCCTCGCCCCCGCGGACATGGTCTACCTTCCCTATTGGGACAACCCACCCTATAGTCCCCATTTCCTCGTACGCGGCACGCAGGATCCGGCCCGGTTGACCGCCGCTGTCCGCAACGCCATCTGGACCTACAACCCCGACGTCACCATCGCCCGCGTACATACGCTGGATGACCAGCTGCGAGACTCTCTCGCACCCGAACACCTGCAGACCACCATCTTCATCGCCTTCGGCGCAGCCGCCCTGCTCCTCGCGCTCCTCGGCATCTACGGCACGCTCAGCTATGCCGTAGAGGCACGTACACGCGAGGTCGGCATCCGCATGGCCCTCGGCGCCACCCGGCAGAGCGTGTATGCCCTCATGATGGGGATGATCGTTCTACCGGTCTCTGCCGGCCTGGCACTCGGATGGGTCGCGAGCCTGGCCATCGGCCGCAGCCTGTCGGCGCTGCTCTATGGCACCACTCCCGCCAATCTCATCGTCGCAATCCCGGTGCTGCTGATGTTCGCCGCGGCAGCTCTTGTCGCAACGTTCGTTCCGTGCCGTCGCGCCGCTTCCATTGAACCAGTGGAGGCGTTGCGATCCGAATAACCCACCCGGCACCACCAGCTAACCACCCTCAAGCGGACCGGGCCTTCGCTATCTGCTCTTCCGCTAATTGCCCAGGTGCTTCGTAAAAAACTCCGCCATGATCCGGTCCGCTTCCTTTGACTCCGGCAGCTTCGGCTCGTTCCAGAAGGCATGCGGCAGCGCTTCAAACACCACCAGCTTCTCATCTACGCCGGCGTGAAGAAATGCCCGGTCCAGGGTCGTCGTCCCGCTCAGCAGCAGGTCGCGCGTGCTGGTGATAAAGATCGTCGGCGGCAGTCCATGCAGATCGGCAAACACTGGCGACAGCACCGGGTCCTTCGGATCAGTCGATCCTACATACGGACTCGGCTCCGGAATTGTCGACCCCACCTCAAAATGCCCGGAAAAACCATTCAATGCATAGATGTTGTACGAGTCGCCCGTCCGGCTGAAATCCCCCATCCCGGAAAACACGCCCAGCGCAGACGGCTCCGGCAGCCCCAGTTGCTTCACCTTCACCGCAAACTCTGCCGTCAGAATCGCACCAGCCGAGGTGCCATACACTGCAATGTGCTCCGGCTTGTACGTCTTCAAAAGCTCTTTGTAGACCGCCACCGCGTCATCCAGTCCGGCTGGAAACGGATGCTCCGGCGCCAGCCGGTACAGCACCGCCACCACCTTCGTCTGCGTCAGGTTGGCAATCGGAATCGATTCAGTCAGTGAACCCGAGTCCGAATTGAAGCCGCCGCCATGCAGGTTCATCAGGACATGAGCCTGGTTGGCAGCAGGCGTCTGCATCGGTGTAACCACCCGCACCGGCACACCCGCCATTGTCTCTTCCTTGACCGTCGCAGGATACAACTGGCGCGAAACCTCTCCCGCCCCGTTCTGCCACTTATCCGTACCTGCTCTCCTTTCAGCTAGTGTTGTGTGCTTATCCTCATCGGTCGCCGGTCGTGCAAGAAACTTCTGTGCCTCCGGGCTGATGGTCGTCGGCACCGGCACCACCCTGGTCACATGCGCCGTCCCCTGGGCGTCAATAAAGCTCGTGTTACTCTTCGGCGCTGTCGCTTCGGTCGTCTCGGCCAGGCTGACAGAGGGGATGACAAGCGCAACGGAAAGAACGCCGCACAGTGCTGAATTGAAATTGGTCTTTGTCATGAAACCTCGGAGATGGATGAAGAAAAGGCAGAGCAGCAGGATCAGGAGAAGTATCGACTCCGTTTTCCCGTTTTGACAAATTCACGGCCGGGAATGCAGCGGGCTTTTCCGCCACCCTTTCAATGCCTGTGGATTTCTAGGAAAAATCCGCTATGTGAAAAACTCGGCGTCCAGTTGTCCTGCGCAAATGCAGTACAGACCGACATTTCCTAGCCGCGCACCGGATTTCCTTCACAACCACGCCTGTGGATTGTGCGCGACTAGGACAATCGGTGACCACTATCCGGGGGATTGACACCTCTTCCTGTTTTCCCTCACCGCCTGTGACTGCTTTTGGAAAACAGGACCGTTGTCGGAACCGCGTGGCCACCGTGTTTTACCCGACTTTCCCACTTTTCCGAGCCGAACGGTTACTGCTGCTGTGAATACTTACTTTTCTTTCTTATCAGCAGTAGTCGTGCTTTTACCCTCGCCGTAGCCGCTCGCGAAATGGCGGGAAACGACCCTGCTTTCCGCAAAAACTCCGGTGTCTTCCACCGGTCGCGCTGGTGTAGAGTGTGGTCAGTCGCGATCTGCATCGAAGGAGCCCGATACATGCCAGCCGTAGGACTTGAAACAGACCAGCACACCGCTCAGGGCTTTGCCATGGAGATCACCGTCAGCCGTGCCGAACTTCTCCGCGAGTTGACCGCGACCCAGTCCGTGGTCGAACGCAAAACCACCATCCCGATCCTGTCGAACTTCCTGCTCGAAGCTTCCGTCGACCCGGATGGCGGCGCCGAAGGCAAGCTCACCATCACCGCAACCGACCTCGACCAGAGCATCAAGACCTCCTGCAAGGCGAAAGTCAAAAAGCCCGGCTCCTGCACCATCCCCGCACGCAAGCTGTATGACTACATCAAGCTTCTGAGCGACGGCGATATATCGATCAAGCTCATGGACAACCATTGGGTCCAGATCCGCTCCGGCCGCTCGAATACCAAGATGGTCGGCATGGCCCGTGCCAACTTCCCCCAGGTAGCCGAATTTCCCGCCGTCGGTCTCACCAAGATTCCAGTCGTTGCCCTGAAGAGCATGGTCTCGAAGACTATCTTCGCCATCTCGAACGAGGAGTCGCGCTATACCCTCAATGGCGCCCTGCTGATCCTCAAGGCCGAGAGCCTGGCCATGGTCGCCACCGATGGCCACCGCCTCGCCCACATCGAGAAGACCGGCGAGACACTGACCAACATCAACGGCGAAAAGAAGACGCTCATCCCGCGCAAAGCTTTGTCCGAACTCCAGTCGCTCCTGTCGAACACCGAAGAGGAAGCCATTGAGTTCGCCGATGATGAACACACCCTCTTCTTCAAAGTCGGTCCGCGTACCCTCACTTCGCGCAAACTCACCGGCCAGTTTCCCAACTACGAAGCCGTTCTGCCGCGCGACAACAACAAGTTTGCCGTCGTACGCAGCGAAGACCTGATGGGATCCATCCAGCGCGTGGCTCAGTTCGCCGACGAGCGCTCCGGCGCTATCAAGATGCGCCTCGAAAACAACGAGATGAAGATTTCATCATCCTCGACCGAGTCCGGCGAATCAGAAGACACCATCGAAACGCCCTATACCTTCGACCCGCTCGTCGTCGGTTTCAACTCGCAATACCTCATCGACTTCCTCAAAGCCACCGGCAATACCGGCGAAGTCCGCCTCGAGTTCAAGGACGCACAATCCGCCGGCCAGATGCGCCCCGAAGACCCCGCTGACGACTTCAAATACCGCTACATCATCATGCCCATGCGCATCTGAGGCACTGGCCGTAAGGGCGAAGATGCGTTCGGCGATGGAGCCAAAACAAGGCAGGGCGACGCTGGAAACAGGCGTCGCCCTCGTCTGTTTCAGGCATACTATTCACGGCCACGCCGCAATGAACTCCATGCACCCCATGGCCGTAGAGGTTCGCGATGAATAAGCCGGTTTCCAATGCATCGACCTCCACGATGCAGGCGGTAGACGCCTACATAAGTAGTGCAGCGGACTTCGCGCAGCCCATCCTCAGATATCTGCGTGAGGCGGTGCACGAGGCCGCACCGGGTGTCGTCGAAGAGATTAAGTGGTCGCGCCCGTTTTTTGTCTACCAGGGTGTCATCCTCGCCAATATGTCGGCCTTCAAACAACATTGCACTTTCGGTCTTTGGGGCGCAGAGGCGGAACAGACACTCCGCGCTGACGGCCTGGCAGCGAGCGGTTCCATGGGTTCTCTGGGTAGAATTGCGTCACTCCACGATCTGCCTCCGCGGAAAAAGCTGGTGGCCTGTATTCGCGGAGCGTCCAAAGCCATTGACAAACGTGAGCGGACCAAAGCATGGTCCAGGCCGCGTGTCGCCAAGCCCGAGGCCGAAATACCTCTGGATCTTGTAGCCGCCCTCCAGAGAAATAAGGCTGCGCTCAAGGTCTTTGAAGCCAAGGGTGCAGGCTGGCGTCGCGAGTATTGTGTCTGGATTGCCGATGCTAAACGCCCCGAGACGCGTGCAAAACGCGTAGCCACCGCCATAGACTGGATCGCCGAAGGTAAGGGCAGGAACTGGAAATACGAATCAGTTTGAACTGCTGTTTCCTGGCATCCTGACCGAAGCGCATTGGGGCAAACGACCAGCATTTCTTCCGCACCCCCTGCAACCGACCAATCACTCGCCGACTAGAATCAATCCATGCCGATAGTTCTCGAAGAAGGCACTTTCGATGCACTCATTTTCGATTGCGATGGAACACTCGTCGACACGGCTCCCGCCCACTATAGTGCCATCCGGCACGCTCTGCAGCGCATCGGGCGCGACATGGAGTCCGATTGGTACTTCGACCGCGTCGGTCTTACCCCTGACGCCCTGTTGGACGCCTATGAAGCAGAAGATGGCAGCCTCCCCATCTCCCGCTCTGAGCTCCTCAAGCCCTACGCCGTCGCCTTCCAGCGCAGCTCGGCCCAATTGCAGGAGGTCACCATCGTCGCCGATGTCGCGCGCGCCTGGAAAGGCAAAGTGCCCATGGCCGTCGCCTCGAACGGCCAACGCGGCAACGTTGAAAGCAGTCTGCAAAGCGTGGGGCTGCTCGACTTGTTCGACCACCTGGTGACAGCCGAAGACGTCCGCCAAGGCAAGCCTGCCCCGGACATTTTTCTTGCTGCCGCAGCCCGCATGGGCATTCGTCCTGGGCGCTGCATCGTCCTTGAAGACTCGGAAGAAGGCCTCGCAGCCGCCAGTGCCGCCGGCATGAAGGTCATCGACATCCGCCAAAGCTGGACGCCCGCCTGGAAAAATCCCGACTGAAGCAAAAGCCGGTATATATAAAGCTTGCTTGGGAGGCCATCGCCAAATCCCCTCTTGCTTCTTTCCTCCCTTATGACTATAGTCAAGTGACCGGGGTTACCTACACTGCCAGCACACATCTCCAAATCGCAATTCAAGGCTAAAGCACTCGAGTTTTTTCGCGAGGTCGAGAACACAGGCGAGCCCATCATCATCACCGATCGCGGCCAGGCCACTCTTGAACTGCGTCGCCACCGCGGGGAAGAGACTGCGCCGTTAGACAAGCTGAGCGGCACCCTTCTCTACTACGAACGTCCTACGGATCCCGTCGGTGAGGAAGATTGGGAAGCTCTGCATGATCGTGCTTGATACGCACGTATTGCTGTGGTGGGCGACTCAGGAGGATGGGCGTCTCTCCACTGCCGCCAGCAAGGTTCTCAGGGACGAAATGGAGTCTGGTGAAATTGCGATCTCGTCCATCTCTGCCTGGGAGATTGCCATGCTCATCCAGCGCAAACGCATTGCCCTTGCGATGGATCTCAGAGAGTGGCTGGCGACTGTGGGCCAGATTGCCGGTGTACGGTTCGTACCTGTCGACAATCTGATCGCTGTCGAATCAGAAAGTCTGCCGGGCGAGTTTCATCGAGACCCTGCGGATCGGATGATTGTCGCGACGGCCCGCAAGCTCGGCAAGCCCCTCGTCACCATGGACGAAAAGATTCGCAATTACCCTCACGTGCGAACGATATGGTAACGCCAGCAAAAAACGGGCCACAGTCTGGCGGCCCGTTTTCTCGTTCAACCTCTACTCAGGCGTCCTGCGCACCGTAGCCCTTTGCCGCTTCTTTACCGGCGGTGCCGAACTCGGGGGACGATTCTTGCCGTTGCTGCGACGGCCCGTCGATTCGATCACGCTGCGCATCCAGTAGTCGCCATTTGCGTCGACTTCAATGCCATGCACCTCGCGCTCGAAGCCAGGAAACCGCTTGCCGAATTCCTGCGTTGCAAGAATCAGCTTGATGACCGGACTGTCCGCATTCCCCAGCCGCTCCCCCGGCATACTCACCGGAATACCAGGCGGATAGGGTACCAGCATGACACCGGCAATGCGGTTCGCCATTTCGGTAAACTTCACCTTTTCTGTACCATTACGTAACAGCTTCTGGTACGTCTGTGCCGGCGTTAAAATTGGTTGCGGATCGACATCGCAGGCTTCACCGACCAGCGCCGGAATATTCATCTGCACCATCGCGGCATGCATCTCGTCGCTCAGGTCCTTCAACGTCACATTGCGATAACGCGCGGGATATTTCGCGACCAGGTCTGGCAACGCTTCTTCCAGCGAAGCCTCGCTGTCATAGAGCCTTTTGAACTCGAACAAGTTCTCCAGCAGGCTGCCCCACTTGCCTTTACTGGTGCCGACTGAGAACAGGACAAGCACCGTGTAATCGCCGGTGCGCGCAATCTCCACGCGCCTGCCATCGAGAAACTCTGTCAGGATCGCTGCGGGAATCCCCCACTCGCCCACATGCCCCTGAGCCGTCACGCCTGGCATCAGGATGGTGACCTTCGTCGGGTCGAGCATGCAATATTCATCGGCGATATCCGCATCCTGAAAGCCATGCCAGGTGTCCCCCGGTTTCAGCGTCCAGCAATGCGCATTCGTTGCCAGGATGCGGTCCTGCGTTTCCTCGAACAGCTGCCGTTCGCCCGTATCCGGGTTCGTTACCTGGTCCGGCTGGAAGAGGCGGAAGAACCAGCCTTCGCCGTTCTCTGCAGCACGCAAACGATGCGCGATTGACGACATGGCTTTGCGGAAACTGATGGCATCCTCAATCGTCTCGTCCATCAATGTTGGGCCTGTCGGCTCGTCCATCATGGCCGCGGCGACATCGAGCGAAGCGATCAGCGGATAGAACGGCGAGGTCGTGCCATGCATCATGAACGACTCGTTGAACTGGTCGAAGTCCAGCGGCGCTCGCGCGCTCAGCTTGATGTGCACCATCGACGCCATCGAAAAGGCAGCCAGCATCTTGTGCGTCGATTGCACAGCAAAAATTGCCGGTCGGTTCGGCATTTCATCCGGCACATCCATCGCGAAACGTCCGCGATAAATCTGGTGAAACTTCGCGTAGGCGTACCACGCTTCGTCGAAGTGTACGCGCGGTACAGTCTTCGCGAGTTCTTCGACCACGCGGTTCACGTCGTAGCAGAGTCCGTCATAAGTCGAGTTGGTCACGACCGCATACGTGGGATCTTTCGACGCTGCGCCGTTCTTGAATGGGCTCTTATCGATCAATCCTTGAATCGCTTCCGGACTGAATCGCTTCAGCGGCACCAGGCCAATCATGCCGTAGCCATTGCGTGTCGGCTTGAAATAAACGGGCCGCGCCCCCGTGACCGTCAGCGAGTGGCAGATGGATTTGTGGCAGTTTGCATCGGCCAGCACAATGTCATCCTGGCCGATGACGCCGTGGCCGACAATCTGGTTCGATGTAGACGAGCCCCCAAGTACATAGAACGTCCAGTCCGCGCCAAAGATGCGTGCAGCATTGCGTTCCGATTCGCCCGGAGGGCCGATGTGATCGAGCCACGAGCCGAGCGGTGAAGTCGATATGCCGAGATCGGAGCGCATGATGTTCTCGCCGAAAAAGCGATGAAACTCCATACCGACCGGATGCTTCAGATAGGCAACGCCGCCCATGTGGCCCGGCGCGTCCCAGGAGTAGGCACCCTGGTCTGTGTATTTTTTCAGCTCGCGAAAATACGGCGGCAGCAGCTGCTCTTCGTAACGCTCAACAGCGAAGTCCACGCGGTTGGCGATAAAGGCCGGCGTGTCGCCGAACAGGTGAATATATTCATGAACCTGCTTCACTACTTCCAGCGGCAGTTCGCTGACCAGGGTGCGGTCGGCGATAAGGAAGATTGGCACGCGTTTATTGCGGCGACGCACCGCGCGTAGAATTTTGATGGCAGCGCGTTCGTCAAACTGCGTGTCGCTCTCGAGATCCCAGTCGAGCAAAATCGCACTATGCGATGGGTCAGACTTCACCAGTGACAAACCATCTTCCGGTGTCGTTGTCCGAACAACCTCGTAACCTTCTTTTCTGATTGCGTCGACCAGGCGCTCCATCGCGCGGTCGGAAACAGAGTCAGTTCCGCCCACCTCACTCGCAATCAGTAATACCCAATCTCCTTCTGCCATTACACCTCTCGTTTCATTCAATCCTGTCTTGATGTTAAAGGTTTGCGATGCCGGGTGCCGGTGAATGTGCCACGCGGCGATTCACAGCATGGGAACTGCGCGGGCCGCAGTCTAAGGTTGTTTCGTTTCCGAAGTCGGCGCGCTATGTTGCGAGATACTCAACATGTTGCCATCCGGATCGCGCAACCACGCGATACGATCGCCGTCTGGTGCTGTCCAGATGTTCAATTCATTATCGTCGTTCAGACCGACAAACTTCTCAAAGGCCACCCCGGCCAGCCGCAACTCGCGCACCGTCGCTTCAATATTTTCGACACTCCAGCCAAGGGTGGTATAGCTGGGCGCCTGCACCTCGTTCACCATCGTGGCACGCAGCATTACGCCATTCACATCGAAAACCAGCGCGAAAGGCAACTCTTCACGGAGCAGCGTCAGGCCGAGCACGTCCCGGTAGAAGTGGCGTGCGCGCGCAGCATCGCTGACTCCTACGAACGCCACGATCCTCGCTTCCCGCAATGCCATCCGTGTCTCCGCGCATACCGCCGGGATTGAGCATACAGCAGTTTGATTTCTGCTGCATGAACGTGCCTGTGAGTACCCATAAGGTGGCCTGCCCACGCAGAAAAATAGCCCCGCGGAAGCCGCGAGGCCGAGTTTGAAACGTTGAGTGAATTACTGCCAGCGGTTCTCGCCGCCGGGGCATCCTTTTCCATCACTGACGGCCGAGACCAGCGCGTTTTTCGCGCTGACCGTGCGGTCCCAGCAATGACCCTCAGTATCCTTGTAAATATACGTCTCATTGTTAGTGTCGATTGGCTCGGACGTCAGGTTTCCCGTTGCATCAAACACCAGCTTGTCGACGGGCTTTACCTCATCTGTAAGCGTGCTTGATGCAAACACGTAATCGAACAGAGCATATTGCGTGTTATCGGTAAGCTTCTGATCGACTGCGATGGTCTCCGATCCTGAGTTGTCCGGATTTATCGTCTCCGTAAACGTGTAGGTCAGCGGGAACGTCAATTCTTCAGCCTTCGAGAAGGAAAGCCATCCATCCTGCGTGGTGGATTTCTGGCTGGCCAGCGTCAGCTGCTTCACCACTTCAGAGGTCGCTGTGTACAACTGTGAATTAGAGAACTTTAGCGAACTGTCCACCACCGTCGACACCTTACCATGCGAGGTATTCACATAGCCGGCAATCTTGTAGGACTGTGCATCTGTAACAACAATAGAGCCATTACCGATTGCCGCGTAGGTTCCCAGGTTCTCGTTCTCTGTCGGCACCGGCGTGGCGCCGAGGGTATTGCTGGTCAGCCCGCCCGTCACCTTCTTCGAACCATGGTCCTGAAATAACAGCAGCGTCGCATCCGCCTGGAAGTAGCTGTCGGCATTGTAGACATTCACCGAAACAGTGTGGGTCTGCCCGTTGCTCAATTGCCCCGCGAACGGCGTCAGGTCAACGCGATACGGTTTGAAGTTGAGCGTCTGCACGCCGGGGATGGGCCGCCACAGATCCGGATCGACACCGCCGGTAAAAATGTACGGATAAATCGGCGCGAGTCCCGCAGGCTTGCCGTCGACAGAAACTTCGGCCTGGCGGAATGCAGTATTGCCGCAGTTATTGGAGGCGCCGAGCAAGGCCAGCGCATCGTTCGGGATGCAACTCCACCAGAATTCATCGTTGCTCTGCCCCTGCGTGAAGACATCGAGGTAAGCCTGCTCGACATTCTCTGGCAGCGTGAAGGTTTCGCTGATCGAATCTGCCGTAGTATTCAGACTCTGGGCACCGGCAGTCTGCGGCAGCGGCAGCACCTGGTCTGCCGTACGCGGTGCAGGATTGCGCCAGTCAGCCGGGTAAAATTCGAGATACGCCGAGCCGGTCTGCGTGCCGTTATAAGTGCTGTTCACAGTGTTGCCGAGTTCGACCGTTCCCGGCTGGTCCGTCTTGAACAGCGCCGTGTAATCCGTCAGGTCGCTCTCCACATGCCACGTAGGCTCCTCGGTCGGCGATGGCTCCTGCGTCGTCCCGAAATAGATCATCGTGTCGCCCAACTGGATCTCTGCTGTGCGGTCAAACTGGTTCGTTCCATCGACACTGAAGTCAGCCACGAAAACCACTTTCGCCCAGGGCCCGGCACAATTCTTCGGCGGCGCGTAGGGGAACGTCTGCGTCGCATACCCGTTGAATTGAAACCCGGTGAACAACTGCACCTTGCAGGGCTGCGTGGACGGCCGGATGACCGGAGGATCAGCATCCGCCACGCTGCCCGAACCAACGACCGGCGGCGCGAGTGAATAGGTGCCCTGCGCAAACGCGGGAGCCGCTGCACCGAATGCCAGCAGTGCGGCAAGGGGGCCGATGGCTGGCCGAAGCCAGCTGGATAAAGTGATATGCACGGTGATGCCTCCAGAAAGGGAAGTACGTTCAAGCTTTTTTATGCGCAAAGATATCACGTCGAACCATTGAGTGGCTGGGCGGAAAATGCATTTTCCCCGGCTCATAAATCCCGCCGTGAATCATCGCCACAGGCAGGTCATTCCTGGCCGACATATGCTCCCCGGCCACATCCATTTACCATGGAATTTGCATGGAGGTTCCTTCGATGGCTACCAGCCTTTCCGCCCGGCCGCAGCTGCGGCACCTGTCTGAATCGCTCGACGAGTTGAAGCAGAAGGGGACGTATTTCAAGCTGCGCATTCTTGAGGACGAGCAGGCCCCGGTCTGCACCTACGATGGCAAGCGCGTCATCAATCTGGCCTCCAATAACTACCTTGGCCTGTGCGACCATCCAAAGCTGCGCGAGGCCGCTACCCAGGCCATCAAAGACCACGGCGTTGGCTCAGGCGCCGTCCGCACCATCGCCGGCACCATGCGCATTCACATGGAGCTCGAAGAAAAGATCGCCCGCTTCAAAAACGTTGAAGCCTGCGTAGTCTTCCAGAGCGGCTTTACAGCAAATGCCGGTACCGTCGGCTCGATCCTCGGCAAGGAAGATTTCATCCTCTCTGACGAACTCAACCACGCGTCCATCATCGATGGAGCACGACTCTCTCGCGCGAAAATTAAGGTCTTCCGCCATCGCGATGTCGACCATTGCGAAGAGCTCCTGAAAGAAATTGCGGACGACCCCGGCCGCAAGCTGATCATTTCCGACGGCGTCTTCTCGATGGACGGCGACATTGGCCCCGTCGGCAGGCTCGCTGATCTTGCAGAAAAATACGGAGCCATCATGATGGTCGACGACGCGCACGCCTCTGGCGTACTCGGTCGCAATGGCCGCGGCTCGGTTGACCACTTCGGCTGTCACGGCCGCGTCGACGTGCAGGTCGGCACATTGTCTAAAGCTATCGGCGCACTCGGCGGCTACGTCTGCGGATCACGCGACCTGATCGACTATCTCTACCACCGCGCGCGCCCGTTCTTGTTCTCTACCTCGCATCCGCCATCGGTCGCCGCAACATGCATCGCGGCCTTTGACATCCTCGAAAATGAGCCCGAACGCATCGAGCGCCTGTGGAGCAACACAAAGTATTTCAAGGACCAGCTCGGCTCCGTCGGCTTTGATATCGGCGGCGTCACCACACCCGCCAGTGAGACGCCCATCACGCCCATCCTGATCGGCGATGGCCGCACCACCATGAATTATTCAAGAGCGTTATTTGATGCCGGCCTGATGGCCACCGGCATCGCTTTCCCGACTGTGCCGGAAGGCAAAGCGCGCGTCCGTACCATTATGACTAGTGAACATACCCATGCCCAGATTGACCAGGCGCTTGAGATCCTGACCTCGACCGCGAAGAAGATGGGGATTCTAAACTGATGCGCTGGCTACTTGCTTTCCTCGCCGCACTGGGCGTCGTCGTTTCCAGCCTCGCCCTGCACGTCCACTACACCATGACCGTTGAGCCCTGCGACATCAATGCGCATTGGGATTGCGGCATTGTGAACCACAGCCACTTTGCCGTGTTGCACCTCGCAGGGCAGAGCATTCCTGTCGCCGTCGTCGGTATCGCCGGTTATGCCGCTCTCTTTATTCTGGCGCTGGCGAAGCGCTGGGGCTTTCTGTTCTTTGCGGCCGTCGCAGGCTGCATCTTCGCGCTCTACCTCACATGGATTGAGGCGCACGTCCTGCAGGTATGGTGCCTCTACTGCGTCATCTCGCAGTGCCTGATCGCGCTCATCGTGCTGCTGTCCATCGGCATGACGCTCAGGCGGCCATCGCGCCGCCTGGCGTGACTTCAGCGAGCGCAACGAAACAGCTACTGGCCGTGCTGCTTCTTCGCCATCGTCGTGTGCGCAGGAGTTGTCGGGCCGGCCTTGGCCTGCTCCTGGTCGATCAATGAATCCAGCCCGTTCCGATCGAGCAACTCTTCATACGTCGGGCCATTCGGCGTCTGCGCTACCACCCAGATCGTCGGTGTACGGTTCACGCCCATCCGCTGTGCCATGCTGCGATCCGCGCGCACATCCGCATCGAACTTCCCGCCCGGATCCATCATGAATGGCAGATCGATATTGTGGTCCTTCGCAAACTTTTGTGTGAAGGTCGTCAGCACATTTACATTGTCAATGTTCTGCTGGTTCGCAAAGACAGATGCCCTGTATTCGTTGCCGAGCGCAGGCGACTTCGAATCGAAGTAGCGCGCATTCACCGCAGCGGCAAAGCTCCAGTTATGCATTGGCAGCGGATAGTCAAGGTGTACCCATGCCACGTGGTGCTGCGCGGCGGCCCGCTCGATCACCGGGTCCATCTGCGCGCACACCGGGCACTCCAGGTCCATGAACTCGACGATCGCCACCTTCGAACCCGCCGGCGGTTTCAGCGCAGATGTGTCATTCAGTTTCGTAGGCGTCCAGTCCGACGCATGGGCTAGTGTGCCGGCCCCTGCCGATAGCGCGAGTACAAACATCACAGGCAGGCGGAACAGGTGCTTCGTTCTTGAAAAGTTTTTAGTCATGCTGGAAGCGCGTGTCATGGTTACCTCTTGATTCGCCGACGAACTCGTCTGCGTTTTCTGGATCTTCCCTTTTATGGTATCTGGCCGACGGCTATCCCGTCGATACAGGCCTTCCCGTCATTCGATCACGGCAAGCACCTGGCCGGCGCCCACCATCTCGCCTTCAGTGACTCGCAACTCCACCACCCGGCCGGCACGCTGTGCGCGCAGTTCGTTCTGCATCTTCATCGCTTCGATGACGACAATACCGGCCTGCGCCTCGACCGTCGCGCCCTTCTCCACCAGCAGGCGAATCACGCGGCCGGCCATGGTCGCCTTGAGCAGCAGTGTCCCTTCATCCTGGCGGGACCGCTTGCCGCGCGCCGCCAGCGAACGCGGGTCGTAAACTTGGTACGCAAAATCGTGATGATCAATCGATATGCCCCTGGTTCCCGCTTGTGCGTCGAAGCCATCGAAGACACAACGGAAAGACTGACCACTTCGCGGGCCGGAGCGAAGTACGAGCGAGACAACCCCTGGCATCAGCCGCACAGCGTCAAACGCCACCTGCTCCCCGTCGAGTTCGCCGGAAAAACTGCCTTCCTGCTCGCCCGCCGTGAGGACTACCGACCGCAGAACTCCGTCGATCTGCAATTGAATCCGGATGGGCCCCGTCGTCATGAACGCAGCCCCTCTCGTCGTGCCGCATCTCTCCATCGAGTGGGAGCAGACGCGGCCTGCACCGTTTTTCCCGAAGCCGCGCCACTGGCACTCTCGCCTGTTCGCTCAAAGAAGGCCGCCGCAAGTGCCGCGACATCCGCGAACGCCGCTGTTTCCTCATCCGACGGCCCGGCGATCGGCATGGCCAGCAATCGTTCGAGATAGCCCGTGTCGATGGCCGCGTTGCGAAAATCCTCATCCGCAAGAATGCGCTTGAACAGGCTCAGGTTCGTGCGAATGCCCTGTATCGTGTACTCGTCCAGCGCGCGCAGAAGCTTCTGGATTGCGTCGATACGTGTGGGCGCGTAGGCAATCAGCTTCGAGAGCATCGGGTCGTAATCATTGGGAACCGTCCAGCCCTCGTATACGCCGCAATCCTCGCGGATTCCTGGCCCCGACGGCTGCAGCAGCCGTGTGATTTTACCGGGTGACGGAAAAAAGCTGTTCTCAGGGTCTTCCGCATACACACGGCACTCAATGGCGTGTCCGCGACGATGTACTTCAGACTGGGTAAATGGCAGCGGATGCCCTTCGGCTATTCGTATCTGTAGTTGCACCAGATCGATGCCGGTGACCAGCTCGGTCACCGGGTGCTCCACCTGCAGACGCGTATTCATCTCGAGGAAGTAGAAATTGTCTTCCGAATCGAGCAGGAATTCGACTGTGCCCAGATTCGTATAGCCGCCTCGCGTCGCCAGCCGGCATGCGGCCTGGCCCATACGCGTCCGCAGCTCCTCGCTCACCACCGCAGAGGGACATTCTTCAATGACTTTCTGATGACGGCGCTGTACCGAGCACTCGCGTTCGCCCAGCGAAACACAATTGCCATGTTCATCCGCGGCAATCTGTATTTCGATATGGCGCGGTCGTACCAGCAGCTTTTCAAGGTAGACCTCCGATGAACCGAACGCCCGCTCTGCCTCACTGCGTGCATTGTCGAAGGCCGTCCGCAGTTCGCTCGCCGCGTGCACAGCATACATCCCTTTGCCGCCCCCTCCTGCCGCAGCCTTCAGCATGACCGGGTAGCCGATCTCGTCTGCGACCTCGCTTGCCTGCTTCAGAGATTCGAGCGACTTTGTCGATCCCGGCGTGCGCGGCATGCCCGCTTGATCCGCCGTCTGTCGCGCGCGCGTCTTTGAGCCCAGCAGTGCCATGCTCTCAGCACCCGGACCGATGAAGATCAGGCCAGCCTCTTTGCAGGCGCTCGCGAACGCGGCATTTTCAGACAGGAAGCCATACCCGGGATGGATAGCGTCAGCCCCGCTTTGCCGCGCAGCCGTCAGGATCAGTTCACTGCGCAGGTAGGACTGCGCCGCCGGCGCCGGGCCCAGTCGATACGCCTCGTCTGCCTGCAGTACATGCAGCGCCGCTCGGTCCGCATCGGAGTACACCGCGACCGACGCGATCCCAAGCTCGCGGCAGGCACGCACAATCCGCACAGCGATTTCGCCGCGGTTCGCGATCAGAATTTTACGGATGGGACGCATCAGGACACCGGGAGAGTATGCATTTGGTTGACGGCTCGCACAAGTCATAGATCTGAGCAAAACAAAGCCCCCGGGTGCCGGGGGCTCTGTCCATTTGTTGCCGGGACTTAGTTGTTCATCTTCACGCCGGCCGGAGCTGCCTGGAGCTTCTTCTCCTCGTTGGCCTTGCGGGTGTCCATATTCTTGGTCGCCCACGTTTGTGCCTGGGCAAGATCTGCCTTGCGCGCATCATCGTTGCCGCACTCAGTTTCGGCCTTGCGGCGATAGACCAGGCTCAGGTAAGCCATGGCATCGTCATAGGACGGCCTTACCTCGACAGCCTTGTTCAGATAATTCAGCGCTTCATCATTTAGCGGCGTATTGATAACAGCAAGCGAAGCACAGTCTTTCTTGGGAAGCTGTGGGTTGCCATCCGCCTTATCGCCTGAACCCATTGCCTCAAGAATCTTCAGTGAGTTCTTGCGCGACGTCGTCCAGTCGATCACGCCGATGGTGTACATCGCTTCAGGATCGTTAGGATCGATCTCCAGAACCTTTTTCTGCCATGCCTTGGCCTGGTCAACCTGACCAATATTGAAGTAGATCGAAGCAATTCCCTTGGTCGCGTTGATGTTCTTCGGGTCTTCGGACAGCACCTGCTGATAGCTGTTTACCGCGAGCTCTGCATTCTTCTTGTTCTCCGGCGTATCCGCGCCTGGAATCACATTCTGAGCGTAAGCCGTCGCTAGGAAAATCTTCGCGTTTTTGAGATCTGGATCCAGGCTTGCTGACTTCTGGAAATGGTTGATCGCCTCTTCGTATTTGGCGTTCTTGAATGCTTCGACGCCCTTGTTCAACTGGTCACGCGCTTTCAGCTTCGCGCAACCGGTGAGGCTCATCAACATTGCGAGGCTGGCAACTGCCGGCACTAGAAAACGTGCGGTTCGCTTCATTCTGGTCTTCTTCTCCTTCTATTGCCAGACCCCGAGTATGTGTCGGGTCCGTCTACGGTGATCGGGGAATGTTAAAAGTCTACGCGCTGTGATTGTAACTGTTTTCTGAGGACTAGCAAGTGCGGAGGTAATCGCCATCAACAAACGAAAATCCGCGGCCGGTAATGCGGTCGCGGATTTGAGTGTCAGGTGTCGGGCCCTCTGTCGAGCTTACTGGCCGGCCAGCACCTTGGGAGTCATGATACCGATATGGTCTACGCCGGCTGCTTTACCAATGTCAATCACATCGGCAACGGGCGCGAAGTCGAGATCGGCGTCACCCTTCACAAACATGATCTTGTTAGCGCGTGTTGCGAAAATACCAGCCAGCTTGTTTTGAAGATCAGCATGGGCCACGTCTGTTTCATTGATCTTATATCCGGGCTCACCGCCACCCGGGCGATGTGTGATCTGCACCGTGATGCTCGTCTCGGTATCAGGCTTTTCCGTCTTGTCTTTCGGTGGCTGCGGGACCAGGGCATCCAGGCCGCGCGGCGACACCGGTGTGATGGCCATGAAGATGATGAGCAGCACGAGCAGAATATCGATCATCGGCGTTACGTTGATGTCCGATGACAGGCCGCCGTGGCCGCCAGATGTCATTCCCATAATCTTCCTCGTTTCCTAACGGTTCTTGTAACGATTCCTGTCCAGCAAATGTGTGCGGCCCAATGTGCGGACCGCGTTCTTACTTGGCTGGCGGTGCTGCGTTCATCGTGGTCGACGGCTCCGTCAGGATACCGAGCTGATCCACGCCTGCACTACGCACGCCATCAATTGCGTTCATGACAGTACCGTAGCTGGCACGGGCGTCTGAACGCAGATAGACAATCTTGGCGGGTTTGTTCTGCAGAATGTCGCTCACCTTGTTGCCCAGGTCGTCAATCGAAACCTGGTTGGCGCCAAGATAAACACGGCCATCGCGCGTAACCGCTACGACTGCCTGGTCTTCGTGATCGGCATCCGGCATCGGTGTTGCATCGGCCGCGGCGACCAGGTTTACGTTGACCTTGTTCTGCACCATGGGCGTGATGACCATGAAAATGATAAGGAGGACCAGCATCACATCCACCATCGGTGTGACGTTGATGTTGGAGTTGACTTTAGAGCCTTCGTCTCGTGCGACCAGTGCCATGTGTGTCTTACTCCGTAACGGCGTTTCCGCGCCAGTGTCTTTGACTGCTAACAGTCCGGCGAGTATTCGTCTCGCCGGGTGGCCCCACCCATGCAGGCCTGCCCGGCGACTACGATGATTCTCGCCCGGTGTGTTCTAGCGGCGGTTCTGCGACTGCTTCAGGAAATAATCGATCAGTTCGCTGGAGCTGTTATCCATCTCAACGTCAAATGCTTCCACCTTGTTGGTGAAGTAGTTGAAGCACATAACGGCAGGGATTGCGACCAGCAGACCGAACGCAGTCGTAACCAGGGCTTCTGAGATACCACCGGCAATTGCACCGATACCGGCAGACTTCTCAGTGGCAATCTTCTGGAAGGCGTTCAAAATACCGATAACCGTTCCGAACAGGCCGATAAACGGTGCCGTCGAACCAATCGTCGCCAGACCGCCCAGTCCACGCTTCAACTTCGCGTGCACGATCGCTTCCGAACGCTCAAGAGCGCGCTGGCTCGATTCGATCTGACCCTCGGTCACGGTGCCGCCTGAACCGAAGTTGCGAAACTCCTGCAGACCGGCAGTGACCACTTCCGCCAGGTGCGACTTCTTGTTGCGATCAGCAACCTTGATGGCTTCATCCAGCTTGCCCTCGCGCAGGGCGCCGGCTACACGGGGTGCGAAGTCACGTGACTGCTTACGAGCTGCACTGAAATAAATGGCGCGATCGAAAATCACCGCGAGCGACCAGATCGACATGATGAAGAGCAGGATAACCACGGCGCGTGCCAGGTTGCCCATGCTTCCCCACATTTCGATGGGGGTGAAGGTATTGGCGCTCGAGTCCTGGAAAAACAGGCCCAGGGTCGAGGGATGGATCGCAAGTTGGGTGAGATGAGCGAGAATCACTGAATCTTTCCTCCTGATGCATGTGGAACTGTTATGAACTTCGCGATGCTAACACCTGGCTGTTAGGGGTACACATGCCCCGAACTGGCCAGAGAGGGATAATAACCTAACACCAAGGTTGCGGGAACCTTGACGGTTCCCGCAACCTTGGCCCAAAACTAATAATTGGTTAGCCGCCGAGGTTGAAGACAACATTAACAGTTGTTTCAACTTCCACCGGCTCGCCATTCAGAAGATATGGCTTATACCGCCAGCCCTTCACCGCACTGAGTGCTCCAGCCTGCAGCATCGGAGGACCGCTGATGACGCGGAGATTCTCGATCGTGCCGGTTTTGGAGATAGTTGCTTGCAGCACCACGGTACCCTGGATACGGGCCGCCTTGGCGATGGCAGGATACGTCGGATCAGAGCCGGACAGCTTGTTGCCAGCCATCACGCCAGACGAAATAGCGACCTTCTTCGGCGCAGCCGCCTTAACAACAGGAGCAGGACCCGTGCCGACGCCGCCCAGGATGCCGCCGATGGCGCCACCCGCAGCCCCTCCTGTCATGCCTTCCATGCCAGCAATGCCCGCGGATTGCGGTGGTGGCGGTTCATCGACTGGCTTCTTGATGTCCTTCGGAATCTTTGTCGGCGCCAGCAGCTGGTTCGTGATTTGCGTCGTCTTGGGAATCTTTGGTTGCGGCGCTGCCGGTGGCGGCGGTGGTGGCGGAGGAGGCGGTGGTGGTGGAGCAACAAGCAGCGTCATCATCATCTGTGACGGCAGGGCTTCATAGTGCAGCAGGGGCCAAAGAATCATGGCAAGCAGAATTGAACCATTCAAAACAATGGCAACAATGCTGAACCATTTGCTCTTGGTCTTCAGCTTGCCGCCGGACTCCATCAACGCATCTTCGAACATGGCCTACCTCGGATGGGTGAGTCTTATTACGTCTTACTCGGTATAGACACCGCGGCTTTTCACTTTGTTCCCAGGAGATGAATTTTTTGTGACCTGGGGTTGTCTGCCACCCCCATCAACGGCCACCTCTTCCGGGTGGTGCCCCGGCCACGGCGAATTCCTCGCCCAGCCACGCCTGAAATGCCTTCATATTGCCAGGCCGCCCCAGGAAATTCTTCACCAGGTCGTTTGCCGACATCGAGCCACCCGGCTCCAGCACGGTTCTCCGGTACCGCATCGGCGCCTCCCCTGCCAGCAGGTTCTTCTGGTCGAACTGGCTGAAGAAGTCCTCCGCAATAATCTTGTCCCACATGTATGTGTAGTACGCCGATGAGTAGCCCGACAAATGGGTGAACGAGGTATACATGTGCGCATCCTCGTCATTGGCCAGCGGCACAAACAGGGAGTAGCGGTGGAACGCGCTTAGCGTCACCTTCCCCGGGTCGGTATCCTGTGGCGGATCCTTGTACATCCCATAGGACACCGCCGACAGCAGGTTCTGGTCGGCTACTTTGCCGGCACGTCCAAACGCTGAGGCCCGGTTCATCCTGTTTACCAGTTCTTCCGGTATCGGCTGCCCTGTCTTGTAGTCGCGTGCAAACGATGCCAGCACCTGCGGACTGCGCATCCACTTCTCCAGCATCTGCGACGGCGCCTCCACGAAGTCCGTTTCCATGGAGATCCCGCTGATCCCCGCCCATCGCTGCTGGCCGCCCAGAATGTGGTGCATCAGGTGGCCGAATTCGTGAAAGAACGTGATGACATCTTCATAATCCATCAGCCCCGGATCGCTCGCCGTCGGTTGCGCAAAATTGCACACCAGCGCTGCCTCCGGTAGCTGTCTGCCACGGATGCCATCCAGGATCGGCACCATGTTCGCGTGCCCATACTTCCCGGCTCTCGGGTGCAGATCGAGATAGAAGCGGCCAATCGCGCGGCCGTTGTCGATCACATCCCATGTTTCGACCGAAGGGTCCCATGCGACGGCATCTGTCTCACGCCGGAATGAGATGTGGAAGAGCGTCGCCGCCGTGTCCAGTACGCCCTGCTTCACCTTGTCGTACGCCAGGTACGGTCGGACCGTTGCCGAATCGAAATCGTAGTCCGACCGCCGAACCAGCTCCAGCATCCGCCACGAATCGTACTCGCCAATCTGTGTCGCCTTCGGCTCAGTCTTCTGTTTCTCTTTCAGCAGGAGGGCAAATTCGCGCTCTGCGATAGGCCGCGTCGTGGCGTCCAGGTTGTCGATGAACCCCGCGATATTCCTGCCGCTCCCAAACATCTTGTCCGCCGCATTGTAGTCCGCCCATGAGGAGTAGCCGAGCAGGGTCGCGATCTCGTACCGCGTCTTCATCATCGACAGCAGCACCTCCCGGTTTTTTGGATAGGCGCGATTATTGAAGGCGGCCCACAGCTTCTGGCGCAGGTCGTCGCTCTTTGCAAAGTCAAGCGCAGGAAAGAAATCCGGGTAGTTTGTCGTAATGCGGATCTTTCCGTCCGCCCCCGGCTTGTGCCCGTCAATATAATCCTGCGGCAGCCCATCGAGTTCGGTCACACTGGCGACCTCCACACTCCGCACGTCATCGGAGATATTGCGATCGAAGTTTGACTGCTCCTCGGTCAGCTGTTCGTTCAACCTCTTCAATCGTTCCCGCGCCGCGTCATCCTTGTCCACACCCGCAAGTCTGAACTCCAGCATCTGCCTCTTCACGTAATACTGAGTGGCCGCGTCGGCCTTGCTCAGGTCCAGGGCCGCCAGCGCCTTGTACACGCCGGGATTCAGCGACAGCGCCGTCGCTACTCCCGCAGTTTTGGTGCTCATGGCCGTCGCGCGATCACGGAACGCCGCGTCCGGATGCACCTCCTGCATCAGCCCCGCCAGGTTACCCGACGCATTCAATTGCCGGATCGCCTCGTCGTAAGGAGCCAGCGTGTTCTCGATCGTCCGCGCCCCCTTCACAGCCAAAATCGCGTCAATGCAACGCTGTGCTGTCGTCAGGCGTTCGTTTTCCTGCGCTTCAAAAGCGGCGGCGTCCGGCTTTGCCTGCCAGATCTGGGGCTGGCTCTTTGGCATGTCCTGCGAGAACCCCGCAGTAGTTGTAGTCAACAGAACAACGAAGGAAACACGAGACATCAGGGACATGAATTGAGATTCTCCATTCCAGCGGCGCAGTACCGGCAGGCAGCCGGTCTCATTTATAGCTGCCGGCTTGCGATTTCCGTAACAGAAACTACGAATTCATTTGCACGCGTAGCTGGACATAGCCAGACCAGGGCGCTGCTCAAACCCTTGGGCACAAGGAACAGCAACAAAATGACCGCAGTCGCGACTCTACGAGGGACGCAAACAGGGAAGGGCGGGACTTAAGTCCCGCCCTCGCTCGATGTCTTGCAACTCATTCCGCTGCTCCACGCAGCAGCCACGAACTGCGCTTAAGCCCTGGCCTTCTTCGCCGCCGGCAGCGCTGCAGCCTTGCCATGCTTGCTCCGCCACTCCTGGTAGGCCACCAGCATCGGCGCCGCCACGGCAATCGACGAGTACGTTCCGATCAGGATGCCGATCACCAGTGCGAACGAGAACCCATGCAGGACCTCGCCACCGAACAGGAAGAGTGAAAGTACAGTAAGGAAAGTCAGCCCGGAGCTCAGCACGGTCCGGCTCAGTGTCTGGTTGATACTGCGGTTCACCACTTCGCCCAGCGGCTCCCGACGATTGACACGCAGATTTTCGCGGATACGGTCGAAGACCACGACCGTGTCATTCATCGAGTAGCCGATCAGCGTCAGGATGGCCGCGATAACCGTGAGCGTAATCTCTTTGTTGAACAGGCTGAACGCGCCTACCGTGATGATCGTGTCGTGGAAGACCGCAACCACGGCCGCCACGCCATAGATCAGCTCGAAGCGGAACCAAAGATACACCAGCATGCCGGCCAGCGAGTACAACACTGCCTGGAACGCCTGGTTGCGCAGCTGCTTGCCGACCTGCGGTCCGACAATCTCGGTATTGAATACGGTAAAGCCGGACAGGTAGCCATCCTCGCGCAGCTGGGTCACCACAGCCGGATCAGCCTTGCCGCTCAGCGCATCGATGCTGGGTAACAGGCCGCCGCTTTGCTTGTCGCGGAAGGTAGTAATGGCATTAGCCTGCTGCGTGTAGTGGGCTGCTCCGCCGCTGCCCAGACGCTCTGGATCCTTCTGGGTCAGCAGGTCCGCGATTGCGCCGCTGCCGGCTGTGTCCACGTCAAGCTTTCCCGCGGATGTCGAGCCGGTAGCCGAGTAATACTTCTGCAGCGCCGCGACAATCGTCAGCCGTCCCGCGTCCAGCCGGTTTTCACTGGTCTGGCTTTCCGGCAGTGACACGATCAGTTCATGACCGCCATTTCCGAATGTCTGAATACTGGAGCCCTGGATGCCCGCCTTGTCCACTGCCTGGCGCACCTTGTCCGTATTCGCCGGCTGGTCGGTCTTGATATAGACCAGCGTGCCGCCCTTGAAGTCGACGCCGCGTGGAATGCCATGCCAGAAAAGCATCGAGAGCACGCCCGCGACACTGAAAATAAGCGAGAAGCTGAGGAAGTACCACTTCTTGCCGAGCCAGTCGATCTCTACCTTGCGAAACAGTTCCACGTTAAAAAACTCCGAGTATGCGTGTACTTCTTAATCCTTTTTCATCCTGCGTGGACTCACGGAAACGATGTGTCATCCCGAGCGAAATCAAAGGCCCTGCATTTCCAAACCCATCGCCAAACCGGCTGCCCAATTCCCGCTTCATTGGCTTGGGGTTTCCAACCTTTACTGGAACAACTTTGCGCCGGCCTTGATGATCTTTTTCTCAAGCAACATCGCTACGGCCACAAATGCCGCACCCGTCAATAATCCTGGAGCAAAGCTCGTTGCCCAGTCCGCTGCCGTCAGCTTGCCGTCTTTCATCTGCCAGTCCTATCCGATGGAGAGCGCTTCGCCGCGCTGCTTCCGGTTGAGGTTCGCGTCGAAGATGGTCCGCGAAACGAAGACCGCCGTGAACAGGTTGGCGAGGAGACCAAAGGTCAGCGTCACGGCAAAGCCGCGCACCGGACCGGTCCCGAATAGGAAGAGGATGGCTGCCGAAACAATCGTCGTCACGTGTGTATCAATGATCGTCGTCCACGCATGCGCGAACCCCTGGTCGACTGCTGCACCTGGACTCTTGCCCGCATGCAGCTCTTCACGGATGCGCTCGAAGATCAGTACATTCGAATCGACGCCCATACCAATGGTCAGGATCACGCCGGCAATCCCCGGTAACGTAAGTGTCGAACCGGTATAGCCCATAAAGCCGAGCAGAATTACCAGGTTCAAAAACAGCGCCAGGTCGGCGTTGATACCTGCGCCGCGATAGTAGATCAGCATGAACGCCATCACAGCCAGCATGCCGACCACTGAAGCCAGCACACCTGCACGGATGGAGTCTGCACCCAGCGACGGGCCAACCACGCGTTCCTCAAGATAGTGGATAGAAGCTGGCAGGGCGCCCGTGCGCAGCATCAGCGACAGGTCTGTCGCCTTCTCCTTGCTAAGGCCGGTAATGCGGCCCTGGTCGCGGATGGCCTGCTGGATGGTCGCCGGTTCCTGAACCTTGTTGTCCAGTACGATCGCCATAGACTTGCCGATGTTCTTGCTGGTGTAGTCGTAGAACTTGCTTCCGGCACCCGTCGTCAGAATAAAGGTGGCATCCGGCCGCTGATTCTCATCCACCCCCGGCTCGGCATCGCGGAAATCATTGCCCTGCACAACAGCGACTCGATCGAGCAGGTAATACTGCCCCTGCAGACCCGGCTCCGTTCCGCCGTATGCCAGCAGTTCCTGGTCCGGCGGTACAGTCCCGGCCGATGCAATATCAGAGTAAGGACCGCTTACAACCTGGTGAATGGACAACTGCGCAGTCGATTGAATGATGTCGCGCACCCGGCCTTCATCATCGATGCCCGGCAACTCGACCAGGATCTGGTTCTTGCCCAGGCCATATTCCTGCACCGTCGGCTCGGTTACGCCCAGTGAATCGATACGCGTCGTAATCGTTTCTTTCGATTGCTCCAACGCGTGGTTTTCGATCGACTCCACTTCCGTCGGCTTCATCGTCAGCGTATAGGCGCCATCGGAGCCGGAGGAGACGTTGTACGTCGCACCATACTTGCTGTCGAGCAAGTCGCGAATTGTGCTGCTCTTATCCGCGGACGTGCCTGTGATGTGGATCACATCCACCTGCGACGGATCCAGCTTGCCGATAGTCGCGCCCTGGATGCCGGCCTGCTGGAAATCTGCCTCCAGCCGGGCAACGTCATTATCTGTGACCGCCCCGACTGCTTCGCTCACCATCACCTGCAGCACCAGGTGGGTGCCGCCGCTCAAATCCAGTCCCAGGTGAATGCGGTTGCTGATCGACTGCTTGATAGCCTTGCCGGACAATCCATGCGGAAGGCCGAAGATGCCATACACAAAGACAAGGAGGACGGCGATGATGGCGATGGTTTTAGTGGTCTGATTCTTGCGCATGGTCGGATAATTTCAGGCTCGGGAGTAAAGTTGTTGGCTCGCAGTCGCGCAAGCCTTCAACATGGCCGGATTATTTAGCTTCCTCTTCAGTAGTCGTGACCGAAGCGATGGCACTCTTGACGATTTCAACCTTCAGGTTGTCGGGTGGCAGGCGCAAGGTAATCGTATCTTCGCGCAATGCCAGGATGATGCCGCGCATACCGCCGGTGGTCGTAATCCGATCCCCCGGCTTCAGACCGGCCAGCATCTCGCTCCACTGCTTCTGCCGCTTCTGGTTGGGCCGGATCAGCATCAGATAAAAGACGCCGATGATCAGGATAAAAGGAAGAAAGCCCGTCAGGCTGGGCGGGATAAACGCGGGTAACGCAAGTGCTAAACACAATTCCGTCAAAACAAATCCTTCCTACTCGGTCCGACAACATCTCGACATTCGAACAACATAATCACGGGCGCGTCGTAGCCACACCTTCATTCTCCCACTTGCATCGGTGGCGCAGCAGGGAAAAAGGGCGGGTGAGACGCGCTGACGCCATTTCGGCGCAGTTTTCAGCACTATTTTCGCGCTTTTGAGCAGTTTTCGGCACGTTTTGGGGCCGTTTGGCGCCACAGAATGACGGTTAACTGTTCACTTTGGCGCTGGTCGCCTCACGTGACACTGCACGCACGCGGGCGAGCAAGGCGGGGAGGCTACCTATCGCAATAGCATCCCTTACGGACTTCATTAAGTCAAGGTAGTAGGCCAGGTTGTGGATCGTGTTCAGCACCATGGACAACGGTTCCTGCGCCGCTGTCAGGTGTCGCAGGTACGCGCGTGTGTATCGCCGGCAGACCATGCAGCTGCATTCCGGGTCGGCCGGCCCCTGGTCTTCGGCAAAGCGCCGGTTCTTGATATTCAGCCGTCCCTCAGACGTAAACAGCAGCCCGTGGCGCGCCGCGCGAGTCGGCAGGACGCAATCCATCATGTCGACGCCCATCGAGGCATACTCGACTATTTCCTCCGGGTACCCGACGCCCATCACGTAGCGCGGCTTGTCCCTCGGCAAGTAAGGCAGCGTGGATTCAATGACTTCGCGCGTTAGGTGTCGCGGTTCACCCACGCTGAGGCCGCCTATCGCGTAGCCCGGAAAGTCCAGCTCAACCAGCCGCTCCGCTGATTCGCGCCGCAGATCGGGATACATGCCGCCCTGCACAATGCCGAAAAGCGACTGCGTCCGTCCGGGATAATCCTCTGCCCACGGCACCTCGTGTTTGTGGGCTTCGAAGTATGCCTTGCTGCGTTCTGCCCAGGCCAGGGTCGTATCGAGCGAGCGACGGGCACGCGCGTAGTCAGCCGGATATTCGGTGCACTCATCGAAGACCATGATGATGTCGGCACCGAGCGCGACCTGGATCTCGATCGAACGCTCCGGGGTGAAAAAGTGGCTGCTGCCATCGAGATGCGAGCGAAACTGGACGCCATCAGCCGTGACCTTGCGCAGCTCGTTCAGGCTGAACACCTGGAAGCCGCCGGAATCAGTAAGCATGGCACGAGGCCAGCTGATGAACTTGTGCAGCCCGCCCATTCTGCGGATCAATTCGTGCCCAGGCCGCAGGTAGAGGTGATAGGTGTTGCCGAGAATGATCCGCGCGCCGAGGGTCTCGACAATATCCTGCGGGACCGCTTTCACCGAACCTACTGTGCCGACCGGCATAAAAACCGGTGTCTGCACGGCGGATGCATCGGAGGCATGCGGGAGGTCTATCCGGCCGCGCCGCGCTGCGTCCAGTTCGGCATCGATGGTGTAGAAGAGGGACACGGATTTGATTGTAGTGTGTCAGGCCGTCCACTAAATTTGGCTATGGACGAGCGGGAACTCGAGACGATCCGCTATTGGATGAGTCGCACGCCTGGGGAGCGCATTGCAGAGACATGCCGCCTTGGCATCGAGGCGTGGCGATTGAGAGGCATGGTTGCAGACCCAAGCATGCCATCGGACAAGACAAAAAGGCGCAAGACCATGGAAGAGAAACGGAATGAGGTCTGGTAGATCCTACTCGCCGACGCGCCAGCGAATGCCAATCGTCCCGATCCTCGGTGTGGCTAACGTCAGCACCGGCGTCCTTCCCGCCTGGATGGTGCGGTCCAGCAGGTTTTGGCCATCGGCGTAGAGGTCGAATCCATGACCGAAGCTATGCGAGACGTAGCCGTCCATCTGGAAGTAGCCACTAAGGCGGAAGACGTTTTTATCATCGTCGAACTGGTGGCCGCTGAACCTGCCTTCCAATCGTAACAATCCCAGCTTTGGGTGCGTGGCCTGGATCTGCGCAGTTCCCATGTTGTGGGCAACCTGCGGAATCCACAGGCCGACCAGGTAGGGCTGCTGCTTGTATTGTGTAACAGTGGCGTTGGCGAATTGGTAGCCGCCGGTTGCAGACAACCAGTGGAACGGATGGACGTCGGCATCGATCGAGACGCCGCGGCTGCGGATCTGCCCGAGATTCTCGCGCATGTTTGTTATCGCCGTCGGCGTGGTCGTGAGCGTCAAAGCCGTGATGGGGCGGTTGACCTCTGTCCAGAAATAGCTGGCGCGCAGGGCCGGCAGGTAGCCGTGCGGCGACAGGATGACTCCCGTCTCCCAGCCGGTAGCGCGCTCGGAGTGCAGATCGGCGTTGGGAAGAGTCGTGGTCTGACCGACCTGGCCGGTGCGGTAGAGCTCGTTCTCCGTAGGCGCACGATAGGCGCGGAAGGCCGTGCCGGTGACCGCGAAATTGCTGGTGAGATGACCCAGGACGCCAACGCGAGGATTGAAGACGTTCTCGCTGACAGCCGGCTCCGTTTTCACGACAGGCGCGTATTCGTGGGCGTCGAAGGTTCGAAAGAAATCAACACGGCCGCCTGCACTGATCGTCCACTTCGCGGGCGTCCAGAGCACTTCTCCGTAGATACCGGTCTGGCGCTGCCTTGCCGTAATGTCCTTTGTACTGCTGGGCAGGCCTTTCGTGAAGCCGATTTCGTCATCGACAGCCCGCACATCCCGGGTATCCGCGCCGCCAAGGGCCAGCAGGTTCGGACGGATGGCCTGCGTCCAGCGGACAGTGCCGCCAAGCTCGGTCGCCGGTGTTTCGACAAAGCGGGTGAGCGCTTCCGTCTTTCGACCGGTGGCGATTGACGAAAAGGTCTGGCGATAGTGGTCGCTGGTGCCATGCAGTCGTACCAGCAGGCTGCCGCCGGAGTTGTTCGCCCAGTCCGCGCCGCTCTCGAAGCGCCAGAGACGCGTGCCATTGGTGGTGAACGGCGTACCGTTGCTTCGTGACTCATTCAACAGGTTGCCCCGGATAAAGGCATTCCCTGTTTGCAGGAAGTCGCGATCGAGCTCGACACGGCCATTCTGTGCGTGGACGTTCGAATTGATGTCGACCGGCCCACGAAACTGTGGCGCGACCAGCGTGTAGCCGTCCGTGCCGAGGAAGCCGCCGGTTGCCAGGCCTGACCAGTGACCGCGCCGCGCAGAGGCCAGAGCAGCTTCGTCGAAGGTATTGAGCGAACCGAAGCTGCTGTTGACCTGGAACGTATCAGCCTTAGGTCGGATTGCGTTCAGATCGAGTACGCCGCCGATGGCGCTGGAGCCATAGAGATCACTGGCGCCGCCGCGCACGATGGTGACAGACTGCAGGGCGAGCTCCGGGATCTCGTCCCAGTGGATCCAGCCGCCATAAGGATCGTTGAGGGGATCCTGGTCGGAAAGGATGAGCGTGCGGCTGGCTGCGGTCGAACCGAGACCGCGCAGTGATAATCCCTGTGAAGTGGGATTGGCGACGAGCGAACTGGTGCGCCGGTACAGCTCGTAGCCGGAAACCTGGCGTAGCTTGTCATCCAGCGCCAGGCCGGCCGTGTCCTGCAACGCCTGAGGCGTCACGATCAGGGTGCTGGCGGGCGTATTGTCCTCGCTCAGAGGTGCCCCATATGCACTCACTTCGACGGTCTCATGCGGACCGGCTGGCTCAAGGGTGATCTGCAGAGGCTGACCGGGGGTAATGGCGACGTCGGTAGTCTGGAAACCAGGGGCCTGGATGTGAAGTTTGTTCAGCCCAGTCGAAAGACCCAGCGAAAAACGGCCGTCACCGTCCGTCGGGATCGATGGGCTGCCTGGAGCCAGGGAACCGACCATGGCGTGGCTGACGGGCGCGCCGCTGGGATCAGTAATGCGGCCGGTGACCCACTGTGATGCTGCAGCCGTGTGCTGCGCAGGCGCGTAAAGGGGCATGAACATCAGGGGAACAGTAAGGACGAAGAGAGGCAGATGGCGCATCAGGTTTAGCAATCGAGCTTTCTTGTTACGGCTGCGTTGTCGTGACTGGTCGCTATGTTCATTGTGCCGCAAGCAGGGGCACGCGCACCGGTTATTGTGGGAACCGGGTGCGCAAAGGGTTTACCCTGAGTGGCATGAACTTCACACCGGATGCGATCGGGGCCCTGGTGGTCGCGACCTGTTTTGCCGCGGGACTTAATCTGTACGCCACCGTGCTGACGCTGGGCATCCTGGCCCGGCTGCACTGGGTCGCGCTGCCCAGCGGGCTGGATGTGCTCGGCAGCTGGGCGATCATCATCATCGCCGGCGTGATGTTTACGGCGGAGTTTTTTGCGGACAAGATCCCCGGCTTCGACCTGCTGTGGAACGCTGCGCATACTTTCATCCGCGTGCCGGCAGCGGCTCTGCTGGCTTATCGTGCATCGGAGCACCTTTCGCCCGGCATGCAGCTTGCGGCAACCACGGCCGGCGCCATGATTGCGATGGTGACGCATAGCTCCAAGACAGCGCTGCGGGCGGCCGTTACGCCGAGCCCCGAGCCCTTCAGCAACATTGCGCTCAGCACATCGGAAGATGCCGGTGCGATTGGTCTGAGCTGGGTGGCTACTCACCATCCCTTCGCGGCCGCCGGCGTGGCTGCAGGTGCTCTCCTGCTGGCTTTGGTTTGTGTCAGCTGGCTGGTACGGCGTCTGCGTCGAGCACTGACGAATTTCAGCTGGCGCCGTGCGTTGGGTCTTGACGGCGGTCTGACCGGTGGCAAGCCAGCCGATTCATTCACATTGCAAGGGCCGCGCAGCTAAGCCTTTTCCGATTTGGCCGGTCTTGCTCGAACGGCCTCGCCGGCATACTTTCATGCTGCGCGGCAGCAGGGCCTGTCCGGGCTTCCTGCGGGCAAACTTGAGACCGCTCCAATCACTATCGACGGCACAGACCTTGTAGTCGACCCAGCCATGTGCCAGGCCGATGGCCCGTACATCATTCTGATTGAAGTCAGTGGCATAGCACCCGCTTCGCTTAGGGTGGATGATCCATAGGGACGAACCAGCGGCATAGGTCGGAAGCCTCGAAAACGGCCTCAACATCAGCCGCGACGCGCGTGGCAGCCAACCAGAGACAGGCCTGGCGTTTTGTGTTTCTGGTTATTGCGAGCGATGTAGAGGCATCACCAAGCGCTTCGTTCAGGAAATCTGCATCGCCCCATAGATTGACCTGCAAGCCTGGATTGATGTCGAGCCTCCTCGCGAGGTCGAAGCGGTTCGATCGCTCCATCATGGGCATCGGGCGCACCGGCTTCGCGACCGGGGAGTCTATTGCCCTGGCGATAGCCTGCCCGGCATCAGGCCACGCAGAGAAGGTGGCGTCGGGCAGATCGCTGCGCATGCGTTCGGCCTTTGCTGGATCGCCACCCAGAAAGACCAGAGGCAGATGGCGTGTGGACTTCGAAGTTCGCAGATGGATTCCAACCTCGCGGCCATGCGACGGCAGCCGGTCAAGGTCGAGCACGACTGCGTCCACTGCCAAGTCGCGGACATAGCTGGTCCAGCCTTTCATCGAAGACGTGACGAGCGTGATGCGATAGCCCGCTTTCTTCAAGGCTGCCGCGTGCTCATCTGCTTTCAACTGGTTCCAGCAGACAAGGCAGAGATGCGGCCTGGCATGGGCCAACACAGTAGCAAACTTTAGAGTGCGTTTGTTGGAAAAGGGCCAGAGGCAGGCATGCGTCGGACGGCGTCGATGCCATTTTCGCCGCTTGCAGGCAGCAGCTCCAGGAGTGCCGAGAGCGTGAGGCTGAGCAGTGGGTGTTTTGTGTCCGGCGCGATTTCAGCCAGTGGGCCGAGCACGAATCGACGCTCGGCAAGGCGGGGATGAGGCAGGATCAGCTGGTCTGTGGTCAGTATCAGGTCGTCGTACAAAAGCAGGTCGAGGTCGAGCGTACGCGGGCCATTGCGAATGCCTGCGCTGCGGTCGCGTCCGAAGGTCCGCTCAGTTGCCAGGAGCAGGTCGAGTAGGTCCAGCGGTGGCAGCATGGTTTCTACAGAGATGACGGCGTTGAGGAATGGCGGCTGACCTGTGTAGCCGACGGGATCAGTCGTATAGAGCGAGGAGCAGGCGACGACGCTGCAAATTTGGTCTACCTGCGTGACGGCAACAGAGAGCACCTGCGCAGGCGTTAACTGTTTGTAAGGCATATTGGAGCCGAGGCCTATGTACGCCAGTGTTTCTTGATCACCATAGTGGGTCATTCAGCATCAGTCTCCAATTACCAAGATAGCTGGCGCGACCACGTTAGGATGCAGTATGCGTATCGCGTTTTTCGGAGGCAGCTTCGATCCGCCGCATCGTGGACATGTTGCTATTGCCGTGGCAGCCGCAGACCGGCTGTCGCTGGACAGGGTGCTGGTCGCACCGGTTGGCAGTCAGCCGTTGAAAGGCGGCGTCTCTATGGCACCCTATGCCGATCGACTCGCCATGGTGCGGCTGGCGTGCGAGGCCGATCGGCGGCTGGAAGCGAGCGACCTGGATGCGCCAAATCCGGATGGCCGGCATAACTATACCTATGAAACACTTTGCGGCCTGAAGGAGCGGCTGGTTCACACGCAGCCTGGGACAAAGCTTTTCTGCCTGCTCGGCGCAGATTCCTTTCACACGCTTGCCAAGTGGCACCGTGCCAGGGAACTGCTGCTGCTGTGTGACTTCATCGTTGCGGCGCGGCCTGGCTATGACCTGCTTGATCTTCAGCAGCGGCTGCCTGCGGGCGTGGAGGCTATGCACCGCGTGGAGCGTAACGGGCTGATCGATGTCCAGCTGCGCGGAGTCGACAAGGACGGTGCGTCCACCCTGCACCTGATGCTCGACCTCGAGGAAGATGTTTCGGCGACAACGTTGCGGAGCGCCCTGGCCGAGGGCGATCTAGGGTTATCCGGCGCGATGTTGCCTGCGGGAGTAGCAGGGTACATTCGCGCGCACCATCTCTACCAGGAGAGCGGCACAGGCGGTTGAAGGTATCGCGCGCCGCTGCTTCAGGCTACGATGAAGAGTGCAGGCGCGAGGATCAGGCCGAAGAATGCACCCGAATATGCGGAGGATGGTTTAGGACGGATGGCAACGAAGAAAGTAACAAAGACAGAAACGATTTCGCCATCGAGCGAGCCACAGAGAATGCGCCTTGCCTCAGTCACGGAAGAGACCCGCCGGATGGTGATTGCAGCCGCCGCGGCGTGTGAGGACAAGAAGGCGCAGGACATCCGTATTCTCGAACTCGATCCGCAGGATTCCGGCTTCACCGATTTTTTCCTGATTGCGAGCGGCACCAACGAGCGCCAGGTGCAGGCTATCTCGGACGAGATCGAGATGAAGATGAAGCGGGACTTTGGCACCTACGCGAACTCGGTGGAGGGTCGCCGGCAGTCCGAGTGGATCCTGCTCGACTATGTGGATTTTGTAGTACACGTCTTCGTCGCGGAGAAGCGCGCGTTCTATGACATCGAGCGTTTACGCAAGTCGGCGAAGCAGGTAGATGTAGACCAGTTGAAAGCCGCTCTGACTGAAAAGACGACCGAGGTTCGGAAGAAGGCCGCTGCAAAGAAAACTGTGACCAAAAAAGCTGCGCCTAAAAAAACTATTGCCGCGAAAAAGCTTGCGGCGAAAAAGACCGCGAGGAAGAAAGCCGTAGCGAAAAAAGCCGCGACCAAGAAACCCGCCGCGAAGAAGAAGAGCTGACATACAGCGCGTTTAGCAACTGATTTCAATAAGAAAGGGCGTCCGTTGCTGGACGCCCTTTCTGTTGACACGTAACTGGCTGAAATCTCGTGCCGAGATTGTTAGAAGTAGAACTTTCCCACCAATTGCACAGCTCGTCCACCCTGCGGGTCGCCATTCACGTCAGCGGAACTTACGACGGATGTCGAGGCTCCGAAGGTCGAATCACCAAAGTTGGCATCCGGCGCGGCGAAGTTTGCGTGGTTGAAGGCGTTTGCTGCATCCAGGCGTAGCTGGACGTAACGCACGCCGTCACTGCTCAGGGGAAAGTTCTTGGAAATTGAAAGGTTCGTATAGTTAAAGCCCGGTCCATGGATCAGGCCGCGTGAACTGTTGCCGAAAGTCCCGAGCTGCTCACTACTAAAGGAGGAAGTATCGAAAAACTGGTTGTTCGGACCACGGGGATTTGAGGTCTTAATTTTAAAGCTGGACGTATTGGGATTGTCCGGGCATCCGTAATAGCTGAAGGCATCGCACCATTTCGACAGGTAAACACCAGACTCCGATAAGGACACAGGGTTGCCAGTCTGTACGGCGGTAATACCTGCGATCTGCCAGCCACTGAGTGCTTCGCGTACGAGGTAGTTCGAGGTGTGGTATACCGGCACGGTGTAGACATAACCAGCAGAGAGGCGTTGACGGGCATCATAATCCGAGGGCCCGTAATTCAGATAGCTGAACCCGGGATATTGGTTATAGGAACGGCTATGAAAGCCCGAGCTTTCGAGTCCCGATCCGTTATCCAGCGCCTTCGAGTAAGTATAGGCAACCTGAAAGCTGAGGCCATGAGTCGGCACCTTGCTGATCGTTACTTGTGCGGAGTTATAGTTCGAGCTTCCGGTAGTACCCTGTGTTCCAACGCTTAGATAGTAGGGTGCGCCTCCGCTTCCGGGATAAGTAGCCGGCTGCGCGGCATTCTGGGGATATAGCAGGTGCTCGAAGATCTGAGAAGGATCTCCGCACCCTGTTGTATCGGCTACGCACGCTGCATGTCCTGCGGCGGTGATTGGGTCGCCTTCGGTCGCAATTACCAAGTGATGGCCCAGTGAACCCACATAACTTACCTGTAAACGAATATTGCTAGGCAGTTCGCGCTGAACGTTCAAATTGAAGTTATAGACATAAGGGACAGAATAAGTGGGCGAAATCGCGTTTGTGTCCAGTTCAATGAACTGGCTCCAGTCGATCACGGCGCCTGGAGTGGGCGGGGAGAACGGAAACGGATTGGTTTTGCCTGCGCCAACTCCCAGGGGATTTGCAAAGTCAGGATTGGCTACATTGGCTGTGAGACTAAAGGGTGGCACGCTCAGGTTCTGCAACTGCCCCTCTTCCTGATCGCGGTTGTAGTAAATGCCGAAGCCGCCTCGGATAGAGAAGTTATGCGAACCAGCGCTTCCCAGCAGGAAAGCGGGGCCTTCACTGGGCGACCAATCAAATCCGATGCGCGGCGCGAAGTGGTTGTATTTGACTGAGGTTCCACCGTAGGCATTGCACCCTGGGTCGCCGGGGTAGAGGTAGCCAGGGAATTTATTTACGCCCCTGAACACATTGGTCGTGGCGTTGCTGACCTGGAAGCAACCGACGTCAAGGCCGTCATCCTGCCGGTTCTTATTAGGAGTTTCGATGTCATAAGCCAATCCGTAGTTGAGTACGAAGTCGGAACTGACCTTCCAGCTGTCCTGCGCATAGAAGTAGTTCTCCCATGCAAGGGCATCAATGAAACCGCCTGACCCTTGTGTGTAGGTATCCGCAGTGCCTTTGAGGAAATCTTGCAGGCCGGAGTATTGGTCTGTGTCGTTATTGAACGCGAAGTTACCGTTGTTGTTGCCGAAGAAGGGATTGCTGACCCGGAACTGCTCCACTGACCCGCCAAATTTCAGCGTGTGGTTGCCTTTCACCCATGTGAATGTATCCGAACCGCGAAGGTTTGTGTCTTTGCGGGGCTGCGGTCCGTCGGCGGTAAAACCAAGCGTGAATGCACCCTGGACTCCGATATTCGGCAGCCCTGCGGATGGCGATTGTGGATTGATGGCAAAACCATAGCTGGAAGGCAGCACGATCTTCTGCGGTTCAACGGCCGCATAGTTAAAGCGGAAGTACGCCGCCTGCAGATCGTTCAGTAGGTTGGGGGTGAAGGTGTGCGTGTAGTCCGCGGAAAATAGCTTGTAGTGCGCTGCGTCTACCTCGCCGAATCCCGGAAGGTTTGCGCCGTCGAAAGGCAGCGTCTCTGTCGTGGGACTGGACTGGAAGGTGGACGATGCGAAAAACGAATCTTTTTCTGAAAGGTGATAGTCGACGCGAATGATTCCCTGGTCGCTTGCTCCCGTATTTGCAGTGGGAAAGCTGTATGCTGGCTGTCCGCCGCTGATCGTATTTGGAAGCGGAACAAATGTGTTCAACAACCTTACTGCAATGGGATTCAAGGAGGCAGCCGGAATGATAACTCCGTCATCGCCGGCAAAGTTGCCCGTTCGCTGAAGCGCAGAGGGAACGACAGTGGTTTGTGTTGTGCCGGTTTTGTTGCGGTATCCCTGGTAAGCGAGGAAGCCGAAAAGCTTGTCCTTCACAATTGGGCCGCCGAGCGTACCGCCGTAGAGGTTCTGGTGGAAGGGTGGCCGCTGTCCCGGAAGTGAGAAATAATCGCCGTTGTTCAGGAAGGTGTCACGATAAAGCTCGAAGGCCGAACCGTGGAAGCTGTTCGTACCACTCTTGATCGTCTGATTGATAATGGCCCCGCTGTTCCTTGAGAATTCAGGATTCAGGGTGCTGGTGATGATAGTTTCTTCTGCGAGCGCATCTGGATTGACTGAGATGCCGCTGCTTTGAAGTGGGCCGTCGTTGATGTCAATGCCGTCCAGCACAAACGAGTTACCCGATGTCTGCGTGCCGTCTGCGGAGGATGTACCGAATCTGTCGGAGGATTCCACGCTACCCGCCTGAAGCTTTTGCAGTCCCGAGGCATCCCGTCCGAAAAGGGGGAACTGTTCGATCTCTGTGGCGCTGATGGTGTCTTTCAGTTGCGTATCGGTCGTGTCGACCGCGCCATTGGTAGCCGTAACTTCAACAGTCTGGGACGTTGAGCCGACGTCGAGCTTTGCATCGATAGAGCGATTGTCATTCAGGTTAAGCATCAACCCGGTCGACTCATACTTCTTGAAGCCTGTTGCGTCAATATCGACTGTGTAGGGTCCACCGATGGCAATTTGCGGGAAAGTGAAGAAGCCGCGCGAATTGGTGACCGTGGTCGTGCTGATGCCGGTCGTGGTATTGGTGACGGTGACCTTGGCGGAGGCTACGCTCGCTCCGGCCGAGTCGGTGATCGTGCCGGTGATGGCGGCATTGCTGGACTGCGCATGCAGATACAGGGCAGGTGTAGAGAGCGAGAGAGCCAGTACTCCGAAAAGACCCAGGCGTTGAAATCTAAGCATTCATCCTCCACAGATGGGCGACCGTACAGTGCCAGGCGAGAGAAACCGCTGGTATCCGAAGCCAGCTTTCGGGCACGTCCGGAGCCGATGTTGCAAGCAGGATGCCAAATGGCGCGAGGGGACGCATTTGTCGATATGGCAGGTAGATGAGCGTCCGCGTGCCTGCCTCGTCAACAATCAGCCGTAGCTCCGCAGCTCGATCTACTGTTTTTGGTAGGTGTTTATTGTCAAAATAATATTTCGGATAAAGGGCCGGGCGCTCCTGATGGGTTGCCCGGCCCTTGTCCTTATTTGTGCCGGTTGGGTACCAGCGTTAGAAAGTGAGTGACAGAGAGAACTGGCCGAAGCGGCGCTCGTCGTTCACTCCACCCAGACCGCCTTTGGAGCCGATGACGGCTGGTGCTCCCTGAGGCAGTACTACTGGTCCGACCGTGGGATCCTGAAGATTAGCAACGTCATTCAGGCCTTCCTGCAGGTAGAGGTTATGGTGATTCAGCAAGTCGAATCCTTCCGCGCGGAAGATCAGGTTGACCTGCTCGTGGATGGGGATCGTCTTGCTGACGGCCGCGTCTACGTTCCAGGCACCGGGACCGCGGAAGGCGTTGCGTGAAGTCTCCGTTGAGGGATAGGCTCCCCAGTCGGAGACCTGAATGTTGCCGCCAGTCTCGTCGCTCCAGGCCTGGTTGTAGTAAGAGCGGGCAGCCGGCAGACTTCCGATGGTGTAGGTATCGCTGCCGCCGCCGTTCTGACCGGATGGAATCGACTTGAAGGTGTGCGTGGGAATTGTGCCGGATGCCGGTGCGTAGCGGGCAACGTTGTAGCCGGAGTCGTTATAGCTGCTGTCGAAGTAGGTGAAAGGTGTTCCACTGCGGACGGTGTAGATACCGGTCACCTGCCAGCCGAAGAGCGCTGACTTTAAGGTGCTGTGGCTATTGGTGAACCAGGGCGTCTGGTAAATGGGCGCAATGACGAGGCGATGGCGGATATCCAGATCGCTGTTGCCGTGGTCAAAGGCCGGATTGAATGGATTGGTGTAACCGAGGCTGAATGCGTTGTTGGACTCAGAGAAGGTCGTGCTGAGATCGTCTGTCGCGTGCGCGAAGGTGTAATTCGCGGAGATGTTCAGTCCCGTGTGATGCAGGTTGTTGCTCTGGAACTGGACATTCATCGCGTGGTAGTAGGAATCGCCATTGGAGCCGCGGTTGTTGGTATTGGAGTACTGAGAATTGAGACGCGTCAGACCGTAATCGGGAGTTGCGAGTCCATCAGACAAGGGATCGCCCAAAAGAGCGTTACCGCTGCCGAGGCCATTGATGTTCTTGATGTCATACAGGTGGATACCGCGCGCGCCGGCATACTGCAGGGAGACTACAGTGCCGGAAGCGAGCTGGTGCTCAATGGCAGCGCTGTAGAACTGAGTCTGCGAAGTGCGAATGTTCTGATCAACGTTGCGCAGACTGGTTGGCGGAAGTGGGACGCTGCCTGATGCACCAGCCAGCGGACCAGAGTTAGAGTTTGTCACCGGGATCGGGTTTGCCGCGGTGCTGTTCAGAACTACGACTGCGTAGTTTGGCGGATTTTGAATGACGTTGAAGGTGACGTTGCCGAAATTGCGTTCATAACTGATACCGTAGCCGCCGCGGATGGAGGTTTTGCCATCGCCCGTAAGGTCATAGGCAAAACCAATACGCGGGGAGACAGTGCCATACGATGGCTTCCAAAGTCCGCCGATCGGGCTTTTTGGCGTGGTGTAGACCTGGCCGGTGCGGACGCCATTTGCGTCAAGATTCCCATCACCGTAGTAAAAGTTGGAATCCAGGTTCTGGTGATTGTTGTGTTGCACACCGTAATACTCGTAGCGCAGACCGTAGTTGAAGGTGAACTTCGAAGTGACCTTCCATGCGTCCTGCCCGTAGACAGCCCAGTCATGAAACCGATCGCTGCGGGCAAAAGCGGGCGCAGTTGCCGGCAGGTTGATAGAGCAGGCAGTAGTTGGGTTCAAAGCACCGGTATAAGGATTCCGCGTGCAGGGTAGTGTGCCGTTTGCGTCGACGGCAGCCTGAAACTCGAACAGATTGCCGGTGCCGAGGTTGTTCAATCCGACAGTACGGTTGTTGCCCAGCTGCTCGTTCGCCTGTGCATAAGCGCCATAGGCGTTGTTGTCCTGGATGTAGAGGATCGCGGCGCCATACTGCATCGCATGCTTCCCTTTATTGATGTCCACATCCTCATTAATCTGGACAGTGTTCTGGGGGCCACCATATGGCAGGCCGCCATTGCCAGGATTGGTGTCATAAAAACCGGGCAACTGGATAAACGTGGACGTCCCGGGAACCTGCGCGTTGGTGGAGACAATAAGTGTTGGCGTGTTTTGGAGCTTGGTGTCATAACTGTAGAAAGTGTTGAAGCGGCTGAAGCTCGCCTTGGTGTTTTCAACAATGTTGGGGTTGACGACATGCGAGACGTTCAGCAGGTAAGCCTGGTTATCGACCGTTCCGCCCACGTTGTACTGGGAGTACGGTGACGAGAAATTGCTGCCGCTCTGATCGACCTCCTTGTAATCCACATACCGGAAGAACGCACGGGTGGATTCGTTGAGGTTGTAATCCACACGGCCAACAATGTTGTAGGTGTTCTGGGGTAGACCACCACCCGCGTCATTGGGAGACGTGAACGGCACTGTCCCGAAAATCGGTGTCGATGCGGGCAGTCCTGGAACTCCGACTGTCGCGGGATTGCCGTTCGAAGCCGGGGTGCCGAGCTGTGCGTTGGTGTACGTGTTTGTAAAAGTAAATGTTTGCGGGCCGTAGGCGCTGAAAAAGCTCTTGATGTTGGCGGGTGCCAGCGCCAGATATTGCGGTGTAAGTACTGCTGCCTGCTGGCTGGCTGCGCTGCGAACGCGAGTCCATTCCGTTGTCGCTTCGAAGAAGAGCTTATCGCGGAGGATCGGACCATCGATGATGAAGCCGAACTGGTTGCGTGTATAGGTTCCCTTCGGATTGCCTTCCTGTGAATTGAGCACAGTGTTGGAGGTGTAATCGGAGAGACGATTGAATTCCCACGCATTGCCATGAAACTTGTTGGAGCCAGCAACGGTGCTCACATCGACCACGCCACCTGAGGCGCGTCCATACTGCGGTTCAAAGTTGCTGGTCACGACGCGGTATTCCTGTACGGCGTCTATCGGGACATTGATGCCAACACCATCACCGAACACAGCGATGTTTTCGACACCATCCAAAAGAATCTCGGTGCCGGTTGAGCGCTGACCGTTGATACTGAAACCGACCCCGCGTGAAGTGGCGTTTTGCGACTTGTTCGGGCCCGAGCTATCGCCGCTCGATACGTTGCCGGAGAGTTCGACAAAGTCATACGGATTACGGGTCAATGAAGGAAGCTGCTGAATCTGCTGGCGGTCTACGACCTGCGAAAGCTCCTGCGTCTCAGTATTCACCTGGGCGCCGCCCTGGGCGACGACCTGCACTTCCGTCGCGCCGGATCCCAACGTCAGCTTCGCATCCACTGTTGCATGGCCACCGACAGTGACTTCGACCTGCGTTACAGTGCTCTTGAAACCGGGGGCTTCAATGGTGACTTCATACTGCGCGGGCGTGAGGTCGGTAAGCAGGTAGCTGCCGCTATTGCTTGAGTGGTCGACCCGTACCGCGGCTGTGCCGAGGTTTTTCACGGTCACTGTGGCATTTGTAACGACGGCGCCGGAGGGATCGGTAACCGTGCCGGCGATCTGGCCGGTGTCGGTTTGCGCCCACGCAGAGGGCGTAATGGTAATTGCTGTGAATCCGGAGACCAGGGCTGCGCTGAGTGCGAGCGACCTGAAAGAGCGGCGGACAAGCTTCATATCGGTGTTACCCCCAAAAGTTCCGACATCCGCGCGGGCTGCCGGCAATACCTGCAAAAATTGCAATGGATATAGTTCGTAGTGAGCACGCGGGTGGCCAAACGCCGGAATTCATAACCGAATTGCCAAAAGTTCTGTGCTCAGCGTTCATTAGGGTGGAATAGGTTGTATAGGCACGACGATAGGGTTTCGGTAATGCTAAAAAAGTATGAAATTACGTAGAAAAGATATGTCTTTCAATGAAAACGCCATTGCGGGGAAAATTCGTAACGATGCCCGCACCTGGTTCTGCCTCTGCATGCTGACGAAATAGGTTGATTTCATGGCTCTCCAACTCACCATTGCGGCGGTAGCAGGCAAAGGACGCCTGACCAGATTTATAGAGCCGATGGATTTCTACGCGGGTCGGCTGGCTCCTTTTACCTCCGTGCAGTTCCCGCTGTACGAGTCCGAAGCCGCGTTCCTGGAAGCAGCAGCCCGGCAAAAGGGCAGGACCCCTCTATTGCTGGTGCTGCTGGACAGCCGGGGCAAGACCTTCTCCTCGGAAGCTTTTGCGGGTTGGCTGCAACGCGAGCGCGACCAGGGCCGCCAATCGATTCTTCTGGCGATCGGTCCGGCCAGCGGCTGGTCAGAGACCGCGCGCGGACGGGCGGACCTGTTGCTTTCCCTGGGACCCATGACCCTGCCTCATGAACTCGCGCGCCTGGTACTGACAGAGCAGGTCTACCGCGCGTTTACAATCATGGCTGGGCACCCCTACCATACTGGGCACTAACGTGAATGGTCGGAGATGCAGGCTCCTCCACCCGGGGTCGGGATGACAAGTGGCTTGGTCGAGAGGAATGACAGATGTCGTGGTTCAAGCGGCAGGGATACGAGATTGAGGGCGCGTCGGATAAGGCGTCGCTAGATAAAACGGTACGCACTGAGGGTCTCTGGACCAAGTGCGTGGGCTGCAAACAGTTCATTTTCAAGGCCGATATCGAGGCCAATCAGCAGGTGTGCCCGAAGTGTGGCTACCATTTCCGCCTGGATGCGCGGGAACGCGTGGAACTGCTGCTCGAGCCGGGCTATGAACTGGTTGACCTGGAGTTGAAGTCTACCGATCCGCTGGAGTTTGTCGACCTGAAGGCCTACAAGCCGCGGCTGGCCAAGGCGCAGGCGGAGACGGGCCTCAACGACGCGATCGTGAATGCGATCGGCAAACTGGGCCGCTATGACGTGGTGCTGAGCGTGATGGAGTACTCCTTTATTGGCGGCAGCATGGGTAGCGTCGTCGGTGAGACGATCGCGCGGGCGGTTGATCGTGCGCTAAATACGAAGCGGTCGCTGATTGTCGTCTCGGCCTCAGGCGGCGCGCGTATGCAGGAGGGGATTGCCAGCCTGATGCAGCTGGCAAAGGTTTCGGCCGGCCTGGCGCAGATGGATGACGCGGGTCTGCCCTTTATCTCTGTGCTGACGGATCCCACGTTTGGTGGCGTAACGGCCAGTTTCGCCATGCTGGGCGATTTAAATATTGCCGAGCCGGGCGCGCTGATCGGCTTCGCAGGGCCCCGCGTCATCGAGCAAACCATCCGGCAGAAGTTGCCCGACGGCTTCCAGCGTTCAGAGTTCCTGCTGGAGCACGGCATGCTGGACGCCGTAGTGCCGCGCAAAGAAATGAAGGCCTACCTGGAGCGGGCGATCGGCTTCATGACGCCACAGTAATTCGGTAAGACAGAAAAGGGCGCGGAGCTGATCGCTCCGCGCCCTTTTTGCTGCTGCCGATCCTAGTTGACCGGTTTGGCTTTACCGTTCTGAATAGCCTGCTGGATCATCGGGATGATCTGCCGGTGGGCTTCTTCGCCGAGCTTGCCTTGCATCTCGCCGAGGTGTCCCTGCGCTTCACCCAGCTTGCCCTGCTGCTCGCCCAATGCACCTCGCTCAGCTCCGATCTTGCCCTGCTGCTCGCCGGCTTCTCCCTGCAACTCACCAAGTCTTCCCTGAATTTCGCCTATCTGTTCCTGCAGCCTGGAAAGGCTCTCGCGGTCGACTTCCTTTTCAGCCGCCAGCTGCTTCATCTGCTGTAAAGCCTTGTCGAGAGCCGCAGTTTCCTTGCTCAGGTCAGGACTCTGTATCTTGACGCTGGACTGGCGGCGGCCAAGCGCTTCCTGCTGTCTGCCGAGCGCCTCCTGCTGTTTACCCAGTGCCTCCTGCTGCTTCCCCAGCGCTTCCATCGGCGCATAGAGCGCCCTGGCGCGGGCGACAATGGCGGGGTCGTCAATGACGTAAGACTTGCCGTCGTGCCGGTAATAAATGAAATTGCCATGGGTACTTTTCTGGATCGACTGCAGGTCGCCCATCTGCTGCCAATCGCCGCTGAAGGTGTAGCGATCGTCTCCGACGACCAGCGCGTAACTGTCGCCGTTGTCGTTGGTGTTGTAGTTGTAACTGCTGTGGCTGCGATACGAGGGTACCGGTGGTGCGTCGGGGGCCGCTGGCGGTGTCTGAATGTCCTGCGACGCGTCCTCGGGCTCCGCGGAGGCATTTGTACCTTCGGTCGCCCGGGATGACGGCCCCCTGGTCGTAATCCTAGATAGGTTCTCTGAGTTTGCATCCGGGTGTGGATCGGCCTCAGGTGCCGCGACCGGCTGCGCGGAGGCAGGCGGTGCGGGAGTGGCCGTCGCCTGCGCGGCATGCACGCGCGTCAGGGAAGTGGATGCGCACACTGCGAGGATTCCCAGTGCCGCGGCGGCAAGGGGCAGCCGGCGCTTCCCGGTGTAGGACTGTTCGAACAGCTGCTCACTGAGCAGCCGCTCGATGCGCACGCGCAAACTGCTGGTGCGGGCCATGGCGACGCCGGTGAGCGGCCAGCGCGCGGAGGTTGCGAACTCCAGCAGGACTGCTGCATAGGACGTTCGACTTTCCGCCTGTTCGACGGCAGCCAGATCGCTCATGGCTTCGCCCAGGGCCGACAGATGATTCTGCAGCCACCAGCTGAACGGATTGAACCAGAAGATGGCGCAGTTGAGTCCGGTTAGCAGCTGGATGTAGAAGTCATGCTGATGGACGTGCGCGCTCTCATGGCTCAACACAACGCGGAGCTTGGCCTCATCCCATCGTGTAGACGACGCCGGCAGCAGGACCGAACTGGCAATGGTGACAGGCGTGCTGATACGGTGGCTGATACGAACATCTGTATCGGCGAGCGGAATGCAGTCCGCCGGGACCGCCTGTCGACGAAGCCGCATTGCCAGGGCGAAGCCGACGGCGAGGCGCACCAGTAGAAATCCTGCGACCAGGCAGTAGAGGGTTGCCGCGTATGAGATCGGCCAATGGCGGCTATGTTGCGGGCTGACGGTTGCCTGGGATAGGGGGGTAACCGATAGAGTCGCCGGCGTGACTGTCATTCTTTCGCTGCCTGTTAGGTATGTCACAGGTACAGGTGCAGTATTCATCGCGATCGAGCGGTTGTGAGCAAGTGAAGGAAGAACGTGCAGGCCGATCCCGCCGCCAACAAGGGCCGGCATGGCAAGCGCGGCAATAAGGGCCAGCAGCCACGCCGCGCGCTGAGCGCGCACCTGGTGTATCCGCAACAGTCGAAGAGCAGCGAACAGGGTGACGCCCATGATGAGCGTGCGCAGCGCAGACGTGAGCAGCAGGTGAGTATTCATTTCTTTGCCTTCTTCGAAGTGGATTGTGGATCGTTGCTACGGGACGTGGCGATGCGGTCGGCCAGGCGCTGCAGTTCGTCGCGATCGAGTATTTTGGAATCGACCATGCCAACCAGAAGGGCCTCGACCGAGCCTTCGCAGAACCAGTCGACGATGCGCTGTACGGCTCGGCCTGCAACAGCCTGCCGCGTCTCGGCCGGACGATACAGGAAAGTGCGGTTCTCGAGTGTGTGCTCGAGATAGCCCTTTTCTTCCAGGCGCCGCAGCACGGTGCGGATAGTTGATTCCTTTAGCGGACGGCCGGACAGTTCAAGTCGCTCCCGAACCTGGTCGGCACTCTGAATCTTGTTCTGCCAGACCAGTTCGAGGATGGAGCGCTCGAGCTCCCCCAGTTCGGCAGGATCGTGGGCGGGCGCTTCGTGACGCGCTGTAATGTTACTGTTCATAATGTTACGGATAGTAACATATCTTTCTTCGCGGCGCGTCAAAGATTTTTGCGAGAGGCGCGGCTATATCTTCCGACGGCCGTTCGTCGTGGTCCGGAGCTCCGCTGTGACCGCTGCTAACCCGGGGAGTAGGCTTGCCGGCAATTCGGCGATTGACCGGCAGCGCGATCAGAAGAGCGAAAGTCGGACTGCTCTAGAATGGAGCTATGTCTTACCCAGCTGCTGTCCAACGGCTTTACGCACTCGCTGCCGAGTTGTACACGGCTCCGGGCGAGGTTCGCCGTAAATTCGAGCTCGGACAGATGCGGCTGCTGATGGACGCATTGGGTGACCCGCAAAAGACTCTGCGCAGCGTGTTGATTGCCGGGACCAACGGGAAAGGCTCGACTGCGGCGACCCTGGCCTCGATCTGCGCGGCTGCCGGCTACCGCGTTGGTCTCTACACTTCACCGCATCTGGCGCGGGTCAATGAGCGCATTCAGATCCTCAGTTCGGACCACTCATCCTCAGGATCGCGGGTTCTGCGTCACGAGATCTCTGATGAAGCGTTTGCAGCTGCTTTTGAAAAAGTTGAGCATGCCTCCGCGCAGCTTGTGAAGGATGGAAAGCTGCCGGCGCCGCCCAGCTTTTTCGAGGCAATCACTGCCATGGCCTTCGTTTTTCTCGCAGAGGCGAAGGTGGATATTGCCATCCTTGAAGTGGGTATGGGTGGAAGACTCGATGCGACGAATATCGTCGACCCGCTACTGTCGATCATCACCGACATATCGCTCGATCACACGGAATGGCTTGGACCGACCGTGGGGGCGATTGCGCGCGAGAAGGCCGGCATCCTGCGGGAGAACGGCACCATGGTCACGCTGCCGCAGCATCCTGAAGCCAACCAGGCATTGGGCGAGATTGCTGTGCCGCTGCGCGTGAAGGGAATCAGCGCAGCAGAATACGTTCCGTCCCACACCCTGGCACAAGATCAGAAAAGTAACCGGTACAGTGTCGAAATTGAAGGAGAGACCGTGCAGGTCGATTCGCCTCTCGCCGGCCAGCATCAACAGCGCAACATCGCGCTTGCCATTGCAGCTGCGGTGGAATTGCGTGCCAGCAACGGTTACGTTATCTCAAACAGCCAGATTGCCGGCGGCATTCACCAGACAGCCTGGCCGGGCCGGTTTGAATACTATCCTGCGAAGGCCGCGAGGGCAGAAGTGCTGCTGGATGTGGGCCATAATCCTGCCGGCGCGTGGGCCTTGCGTTCTGCGCTTTCAGGGTGGTCGGAAGCTTCCACGCCGCGCACACTGATCTTCAGCTGCCTGCGGGATAAGCCCATTGGAGAGCTCGCGCAGATCCTGTTTCCCCTTTTTGACCGGATCATTCTGACAGCGATCGATTCTCCTCGTGCAGCCAGCCTGAAAGAGCTGAGTGAGGCCGCCGAACCGACCGGTACCACGGTTGAAGAGTGTGCCGGGCCGGTAGATGCAATGGATATGGCGACCTGGCTGACGCCCCCCGGTGGATTGATTGTCGTGACCGGTTCGGTGCTGCTAGTGGGAGCGGTACGCAGTATGTTGAATGCGCAGAATACAAGAAATGTCAGCCTGGAGCCACAACGCGCCTCATGAATCAGAACAGTCCCACTGCCGCCGAACCGGCGCCCACGCCTCTGCCGCCAGCGATCGACGACGGCAAACCTTCTCCGGACCTGCCACCGATAGGCCTACTGGCCAAGCTTCGCTCCAACCTGGTCCAGGCACCACTGTTCGCTCTGTTTACAGGTGCTTTCGGTAGCGTGGCGCTGGCGGCGTCCCTCTTTGATAAGTCAGGCTATTCCGAGCACTGGCTGGCGCAGCGCTGGGCGCGTTGCCTGACTGTGATCGCAGGAGCACCAGTTACTGTAATCGGAGGCGAGGTGCTGGAACAGCACCCTGTAGCCGTTTATGCAGCAAATCACCTGTCCTACATGGATACGCCGGTCCTGTTCAGCAAGCTTCCGTTCCAGTTTCGGATTCTCGCCCGGCATGATCTCTGGAAACTGCCGTTTGTCGGCTGGTATCTCGGACGATCGGGGCAGATCCCTGTCAACCTGGATAATCCGCGGGCTTCCGTTTCGAGTCTGAAGGCCGGGGTGAGGACACTGAGGGCGGGTATGCCGCTGTTTGTCTTTCCAGAAGGCGGCCGGGCCGTCGACGGGCACCTGCAGGCGTTCAAAAGCGGCCCCGCCTTCATGGCCATCCATGCCCAGGTGCCGCTTGTGCCGATCGCGCTGATAGGCACGCATGAGCTCTTCCCAATGCATACCTACTATTTCAGGCCGCGGCCTGTAACCATGGTGGTCGGCACGCCCATCAGCACCAAGGGGATGGCGACGCGCGAGGCGGACGCGCTGACTAAGCGTTTGCGGGAGGCCATTGCGGCCATGTATTACGAGTACTCGACGCTGCCGGCCCCTGCGTCCCCGGCGTATTCTGAGAAGCTATGAAGGCCAAGCCACACATTGCAATCCCTGAGCCCACGTCGTTTGATCATGCCTACAACCAGCGGGGCTGGCCACAATATGCCCGCGCAGTGGAGCTGGCGGGCGGTGTGCCGGTTCCGGTGCCTTTGACTGAATCGCAGGCGACGGTGGCGAAGATCGTCTCCGGCTGTGCCGGGATTCTTCTGCCAGGCAGCGGCGCGGATGTGGACCCACAGAAGTATGGCGAAGAGCGGCGTCCTGAAACTGCAGCCCCGGATCCAATTCGTGAGGCGGTAGAGGAGCTGCTATTGCAGGACGCGTTTAATCTTCACAAGCCAATCCTGGGCATCTGTTTTGGCATGCAGTCCCTGAATGTCTGGCGAAATGGCTCGCTGGAGCAGCATATCCCCGGCACGGGTGTCGATCATGCTCCTGGACGTGAGGTGCTGGCGGCACATGCGCTCGAGATCGTACAGCCATCCCATCTCGCTGAAATTCTCGGAGGGGCGTCGCCTGAACTGGCGCCGATGGTCAACTCGAGCCACCATCAGGCAGTGAAAGTAGCGGGCGATGGCCTGTCGGTCGTGGCACGGAGTATGCCGGACGGCGTAATCGAGGCCGTGGAGGGAATCAGCCCGGAGCAATTCGTGTTGGGCGTGCAATGGCATCCTGAACGCTCGTATTTCGAACATGCTTCCTCGCGTGCAATCTTCGCTGCGTTCGTACAGGCTGCAGCTGCATGGAAGATCAGGCCCGTACACGAGTCCGTGGTGGAGTCCGCGGCACGTTGACGGTTTTTACGCCGGAGCTGATTGCCACCGGGCTGGAGGCAGCGGGCCTCCGGGCGCTGCCCGAGCTGGCGCTGAGCAGGCTGACCATTTACGGCAATCTGCTCATAAAGTGGAACAGCCGGATGAACCTTACTGCAATCAGGGACGTGAAGGGCGTCCTTGAGCGGCACATTGTTGAATCGGTTGCCGCGGCGCAGATGTTGCCGCTCGGCGTTAGGACGCTCTTGGATTTTGGCTCGGGCGCGGGGCTGCCGGGGGTGCCCATCGCGATTTGCCGGCAGGAGATAAGCGTGACGCTGGCCGAATCCCAGTCAAAAAAGGCGGCGTTCCTTGCGGAGACCGCTCGCAGCGTGAACCTTCCCGTGAAGATTCACGCTGGCAGGGTTGAGGCTTTGCCGTCATCAGAGCGTTTCGATGTGGTCGCCTTGCGTGCGGTGGACAAGATGGTAGATGCCATCGCAGAGGCGCGGAAACGGGTCGCTAGCGGAGGACACTTGCTTTTGTTCGTTTCTGTCGGTACTCGGGAGCAGATCCTGGGTGCGGGTCAGGGGACTGTGCAAGAGGAGCATCGCCTCTCAGCGACGACATCCATCCTTCTTTGTAGCCGATGACAGGCAATGTTCCACGTGGAACATTGCCCAATCATTCCAGGTCTGAATGTTCCACGTGGAACATTGCCGGTTTTCCACGGCTCCCACATTGCACATCGTTGTGATAATCCTCTACCTTGAAGGCACCCCATGCCCACTCCGAAAACCCGTTTGCTCGCTATCGCCAATCAGAAGGGCGGAGTGGGTAAGACCACAACAGCTATCAATCTGGCCGCCGCAGTCGCGATTGAGGGTCTGCGCTGCCTGCTCATTGATTGCGACCCGCAGGCGAACACGACTGCAGGCCTCGGTGTCGCCCGCGATGAGGAGCGCGACTCCATCTACGACGTGTTGGTCGGCGAAGCTAAAGCTGAGGATGTCATCCTCGACACCGACATCGAAACGCTGAAGCTCCTGCCGGGCAGCCGTCACATGACTGGCGCCAATGTCGAACTCGTCAAAATGGAGCGGCGCGAGTTCCGTCTCAGAGAGGCGCTTACGCCCCTGCTGCCAAAGTTCGATTACATCTTTATGGATTGCCCACCCGCGCTCGATTTCCTGACTTTGAATGCGCTCGTCGCTGCAACGCGTCTCCTCGTGCCGATACAGGCCGAGTATTTTGCCCTTGAAGGCGTGAGCGAGTTGCTGAACACCCTGGGAAGCGTCCAGGAGGTTTTTAACCCCGACCTGCAGCTCGAAGGCGTTGTCCTTACTATGTATGACGAGCGTACAAACCTCGCTCAGCAGGTGACGGACAATCTAAAGAAGTTCTTTGATGACAAGCTGTTCAAGACCGTCATTCCGCGGAACATCCGCCTGGCAGAGGCGCCCAGTCACGGCAAACCGGTCATGCTGTATGACAATCGCTCCAAAGGGACAGAGGCGTATCGCGAACTTGCGGAGGAATTGCTGGCAAGGAACTCGGTTGAGAGTCCGCGCGCCAGGGAGCGCAAGGAACTGGCAGCGATCCGGAAAAACACCAAGATCCGTTTCTGGCCTTACGCCTGAGGCCATCCCATTCATAATGAAAGAGTTAGCTGTACGAGGATGAACATGGCTACCGACAAAACTGCCACTTTAACAGGCAAGGCTGCACCCGAAATCGCGCCCAAAGACCCCAAGCGCCGCGCCCTTGGACGCGGGCTGGAAGCCCTTTTACCCGGCCGCCTGCCGCAGACTCCAGCGGTCCCGCAGGCAACCGTAGCGTCGCCGCCCACCAATCCGGCACCCCCAATCGACCTCTCGGGTCGGCCGAAAGACATCCCTGTCGACCAGATCGACCGCAATCCCTACCAGACACGGACCCGGTTTGATGAAGCCCAGCTGGCGGAACTGACCGCATCGATTGCCGCCACGGGGGTGGTTCAGCCGATTCTTGTCCGCTCGCTGCCGAATGGCCGCTTCCAGTTGATCGCGGGCGAACGGCGCCTGCTTGCTTCAAAGCAGGCGGCAAAGGAGACTATTCCGGCTGTCATCCGGCAGGTGTCCGACGAGCAGGCGATGGAAATGACCATCGTCGAAAACCTGCAGCGAACAGACCTGAACCCGATGGAACAGGCGCGCGCGTACGACCGGCTGGGCCGCGACTTCAAGATGACGCAGGAACAGATGGCCACGAGGACAGGTAAGGACCGGGCGTCCGTTTCGAATTTCCTGCGCCTGCTGCGGCTGCCGGAAGACATCCAGGGCAAAGTGGAGGGCGGCGAACTGAGCTTTGGTCATGCGCGGACGCTCCTCGCGCTCGACTCTCCCGACGCTATGCTGAAGGCTGCTCAGAAGGTCGCCGCGCTTTCGATGTCAGTACGGCAGACAGAGACGTATGTGCAGGGACTGCTGCATCCCGAAAAGAAGCAGGCAGCGGCGAAGGTGGAAGAGCCACTGGACCCGAATGTGCGTGATGCAAGGGACAGGATGCAGCGTGCGCTGGGGCTTCGTGTGAAGATTGAGGATAAGAACGGCCGCGGACGCGTGATTATCGAGTACTCGCGGCTGGAAGACTTCGACGGACTGCTGGAAGCGATCCTGGGCGAAGCTTAAGATACGAGGATTGCAGGATGGCGGGCTCAGGTATGGAACCAGGCGAAGCAGTAATAAGTCCCGGAGCATCAACTCTCCCGTGGCAGACACCAGCACTGTTTCGTTTTCGCGTGCTCATTTTCACCCTGCTGTATTGCCTCGGCTTCTACGCCCCCTGGTCGCGCTACTTCAGCAGCGGTCCACTGTCGACGACATGGATCGCACTATCCGCGGCACTGGCGCGAACAGGCCTCCTGGACTATGCGCGAGCTACGGTAACAGTAACAGTTGCAGTCATAGCCTGTGCAATTCTCGGCGCATTCTTCCGGTTGTGGGCTACGGCCTACATTGGTGCAGGCGTGATGAATGACAAGAGCCTTCGCGCCGACCATATCGTAGCCTCGGGACCCTATCGCTATTTGCGCAACCCGCTGTATCTGGGCAACCTGCTGACGTGTGTTGCGGTTTCGATCCTGATGCCGCTGAGCGGCGCGATCGTCTTCCTGACAGGCTGCGTGCTGCTGACGGCAGCGCTGGTTGCTGCCGAAGGGCCGCACCTGGCGCAACAGCTGGGCGCGGCGTATGACACGTATCGGCGGCAGATCCCCAGCTTCATTCCAGCCATCCGCGCCCATGTGCGGCCGGCACCGGTAAAACCGCGCTGGGGGCAGGCGCTCGCGGCAGAATCGTTCCACGTGGGTTATGCGCTGTGTCTGCTGGTGTTCGCGTGGCAGTACAACGTCGACCTGCTGCTCCGCTGCCTGCTCATCTGTTTCGGCATTGCGCTGGTCGCGAATGGAATTTTCTCTGCGCGCAATCTCCGGCCCGTGTCGCCGCCGGCCGTATAAGTTGCCGACATAGATACGTATAAAAACCTGCATCTGAAAAAGAGTATGCCCCGCCCTTTGACTGCGACCAAAACGACTGAGACTGCACCGGGTTTTACCGCGGAGACATTGAAGTTTCTACGCGGCCTGCAGCGTAATAACGACCGTGAGTGGTTTGAGCCGCGGCGGCCGGTCTACGAGAAATCCCTGCGCGCGCCCATGCTGGCATTGATCGCGCGGGTGAATGAGAAGATGGTAAGGTTCGCACCCGAACACGTAAAGACTCCGGAGAAGACAGTGCTCCGTATCTATCGCGATACGCGCTTCTCCAACAACAAGCTGCCGTACAAGCAGCATTACGCTGCATGGTGGGGGCGCAGCGGGATGGTGAAAACCTCGGGCGCGGGCTTCTATTTTCATCTCGCGCCAAAAACACTCATCATCGCCGCGGGACTGTACATGCCGGACGCTGCGCAGCTGCTTGCAGTGCGACGATACCTGCTCGAACATCACCAAGAGTTAAGACGACTGCTCGGCGCCCGCAAACTGAAGGCGAAGATGCAACTGTCTGACCCGCAGGCGCTGACTCGGGCGCCAAAGGGTTTTCCTAAAGACCATCCGGGACTTGACCTGATTCTGTATCGCAACTGGGCAGTGGATGCGGAAATGCCCTCGACAACTGCCCTGGGCGAAGAATTCTCCAGGACGCTGACCTCCTATTTCGAGACCGCAGCACCGCTGGTTGAATTTCTAAATCGGCCGATAGTGGTAGCAGGCGATACGGTACGTCGTCCGATTTTCGCTCTCAACACATTCTGAAATTCAGCCTTGATTCTCGTCTGCATGCCTACAAAACACCCCTAAAAGCCGACAAAAACTGCAAATCTACAACAAAAGCCGTAAAAACCTGAGGATTTCTGGTTTTTGCCGTTGACAAGTAGCGGCACCAAGCCGCATGGTTAACCACGGAAGGCTACGCGGGACCCGCATAAACATTGGGGATTCACGCACACCAGCCGGTAGGGCACGGCTGGCACTGAGGGGTAGTTTCCGGTGCCCAACCAAAGACCAGCTTCGCAGGGACACTCTTTGCAGGCGAAACAAACCGGCAGTTCATACCAGGAGGAAGTACATGGCAACAGGACTTACGAAGACACAGCTTGTTCGGCATATGGCCGAGAAGCTTGCCCTTACCAACAAACAGGTCGCAGCGTTTTTTGACCTGCAGGCAGAAACAGCCGTGAAGGAAACCAAGAAGAACGGCGTATTCGTCATTCCCGGACTGGGCCGCCTGGTCAAGGCCGAGCGCAAGGCTCGCCTGGGCCGCAACCCGCAGACCGGCGAACAGATCAAGATCAAGGCGAAGACGGTTGTGAAGTTCCGCGTCGCCAAGGCTGCCAAAGACACCATCGCACCGCCAAAGAAGTAGTTTGGCTGGAAGGGTCTGCGTCACAGCAGGGGCGACAGACCATATCCTTCCTTGCGTCGAGCCGGCGTAAGGACGAACGATTTACGAACACCCCGGGCATACATGGCTGCAAAGCCGTCGAAGCCCGGGGATTTTTTGGTGGCGGACCCAGCTAGCGGATCGCCGCGAGCGCGCCGCGGAAAAGATGCTCGAAGTCTTCGCCGACGCTCTTGTCTTTAGCGACCGCGGTCTCGATGGCTTTCTGAGCGGCGGGGCGGCTGTAGCCAAGGTTCACGAGCGCGGACAGCACATCGTCCGCTGCAGGCCCTGCAGACTGCATGGCAGGAGCGGCGATGGCCATGTCTTCCAGCTTGTCTTTCAACTCCACCACGAGCCTCTCAGCCAGCTTCTTGCCGACGCCTGGAACTTTCACGAGTGTGGCATGGTCCTGTCCACGAATGGCGGTGGCAAGACGTTCGGTGCTGAGGCCGGACAGGATCGTGATCGCGAGCTTTGGGCCCACACCGGAAACAGTAATGAGCCGTTCGAAGATCCGCTTTTCATCCCGCGTGAGGAAGCCGAAAAGGGCGAGCGTATCCTCCCGTACCTGCGTGTGAATGTGCAGGGAGACTTCGCCGTTTTCAGCGGGGAGTGCGGTGAAGGTCGAGACACTGATGGCAACGTCATAACCGACGCCCGCCGCCTCCACGATGGCCTGGTGAGGGAGTTTACTAAGAAGCTTGCCGCGTAGGTGCGCAATCATTTGAGTCGATTGTAGCGGCGATTCGAAGACCGCGTTCGCCTCGTCAACATAGACTAGCGCCGCCGGTAGAGCACCTGGAACTCATAGCCCGGGTTTGCCGGAAAGAGCCTTGCGACATGCCGTAAACGCTCGGCAAGCGCAGGTGCAGCCAGCAGCGGGTATTCACGCTCGCGCAAGTCAGCGTAATCGAAGTCGAGTGCCAGTGAGAGCATATAGATTGCGACTGCATCAGAGAACGCGGCTTCCAGGAAGGCAAGTTTAGCCTGCTCGTCCACCGGCTTGACGAGATGCAATTCCGCTGAGGGTGCGGTAACGGGCAGCGTAGAGCTGTCCTTCCCTTCCTTTACGCGGCGCGTGCCTTCGCGGACCGGCTCGTTGGGCACATCGAGCACGCGACGGCGATTCTCCCACGCATCCTGGCTGGTTTCACCACGAACGTTCGCTTCGGCCTGCGACCATACCAGCTCGGCGAATTCCTTCGGAACGCCTACGCTATCGACAAAATGATGGCCCACGTTGATGAACAGTTCGAAGGCCAGTGCAAATTTCTCGTGCATCAGGCGGGTCGAGATGAACGTATAGTCGCGGTCGAGCAGCTTGACGTTGCGGTGACAGATGGCGCGATCGCTCAACTCGGTCGAGTAGCCATCGGCGACCAGTGTCTCACCGCTGCTGGCCAGTTCCGCATCAGGACCATCGAGCGGACCCTCATGGATCGCGAGTGGCACGAAGTAATACGCCCGCTGCGTAAGCGCCTTGGCTACCGCGGTCGGGATGGCATTGATGACCTGCTCCAGGTCCGACTGGTCTACCTGGATGTCGGCGAAGGTAGCAAAGTTGATGCCATTCAGGGCCTGCTGCGATGGCGTGCGCTGGGCAACCTCGGCAGCTGGCAAAAGCTCGATCTGGGCAGTTCCGACCATAAGCTAGTATTCTAACTCCCATGAGCTTATCCGCTGCCAGCGCCGCTGCCACGCCTTCGCCCCGCGGCCCGCGCATTTTTGGCATTCCCTTTGGCGACTTCGGCCTGTTTGCCAGCGTGCTGCTCTCGCTGGCGCTGGGGTTCATGACATTTTTCGGCGTCACGTTTCTTTCAATTTTTGCCATCCTTATTTACAACAGCGTGACGCATCATGTAATAGACCTCTCGCACGGTTACAAATACGTTGCTTTTCCCGCTGGTCTGGTTGTGCTGTTTGGCAGCCTGGTGACCCTCGGAACTGTGTGGATGCGTCGTCGGCTGCTGGGTAGATAGGGCGAGCGATGGCGGTTCTTCCCATCCCCGGTTCAGGTGCGCCAGCGACGGAGGACCAGGCGCGCGCCTGGTGTGAGCAGCTTGAAGCCGGCGATATTCTGTTCTTCCCGCAAACCCCCGTTGTGTTGCCCGCGGGTGATATTGATTTTCTGCTAAGCCTGCAGCAGACCAACAGTTCGCTCCACAAAAATATTGCGTATAAGCCGCACGCGGATACCATCTCCGGCGTCGAGACCAAAACCGCAGACGCCGCGGCCGTGCAGAGACTACACGGCATCATGCGCAGCTATTCGCAGAGAGCAAATGTGTTCCTCGGCGATTTCCTGACACCCTATGCACGCCGATGGCAACTGGACTATGCGAGTTTTCGTCCACAGGAAGAAGAGAACCGCGACCTGCCACTGCGGCGCCGGAATGATCTGATGCACACCGACGCATTTCCAACGCGGCCGACGCATGGCGCGCGCATCCTGCGCTTCTTCAACAACATTCATCCGACCCGCACGCGCGACTGGGTTACCGGCGATCCGTTCCGTACACTGGCGCCGCAGTTCGCCCCGGCTGAAATTAAATTGCCCGCTCCTCATACGGGTGCTTCGCGTGCATTCAAAGGAGTCGCACGAGGGATCGGTTTGGGTGCCGCTGTACCTTCGATCAAGCGGTCGCCGTATGACGACTTCATGATGCGCTTTCATAATTTCCTGAAGGAGAACGGCAGTTTTCAGCAGAACGCGCATAAGTATCCGTCACAGTTTCCCTCCGGCTCGAGCTGGATGGTCTATACTGACACGGTGCCGCACGCAGTGCTGGCCGGCCAATATGCGCTGGAGCAGACGTTCCTGGTGGACCATGCCGCGATGGTCGCGCCGGAGCATTCGCCGCTAACGGTGCTGGAGCAGTTGGCCGGGGCACGGCTGGTCTGATAGCCGTCGTAAGAAAGCCAGGGGACCACCATGACGACGCAAGTCTGGCATGCCGATACATATGCTCACAATGCCCGTTTTGTCGCGGAGCTGGGCTCGCCGCTGCTTGCGTTGTTGAATCCGCAGGCAGACGAAAAAATCCTCGACCTGGGTTGCGGGGATGGCGCGCTTACCCTGCAGATGGCACAGAGCGGCGCGCGCGTTATCGGGGTGGATGGCTCGGCGAGCATGGTGGCAGCTGCGGTTGCAAGCGGACTGGATGCACGCGTGATGAACGGCGAGGCGCTCGAATTCCAGGAGCAGTTCGACGCAGTGTTTTCCAATGCAGCGCTGCACTGGATGCTGCAGCCAGACGCTGTGCTTGTAGGCGTTGCGCGAGCACTCAGGCCGGGCGGCAGATTCGTCGCCGAGTTCGGCGGCCATGGAAACGTAGCAGCTATTGTTGTGGCGCTTAATGCGGTTCTCCGCCGACTCGATAAAGATAGTTCAATCCCTTCGCCATGGTATTTTCCGACGGCCGAGGAGTATCAGCAGAAACTCGAGCATCACGGTTTTACGGTTGAGCACGTTGCCTTGATCCCGCGCCCGACATTTCTAGCGACGGGCATGGAAGCATGGTTGAAGGTGTTCGCTCAGTCTTTCCTGGGCCACTTGTCGAAGGACGAACAGGAGAGCGCACGCGCTGAAGCCGTGGAACTGTTACGGCCCGCATTATGCGATTCGCGCGGCAATTGGATTGCCGATTATGTGCGGCTCCGGTTCGTCGCCAGGCTGTCGTAATGCCGGCCATGCTTCGATGGCCGGTCATTGCAGCAATCCTTTTTCTCACGCCCGGCTGGGCACCATTGACTGCGCAGCAAGCGGACGCAGGCATTGCGCAGGAGTTCATTTTCACCACCGCTTCCTTCCCTTCCAGCCACGCTTCGACTGTTGTGCAGCTGAAGTCCGGCGACCTGATGGCAGCATGGTTCGGCGGTACTGCTGAAGGCAAGCCGGACGTTGCGATCTGGGGCGCAACTCGCACGGCGCAGGGATGGTCGAAACCGCGCGAATTCGTGCGTGAGTTGAATATTCCCTGCTGGAATCCTGTCCTGTTTTATTCCGCCGACGGACGACTCTGGCTGTACTACAAATTTGGGCCTAATCCTTCAAGCTGGACTGGCGCACGGCGCTGGTCGGCTGATAATGGCAGGACGTGGTCCGCAATAGAACACCTGCCGGCGGGCATTCTCGGGCCTGTCCGCGAGAAGCCGCTGGTCGAGGTGAACGGCCACATTGTGAGCGGGAGTTCAGTCGAGAGTTATCACGCGTGGGCTGCGTGGATCGAGCGATCGACCGATGATGGGAAGACCTGGGTGAAGCATGGCCCCGTCGTTGGACCGCCCGCTGCAACGCCTGCGAATGCCGATGGCACAAACGGAATCATCCAGCCCGTGGTGATCGAAATGAAGCAGGGCCATCTGCGTCTATATGCGCGGGCAACGGAAAATATCGGCCATATTGTCACCGCGGATTCGGCTGACGACGGCGAGACATGGTCGGCTGCGCATGCGCTCGCGCTGTTGAATCCCAACTCCGGCATCGATGCAGTAAAGCTGCGCGACGGCCGCGTCGTGATGATCTATAACGACACGAGCCACGGACGCACGCCGCTGAACCTGGCCATCAGCAAAGATGGCGAGCACTTCCGCAACTTCGCCACGCTGGAAAGCGCGCCCGGCGAATATTCGTATCCGGCACTCATCCAGCAGCGCAATGGGTCACTCGCCGCAACCTATACCTGGCAGCGCACGCGTATCCGCTTCGCGCAGATTCCTCTGTCGGCCGTGCCTGCAGAGTAAAGAACCCGCTGCCTCGATGCGACTACTGATATTCTTGCCTTCTGCAATTCTTTGGAGGCTTTACCGGAATGTCCCTTAAACACTATGCAGCCACACTGGTGCTGGCCGCCGCAATTCTGCCGATATACGCTGCCGAAAAGACAAAACATGCAGACACTGTGTCGAATACAGCGGAAGAGCAGCCGGCTGTCGAGAAGCTTGATCTCACCATGTATGCACGCATCCGCGAAGAGGGCTTGCAGCACTCGCACGTGATGGAGTTCGCATCAGCCCTGAGCGATGGTATTGGCGGACGCCTGACTGGTTCGCCGAACATGGCGAAGGCCAATGCATGGACGCGTGATGAGTTGACGCGCATCGGTCTCGAGAACGCCCACCTGGAAGACTGGGGCGAGTTTGGCATGGGCTGGCAGCAGCTGAATACCTGGGTGCGGATGGTGTCGCCCGATACGGCGCCGTTCATCGCGCAGGCAACACCGTGGTCGCCTGCGACGAATGGGCCGGTGAGCGCTCAAGCCATCCAGGTGAACATCGACAGCGAAAAAGATTTTGACAAGTACCGCGGCAAGCTTGCCGGCAGGATTGTTCTGCTCGGCGCCATGCGGACTGTGTCGCCGGTGGATAAGGCCCTGTTCTCACGCTACACGGACGAAGAGCTGGCCAGGCTTGCAGAAACTCCGCTGCACAATGAAGCAACTGCGCCTGCCCGAGAAGGTGCGCCATCGGGTCCGCTGACCATGCAGCAGCGCATTGCGCGCTACGTCGAACGCTACGCACTCCGCGACAAGATCGCCGGCTTCCTTGCAGATGAAAAAGCTGCGGGGGTAATCACGCCGAGCCGCGACGCAGAAAATTCCGGCGGGAGCGGCGGAACATTCTTCGATGACAACGGCGCTGCCCTGGGATCACATCCCTACACGCGCGAGGGTGCCGTGAAGGTGCCGGTGGTGGTGATGGCCATTGAAAATTATGGCCGCATCTCGCGCCTCCTCTCACACAATGTGCCGGTGACGCTCGAGATGAATGTCGACGCGAAATTTTCCGGAGATCACGAGCATGGATTCGACACGGTGGCTGAAATTCCCGGGACTGATCCTGCATTGAAGGAGCAAGTGGTCATGCTGGGCGGCCATCTTGATTCGTGGGCGTCGGGCACGGGTGCGACAGATAACGGCGCCGGTTCGGTGGTCGCAATGGAAGCGGTACGTATCCTGAAGGCGCTCGATATCAAGCCTCGCAGGACAATTCGTATCGCATTGTGGAGTGGCGAGGAGCAGGGTCTGTTTGGCTCGACCGGTTACGTCAAGAATCACTTCGGCAGCTTCCCTCTGTCCACTGCACCGGATCAGCTGAAGCTACCCGAATTTATCCGCAAGGCGGCCGGCCCGATCGAGACCAAACCCGAATGGAAAAATCTTGATGTCTACTTCAACGTCGACAATGGCAGCGGGCGTATTCGCGGTATTTATCTGCAGGGCAATGCGGCCGCAGCACCCATTTTCAGCCAGTGGATTGCGCCGTTGAAGGACCTTGCCGTCACCACGATCACCATGGCGGACACGGGCGGTACGGATCACCTGTCGTATGACGCAGTCGGTCTGCCGGGCTTCCAGTTCATCCAGGACCCGCTGGATTATGAGACGCGCACGCATCACTCGAACCAGGATGTTTATGAACGCCTGCAGCCGGGCGACCTCGCGCAGATTGCAACGGTGGAGGCGATCTTCGTCTACAACGCGGCGATGCGCGACCAGATGTTTCCGCGCAAGCCCTTCCCGCATCCCGAGTTGAATGAGCAGCGTTCGGCGCCACTGAAGGATGTGTTTCCCGGCGCAGTGGCTGAGCCTTCAATGAAGTGACTACACGTACTGCTTGCCGGTCTCGAAGTCAGTAGAGGCCGGGAAGCAGGCGTTTGGTGGCAGCGATGTATTCGTCATACTGCTGGCCGAAAGCATGGCGCAGCGCCGCTTCTTCCACTTGTATCCGATAGAGCAGCGCAGACAAGCCCGGCAGGAAGACGATGGCGAGTCCGAGCCAGTTGCGCGTAAAAAATCCGATCGCCAGCAGGACGAGCAGCAGCCCTGTGTACGACGGATGGCGTACGAAGCGGAAGAGGCCAGTGCGATGTAGCTGTTGCGCAGCGTGAATGGCAACGTTGGCACTGAAGGCTCGGCCCAGACTCCAGATCGCCGTCCATCGAATGGTCAGGCCGGCCACAAACATCACGAGCGCGGCGAGTCGCACCGAGTGAGCGCCATGCAGAACGGTTCGCGTGTGCGTGTCGCCGTACCACGTACCGATACAGACGCCGCCGACAATAGCGGGCCACAGGATACGCAGTGAACCGCGATCGCGAACTGTGCCGGTGCTGCGCGGGGTGCGCGTCAGCAGCAGGATCAGGATCTCGGATATGGTCCAACAGCCCAGCAGCGAAAAATAGACAATCAGCATAGCCGGCATGGCATTGCTCCGCTTCGCATCGGAATGAGAAGAAAACGTGATTGAGGTGCAGGATACTCGACGCGGGCTAGCCTACCCTCTATTCTTAAATGAGCGTAACGTACACGCCTTATGTCTGAAAAACAAATCCAGATTCATCTCCCCGATGGCTCGGTTCGCCAGGTAGCGGCCGGCACTACTCCGTATGACGTTGCCTACTCCATATCTCCGCGCCTTGCGAGCGCTTCGATTGTGGCGCGTATTGAGCCAGTGCACGCGCCTGCAGCGATAGCCGCAGCCGGCGCTGAGCCCGTCGATGCCAAGCAGGAGAGCGAAGCGCAGATGTATGCGGATGCCAATGCTGATTCCGCAAGGCTGGTCGACCTGTCGACGCCGCTGCAGGAAGATGTAAAGCTGCAGCTGCTCACGGAGAAGGATGCGGAGGCGTTAAAGGTAGTGCGGCATTCAGCTGCACACGTGATGGCGACGGCGGTGCTGGAACTTTTTCCGGAGACGAAGCTGGGCCATGGGCCGGCGACGGATGCAGGTTTCTTTTACGACTTCTACCGGCCCACGCCGTTCACGAATGAAGACCTAGTGCGCATCGAGCAGAAGATGGCTGACGTGGTCGCGCGCGATGAGAAGTTTGTGCTCGAGCACACATCGCGTGAGCAGGGGCTGGCTGAATTCAAGGCCGGCAACGATTTTATGAAGATGCATTTCGTCGAGCGTTTTACGAAGCCCGGCGATGAGATCTCGCTTTACCGCAATGGGAACTTTGTCGACTTTTGTCGCGGGCCGCACGTGCCATCTACCGGCCGTGTGAAGGCGTTCAAAGTAATGAACCTTGCCGGCGCATACTGGCTGGGTGATGAGAAGAATCCACAGCTGCAGCGAATTTACGGGACTGCATTCTTCTCGAAGAAAGAGCTGGACCAGCACTTCGAGCGGTTGGAGGAGATGGCCAAGCGCGATCATCGCGTACTGGGCAAACAGCTTGACCTGTTCTCCATCCAGGAGCTGGCCGGTTCGGGGCTGGTGTTCTTCCATCCCAAGGGCGCGGTGATCCGGAAACAGATGGAAGACTGGATGCGCGACGAGTGTATCCGCCGCGGATACGATATGGTGTACACGCCGCATGTAGCCAAGGTTGATCTGTGGAAGACCAGCGGTCATGAAGGCTTTTACTCGCAGAACATGTACACGCCCATGGAGCTGGACGACGCCGATTACCGGCTGAAGCCAATGAATTGTCCGTTCCATATTTTGATCTACAAGAATTCGCCGAAGAGTTATCGCGACCTGCCGGTGCGCTATGCGGAATTAGGTAACGTTTATCGTTACGAGCGTTCGGGCACCATGCACGGGCTGCTGCGGGTTCGCGGCTTTACGCAGGACGATGCGCACATTTTCTGCACCCCGGAACAGATTGAAGATGAAGTCGTCGGGTGCATTGATTTTGCGCAGGCCGTGCTGACAACCTTCGGTTTCAGCGATTTCAAAGTCGAGTTATCAACCTGGGACCCAAAGGATCGGCAGAGTTACGCAGGCTCGGATGAGAAGTGGGAGCTGGCAATCTCGTCGCTCAAGAATGCGCTCGATCGGAAGGGCATTCCCTATCGGACGATCCCTGGCGAAGCGGCATTCTACGGGCCGAAGATCGATATCAAGCTGGTTGATGTCCTCGGCCGCTTGTGGCAGTTGTCGACCGTTCAGTTTGACTTCAACCTGCCGGCCCGTTTCGAGCTCGAGTATGTCGGTGAAGATGGCGAGCGGCATCAGCCGGTGATGGTGCATCGCGCGCTGTATGGGTCAGTTGAACGTTTCTTCGGCGTATTGATTGAGCATTATGGCGGGGCATTTCCGCTGTGGCTGGCGCCTGTTCAGATTGGTCTGGTGCCAATCGCGGAACGCCATGCTGCTTATGGTGAGGAAATAAAAAGGCAGTTGGAGCAGGCGGGTTTCCGCGTCGAACTGGATGCACGCAACGAAAAGATGAATGCCAAGGTCCGCGATCTGACGATGCAGAAGATTCCGTATGTGCTGGTGTTCGGCGACAAGGAAGCGGAAGCAAACGCAGTGAGTGTGCGCGTGCGTGGCAAGGGTGACCAGGGTGCGGTGCCTTTGGCTGAATTTATTGAGAAGTCGAAGCACCTGGTGGAGACGAAGTCAGTCGAACTGTAAGCCTCGCGAGGTCAGCGGCGTGTCAGCTGTTTTTGGGGTAACTCGAAGAGCGCTGGCAACTCCATGTAGATCGGAGTCCCTTCAACGCTGAGTATTGCGCTGCTCTTGCAGGCGTAGGGAGCGGTTCAGATCTGTCCAAGCGGTGTCTCCGGATCGATTACCCGACCGCAGCGACTTCCCATCAAGATATTTGCGAATCTTGATGGTGAGTTCGGCATAAGCATCTCCGGACGAGAGAATTTCGACTGCGAGGATCGGAGGTTGTTCGATGACGCGCGGCTGCGGACCTCGCGGCAGTAGTGCCACATCAGGAATCAGGATGTTGGAGTCCGAGGCCCGAGTGCGATGCTCAGTGGCGCCCTGGACGCCACTACTTTTCCATCTGCGCGAACCATGCTCGTACCAGGAGTCGCAGCCTTGCGTGCTCGTAGCTGCCCATGTTGCGCGCCTTGAGTTCTCCGTCGACATATTCAACATGAGGGCTGAACGATGTCTGGAGATAGTCCTCAAGGCTAAGTTGAGTTGTCGTGGCCTTGGCGACCTTTGAGGCTGACTATAGAAGCAGGCATTTTGCGGACGAAGAAAATGGACTTGTTAGCACCCTATGTACCGTTCCGGTTCCGACCGTTCTCGTCATCATCCTGTAATCGAAAGATGATTAACTAACCTGCGGATGCGTATCAGCTTTGTAGTGCCCGCGTACAACGAGGAAGCCTACCTTGGTCGATGCCTCGCATCGATCGTTGCGCAGACGGCGAGCGCTCCTGACACCTTCGAAATTATCGTCGTCAATAATGCCAGCACAGACAGCACGCGTGACGTAGCGTTGTCTTTTCCGCGCGTGCATCTCGTCGACGAGCCGCGCAAGGGCCTGACGTACGCGCGCCAGGCCGGCTTTGACGCCAGTACCGGCGACTACATTGCTAACGTCGATGCCGATTCCGTCTTGACTCCGGGCTGGGTGGACGAGGTAGTCCGCAACTTCAAGCAGCAGCCAAGACTGGCCGCGCTCAGCGGGCCGGTTATCTATTACGACCTGACCATGCGGCAGCGACTGCTGGTGCGCGTGTATTACTTTATTGCGTGGAGTTCGTATGCAATCAATCGTTACATTTTGCGTGTCGGCTCGATGATCCAGGGCGGGAATTTCGTCCTCTCGCGGCGGGCGCTGGAACAGATCGGCGGTTTCGATACCAGCATTGCGTTCTATGGCGAAGACACGGACATTGCACGCCGCATCAGCAAGGTTGGCCCGGTACTGTTCACGCTAAAGTTGAAGATGTACACGTCGGCGCGGCGGCTCAACAAGGAGGGCGTCCTGCGCATGGCATTCCGCTACTCGATCAATTATTTCTGGACGACATTCTTCAAGCGGCCCTATACGCAGGAGTACATCGATATCCGGGAATCGAGCGGCCTCTAAGGCTCCAGCTCGCCGTCTGCGACGCCGCGCTCAGGCTGCTTCGGTGTCGCCCACGCCGGATTCCATATCAACATCCGCGTAGAACATGCTCATACCCTTGGCGAAGGGCCGGCTTTGCAGCATATGCACCATGCCGATTGCCAGCCGCAGCAGCCGTGGCGGCTTGCCGCTGGGCCACAACTCTGCCATGGGCCGCATATTGCCTTCCGCATCGGGATGAAAAGCGCGTTCATCCCAGCGCTGCCAACCTTCGGAAAACTGCGGAAATCTGCGGACGGCGTCGAGCGTCGAATGCAGGATGCGCTGTTCCCACGGTGCCTTGTATTGCTGCATGAACAGTACATGGCTCTGCTTCCCGACGCGGATTTCGTGCACAAAGTCGTTGAAGGTGACGGCATTAGTCAGATTCACAACGGCATTGGGTTCCAGACCATGACGATCTCCACCGGAGATAAGCAGCTGTCCCCACCGCTGCGCCAGCTTGACCACGGCGCGGTTCTCCTTCAGGTTGCGGAGGCCGTTCAGCTCAAGTGCATGCATACAAGCGCCATGTTCCACCATGAAGTCGCCAACACAGCGCTCGTGTTGCTCCTGGCCGATAGAGTACAGGTCCCACAGGGGATGGTTGAGTACCAGCAGCACATTCGGCAGGGCGTGCAGGCCGCGCAGGATGCTGGCGAGTTCCACGGGATTGGGGCGTGCGGTGTAGTCCGCAAAGCGACGCATCCACTGCTGACCGGTGTCGCTCGGCAGGTTGTGGATGCCCAGGTGGAACTCCGTATCCCGGTAGGGGGTAGACCACTCGACGGACACTGGGATGTGGCGTGACGAGGCGACAGTGCGCAGCAGCATGGGGGCCTGGATGGTGTCGTGGTCTGTAATGGAGACGAGCGCGTTCAGGCCGAGTTGCTCCTGGATCTGGCGGGTCTCCAGTTCAAAAGCCATCCTGGGTACCAGAGGCGGACGCCAGTTCCCCTGCAGAAAGTCGAGCTTGAGGCCGTGACGGGCCAGTGTCCGCCGTTCGCAGCCCTCGAATACTCTGCGCAAAAACGGAATATCCCGCGCCATCTTGTTGATAAACGTCAGGCTTTCCTCGGACATGCTGGTGTGGCTGTGTAGTGAGACAGCGGTTGCGTATTCAGAAACGACGGATGTCTTGCCGTCCTTGACTCGCTGCGTTTCTTCCCAGAGATATGAAATGCGCATGGGGTCCCCATTCCACTTCCAAGCTGATCCACCACCTGCTGGAGTTGCTCACGGCCCGGTGCCGATGCCGTCAGTATGCTGTGGCCAGCGTCAACAGGTTGTTAGGAATACAAGAATGATTGCTTAATTTTCAGTGCAATGTGTATCAACCATGCACCGGGCAATCGCCTGCAGGGAGGGGTAGGACAAGGAGCCCTTTGACGACGGCATCCGCTTGCGTCTAAGTGTCTTACGAGGTGCAATCCCCCGCCACAAGGCCATTTTGAGTAGTAGAATCCGGAAAGACCTTTTACCATGTGTTCACCTGCCGAGTTGGCTTTGCCGTGGCAACTTTGCGAAGGGCACCTGGGCTATGGAAGTGACCGAGAGATACGTGCCTGAAAGCATTCAAGACCGCGTTCTGCGCCTGGTAGCAGGTATTCGAAGGATTCCCGTGGAAGATGTCACGCCGGAGAAGACCTTTGAAGACCTGGGCATGGATTCCCTGGATAAACTGAACCTCCTTTTCGAAGTAGAGAACGAATTTGACGTCGAGATTGATGACCAGGAAGCGAAGCAGATCAGTCGCGTGAGCGAGATGATTGTCGGCGTAACGCAGCTGGTTGAGGCGAAGGAAAAGTCCTCGTCTGCCAGTTAGCGTGCCCGGTATGCATCGGGTCGTCATCACAGGACTGGGCGCCATCACTTCCCTGGGCCTGGATACCTCGGAATTCTGGCAATCCCTGGCCGCCGGTAAATCCGGGATCAGCCCGCTGCCTGCCTACGAGCAGGGCAATATCCGCTTCAAGAATGCAGCCAGCATCAGGGGCTACGATCGCGACGCGCACTTTCCAGACAAAAATGTAGCGCTGATGGACCGCTCTGCCCAGCTGGCGCTCGTCGCTGCACGCGAGGCCGTCAGGCAGTCCGGTATCGAATGGACCGATGATCTCCGCGCTGCCTCCGCGATTGTGACCGGATGCTGCATGGGTGGCCGCGCCGTTGAAGAAGTTGGCTACTGGGAGATGTATCACCACAACCGGCCCAGGGTGAATCCGCTGACCATCCCGCTGAGCATGGAAAGCGCCGGGGCCAGCCACATTTCGATCGAATACGGCATCCAGGGACCTACCTATACTGTCTCGACCGCCTGCTCATCCTCAGCACATGCCATCGGCCAGGCATTCTGGATGGTGCGCTCCGGCGCTGTGCCCGTTGCGCTGTGTGGCGGGAGTGAAGCACCGCTGTTTTTTGGCGGGTTGAAAGCCTGGGAGGCCATGCGCGTAGTGAGCCCGGATACCTGCCGGCCCTTTTCGGCGGACCGCACCGGCATGGTGCTTGGCGAGGGAGGCGCGATGATGGTGCTGGAGCCGCTGGAAGCTGCACTGGCGCGCGGCGCGCAGCCGATTGTCGAGATTGTCGGCTTTGGCATGTCCTCCGATGCCAGCCACATGACCCAGCCATCGCCTGAAGGAGCTGCGCGGGCGATGCGGGCAGCCATGCGTGATGGCGGACTCTCGCCGGAAGAGATTACGTATGTGAATGCGCACGGCACGGCAACCGAAGCGAATGACCGCGTGGAATCTGCAGCCTTGCGCCTTGTATTTGGCGATTATGCTGACAATGGCCTGGCCATCAGCTCGACGAAATCCATGCACGCGCACACCTTCGGCGCTGCCGGTGCCGTCGAGGCAGTCGTAACCGCGCTGGCCATTCAGAACAGCGTGCTGCCGCCGACCATCAACTTCAACAAAGTTGACCCGGCGTGCGGGCTCGATGTCGTTCCCAATGAAGCGCGCCCGAAGAGAATCGACGCAGCCCTGTCGAACTCATTCGCATTCGGCGGATTGAACGCAGTACTGGCCTTCAAAGCTTATCGCTAGAGAACGTATTGCTATCCTTTGCACGTGTGGGAGTCTTCTATTGATTTCACCACTGCTGAGACTCCTGCAAAGCAGCCTGCGTCTCTCAATCGGTTTCGCTGCGGAGCTTCCTCGATAGCCAGGCCGTTGGAGAAAAGATAATGCCCTCTTTGTGTCGTACATTCGCCATCACTGTATTGTCGGCCGGGTTTGCCGCATCTGCCGGGGCTGCTCAGCGAAGTTCAGCCGTCGCCGGCATTAATACTGTCCAGGCACCGATCCCGACGCCCCTGCAGAGTGGCAAGCGGGTGTTTATCTCCTACGAGATGGGCGACATCACGGCGTTTCCGTCCAGTTACAGCGGAGGTCCGGAACGCGCTTACAGTGAGTTCTACGCTGACATGAAGAATTGGGGACGGTTTGAGCTGGTACTCGATCCGAAGGACGCCGACGTCGTGTTCGCGATTCGCTTTGTCGACCCGCCTCAAATCAACAAGCCGCAGATTCGTGTCGCCATTACTGACGCGAAGACGGGAGCATCGCTCTGGGGATTCGTCGAGCAGGTCGATTTCGCCTTCCGCAAACGTAACCGTGATACAGCGTTTTCTGACACAGTGCAGCAACTGGTCGGCGACGTGCAGACCCTGTTGACGACGGGTGCGCCTCCACCCCCGCAACCCTAGCTAATTCGCGTCATGCTTCTCCCACGGATCGTACTCGCCGATGTTCCAGACGTGCCCTTCCGGATCGCGGCAGGTAAAGGCCTTGCCGCCATAGTCCATCTGCGTCAGCTCCATAACAATTTCAGCGCCGGCAGCTTTCGCAGAGTGTAAATGTGCTCGCAATCGCTGACGACCAGGTAGATATTCTGCGTCCCGCGGTTGCCGATTTCGTCAGGCTGGGCAATCAACGACGCAATCTTCGAACCGTTATCCACTGAACCGAGCATGATCATGCCATTGCCAAATGTCAGCTGCGCGTGGGCGACAGTTGATTCGCCAGCCATGTAGATGGCCTGCTTCTCAAAGCCGAAGGCGTGCTGGAGCCAGTCGATCATCTTCAGGGCGTCGCGATACCGCAGCCCCGGGATCACAGTTGAGGTGCATTGCTTCGCAGTGTTTTTCATGCTGATCATCCTGCCACAGCGAAGAACCTGTGGTCTTGGAGAAAACGGAAGTCACACGGCAGCGACATGATTGCGCCAGGCCCCGCGCTGCTCGGAATATGTCGACGGATCGATGCCCGAAAACGCGCGGAAATCATTCGAAAAGTGTGACTGATCGTAGTAGCCGCATGCCAGGGCGAGCTGGTCCCATGGCATCGATGTTCCGGCACACAGTGCCCGCAGGATGCTCTGAAAGCGATGAACACGGCTCCAGAGCTTGGGCGAAAGGCCGACGTCTTCGACGAAAACCTGGTGCAGCCTCCGCTCGCTCATCCCGAGTGATGCAGATGTGTAGCCGACACTGTTTGCAGGCAGGATTGACAGTGCCGCCACTATCGCCGGACGACGTTCCGCCAACCGGCCGCGCAGTTGTGCGGTCAGCAATGTGTCGAGCGCTGCAAGCTTCTGCGTGGGCGATGAATGTTCACGCAGCCGGTCGCGGACGGGCTGTGCATTCCAAAGCGCATCCAGGGACAACGACTGTTCTGCAAACACCCCGGCAGGCTGCCGCAGGAAAGGGCCAAGCCCACCTGGCCGAAAAATGATACCGACGAGCTCAGATAGATCCTGCGTGTGAATAATGTCATAGCGGCTGCGCGGGCCAGTGAGGATTGCCGGCGCCATGGGCCGCGCGATGCCAAGTTTTTCTTCGCCGGTATCGACCCCGCAATCTGTCAGCGATTCACTTGCGAGCGAGATGATGATCTGCGCGCAGCCATTCGGCAGAACGCGTTCACGCTCGTGGGTGAGTCCTGCCACGCTTGCATACCAGAGCATGCGGATGCACCCGGCGAGAGGCGGTGACGGCTTCGCTTTCAGAAGGAGCATGGCGTGGTCTCTTGTTGCGACAGGCGCATCATGGCACAGACGTGCGGGCCCAGGCAATACTGCGCTCCATGCCTTCGGCAAAAGAGATGGATGGCTGGAAGCCAAAGTCTCTTTCTGCGCGGCCCGTTGGATACTCCTGGTCTCGGGCGAGCAGCAGCACGGCATGCCGCGTCAGCAGCGGACGCCCGGGCAATGGCAGATACTTATACGCCATTTCCATCCCGTGCCCAAGCTGCAGGGCCAGCGATGAGGACAACTGTAACCATGGCTGGTTCAAACCAAGCCCAGTTGCAAGAGCGGAGACATATTCCCTCCAAGTAATGTTCGTGCGGTCGGTGATGTTGTAGGTTCTGCCGATGGTCGCCGGCGAAAGCGCTGCATCGATCATCGCCTGTGCAACATTATCTACATAGCAGAAACCGCCGCGTTCACGCCCCTTGTCAAAGAGTGCCATCGACCCATCGCGCAATAAACGCACAATATCAGTGACGAATGCCGTGCCGCGTGGACCGTAAATAGTCGCGGGCCGCAGGATGGTCGTGGGAAGCCCGGCTTTCTCATGAGCTTCGACAACAGCGGCTTCTCCAAGACACTTGGTTTCGTTATAAGGCAGGCCGACAAATGTTCGCGGATGATCTTCATCGCAGGGTACGCGCGGATAGCCGTACACGTCCGTCGTGCTGATGTGCAGGAATCGCTCCAGCGTTCCGGCATAGCGTGCGGCCAGCAGCAGGGACTGTGTCGCACTAACGTTCGCCTCGAAATATGTGGCCGGTGGTGCCCAGTCGGTAGAGCAGCCGGCGCAATGGAACACGTGCGAGACATCCTGCATGGCAGTGTTCAACGTCGACGGATCGGTGAGTTCGCCGCGGACAATCTCGATAGGAAGTCCCGCAAGATGCTCCAGCCTGGATGTGTGTCGCACAACAATGCGGACGGGAGCAGCCTGCGCGACGAGAATCTGGGCCAGCCTGCCGCCAAGGAAGCCACTGGCTCCGGTGATAAGTGCTCGTCTGATCAAACTGGTAGCCTCGGATGCCTACCTATTCTCGCATTCGATGAGTGCGTTGCAGCTCACACAAAAAAAGCGCTGCGGCCTTTACCTCTGAAGGTGTGGGCTCGCAGCGCTTGCGGTAATTCTATGGAATGGATACTAGCTCAGGTTTGCAGCCGTCGCTGGTCCGCTGCTCTCGGTGATCTTGCCATTTACGCCGAGCGGGAAGAAGCCGCCACGCGTTACGTTGGCTTTCATGCCAAACGCGAGGTAGAGCACTTCACCCGGTGTGCGTGTAGCGACAAGTCCGTTCGCGGTATTCACGGACAGAACATGGTTGGTGGTACCGGTTGGCGGTGGCAGGATGTCGGCTCCGTCCAGCTTGGGGGTTGAAATACCGTAGACATAAATCTGTGTCCGAAGCGAGGCGACGTGCTCGGCCTCAGTGGCAAGAATGCGTGCAGCCGTCGTGATGACGCCAGGCGTGGTCAGCAGGCCTGCAGCACCGGCATAAGCAGAGACGCCGATGTCCTCGAAAATCCGGGCAAGCTGCAGCGCGCCTGTCTGCTCGGAGATGTTGAGACCAAGAGCGTTGATGTTGATTTCCGGCTTGGCAATCTTGTCTGCGCCAAGTGCGTCGCGCAGCAGCTTGACATGCATACGTTCATCGTTGCCGATCTGTGCTCCGATGTTGCCGGTGTACTCGTTGACCCACTTCACCTGCACGCCGCCGGTGGTCTTTCCACCTTCGGCAGGGTTGGAGCCATTCGCCAAACCATTGACGCCTACACCATGCTTTTCGATGCCATTGCCATACTGCGCGTAGGTGTAAAACTCTGCCTCGAGATACTCAAGGTTCAGAGCAAACTGCAGGACTTCAACTTCGGTTGCGGTGGCCGCACTGGCAGGGAGTGCGCCCGCCATTGAGAGTGCAGTAACGCCGGCAGTGGCTGCGCCGATGGTCTTCATGAAACTGCGACGATTCGGCGATGCGGCTGCGAGTTCATTGATGAGATTCTTTGCCATGACATTTCCTCGTAAAGCTGTTGACCTCAAGTGGATGTTGGAATGCCATGCGTGCAGGACAGCCGGACGTCCGTCGGGACCGTATGCAGACCCGTACGGAACAGCGACCAGGCATTCGTTGGTATTGGAGATGTACTTGCTTTGCTCAACGGGCGCAATCGAACGGCGTCCTGACTAGGTAGAGCGATGCAGACCGATGAGAGATGTACCGCTGAATCCGGAACTTAGGTAATGACGTACGCCATGAAAAAACTTGATGCCGACACGAAAGCATTCAACACATCCAAAACGCGTTCCCGCTCGTTCGTCTCTCTGTGTTGGCAGCGGCATTTAGCTTGCATCGGAAGTGCGCACATCAGCGAATAAACAAGACTCTTCTCCTGACGCCACAGGGGTAGAGGTCGAATCTTCATCAGCCCGCGAGTAAACACTTTGCTGTGAGGAAAAGGGTCTTTTAGCAGGCGGCGGGATCGACTTTCAATTTCCGCAGATAACGCACTTTACGAAGCAAAGAACGCCGCCCGCGATCGGTTCGCGACATCCTTGCTCATCGCACCGCATGGCCTTTACCAGCCCGTCAGCGGATGATCCTAGGCGGGCTGTGCCAGCTTCTCAAAAGCATCGAGTGCATATTCGAGGTCAGACTGCGAATGTGCCGCAGTCACGCAGAGCCGCAGACGCGCAATCCCCTGGGCAACTGCCGGGAACATGACGGGCGTCGCGATAATCTTGAAGTCGCGCAGGCGCCGCGCCAGCAGGCCCGCATCAATTTCATTGCCGAGGATGACCGGAATGACGCCCGTCTGGGAAAAGCCGGTGTCATAGCCGAGTGCCTGCAGACCACTGCGGAGGAAGTCCGCGTTCCTGAGCAGCCTGCTTACGCGCTCGGGCTCCTGCTTGAGAATTTCCAGCGACTTGCGCACGGCTGCGACCGCTGCCGGGCAGAGCGCTGCCGAAAAGATGAACGGCGCCGCAGCGTGCTGCAGATAGATGGCGAGTTCCTGCGAAACGGCGACAAAGCCGCCGTTCGAGGGAATCGCCTTGGCGAGCGATCCGGTCCAGATGTCTACATCATTCGTCTTGACGCCCCAGTGCTCGTCGGTGCCACGGCCATTGGCGCCAAGCATGCCTGATGCGTGGGATTCATCCATCAGCAGGTAGGCGCCGAATTCCTTTTTGAGCGCGATAATGTCGGGCAGGCAGGCAATGTCGCCGTCCATGGAGAAGACGCCGTCGCTGATGATGAGCGTGCGGTTGGCCGGCGGTCCGTTTTCCAGCTCGTGGCGAAGGGAAGCGGGATCGTTATGCTGGAAGCGCTGCACCTGCACGCCGGCCATGCGGCACGCGTCCATCAGGCTTCGATGCGAGAGGGAATCGGCAATCACACGATCGGGTGCACCGAAGAGGGACGTGATAACCGCGACATTGGCCAGGTAGCCGGAGCTGAAGGTGATGGCTGCATCCATGCCCTTGTAGGCGGCAACATCGGCTTCCATCTGCTGGTGCAGGTCGGTCGATCCGGTCAGCAGGCGGACCCCGCCGGTGCCGGTTCCATACTGGTCGACGGCGGCCTTGGCGGCTTCATTCACGCGCGGATCGCCGATCAAACCCAGGTAATCGTAGGACGAGAGCATCATCATCCGATGGCCGTCTGCCTGCACCCATGGTCCGGAGCGAGCCTGCAGCGGAATTTGAAATGGATACGAATGATGCTCGACCGCCATGGCCGTCGTCTCAAACAAACGGCGTCCCCGCGCGTCGATGATGTCATTCTTGCGGAAGTTCCAGCGCTTGGTTTCGTTGAAGTACTCGCCGAAAAGACTGCCGGAAGAAGAGGGGTATTCCTGCACGCCGTCGCGCACCATTGCCAGGTCTTCTGCTTGTTTGCTCATGGGTTAGGCGATTATATAGGGCGGATACCAGCATGGTAAGCCGCAAGATGGCTGGAATCGGCGCGCATTGAGACCATCCATATTGTCAGCTATGGATGTGCGCGTGGCCATGCAGGTAAAGCGTGGCGCATGGTGACTCGAGCCGTTGCCTGGGATCCATGTGCGGACCGCTTTGCCGATCTGCACGATTGACGGCCGGAGCAGGCAGCAAAGACTGTGCCGTCAGACAGTTGCGCGGCTGTACAAACGCCGCTCCAGTCGCGCATGATGACAAAAGTAGCGGGAGCCGGAAGCTGCATGCGAGTCACAGGAAGGCGGGACGATTGAGCGCAGGTGTTCCGCGCGAACGCAACTTCGGACTGGACCTGGCCCGAGCGCTCGCCATCTCCGGCGTATTTGTCGCCCACGGATTCAGCCTGCAGGGAATGCCGGTGCTGGACGATCTGCGCACCGGTGTCGACCTTTTCTTCGTGCTGTCGGGCTTTCTGATCGGGCGCATCTATTTCCGTTCGCAGGCGCTTGGGACCTTCGCGCTAGGGCCATTCTGGCTCTCCCGCTGGTGGCGCACGCTGCCCCCCTACTTTGCTGCGCTCGCCCTGCATGCATCCCTGGCGCATTGGATCCACGAACTGCACGTCCGCTGGTATTACATGTTTTTTCTGCAGAACCAGGCAGGCATGGGTGGCTTTCCACCTTCGTGGAGCCTTTGTGTGGAGGAGCATTTTTACCTTCTGCTGCCGATCCTCGGTGCATTTGTGCTGCGTGTCTTCCGGCGGGATCAAATGCTCTGGCTGCTGCCTGCGGCGTTCTTTGTGCCTCTTGTACTCCTGTATGGCGCGCACATTGCTCCGCATTTCTTCCTGTGGCGCTCTTCGCCGGAGACAGGGATCGAGCCCGGCTTCATGACACAGTTTCGTTGCGAAGGGCTGATCGGTGGCGTGTGGCTTTCGTTCCTATTCGTGGAGCGGCCGCAGTTGTGGCTGCGCGTCAAGGCGTATGCACGCTACCTATGGCTGCTGCTCCCGGCGTTATTGCTGGTCAACACTGTGCATCCGCTCGGAACGCCTGCCGGTACGCTGTATGCCGTGGCGTACATGGCATGTGTACGCATGTTGTATGACATGCAATGGCAGCCGCAGAAGCAATTTTCATGCACCTTGAAACGGGCTGTGACCGGCCTCGCGCTGGCAGCCTACAGTACATATCTCTGCCACTATTTCGGCTTCCAGATACTGCGCAGTCACGTGTTGAAAGCGATGCCCCGTGGTGCGGAGAAATCATTCATCACGCTCGCCGGCAGCTTCTGCTTCTGCGTACTGTTCTACTTCGCGATCGAGCGGCCCAGCATTCTGACACGCGACCGGTTCATCGCCAACAGGCGGCGGCGGCAATCGCAGAACGAGCCGGTGGCAGGCAGAGCAAAAGCTGTCTTTTGAACGTGACCATTACCTGCGACGAAAGAGCCTGATCCAGGCTGGAGAGAATGTCGCCAGAAAGGCGATGAGCAGTAATGAGGCAATGACGCCATGCGTATGCCGGCCCCAGGATCCCATCCAGGCCAGGCTGATCCAGAAGGCCATGTTGGCCGATGCGGCGAGGTAGACCCAGTTCGAAAACTTGTGCTGATCTGAGAAGAAGTTCATCTCCTCAATCACAGGGTAATGGGTCGTTGGCTTGAGGGTCAGGCGCAGTAAAACGACGGGCAGCAGGTTGAGGATGAGTACGCCTGCAATCCACTTGGCGAGCGGATAATAGACGTAATCGCCTCTCGGCTGGAAATGCCAGACAACACCCATGGTGATGAGAATGTTAAGTGTGGCGCCGGATAGAACAGGCACCGGGAAGCGCGCCATATCGCCCAGGCGGTCCATCTGGTTCAAACGCTTGCGGTCGAGCACTGCGGTCAACTTGGGACTTGATTCAGTGGACATGGATGCTCCGGCATGTGTCGCTGCCAGTCATCATACGCGGACGCAATCGACGCAGGCGCCCATTGCTCAGCGAAGACGCACGCGCACTTCAGGGCGAATCAGGTAAAGAAAGAAAATGCCATTCACAAACGTCATCACCAATGCCTGCGGAGCGTGCAGGCGCATCAGCACAAAGCTGAAAAAACACAGCGACAGAAAAGCCATCGCGAGAGTCAGCGCCCATCCCCAGCGCCGGCGCTGCAGCAGGCCCAGGCCGCAGCCCAGAAGGATTGTGGCTATGCCCATCGCGCCATAACGGTTCTGGCCGGAGATCTGATGGGCATATACGGCGTAAGCCGTTCGTCCCGCCTCCACCAGCATGAACAGGGCGATAATCGCCATGCCCGGCAACAGCTTCGTGGCTGCTACCGTCGATTTGCGCTCGCCGTCCGCGGCCAGAGGGGAGGCCGCCTGCTCATTCAATTCTTCGTTTGACACATCATCAGCATACCGCCTGACGTCCATTGCTGGCCCGCGTCACAGCGTGTGCAGATACTTCAGCAGCAGCTGCAGCTCGTCATCGCTGATCTTGTTGCCGAAGGCCGGCATCATGCCGCGTCCATGCAGAATGACCGAGCTCACGCGATCATCGGATGCCTTCATGCCGCTGGGCAGATCGGGCCGGCGAAAGACCCCGTACATGCTTGGTCCGTGCGTTGCCTGGGGGGAGTACGCAGCATGGCAGCGGGCACATTGCCGCTGAAAGACCACTTGGCCGGCAGCTTCATCCGGCGTGAGCGCGCTCACCGGCTTGCCCGGTGGCAGGTCTGGTTGACAGCCAGTCGCGCACAAGGCCGCCGTCATTGCAAGAAGCATGAGCGCAGCCTTCACTGGCCAGCCATTGCCGGCGGAGTGCTCCGGCGCTCAGGAGCCACCAGGTATTCCTGCAGATGGAAGAGCGTGTCAATCCGGATAATTCCCTCCGGCAGATTGGGGATCTCCGGGAGGCCCGGCTCCTTGAGTGCGAACACCTGCATGCCGGCGGCGACACCGGCAAGGATGCCGGGCAGGCTGTCCTCGATGACGGCGCAATGCTCCGGCGCAATGCCGTAGTGCCGCGCAGCATGCAGGAACAATTCCGGGTCAGGCTTCCATGCGTCAACCTCGTACGCGCTGAAGATGTTGTCCTGGAAAAAATGCAGCAGGCCCGTGGTGCCAAGGGTCAGCTCCATCTTCGCGCGCGGTCCGTTTGAACCCATGCAATAGGGCAGATGCATGGCCCCAAGCAATTCGAGTGCGCCTTCCATCGGTTGCAAACGCTCGATCATGGCGACATTCTGCCGCTGCTTTGCTTCCTCGATAAACGTTGCCGGCAGTGGAGATCCGCGCATCGCTTCGAGCTCGCGTACACAATCGGCCATGCGTGCGCCTTTGAAGCGGGCATGCGCATCTTCTGCCGTTATCTCGATTCCATGCTCTCGCGCGCACTCCGCCAGTACGGCGCATGCAAGCGGCTCACTGTCGACAAGGGTCCCGTCGCAATCAAAAATCACAAGTTGGATAGACGGAAATCTTCCGGCAGATGGCTCATTCTTCACATCACAATTGTTTCACGGCACCGCTTGCGCCCGTTGATCCCGCTAAACGCGAAAATCATCCGGCCGCCATTCAGTAATCGCCGCCTTGATCTGCTTATTGTCGAGATTCTCTTCCAGCACGCGTGCTGTGAGTGCCATCAGCTGCTGGTCGCTGGCAAAGCGCAACGCGACAAGCTGCGACTCTGTCAGCTCAGCAATGCGATGATGCAGCAGCACCGGAAGGATCGTCATCAGGCGCAGCCGCTCTTCCAGCCGAATGACACGTGTCTGCACCTTGAGCGCGTAGTTTCGCGTTTTTGCCGCGACAATCAGCAACGCCAGCGTGCCGGTGAGCAGCGCAAAGGACAGCAGGTCATGCCGGTTGAATACCAGCGCCAGCACAAGCGTCAGCGTGATCAGCAGCAGGACAGTCAATACGTAGTGATACCAGGGATCAATGCGGGCATGATTTTCGAGCGTCTGCGGGCGGCTTTCCGCCATAAGGAATTCTCCTGATGTGATGCGAGGTCCTGAGGATATCAGGACCCGTAGTGTTAAGCACAGCTGGTCTCTGGCGGCGCCTGCGCGACGGGTGGCGTTCACCACACGGGCTTCCTTCAGAAACGAGGGGAATAGTACCTCCCTCGTTTCTGAAGTACACGCCCATACGGCGAGTCTCGCTGCCCGCGCAGGGCCCGCCGAAGGCTAAGCTACTGCACCTCAGTCTTTGGCGATGATGGCTTCGACGATTGCGTCCATCACTGGCATCTGGACGTTGCTTTCCGGTGTGTGGTCATTCACCAGGACGGAGAAGACCAGTGTTTTTCCCGATGCGGTTTGCACATAGCCGGAAAGCGCATTTGTCTCATTTAGAGTTCCAGTCTTCGCGAACACATGTCCTTTGGACAACGCACCGGTGAAGCGTCCACCGAGTGAGCCATCGACTCCACCAACAGGGAGTGTTGCGCGGAAAGCTTCACCCCACGGCTGCCGTGAGGCGTAAGCCAGCAGCTGTGTTGCGGCGCGCGGCGTGATCAGGTCGCCGGTCGATAAGCCTGACCCGTCATAGAAGTTGAAGTCGCCGCTGTCGATGCCCGCGTTCAGTAGAAACTGCCGCACGACGCGGGTACCCTGCTCAAAGCTGCCGTCGCTTCCGTACAGGCGTCCCAGGGCGCGCAGCGTCAGCTCCGCATGCAGGTTCTGGCTGACCTTGTTGGTGACGGTCAGGTCCTGCGCGATGGGCGGCGAGTTGTGCGCTGCAAGTACGCGGAAGCCTTTTGTTGGTGCGGCAATCTGCGTCAGTGAGACTGGACGCAGCGTGAGCGGCTGGTCACGCTCGGCAAAAAAACTCTGCGTGTCATTGGAAACGCGATGACGCGCATTGGCCTGGCCGGTGACCTTGACGCCGCGCGCCTGCAGCATTTCTGTCAGCGACTTTGCAGCATACTCGGCCGGGTCTTCGAGGGCGAGAGCCACGTGGTAGCCATCGGCAGGCAGCGTTCCATAGAGTCGCACAGCCAGCGAACCTGGTTCGCGATCAAGCCCGGGATGCGAGGCCGCGCCTGCGGGCGCAAACGTCGCTGTATTGTCGAGGGTGTAGTAGCTGGTCGCCGGGTCCCAGATTGAATTCGTCGCCGCCTCTGTGCCGTTACTTGTCGTCGCCGTGGGTGCGCCATTCGGCAGCAGGTTCAGGAAGACGGCATTGTCATTCACCGTCAGTGCAGAGACCGGCGCGCCATACAGCCAGACCAGGTCATCGACGGCCCAGCCAGTGGCGTAGCGTTCAAGCGGATAGAGACTATCGTCGCCGATCACGCTGCCATCCACTTCGTGTACGCCGGCGCGCACTATCTGGTCGGCCATATCTTCGAGCGCGGCCAAAGGCGGGTTGGGCCGGTCATTATGCTGAGCGTAGGGATAGGCGCGGCCGGAGATGGTCGGGTCACCTGCACCGAGAATAGCCAGCGCGCCGTGCAGGATTCCCGCATTGTCAACTGTTCCCTCTGCCACGACGTTGGTGGTGTACACAGCATTCTGCGGAATCAGCGCGAACGCAGCGCCGGTGGTGAAGATTTTCGCGTTGGATGCAGGCTGAAAAAACTGTGCGTCATTGAGCGTGAACACCGGCTTCCCGTCCGTCGTCATCACGGAAATGCCCCAGTGCGCATGAGATACAGCTGGGTTAGCGAGCAGGCTCTGGATGGTGGCCGCGAGGGTTCCGGTTGAGCGCAGAGGCGGGCGGTGAGCTGCACGGCGCTGGGCCGGCGCGCAGGGCATAACAAAGAGAGTCAGCAGCAGGAAAGCCGGGTGTCGCAGCCACGGGTGCACAAGAGCCATATGAACGCGAGTGTATCGCGACGGCAGGCTACACCGGTGCGAAAGCGTGCTGCAGGTTCACAACTTACAATCGCCCTATGCCCTTCGTCCCTCGTGCAAAAACAACGTGGAAACTCCGCACGCGCAGTCTCGAACTGGGAGAGCGGACGGCAATCATGGGTGTGCTCAATGTCACGCCGGATTCGTTTTCCGACGGCGGCCTGCACACATATCCGGCAGTGGCCGTGCAGGTCGCGCTGCGCATGCTGGACGAGGGTGCGCACTTGATCGACATAGGCGGCGAATCAACCAGGCCAGGTACCTACGCAAAGCCGACGGCGGCAGAAGAGACTGATCGGGTGATGCCCGTGATTGAAGGCATCCTCCGGGGCCGGCCATCTGCCTTGCTGTCAATCGATACCTACCACGCCACGACTGCACGACTCGCGCTCACAGCAGGTGTCGAGATTGTCAACGACGTGAGCGGCTTTCTTTGGGATGAGACGATGGCCGCGACCTGCGCGGAGCTGGCCTGTGGCGTAGTGCTGATGCATACACGCGGCAAGCCGTCGGAGTGGAAGTCTTTACCGGCATTGCAGCACGATGAAGTGGCGCCGCTGGTCATCAGCGAACTCGGCGAACGCATCGCGGCGGCAAAAATCGCCGGAATCGCGCTGGAGCGACTGGTGCTTGATCCCGGCTTCGGCTTTGGCAAGGCATTCGACGAGAACTACGCTTTGCTGGGCCATCTCGACCAGGTACGGGCGCTGGGCTTCCCGGTGCTTGCCGGCGTTTCCCGGAAGGGGTTCCTGGGACGCACGCTGGCTCGGTTGAACAGCGGACAGGATGTGCCGGCTTCGGATCGTGGTCATGCGACGCTGGCAGCCACGACGGCCGCGATTTTGTGTGGCGCGGATATTGTGCGCGTCCATGATGTCCGGCCGGCGGTCGAGGCTGCTGCGATTGCAGATGCGCTGCTGGCGGCGTCTTAAAGCAAGCAGAAGGCAATAGGGAAATGCAGATCCCTCCGCTTCGCTCGGTCGGAATGACAAGTCTCCGCCATTGCCTTGTTTACGGAGGTCACGGCATCCGACAAGACGAAAGAGCCTCCTTCGCTTTGCGCGGGGCAGGCTTTTTCGTACGCCCGTACGGCAGTACCGTTGTCCGCGCAGGACCTGCCGGAGGCTTACTAAAATCTAATGCTTGCGGCCGTCGTCCGGCATGCGGCTGGCTTCGAAGCTGACAATGCGCCACTGGCCGTTGCGCCGGTTGTAGACACGGGTATAGCGATAGCGGCCGCTGATATCGGTGCCGCCGTTGGTTCCGGCGACTTCGGCGCGGCTGGTGACGACGGCAGTATCGCCGTAGACGCGGACTTTCAAGTCGCTTAGATCGAGCTGCGAAAGTTTGGTGGTGCCACTGCGGCGCATGGCGAGAAGGTCAGCCTTGGTTTCGAGGGTGCCGTTCGCAGTCACGCCGAGATAATCGTCGGCCAGCAGGTGGTCGAGTTCTGTCACATTCGAGGCCAGCAGGGCCTGTCGCCAATCCTGCTCCAGGGCTTCAACCTCCTTGTGCATGGAGGCGCTGTCATGATGCGTGAACGGTACAGGAACCGCTGCCAGAAGGGCGCCTGGGAATGTCGCGCAGACTGCGCCCAGCACTAGAAAGTGCGCCGCAAACCCGCGCACGTGCAAAAGAGACCGTCGGTGATAGCACCTTATTGGCATGCGCGTCTGGATGTTAGTCCGCATCCGATTTCCCCGTCAAAGCCAAAGCCTCAAAGCAGCGATTTCCGCAGCAAACGGCACATTGCCGGGCCCGAGCCTGCACTCGTTGCCAGTCCCGGAAGCCAGTCACAGCTCCTTCGTAACAGCATAAGGACATTCCTCTGCTGGGATGCAGGCAGACTTGATCGCGTCAAGATTAAGCCTGTAGCCCGGCAGGAGGGGCAATACCACTTCAGCATAGCGCAGCCGGCGGCTGCAGGGGGCCGTTGCCGGTGGCAGGCTAGGCGACGGCGGTTAGGTTCTCGCTGGCCCGTTCCTTCATCAACTGGTAGAGGCCGCCGATGGCATACTTCTTGAAATGATCGCTGGCACGGTGGGCTTCGAGAGCCGCCTCGTCGACATACTGTTCATAGATCAGCACTGTCTCGGGATTCCCTTCGACAAAGTGAGGGATGTAGCTGACACAACCCGGCTCCTGGCGGGAGGCAAGGGCCAGGGCCCGCAAGATGTCAGACAACTGGGCGTGATCTTCCGGCGCAAAACGAAAACGAACGGTAAAGCTGACCATGATTCCTCAATCCGCCGTGCTGAAGTTCAGGGTGAGCCGGTGTCGTGCAGGCTCTCCCTTGGATGCTTAAATTCTTATCGGAAACGATTATCAGGCGTGGAGTTCGCCAAGCTCTGCAGCAAAGTCCGGCAGGTCCATCGTCTGGTCGCGATCCGGCCCGGTCGAAACCATGCCAATCTTCGCGCCGGACTCCTTCTCGATAAACCGGAGATACGTCTGCGCCGCTGCGGGCAGATCCTCGAACTTGCTGATGCCTTCGGTCGAAGTGTGCCAGCCCTTCAGCTTCGTATATTGCGGCTCGATCGATTCGATGCCCTGCACATCCGCCGGGATGACGTCGGTGACTTTGCCGTCAAGCTTGTAGCTGGTGCAGACCGGGATCTCTTCAAAAGCGTCGAGCACATCCATCTTGGTCACGACGAGCCACTCGGTGCCATTGATGCGGTTGGAGTAGCGAAGAAGCGGCAGGTCCAGCCAGCCGCAGCGTCGCGGACGGCCCGTGACGGCGCCAAATTCTGCACCGCGCTTGCGCAGCAACTCACCCTCGGCATTGTCGAGCTCCGTCGGAAACGGACCTTCGCCTACTCGTGTCACATAGGCCTTGGTGACGCCGATGACGGTGCCAATCTTGGTTGGTCCCACACCCGTTCCGGTCACGGCTCCGCCGGATGTCGCCGATGACGATGTCACAAACGGGTAGGTGCCGTGGTCGATATCGAGCAGAGTGCCCTGCGCGCCTTCAAACATCACGCTCTTGCCGGCATCGATGGCGTCATTGAGCAGCACGGCAGTATCGGTCACGAATGGCCGGATGCGTTCAGCCGCCGCGGCGTAGTCGTCGAACATCCGTGTCGGATCGATAGGCTCGCTGCCGAAGAGCGCCTTCGCAATGGCGTTCTTCTCATTACACGCGTTCTCGATGTGCTTCTTGAGAATCTTCGTATTCAGCAGGTCGACGACGCGCAGACCGCTGCGGTGCATCTTGTCTTCATAGGCCGGGCCGATGCCGCGGCTGGTAGTACCGATCTTCTGGCGACCGGGCGCGCTCTCTGACGCCAGCTCGATCATGCGGTGGTAGGGCAGGATCACCTGCGCGCGATTGGAGATGAAGAGCTGCCCGTGCACATCGACGCCCAGCGTTTTCAGCTTGTCGATTTCGTTCAGAAAGGCCATCGGATCGAGGACAACGCCATTGCCGATCACAGCCTGGCAATCGGGCCGCAGCACGCCGCAGGGCACCAGCTGCAGAACGAACTTCTGTCCTTTGATGATGACCGTATGGCCGGCGTTATGGCCGCCTGCGTAGCGGGCTACGACTGCGAAGTTGCCTGAAAGGACATCGACAATCTTGCCCTTGCCTTCATCGCCCCACTGGGCACCGAGAATGACTGCAGTTTTTGCGCGCATCTGGTCCGAAAATGCTCTTCTCTTTGAAAAATGATCGCAGCACACATGTCCCCGGCCCGCGTTTTTCCATAGCAGGTCTGGGAGATTTTTGCGTGGAGATATGTACCGTCGCCGTTCTTGATTCTATAACGTTGGCGCCGGCCGCGAAAATTCAAACGGCGGCGCCTGTAGCTGGTCTAAATCTGCGAGCAATCCAGTGGCCGCAGGATCAGGCTGGTGATGTTGCTGACAATCTCTTCATAGTTGTAGCGTGATGATCCGGAGAGCTTCTTCCAATCCGGATCATTGCCGAAGGCCGTCCAGTATTCGAGCAGGTGGGGCGTGTCCGGGCCGCTCAACATGTACGTGAGATTCGGCAGGCGCGGACCGATGAGTGTATCGGCGTAGAAGACAGAGTGAAAGCCGGCCTTCTCGAAGATGGCAGGCTCGCCGTGATTGAACATTTCCACTTTGCGGACGTGGGCCGCGTGGCTTGGGCTCTCATACTGGCGGAGCTGGAAGACACGCTTTTCCTTGGTCGCTGAACTTGGCGGCGGCGTCAGTTTCGGCCAGCACGCGAAGGCAGACAAGAGCGAGCTTTCGACTCGCTGAAAGGCGGGCTGTTGTGCCGGCGCACTCCAGAATGGTTCGGCTGCTTTGAGGAATGCAGCGTTGTCGGCAAGATGGAAGTCGACGTTCACCAGTGTCTCCAGGGACGAGGACGGAATCACCAGGTAGTAGCCGGGCTCTTCCGGTCCGATGTCGATCGAAAACGCGCCAACCGGGCCCATGCCCAGGCGGGTCAATGCGGGAATGAGCGCGTCCGCGAAATAGGCCTGGGTCAGCTTGGTCTGCGGACCATTCTGCAGCTGGTAGCGGCGCAGCTGGTAGTATTCGCCGGCCTTGGTCGTTGGAGCCTGCGCTGTCGACTGGCGTGTGACAGCGAGGGCGGAAGCGGCAAGGGAACTGGCGAGAAATTGGCGACGCTTCATTAGTATCCTCCGGCAATCCGCCAAGTTTAATTCATGCCGGGATACTTGAAGCCGCGCTTTGGATCATATTCAAATTTGACGAGGCCGTCGCGATAATCAATCTTGACCGTCATCTGGCCTAGCGTCGTAATACCGATCAGGCCGGCCACCTCCATGCCAACACTGCGACTTATCTGCGGCATCGCGAATGCAACAACATCGTGATTTTTCTGCTCCACATGGCCGAGCTTAAAATCAATATCGTCAGCCGTATAGACCTTTTCGACTTCACCGCTGATGCCGTGAACACTCATACTTTGATCGCGCTCCACCTTGGTAACTTCGCGGGCAACGTCGGGTTGAATCGTTGTTGAGAATGCGCCAGTGTCGAGTATGAACAGCTTTGCCACCTTGTCGTTCAGCACCGCTGGCATTAAGAGCTGATGCCCCACTCGGTAGACAGTCTCCCAATCCTTCATCTCGGGGGCTACGTACCTGTCTTGAGGCCCATTGAGGCTTGCACCCTCGTTCGTCGGTTCTAGATCTGTGAGCTTGGCCGGATTTCTGTCGTTAGACACATCACTGGTGCGATCGTTACTCGCCGTGTTCAGGGAAGGCGCCTGCGGCGTGGTGTTGCCCGGCCTGACTGGTAGGGGGCCCACGCTGAGCTTACGGATTGGATAGTCGAGCGTCACGAGAAACTGCGAGAAGACATCCATGCCGATCAAACCATCCGTATACATAATGTCGTTTTCGTCCAGGACTTCCACCTCGCAATCCTTGAACTCAAGTCCGCCAATTTGAATGCGGTCCGCATAAGCTGTGTAGGCGGCCTGAGCGCCCTTGTCGCCAATACCCTCTGCTTGCTCGTTGGAAAGACGATGCAGGCCAGCCCGGGAGGCCACAGATCGACCCACGACGAGGCCGCCCGCTCCAGTATCAATCTGCAAGTGTGTAGGGTGGCCGTTTAATTTCACCTCGAGACCAAAAGTGCGGAAGGTGTTCCCGGTCACCATCATGTGAATGAACGGAATGTCGGTTGACTGTGCCGTTGAAACGAGGTGACAGGCCTTATGTGGATCTGTCTGTTGTTTCTCCAGAGACTCGACATAGCGGCGCAAGGACTCAAGCTTTTCCGTGTCGTCTCCAGTCTTGCTATTCAGATAGCGTCGCAGTTGCACGATTCGTTCCGCTGACGGAAGCGTATCAATCCACATGAGCCAGATGGCGGGGTCGTGAGGATCCAGCGCGTGAGCAGTTGCCAATTCGCCAGCCGCCGTGCCGTACATCGAAGAAGCTTTCAGAATACGCGCATTCAAGAGACGCGACTGGGCGATGCACGGGTTGATGCGTTGCACCTTCTGTGCGGTTTGCGATGCGAGCCATGGCTCTCCCGCGCGGTACTGCACCTCGCCAAGTGCGGTCAGCATCAGCGGTGAGTCGGGATTGGAAGACACAGCTTTCTGTGCGACCTCCTCGGCCTCCTTTAATTTCTGCTGTTGCAGCAAAAGACGTGTCAAGCCATAGACGGCCTCAGCATCGGTGGGCTTGTGGGCCAACCGTTCCTGATACAGCTTCGCGGCCGTTAAGTAATCGCCTTCGAGAAACGCGCGTTCCGCTGGCGAAACCTGATGGGCTCCCTGCACTGGGCACGTAAAAGTCGTCGCAGCGAGTAAGCCGGGAGCCGCAAAAGTGATAAGCGTTGCTAGCGAGATCTGTCGAAGCTGTTTGCGAAAAATCAAGCGAATTAAAGTCAAGCAAACCCCGAAAAGCCCTCCTCAAAGTACCGAAAGAGGGTAGAGTTGAGCGCGAACTCAGCATATATCGAGCCTTGTGTGCAACTAGCGTCAAACACTCCTCCACGAATCATTGGTACCCAAAGACGCATCCCGGGTGATCACTGGCTGGAATCAGTTAAACTCTCGAGAGTGGCAGTGCGCCTCCAATTCGTAATGGTTCTGCTCCTCATTGCTTTGGCGGTTGTCTTTCCGGCGATGCCGACACCCTGTGCAATGTCCATTGACGCGGCAAGAGCGTTTCACTGCTCGCAAGACAACCCCTATCGGTCAGAAAGGCGCTGCCCCTGCGCAAAGCCCTTTGTCGCTCAAGCAGTGGCTGTCAGAACCTACGCGATTTCCACGCCGCTCTACATGCAGGCTGACGCACATGATTGCGGAGGGGTATGTATGTCGATGCGAAAAGTGCCCACTGTTGCTTCGATTACTAGCAGGGACAAGCCGTCAGCCGACGCCAAACCTTGCAGCCCCGGCATAGTGTTGGATCTCCCGCACCTGATCGTTTCTCAGAGACCTGCGCATGGCCTACGCGTTATGCCACTCCTTGACTCCAGCTTCCGCGTTTAGGGTCTAACGCATCCAGAATCGTTTCGTCTGAGAATTCGAGCCTCGGGATACGCAAGATTATAACGCTGCCGTCATGTGTGCGCCGGCGAGGATGCAATCCATGAATTTGCTTTACTCCGTACTGCTTTTGGCAGGTTTAGGAAAACTGCCAATTGCGCAAGCCCAGCAATCCATGCCCGGCATGGACATGCAGATGGACAAGGACCCGCTCATGCAGCAGATGCATCCGCACACCTTCCTGCAGCAGATTCAGCACCACGCGGCATCGGGCACAAGTGCAGAACCCAACTCCACACCGGCGCCCATGCTGATGACGATGAAAAGTCCGTGGATGTACATGTTCCATGCCAACGCCTTTGTGGTCGATCTGCAGCAGACCAGCTCGTCATCACTGCAGAGCAGGGGCGCGGACAAGCTTTTCTCAACCAACTGGTTCATGCCGATGGCGGAGCGCGAACTCGGCCCTGGACAACTCACGCTGCGCGCCATGTTCTCGCTGGAGCCTGCGACCATCACCGATCGCCGCTATCCGCTGCTCTTCCAGCAGGGCGAGACAGCCTTCGGCAGGCCAATCGTCGATGGCCAGCACCCGCACGACTTCTTCATGGAACTCGCGGCGCTTTACGATCTGAAGCTGGGCAGCAATGCCCTGCTGTCCTTGTATGCAGCGCCGGTTGGTGATCCTGCCATCGGGCCGACGGCGTATCCACATCGTGCTTCGGCCATGGAAAACCCTGTCGCCGCGCTCGGGCATCACCAGGAAGACTCGACGCATATTGCCTACGATGTCGTCACCGCTGGAGTGGCATACCAATGGCCCGGTCTGGGCGCGCGTATTGAAGCGAGCGGCTTCCATGGCCGCGAGCCCGGCGAAAATCGCTGGACCATCGAAGCCGGCGCAATCGACTCATGGTCAACGCGCCTCACTTTACAGCTCGCGCAAAACTGGAGTGGCCAATACTCCTACGCACGCATCGTCAGCCCAGAGGCGCTTTTTCCGAGCGAGGACCAGGCGCGCACGACTGCTTCCATCATGTACAACCGGCCATTCAGCCACGGCAACATCGCCGCCACGGCTTTGTGGGGCCGCACCCGTTCGCTGCAGGACAACGACAAAGAGAACAGCTATCTCTTTGAATCGACGATCAACTTCAAGGCGAAGAATTACGCATTCACGCGAATCGAAAACGCTGGTCGTTCGAATGAACTGCTGAACGGCGAGCAGCCCCTGCCGGCAAGTTTCAGTGAACACTCGATTGGCCACGTGCAGGCCTACACATTTGGCTACGATCACGACGTGAACTTGCTGCCGCGGATCTCTTCCGCTCTCGGCGCGCAAGTAACGGCTTACGGTGTACCGGCCGTTCTGCAGCCTGTCTATGGAAGCGATCCGGTCGGCGTCGCGGTATTCCTGCGTCTGCGGGCGAAGTCGAAAGACGATCATTAAAAACCGGCGCGGACCTTTGCCGGGCTGCGAGGGATGGAACCGCGCGAGGCGATGGCGCGTAATGCAGTTCATCCTGACCAGGAACGAGGCCCATGATGAAGCTTCCACGCAGTCTGCTGCTCTTCGCCCTTCTTTTCACGGCATTGTGCAGCCATGCACAGGCGCCCGTGCCAAAGGCTGAGCAGGACGCGCTTACGCAGACGGTAGCAGCACTCGATACCAGGCTCTTCGACGCCTACAACCATTGCGACCTCAAAGCGCTTGGCAGCATCGTCTCAGACGACCTCGAGTTCTACCACGACCAGACCGGGCTCATGACCGGCAGGCAGGCCTTTCTCGACGCGATACAGAAAAACATCTGCGGGAAGGTCCAGCGAAGCATCGTCCCCGGCACCATGGAGGTGGATGTGCTGCATCACTATGGCGCAGTGGAGCAGGTTACCCACCGTTTGCACAATCCAGGCGATAGCGGGCCGAGCGGCGAGGCGCGCAGCGTAATGCTCTGGCATGAGATAGACGGACACTGGCTGCTGACGCGCGTCATCAGCTATGACCATCACTCCCTGTAGCCGGTCGGTATCCTGACCCGGAAAAATGCGGCGCCAAGGCATCACGAGGGGATACATGCCATTCGTATGCACTAAACCGAATTTCATGAATACTCGCGCCATCCCGTAACATCGCATCACCATGACCATTCAGAAGGCGCGGCTCAATGGCAAACACTACCTGAACCCGGTGCCGACGAGCATTGGCAGCTTCTCGACCTTTCTCAAAGTCGTGCCGCGCTTCCTGTTCGAGAGCAAAGCAAAACGCTCGCCCAGCAAGCCCATTGGTCCTTTCGTTACGGATCCGGCTTTCTACCAGAAAGCTCCCGGCTCCGGCCTGCGCGTCACCTGGTTCGGCCACTCCTCATCATTGATCGAGATTGATGGCGTCCGCGTGTTGATCGATCCCATGTGGGACCTGCGCGCCTCGCCGCAACAATGGTTCGGTCCAAAGCGCTTTTTTCCTCCAACCATCGCCTTGCGCAACCTGCCGCCGATTGACGTTGTGCTCATCTCCCACGATCACTTCGATCACCTCGGCGCCGGCACCATGCAAATGCTGGCTCAGCTCCCCAACGTAGCCAATGCGCGGTGGATTACAACCCTCGGCGTCGGGCCGATTTTGGCCACCTTCGGTGTCTCGCCCGACCGGTGGACGCAGCTCAACTGGACCGATTGTGTGGAAGTGGCTGGGGCTGGCGGTACGGTGAGCTTTACCGCCCTGCCTTCCAGACACTTCTCCGGCCGCAGCCTGTTCAACCGCTTTGAGACACTCTGGGCTTCATTTGCGATCATCGGGCCGAAACACCGCGTCTACTACGGGGCTGATTCCGGCGAGTGGCCTGGGTTTGCTGAAATTGCCGCCGACCACGGTCCCTTTGACCTGACGATGCTCGAGATCGGCGCCTTCGATCCGCTCTGGGCCGACATTCATATGGGCCCTGACGGCGCTGTGCGCAGCTTCAAGGCGATGGGCAGTCACGGCATGTTGATGCCAATCCACTGGGGATTGTTCGACCTCGCACTCCACGCCTGGCGCCAGCCGATCGAACGAATCCTTACCCTCGCAGGTGAAGACCCTACACTGAAAATCTGGTCACCCGTTCCCGGTGAACCGACTGAAGTGCAGGCGAATGTTCCCTTTCGCAGTGAGTGGTGGCGATAGTCCCTTTGACGCAAAGTTGTCGCCGGGATCAAGAAGTATTGTCATCCCTTCCGCAGCAGAGAGACATGCATTTTTCGAATGAGCGGCCTGCAATATTAAGGCCGTAGCAGCTGTTTATGCTGTAGCAGTAAGCATGCAACACGCGACGCCATCCCGTACTGCCCTGCGCGTCGCTATGCGACGGGCGGCCCATCAGCTCTTCGACCGGCCGCTGGTCTTCGAGGACCCCATTGCCGTGCCGATCCTCGGGGCGCGTTATGCAGAGGAGGTGCGACGCACGCCCCTTCAACCTGATCGCGCCGCTTCCACATCGCTCCGTGCGGCCATCATTGCACGCAGCCGCTATGCCGAAGATAACCTGGCGCGCGCTGTTGCCAGCGGCGTCTTGCAGTACGTACTGCTGGGCGCAGGACTCGACACGTTCGCCTATCGTAATTCGTATCAGCGCCTGCGTGTATTCGAGATTGACCATCCAGCCACGCAGCAGTGGAAGCGCGAACTGCTTGCAGAAAACAATGTGGGCATCCCGCCCACCCTGACCTACGTCCCGGTGGATTTCGAACGGCAATCGCTGTCCGAGCGCCTGCAGGAGTCGGGCTTCGACACAACGCAGCCAGCCTTCTTCGCGTGGCTGGGTGTCATTCCGTATCTGACACTGACTGCTTTCCGCGGGACTATTGCCTTTATCGCAGCGCAGGCACCTGGAAGCGGCGTTGTGTTTGATTACGCCCAGCCGCGCGAAGTTCTTCCACTCACCGAGCAGCGTGAATTCGATTCGCTCGCCGCACGCGTTAAACTTGCCGGCGAACCATTTCAGCTTTTCTTCACGCCTGCACAGATGGCCCTGGAGTTGTCTGCGTTCGGATCATTCGAAGATCTCGGCGCAGAAGAGATCACGGCGCGATACTTCGCCGGCCGGTCTGACAACCTCCGCATGCGCGGAACTGCCGGGCGCCTTCTCAGCGCCTGGCTAAAACCGCGGCGGATTCCATTGCGGTAGTGGACGCTGTCTGGCTACCGTGCCGCGCCCGCAACTCGTGCGCCATCAACCTCGATGAGCTTGCCGCTCTTGACGTCGTAAATATAGCCGTAAATCGGGATGGACTTAGGCACGAGCGGATGGGTGCGGATGCGCAGCACATCATCGATGACGGCCTGCTTCTGGTCCGGCACGGTGAGCCACTCGATAAATTCGCCGGCACGTGAGCCCGGCCCCTTGCCTACATCCCTGAATCCCTCAGCGGTCAGGGCCGCGGTCTCTAGACTGTTCGCGAGCAAGCCACGAATCACGTCGTTGGTGAAAAACTCCATCCCGCAGTTGGTGTGGTGAATCACGAAAAACTCTTTCGTGCCCAGCAACTTGTAGCTGATGACGAGGGATCGGATGGCATCATCACTGGCGCGTCCGCCCGCATTGCGGATCACGTGGGCATCGCCTTCTGCCAGGCCTGCATATTTCGCAGGATCGAGCCGGGCGTCCATGCAGGTAAGAATGGCGAAACTGCGCGCCGGTGGCAGCGCCAGGTCACCCTTGGCGCCAAAGCCCGCGCTGTACTGGGCATTAGCCTGCAAAACTTCGTCGAGAATCTTGCTCATCCGTGTCACTCCTTTGCTTGAAGCTTTCAGTGAGGGAGGCGAAGCACGGCAGGCAGGAAATTATCTCTTCAACGAGCGAAGCAGGAAATCCAGCACTCGAAAGTGCGATCCCGACCGCGATCACCCGAGGGCATTCCTGCAAGTTACCGTTTTGGGAAACGAAGCTGGTGCTTCATTTTGCAGACGCCACGGAGTCATCGCCGAGGAGGCAACAACAACCCGCGCAGGCAGGCTGGGCGCCGTGGTGAAGGCACATCTGCATACCGGAATCCTAGCACGGCCTGCGCAAATCGCAGGGCCATACTCCCCTGCTGATCCGACTTCTTACCCATTCATGGGATGGTGACGACCAGGGTCATGCCATACAACTGGAGGGGTCAGGGAGCACTCGTATGGCACATTCCACGGAAGTCAGCACCGCCTGTCTCGACGTCACGCTCCAGGTCAATAAGGCCTGGGTGAAGCGCGCAATACCTGCGCCCAAAGAGTCCGGCGCCGGCACCGACGCAGACGAAACCATGCTGTTGTGCAGCGACATCATCACCGTCGATGACGAACTGCGGGCCAAGCCGCAATTCGATATCACGACGTACGTGATGGAGCACGGCATTGCCCACACACTACGCTATTGCAAGAGTCACGGTGCCAATATCCGGGCCTTTCGATCGGCCGAAGTTCTTCGCCTGATGCAGCCCGGCCTACCGGTTTCCTTCCTCTTCATCTTCGAGGCTGTCATGGCCGCCCGCACTCTTTAAGGCGCACCCCACAAGTTGGATCAAGGAACGGCGTCTGTGTGGACGCCGTTTCGCATTTCTTGCGATGGCCACGCGCCGGGTCCACACTTCAGGCAATCTATAGAGGTATGCCGGAATTGCCAGAAGTAGAAACTGTCGCCCGTGGCGTGCATGAGCGCATCCACGGCGAGCGAATCGCCAGCGCCTGGTTCAGTGAGAAACCTGAGCCCTTCAAAACACCACCGGCAGAGATGGCCGAGGTGCTGACCGGCCGGGCAATCGAGCAGGTTCGCCGTGTCGGCAAACATATCGTTTTTGACCTGTCCTCCAGTCCTGGGGACGACGCTGCCGAAAATGTTCAGTGGATCGTGCACCTTGGAATGACCGGCCGGCTGCTGGTGTCGGCCGCGAATGTCCCGCTGCCGCTCCATACCCATGGAATCCTGCACCTGGCGTCGGGTCGCGAACTCAGGTTTGTGGACGCGCGACGCTTTGGCCGGATGGGTCTACACAAGTCAAAGGGCGAGCCCGCCCTCAAGGCGAAGCCTGTTACCGAAGACAGAGCCGGATCAAGTGGCTTTACCGGCACAGGCCGGGAACCCCTGACCATTTCCAGGGAAGACTTTCGAGCGCTTTTCCATGGCCGCAAGACCTCCATCAAGGCCGCCCTGCTGAACCAGGCGCTGCTGCATGGCGTCGGAAACATCTATGCGGACGAGTCGCTGTTCCGCGCCGGGATCCGTCCCCGCAAAATGGCTGCCAGGCTGACGCGTGCGGAACTCGACCGCCTACACGTCAGCCTGGTGGACGTGCTCAAGGCTGCCATCTCCCTGGGCGGATCCTCTGTTTCCGACTATGTCGATGCAGATGGTGTCAGGGGATTCTTCCAGCTGAAACACCGCGTTTATATGCGCACGGGCCAACCGTGCCTGGTTTGCGGAACGCCCATTCGCAGGATTGTCGTTGCGGGCCGCGGCACCCACTACTGCCCTCAATGCCAGCACTGACCAGCCTCGATCAGGCCACTTCTACATTTTCCAGAAGTAACATCCCGAAGGCCAATCCGGAATTTAGTAGAACTAAGAATTTAGCTTCTCCTAAGTCGTTGATTCTGCGTATTGTCACTTCGGCCCCCGACTTGCTACTACAACGGCAACCAGAGACGCCCGAGAACCTGTCAAACAGGTCCGGCAAATATTTTTCCGGTTTGTGTAGAGCAGGTACCTAAGGGTTCCTGCCACCTCCCGGCTCAAACCGCAGCTATCGTTGCGGTATTTCAGGAGGCCAGTGACTGGCCATCAGAATGAAAGCCACCTTCACGGGTGGCTTTTGTCATTGCATCGCAGACTTCAAGGGTCACAACGACAAAAGCCTCACCCGCGAATGAGGCTTGCTCAGGAGTGCCGGCAGATTATTCGCCGCCCGGCCTGATCGCAGTTCCTGGCTGGGCAGATGCCAGGTCGGTCATCGTCTCGCGAAGGTATTTGTGCGGATTCACCGGCGTTTCGTGGATCAGGACCTCATAGTGCAGGTGCGGGCCGGTACTGCGGCCTGACGAGCCAACGTAGCCGATGATCTCGCCACGTTTGACATCCTCGCCAGTCGTGACCGCGAAGCCGGACATGTGTCCATAAATAGTCTGGATGCCGTGACCATGATCGATCCGGACTTCGCGACCGTAGCCGCTGGCCATGGACGCGATGATCACTGTTCCATCTGCCGTAGCGCGGACCGGCTGGCCCATGGTCGTCGCAATATCAATGCCCTTGTGGAAAGCGCCCTCCCCGTTAAAGGGATCTTCACGCTCACCGAAGGAACTGGTTACGATGCCCTGCACCGGCCAGAGGCTGGGCGCAGATGCAACATTAAAGAGTGAGTCATCATTGACCAGTCCGCCGAATGAGGAACTGATTGCCCGCGACATGTGGCCGGACATTGCCGTTTCGCGAAGGGTATAAAACTGGTCCAGCGACTGATGATATTGCTGCTGGCTGAAGGAGTCGGTGGAATCCGCAGATTCAATGACGGCGGTGGCAGCCTGGCCTTTCGACGCGATCAGTGCATTCTTGGTGACCTTGTTCTGACGAAGACCGTAGAGCGCTGTAATCTGGTTCGCCAGCGAACCCAGCGATGCCGCCTGGATGTCCTTTTCCTTCGCTACCTGCTCCATGTGCAGATAGTCATGCCGAAGTGCTGCCTGCTGAGAACGAACTTCATTAAAGTGGGCAGTCTTGAGCAGCATGCGGCTGTACGAACCGGCCATACCCGTGATGCTGAAAAGTCCGACCACGGCAGCAGCTACAAACACGTAGGCGTAACGGATCGGTACGGGGATCTTCCGCAGGCGGCCGTCTTTCTCACGTGCAACAAAGATGATGTAGTAGCGCTGGCGCAATGCAAAACTCACAATTCGGGATCAAGGATTGAAAAGTCTTAAGGTAACCTGCAGCAGACTGACTGGAGACTGATTCGACCGCTCTTTTATATTGACGGATAAACCTGTCATGTTGTTTCTACTCTGCATCCGGAGGCTATCAAAGGCCCTCTGGCGGGTCAACCAGACGTTAGTTGTACCTGGACTCAAATGGCACAAAATAAGCCGGTTAGCCTATCTTTCATTCTAGCAGGCCAAGACTTTGGCCAAAGCCCGCGAAGGCCTCCTGCGCGCCTCGGCCAATCCTCCTATTTGCGGTGCTATCGTCACGCTTATTCCGGCATGCAAAGGCCGGTCAGCGCCCTGGCCAGCGAACGCTCGAGTTGCCTTCACGCAAGATTTGCAGGTTAGCTTTCAAAGCGGCTGCCGTCGATGGGAACAAAGCACACTAAGTGGGTGTCTATGTAGCTAACTAAGTCACATATGTCCACTTAGTTGGAGGCGACTATGTTCCAGGATGCACTAGTTGAATCAGGTGGCAGATTAAACACTAAAAAGCGATCCCTCGATTTGATCGCAACATCTTTAAATGTCGCTGTCCTGACCGCAATCATCCTTTGGCCTCTGTTCCATCCACTGGCGCTGCCGCGACAAGCGCTGACCCGTCTGCTGATTGCGCCGGCACCTCCCAGTGCTCCAGCATCCCCCGCGGTCGCATCGCGAGCAATGTCGCGTCAATCACAACCCCTGCTGCTGCGGATGGAAGCGCCCAGTGTGATTGCTCGGAATGCAGCGGCTACTCCAACGGGTGAACGATCCGGCAATGAGGGCGCTTTCGTTGCAAGCAGCATTCCTGGCGGGCTTGCGGGGCCTCCCGGCGATGTGCTCAACGGTTTGGGGCATGCGGCTTTACCCTCTGTCGCTGTAGCGCCGCCAAGCAAAGTCGCCATCTCATCCGGCGTAATGGCCGGTAATAAAATTGCCGGCGAGATGCCGGTTTATTCTGCAATCGCAAAGGCGGCAAGGATACAGGGAACGGTCACGCTGCAGGCGACCATTTCGAAGTCTGGCGCAATCGAGAACCTGCGCGTCATCAGCGGACCACCTATGCTGATCGCGAGCGCCATCCAGGCAGTAAGTACCTGGCGCTATCGTCCCTATCTTCTAAACAGTCAGCCGGTAGAAGTAGAAACTACAATTAACGTAGTTTTCGACTTAGCCAATTAGATAAGTCGCCAGGCGATAATTTACTTGGGTACTAAGCTCTGCTCTTGTTCAGCACGCCAACCGATCTCGGCAGTCTGTCTCGTTGCACACTTGCAATCGAGATCCGGCATCAAAGTCAATGAGAGATGTTCCCATATGGTTGCGGCACGTCATGCGTACCGCCCGTGATCGATGGAACTGAACCCGGCTTTACAAAGCACTGAAGAATAACTATTATCATTTGATAGCAGTTACTGCGCTGGGTGTCGTACGGAATCCGATTTCCCGGCCGCCGAAACCACCAGGTTTAGCGCTTTCGCAGTTCAGACGATTCGCTCCAGGCCCGAACGCCTGATGAGCCACCCATCCACTGCCAACCAGCAAGACACGCGAGGAATACGTATGGCGAATGAAAACGGCCACGGCACGAACGGTAACGGTAATTATCCTACTCCCCCGACCATGACCACGAATAGTGGCCGCCCGGTCGGCGACAACCAGAATTCGCTCTCCGCCGGCGCACGCGGCCCTCTGCTGATGCAGGACTACCTGCTTTTCGAGAAAATGGCCCAGTTTAACCGCGAACGCGTGCCCGAGCGCGTCGTCCATGCCAAGGGTTCAGGCGCCTATGGAACGTTCACTGTCACCCACGACATCAGCAAGTACACGACGGCCAAGCTGTTTTCCAAGGTAGGCAACACCTGCGAGACGTTCGCACGCTTCTCGACCGTTGGTGGCGAGAAAGGTTCGGCAGACACAGCTCGCGACCCGCGCGGTTTTTCAGTCAAGTTCTACACCGAAGAGGGCAACTGGGACATGACGGGCAACAACACGCCTGTCTTCTTTATCCGCGATCCTCTCAAGTTTGGCGATTTCATCCACACCCAGAAGCGGTGTCCGCAGACCAACCTCAAGTCCCCGACCATGATGTGGGATTACTGGACCCTTTCGCCTGAGGCCTTGCATCAGGTCACCATTTTGTTCAGCGACCGCGGCATTCCCGATGGTTATCGCCACATGAACGGCTATTCCAGCCACACATTCTCGCTTTATAACGCAAACAACGAGTTGTTCTACGTCAAGTGGCATTTCAAGACCAAGCAGGGGATCAAGAATCTGCCGGCAGACGTCGCAGAGCAGCTTGCCGGATCCGATCCTGACTACTCGCAGCGTGACCTGTTCCACTCCATCGAGACAGGAAACTTCCCGAAGTGGCGCGTCGCGATTCAGATCATGCCCGAAGCAGAGGCTGCCAACTACAAGGTGAACCCGTTCGACCTCACCAAGGTCTGGTCGCATAAGGACTACCCGCTCGTGGACGTCGGCGAACTCGAACTCAATCGCAACCCTGAAAACTACCATCAGGATGTTGAGCAGGCGGCCTTCAACCCGGTCAATATTGTGCCCGGCATGGGCTTCTCGCCGGACAAGGTTCTGCAGGCACGTCTCGTCTCATACCCTGACGCGCATCGTTACCGCATCGGTACCAACTACGAGTCGCTGCCCGTAAACGCTCCGAAATGCCCGGTGTTCAGCTATAACCGCGATGGTGCCATGCGCTTTGACGGCAACGGCGGAAGCACGCCGAATTACGAGCCGAACAGCTTTGGCGGCGCCACGGAAAACCATAACTATAAAGAGCAGCCTATCGCTCTGTCTGGACAGCCGGCTGATCGCTACGACCACCACATCGGCAATGACGACTATGCGCAGGCAGGCGATCTGTTCCGCCTGATGTCAGAGGAACAGAAGAACATCCTCGCTACCAACATCGCCGGTGGCCTGGGACAGACACCGGAGCGCATCCAGAAACTGGCGATCGAGATGTTTGCCAAGGCTGATAAAGACTACGCAGCGCGTGTCCAAAAAAGCCTGAGCAAGCCCGGCATCGAAGAGCCACAGATGGAGCACGAACCGGTCGGCGCCGGCACGGCGCCCTCGCAGCGTCGTCCCGAAAAGTAAACCCGTACAGACAATACCGAGCGGGCTGCCATGAACGGCAGCCCGTTTTTTCGTGGCGGTCCGGGCAGTATGCAGGGTCGTCTATCCTCAAACCATGGCTTCTCGAAACCGCGATGCGGAAAACAGTGAGCGCGGCATTCTCCGTGGGATTCGGGCCCTGGCGCGCGCCGGCAAAGGTGTACGACTCGGGATCGGTGACGATTGCGCCATCCTGAGTCCTCGCGCTGGCGAAGAGATGTTGGTCACCACCGACTTCTCAATCGAGGGTCGGCATTTTCATCTGCATACGCATCCTCCCGAGGCAATCGGGCACAAATGCCTAGCGCGCGGATTGAGCGATATTGCCTCGATGGGAGGGCGGCCGGTCGCAGCCTTTGTCTCGCTTGCGATTCCCGTCGCCCTGACCCGGCCTGCCCTTAAAGCGTCCATCTATCCACGATCAAAAAAAGAATCGAAGCCGAGCCATCAATCCTGGCTGGACCGGTTCTACACCGGCCTGCTTGCACTCGCGGCTGTTCACGGAGTTACGCTGGCAGGCGGAGACCTCTCCGAATCGCCAACAGCCGTTGCTGACATCATTGTCGTAGGAGCCGCCCCGAAAGGCCGCGCCCTGCTACGATCAACGGCACGCCCAGGCGACTTTCTCTACGTCACCGGGAGACTTGGCGGGGCCGCTGCAGAACTGGCCAAGCTCGCGTCTGCCACTCGAGAAACTCCCACGAATGCGCCGGAGCATCCGCATTTCTACCCTCAACCGCGCTTGGCTATCGGACAGGCCCTGTTGCGGCGCAAACTTGCCACAGCGTGTATCGATATTAGCGACGGGCTCTCCGTTGACCTTCTCCACCTGTGCGAGGAATCGATGCTCGATGCGGAGCTGGATGCAATCGCCGTGCCGGTGTTTCCGGGTGCGACCCTCGACGAGGCCTTGCACGGCGGCGACGACTACGAGCTGCTTTTCACGGCTTCGCCTGGGTCAGGTATTCCGAAAAAGCTCGGCGGTGTTGCCATTCAGCCCATCGGCCGCATGATCGCCCGTGGCGCCGGATCCAAGGCCGGACGGGTCGTCCTTATTTCCAGCACAGGCCGAAGAAAATCGCTCCAGCCGGCCGGTTGGCAGCACTTTTAGCTCTCCTGGTCCGCCCTGTCTCGTAAACGATAAAAATTCCTAAAGTTGACGCTGAGATACGACCAATTTAGTCTCCTTTTATCTACGACGGATTTAGTCCTAATTCGCCGTCGAGAAATTTTCAGTCCCGTCCCCGCACTTTGGGTTGCGTTTCTGTGGAGGCTTTACCCGTGGTTGGTAGTTGCTGGAAATTGTTGAGGCGAAGTTCTGCCTACCCCTTCCTTTTTGGAGCGACGAGCCTGTTGATCTGTATCGCAGCCTGGCTCCCGGCCCGGGCGCAGCAGGAACCCCCATACTTCGTCACCTACTCCTCGGTCCTTGAGGAGCCGGGCAACTTGGAAATCGAAAGCCAGAATATTGCGGCCGGCATCAAGAACGCGAATGGCTTTTTCGCCCCAACCGTCGAGTTTGAATACGGCGTCCGCGCCTGGTGGACCAGCGAGGTCTACCTCCAGGGTCAGGCGACGAACAACGATTCGATCATCTTCACCGGATTCCGGTTCGAGAACCGCTTGCGCCCCCTCCCTCGCGAGTATTGGATCAATCCCGTTCTGTACATCGAGTATGAGGACGTGAGCGCGGCCGACAAAAGCTTCCTGGAAATCACCGGCAACACGAGTGTGACCACACTGCAGGCCGCGAATGCCGTGCTCCGTAAGGAAGTCGAGCGGTCGATGGAAGGCAAATTGATTCTTTCGAGCAACGTAAAGGGTTTCAATATCTCGGAGAACTTCATCGCGGAAAAGGCAGTGAACCACAACGAGCCATGGTCCTTCGGCTATGCCGTTGCTGCGGCCCATCCGCTTACAAACTCCGGTGGCAGCAAGCCCTGCACCTTCTGCCGTCAGAATATGTCGGCTGGTGCCGAACTCTTTGGCGGCCTCGGCACTGCCGGTGGCCACGGAACGACTGGCGGCTTCGGCATCAAGCAGACGCAGCAATATGTCGGACCGGTCCTTGCGCTCGCCACTCCGGGCGGCCTGACCTACAAGTTTTCGCCCGAGTTCGGCCTTGATGACAATTCCGCGGGCGTGCTCTGGCGCGTCGGCGTCTCGTATGAAATTCAGCAATTCCGTGACTGGTTCCGGAGGAAACAATGAAAGCTCGTTTGCTTACCGCGGCTGTTCTCTGCTGCGCCTCACTTACTTGTTATGCCATCGCCGATGGCTCCTGGCTGAAGAAAGTGCCGGCTGCCGATCACGCGCGTACCAATCCGCTCGCTGGCAATCCCGACGCAATCGCCTCAGGTGCAAACCTGTTTGCAAACAACTGCGCCAAATGCCACGGCGAAGGTGCCGTGGGTAAAAGCAATCGGCCAACGCTGCGGAGCGATCGCATTGCCGGCACTACAGACGGCGATATTGCGTGGCTGCTCAAAAATGGCAATCCCTACAAGGGAATGCCGAGCTGGGGAGCACTCCCGGAAAAAGAGCGCTGGCAGCTCATTGCATATGTCCGAAGCCTGAATGCAGTCTCTCCATCGCCAGCCACCGTACCCGCAACAGGAGTGCAGCCGTGACGTCCAGAATCTCAACTGTCCTATGGGCGTCGCTGGCGCTCGTTCTTCTCGCCATCTCTGTCGGCTGCGGCGCCGGCCAGGCCCCTGCTGCATCGACTGAAGTGGACACAGTACCGTCTGCCGACCCGATTGGTGAAGCACTCTTTCTCGACACGCGCTTTGGCGAATTTTTCGCGGCCAATATGACGGGCGTCAACAACGCGTTGCCCGCCGGAGATCCATTTGTCGCGTCAGTGGAAACGACAACCGGTACGCTCCCCGGGCCGTTCGCCGGGCAGGCGGTGAATTGCCGATCCTGCCATTTCGTCACAGAGTTTGAAGGAGTATCCGGAGGCGGCAATCGAACCTATGCCGACTTTACGACGCGCAGTCCGATCCCACGCCCACAGGCCAACGGTTTCGATCACACACCGCGCAATTCCATGCAGATGGTCGACTCCTTCGCAGCTCGCTCCGGCCCGATGTTCCTGCACTTTGATGGGGAATTTGCCTCTGCCGAGGAACTGATTGTCGGCACGCTTACCGGCCGTAACTTCGGCTGGACACCCGCGCAATATCACCAGGCGATAGCGCACATCGCGAAGGTGGTGCGCGAGGACGATGGCAGCAGCCAGCTCGCTGCAGATCGTCTGGATGGCCTGAGCTATGCGGTGATTTTCAAAGGCACTGACCCGCGGATCACCAGCGATATTCTGCTGCCTGCTGCCCAGCGTCTTGACGTGTCGACCGCGACCGATGAGCAGATTGTGCATGAGATTGCGATCTGTATCGGCCAGTACATGAAGGACCTGCTTTTTCATCGGGATGAGCTGGGCAATTTCATCGGCTCGCCTTACGACAATTTTCTACGAGTGAATCATCTGCCGGCAGCGCCGCTCGCAGGCGAAAGCAAGGCGTCCTACAACGCGCGCCTTGCCAGCCAGGTACTCGCGCTCACCAATCCCGTTTACATTACTGCGGCCGACGGCTCCTACAAATACCACCCACAGGAATACAAATTCGGCGCCACGGAGCTACAGGGCCTGAAAATATTTCTGACGTCCGCTGCAGCCGGCACGACGAATGCACATGCAGGGAACTGCATTGCCTGCCACCAGGCGCCGGATTTCTCCGACTTTGTTTTTCATAACAGCGGTGTCTCGCAGGCCGAGTACGACGGCGTGCACGGTGCCGGGGCATTTGCAAATCTGGCTGTGCCGACGAATGCGCAGCGCCAGGCAAACTTCGATGCGTACATGCCGGCATCGTCGAGCCATCCGAATGCAATGGAGACATTTCGTCATGCCGCTTCGGCGGGCAATTCTGCCTATGCGGACCTTGGGTTGTGGAATACCTATCTCAACCCCGACATGCCCAATCCGCAGACGAATCTTGCCAGCTTCGTATGTGCCACCGGCAAAGATTGCTCAGCGGACCAGGGGCTCGCATCGACCATCGCGCAGTTCAAGACACCTGTCCTGCGTGATCTTTCCGACTCGGCGCCCTACTTTCATAACGGCAGTGCCGAGACGTTCAATGATGTAATCGCACACTACATCAATATGTCGCAACTGGCCCATGGCGGTGCAATGCGTAATGCGCCGCCTGAGTTTGCCAACATGTCGTTGAGTCAGTCAGATGTAACAGCATTGGTGGCGTTCCTGGTTTCGCTCACCGAGGATTACGACGACACCTAGACTGATGCGACAGGCCCAGATCCCGGCCCATGATCCGCGCCTGTCGGTGCAAAGCTACAGCTTTACTGTGCGACCTGTTTTTAAACTGGCATATGCACCGTCGAGTACCTGCTGTGTCTTGAGTGCGTCCTTACCCGGCGAAAGATATTGCGGTCCACCCTGCGTCCAGGCAGAAAAACCATCGAGCATCCTGCTGTATGAACCGGCGTTTGAGATGTTGTCTACAACTTCAGCATCGCCGTTTCGTAGAAGTGTAACCGGCACTGTCCAGTCAGAGGACAAGCCATTCTCGGCACTGATCTGGCCGGTTTCGCCTGAGATTTCGACGGCTGTGCGATAGGCTCCGCGGAAGCTGACGGTCACCGCTGCAAAGGTTCCGCGGCTGAAGCTGAGGGATAGCGCAGCACCGGCTTCGAGCGGCCCGGAAACAGCATCGCCATGGGCAACGGCAGCGACCTGCGTGACCTCATCTGCGAGCAGGAAACGCAGCAGGTCTATGCAGTGTGAGCCGACGTCGCCGATAGGGCCGCCAAGAGCCAGCGAAGGATCGTAGACCCATTGCCGGGCGCTCGTCTTCGCGTCAAACGTGAACTGGCAGTGCGCCAGGCGGGGCGCGCCAATCCTGCCCTCATCAACCCATGAGCGAATGTTCTCTGAACTGGGGTTGTAGCGGAAATTCTGCGCAGCGCCAAAGCAGAGACTTCGGGCATCCGCCGCCGAGATCATGCTTTCGACATCTGCAGATGACATCGCCAGAGGCTTCTCGCACAACACGTGCTTGCCATGTTCCAGTGCGAGCAGCGTGTGCTCACAGTGCAGCGAGTCAGGAGACGTAACAAAGACTGCATCAATCTCGGGCGATGTGCAAAGCTCTTCGGCAGACGCAAACACATGCGGAATGCTGAACTCGCTGCCGTTCTGTTTTGCCTTGGCCGCATCACGCCGCCAGATACCTTCGAGCGCCGACTGCTTCGCCTCTCCAAACGCAGGAACCAGACGGCGGATGCCATGCAGGCCAAAACCGAGAATGCCGTAGCGCACAGTTTTCATATCGGTCTAGTGCGCGCCATTGCGAAAAACTTCTTCCGCGAAATAGTTTTCGACACGGGCCTGGTCGCGCAGAATTTCGTAATAAGCATTCTTCAGCAACTGGGCCCGCCCGTCGCGCAATTGCTGGCGGATCGCCTGCTGTACGCGCGGATCGTTCAACTGCCGCTGGCCCGCAACTTCTGTGGCAATCAGCTTGTAAATGGCATAGCCTGCAATGCGCTTGGTTGAATCGGTCGTGTATGACGGCAGGACGTCAGTGATCTGCCCCGGTTTCAATTTGGTGACCGCTGCGAAGACAGGCGGGTCGGAACGCAGCTGCGACTCAGGAAAGAAGCCCATGTCGCCCCCATTGCTGGCATTGGACGGCTGTTCCGAAAGATTGGCTGCAAGTGTGCCGAAGTCTTCGCCGCTTTCCAGCCGGTTATGCAGCTGATCGATCTTCTTTTTTGCTTCAGCCTCGTTGCTTGCCTTGTTGTTCTGCAGGTTTCCGGACTGCGCTGACGGCGATGTCGTCACGACAATCTGTGCCAGGTGATATTCCGGTTCGGGCAGGTTGAAGGCCGACTTGTTCTCGTTGTAGTAATTTGCGATATCGCCGTCGGTGACATTGATCTTGGAGATGATCTCCTTATTCATCAACTTGGCGCTGGTCAGTGAGCGTCGAATCTGGCGGCGCGCTTCATCGAGAGTCATGCCCTTGGCCTTCAAATTCTGATCGAATTCCTCCTGCGTATAAGGAGCTTTCAACTCGGAAAGTTTCGCGTCCACTTCCTCGTCCGTAGCAACCAGGTTCAACTTGGCTGCGCGCTGCTGTAGCATTTCGTCATCAATCAACTGGCGGAGAATATCGAGCTTGGCGATATTGATCTGCTCAGTGGTCGTGGGGTGCTGCTGCTGGCCATTGTTGGCCGCGCTGCTTTGATAAAAGCGGTCAAGCTCCGTACGCTGAATGGCGTGGCCATTCACCTTGGCAACCACGTCGGGACCAGGCGCGCGATTGCAGCCGGCTGCTGCTACACACAACAGCAAGGCAGCGGTCGCGATGTGTCCGCGTGACCAACGACGCCGAGCGCTCGAAGCTAATCTCAGGTGCTGGGTGGAATCGGCCGGGGAGTGATCCGAGGAACGAACCGCAGATGGAAACAGGAAAGCTGACAACCGTGTTCTCCTTCTCCGCTCTCATGGCGGAGGTGTACTGCTGAGGATACTGTTGCGCCTGCCTCGTGCAAAGTGTCGGCCGCGTATCCGTTCATCGCAGGCCTGTCGTGCTTGCTGCCGGCGTCCTTGGCGGATCGTCCAGCCTTTTGCGAATAACCAGTCTAGTGGCCCGGCTGTCCTGCCGGCTTCGCGGGCGCAGTCGCCGGTTCAGGAGGCGGTTGGACGCCTTCCGCTTTGAGCGCGCGATCGATTGCCGGCCACAATTCTTCCACCGGTCGTGCCCCGCTTGGCAGCCGCTCACCGTTGACGAATACCTGCGGAGTACCTTCCAGGCCCAGCGTTGTTCCCAGCTTCATCGACGACTGTACAGTAGAGTCATCCTGCTTCTGCAGGCAGGCCGTGAGTGTTGTCTTGTCGACCTTGTTCTGCGTCGCGATGGTAGAGGCGATGTTGTCCAGGTCAGTGAAAGATTTCTTTGGGTCAGCCTGTGCGCCGCTGATGTCCTGGCCGTGGCTGTGCACGTAGTCCACATAGTTCCAGTAGGCTGGCGCGCTCAGGTCGGCGAGACAGTTTGCGTCGACCGCAGCATGCATGGCCCAGGGATGAATTTCGACCAGCGGGTAATCCTTGTAGACGATCTTGACCAGGCCCTTGTAGTGCTCCATGGTCTCGGTAGCCAGCTCGCTGTTCATGCGCGCGCAGTATGGGCATTCCAGATCATCGAAGTTGACGATCTCGACCTTCGCCGCTGTATCACCACGCACCGGCCGCTTGTCCACATTGATGGCAGTCGATGGATCCTTGCTCACGTCAAACTTTTCCAGCCGCGCGAGGGTGTTGCCGTCTTTCGAAATGAGGAAATTGACGACCGTTTGCTTGCCATTGTGACTGAAAGTGATGGGCAGGCTGTCGTAATCGGGAACATCGCTCCTGGTCTTCGTGCCGAGAGAGACTTCATAATCGGGCGGCACAGAAAACTGCGAACGCACGAGCACTTCAATCCGGCGATCGGCCGACGAGCTAGGCGGCACCTGGGCACGGCACCCCGCGGCCACAGCGACCAGCAGGCAGCAGGTAAATAAACGAATACGGAACAAGACGACCACCTTTCCAGGATAATTCTCCAGGAATCTCCCAATTATCGCAGGAATCGGGCTTCGGGCAGAAATGGCGGTCGCCCAGGCGGGCGTCGCGAACCAAGCCTGCGCAGTTTGTTGGACGGGGTTACTTGTCTTCGATATGCAGCGAAACATCAAACAGCTTCTTCGTGTCGAAGCCGCTGATGTTCTTGACCTTCGATTTATGACCGCCAAACTCTGCCCAGAGCTCGTAATCCTCGGACGAGCCGAGCTGTCCGAACCGGTAGGTCGCATCCTGCGCGATGTAGGTCTTGATCTCGAGGGATTTCATGTTCTTCAAATAGACAACCGCGCCATTCTGCGGAGTGTCACCCGACCCATACACCTTGCCGCGGATCACCCGCTGCGTCACGGGAGTGTTCTGCCCCGGGCTCGACGGCGGCTGCATCAGCAGAGTGGATGCACTGCCTGCCCCGAGCAGGAGGTAGAGGGCGAGTGAAGTGAAACGTCCCCGGGTAAACGTAGAACTGTGGCCTGCAAGGGTCGCGCGTTGGCGAAACCTTCTCAACTGCATCATTCTTCTTCCTCTGCAGCAAAGGAGCTGCTGTCCTCATCCTCGTACCCGTCGTCTTCCACCTTGGAAAGCTCGAGTGGTTCGGTCGTTACAATTTCGAATTCGGCGCCGCACTCGTCGCAGGTGATCACGTCGCCTTCTTCGGCTTCGCTCGCATCTACGCTGAGTGCATTCTCGCATTCCGGACAAACTGCCATACAAAACCTCCTGTTTCGGATCGTTCGCTGGGTTTGAGGCTCGGCTGCCTGGTGCTGTTCACCTGCGTCATAGGAATGATGCTCCGGTAAGATGCGGGATGCGTCAAGCCTCGGTTCTACTCTAAGGTGATTGATGACGCTATGCGGACCCCATATTTATTTTCACGCCCCGGCCTGATTACGACCCTGCTGCTCGTGCTCGCTGCACCTGCGGGAAACCTGCTTGCCGCAGATTCCGGCACTGCGCATTCTGACGCGGCGACTCTTGATCTCGTTGCAGCAGGCAAGCCAATTGCTCCGCAGCCAGACGATCCGGCGATCGCCGCGGCCATCAAGGACATTTCCCCCGACCGTATGCGGCACATCGTCGAGTCGCTCGTCGGCTTCGGCAACCGCAGCACCATCTCCAGCATGGAGAAGGACCTGCCCGCCGGGAAGGGTGTCACGGCGGCCGCCGCATGGCTTGCTGACCAGTATCGGGAGATTGGCCGGCAGTGCAACGATTGCCTTGAGGTCAAGACCGATACATTCGTAGAACCTCCGCAAACCGGCGCCCATGCCCGCATCGTTCAACCGACGACCATCACGAATGTGTACGCCATTTTGAAAGGCAGCGACCCGGCGCAGGCAAAACGGATGTATCTGGTGACCGGCCATTACGATTCGCGCGTGACCGATGTGATGAACACCCACGCCGAGGCGCCCGGAGCGAACGACGATGCCAGTGGCGTTGCCGTATCTCTCGAATGCGCCCGGGTCCTGAGCAAACACCGCTTTCCAGCGACCATCGTCTTCGCGACCGTTGCCGGGGAGGAACAGGGACTGAATGGCTCGGCACACCTGGCCAAACTGGCCAGGAGCGAGGGCTGGGAGCTGGCCGGCGTGTTGAATGACGACATCGTGGGCGGCGACACAACGCCCGGCGACAAGCTCGCTGACAAGTCTTTAGTCCGTGTCTTTTCCGAGAATATTCCAGCAACTGCGACGCCCGAACAAGCCAAACGTCTGCTGATGCTAGGTCTCGAGAGCGATTCGCCCTCTCGAGAACTGGCTCGGGCGATCGTCGATATCGACCATACGTATTTCGGCAGGAAAACACTTGTTCCCGTCCTCGAAATGCGGCTGGACCGCTACCTGCGCGGTGGCGACCATTCGTCCTTCAATCAGCAGGGTTTTACCGCTGTTCGTTTTACCGAGTGGCGCGAGAATTTCAACCACCAGCACCAGGACCTGCGGACAGAAAACGGTGTCCAATACGGCGATCTGATCCAGTTCGATGATTTTCCCTACATGGCTAACGTCGCGCGTCTGAATGGCGCGACCCTGGCAACGCTCGCCTCCGCCCCCGGCGTGCCGCAACAGGTCGCTGTCGATACAACAGCGCTCGACAACAACAGCGGCATCCTGTGGAAGGCACCGGATGGTGCGCCCGACGGCACGCACTACCAGGTTCTTTGGCGGGAGACGAGCGCACCTGACTGGCAGTATTTTGCGCCTGCCGAAAAGTTTGCCGATCCCGGATTGGCGCCGAAAGCGCCGCAGAGTCCCGATGCGATTCGCGTGAATATCCCGGTATCGAAAGACAATGTCATCTTCGGCATACGCGCCTGCGATGCTGCCGGACACTGCAGTCCAGCCGTCGCCCCGGTGCCTCTGCCACGGCCTTGATGGAATTCGGAGCAGGTGATGCGCAGCTTGCAATTTGGCCCCGTTTCATGGGACGCAGCAAAACTCTCGCCAAGGCGCGATAATAAACTTCTATGCCTCCGTCGCGCTTCGGTTCTACGATGCTGTCGTTTCCCACCTTTGGCGGCGTCACCAAGAAACTTGTCCTGGCTAACCTCGCCGTCTTTGCGCTGGTGCTGTTCTCGAAATTCTCCGCGCCGCTTCACTTTCTGCTGGGCTCGTTTGTTCTAACGCCCGCACTTGTCGTGAGCGGCCAGGTATGGCAGCTTGTCACCTACGCGTTCGTCCATACCGGCATACTTGAAATCCTGTTCAACATGTTGTCGCTGTGGTTCATCGGCTCGTACCTTGAAGCCGAAAAAGGCGCGAAATGGCTGACCGAAATCTATTTTCTGTCCGTCATCGGCGGAGGCATCATCGCCACAGCTCTCTCCTTTACCGGCATCTTTCACCTGTCGCCACTGCAATCCGTGACAAGCGCGCAGGCCGGTATCTTCGGACTGCTTGCTGCCTTCGCCGTCCTCTTCGGCGAAGAACAGTTCCTGATGTTCTTCCTGTTCCAGATCAAGGCCAAATACCTCGTCATCATCTACATCCTGATCGCTGTCGCCAGCCTTATCAGCGGGTCGTCCCCGCTTACGTACGTCACGTTCCTCGCCGGCGCACTCCTCGGCTTCCTCTACTGCAAAGCCGCACCCCGCCGAGGCTTCGCCGGCGCCGCCAGTGAACAATACTTCGGCGCCCGCAACAACTACTACCGGTGGAAACGACGCAATGCCGCGCGCAAATTCGAGGTCTACATGGGCAAACAAGGCCGCGACGTCAAATTCGACAAAGACGGCAAATACATCGACCCAGACGACAAGTCCCGCTGGAACTAGAGCCGCCGGCGGCCCCTGCGCGGGGCGCGGTACTTGCCGTACGGGCATACCGAAAGGGCCCACCTCGATGTTGCTGAGGTAGGCCCTTTCAGAGATTTCTGGTGGCTCGATTAGCTCGCTCGAAGCGTTGCACAACAAGGAGCATCGCCGTCTCTTTCTTGCAGACCTTTCCCTTTACGACCGCGTGGAACTAATCAGCCTTAACTTGCTGGTGTCGAATGGAAGCCAAGCTCACTAAACTTCTTCCGCTGTTGATTATCTTCCCAGCGGTCTACTGCGTCGGACTTGGCCTAGCTCTTGGAGTGTGGAAGGCCAGCGGCAGGACAGTAGATCGAGATACGATTTACTTCATGGCGAAGGTTTTTGCAGGGATAGCTATATTCGGCATCGTCCTAGGCTTCTGATGTAGCACCACTCGGGCAAAAGGGCATAAGCGTAGGAGAGCAACGAAAAAGCCTCCCTCGCTTTGCGCGAGGGAGGCTTTTTCGTGCGCCCGTACGGCGAGTACCGCTGTCCGCGCAGGACCCGCCGGAGGCCTACTGCAGAAGGGTCCCCGACTCGTGATCGATCTTTGCTTCTTCGGGTGGGATAACCATGGCGGCGGCGACTTTGTCTTCGTCTTCAAGGTTGAGGAGTTTGACGCCCTGGGTACTGCGACCGGCGGCGCGGATCGTCTTGGTGTCGATACGGATGATTTTGCCGTACTGGCTGATGACCATCAGTTCCGATGTCTCGTCGACCAGCAGGATGGCATTGACTTTGCCGTTGCGTGCTGTTGTTTTCAGGTTGATGACGCCTTTACCACCGCGGGTTTGCAGACGGTATTCGTCGACATCGGTTCGTTTACCGAAGCCCATGGAGGTCACGGAGAGGATAAGGCAGGGGGTGTTGCCGCCATCGCCATTGGAGACGCGCTCTTTTTCTGTAACGGCAATGCCGACGACGTAATCATTCTTGCCGAGATCGATGCCGCGCACACCGAAGGCTGGACGGCCCATGGAGCGAACGTCATTTTCGTCAAAGCGGATAGCCATGCCTTCGTGCGTGGCAAGGAAGACCAGCTTGTTACCGTCCGTGATGCGGACGCCGATCAGTTCGTCATCCTTGTCGATACCGATGGCAATGATGCCGCGTGCCATCACGTTCGAGAAATCTTTCAAAGGCACGCGTTTAACAGTACCTTTTTGTGTCGCGAAGAAGATGAACTTGCCTTCTTCGGTCAGGTCACGCACGTCGAGAATGGTGCGTACCGTTTCGCCCGGCTGCAGGTTTAACAGGCTGGCAATGGACTTGCCCTTACCCGCCGCGCCGATGTCCGGAATCTCGTACACCTTGAGCCAGTAGACGCGACCCGTGTTGGTGAAGCACATGAGATAAGCATGCGTTGAAGCGATGATGAGCTGCTGCACAAAGTCTTCTTCACGCGTCTTCATGCCAAGACGGCCAGTCCCGCCGCGACGCTGCTGGCGGTAAGTAGAAATGGGCGTCCGCTTCAGGTAGCCGGAATGGGAAACAGTGACGGCGACCTGCTCGTCGGCGATCAGGTCTTCGAGCTGCAGCTCGGCCGTTTCATCCAGGATCTGGGTCCGGCGCGCGTCGCCATGGTTCTTGCGAACCTCTTCAAGCTCCTTGATGATGACCTGCCGCAGCTTCTTCTCGGAGCCAAGGATGGATTCGTACTCGTCAATGTTCGTACGCACTGCGCGCAGTTCATTGAGCAGTTCGTCGATGGAAAGCTGGGTAAGGCGATAGAGCTGCAGTTCGAGGATGGCGTCGATCTGCCGGTAGCTGAGGATCAGTGTCGCAGTCGTCTGCGTCGCCATGTCGATGCCATATTTGCCGGCATCGAGCTTCACGCCCGCCAGTTCCGCGCCGCGCAGCTGAATGGTCGCACCCGAGAAATACTGGAACAGGTTCTGTCGCGCATCCGCCCGCGAAGACGATCCGCGAATGATCTTGATGACGCTGTCGAGATGGTCGAGCGCAATCTGGTAGCCGAGCAGGATGTGCTCGCGCTCACGTGCCTTGCGCAACAGGAATGCAGTCCGGCGGCGCACGACATCGAGGCGGTGATCGATGAAGTGGCGGATCGCCTCATGCAGCGGAAGCTCGCGCGGCTGGCCGTTAACGACCGCAAGAAAGATCATCGAGAAGCTTTCCTGCATCTGCGTGTGCTTGTAGAGCTGGTTCAGCACAATCTGTGCTTCCGCACCGCGCTTGAGCTCAATTACGATCCGCATTCCGTCGCGATCGCTTTCATCGCGAACGTCAGAGATCTCGTCAACAATTTTTTCGTGCACCAGTTCGGCAACGCGCTTGATGAGCGTGTTCTTGTTCACCTGGTAGGGAATTTCCGTGACGATAATCGCCTCGCGGCCACCGGAAATTTTCTCTGTCGCAGCCTTGGCGCGCATCAGGAAACGGCCGCGGCCGGTGCGGTAAGACTGCGGAATATTCGCGCGACCGTACAGGAATCCGCCCGTCGGAAAATCCGGACCCTGCACATGCTTCAACACTTCTTCCAGGCCGCCAAGCGGATTGTTGATCAACGCGATCGTCGCGTCGATGACTTCGGTCAGATTGTGTGGCGGGATGTTTGTCGCCATGCCGACGGCAATACCATTTGAGCCGTTGACGATAAGGTTCGGAATACGCGCGGGCAGTGCCGTTGGCTCGAGTGTGGATTCGTCGTAATTCGGTGTGAAATCGACTGTATCCATGTCAATGTCGGCCAGCATTTCACCGGCAATCTTCATCATGCGGCACTCGGTGTAACGCATGGCCGCCGGTGGATCGCCATCGACCGAACCGAAGTTGCCCTGGCCATCAATCATGGGATAACGCAGGCTGAATGGCTGCGCCAGGCGCACCATGGTGTCGTAGATCGACGAGTCGCCATGCGGGTGATACACGCCCATCGCCTGACCCACAACCTTGGCGCACTTGGTGTACTTCTTGTTGAACTGCAGGCCCATCTCGTGCATCGTGTACAGTACGCGCCGATGGACAGGCTTGAATCCATCGCGAATATCAGGCAGGGCGCGGCCAATGATCACGGACATCGAATAAGCAAGATACGAATTGCGCATCTCGTCTTCAATGTTGATGGAAATCATGTTCGCGGCGCCTGGGCCGGTCGGGCCATTACCGGCACCGCCGCCGTCGCCATTCGGGGTCAAAGGTAGTTCGGGATTCTGATCGTCTGCCATAAGGTTTTTGCACTTCTCACACGGCGCTGAAGCACATTCTTCCGCAGCGCTATGGAAGCAACTGAATGACTGGAATTGGTGCTCTGGCCGTCTTTCTATTCTATCAAGTTACTGCGTAGAAAACGGTTAGCCGAGCAGTCCCGGCAGGGTAACGAGGCAAAGTCCGGCCTGCAGCAGAACAATTGCCGCAACCAGCCAGAGATAGCGTCGGCGATACCGCGTCTCCAGCACATCGGCAAACACGCCACCGGCAAACGTCAGCAGGAAGGGAAGCGCCCACAGCCGCGGCTCACCAAAAACGCCGGTCGGCACAAACGGCAGCAGGAGCACCGCGCAGAGTAATGGCGCCGTATTGCCGAAGTAGCGCGAACGGCGCGTCACCAGGCAAAGGACCAATGCCGTCCCGCAGGCGATAGTGATGCCCGCATTGGGCAGTTCACGGAAAAATGCTTTTGCCGGTTCAAGTGAGAACGTGAAACGACCCGCCCCGCTGCGGAAATAGTACGTGAATGCATCCGGATGGAACGCATAGGAGGCGAAGACCAGGAACAGCATGCCCGCGGAGCAGAGCAGCAGGATCATCGGCAACGGTGATCGATGGCCGGCCGCGAGGTAACCCATAAAGATGGCTACCAGCACCAGCATCGGCAGCACGGCCACCACATGCGAAGCGGCGACCAGGCCGAACGCCAGTGTCAGCAGGATGATGCGCGGCCGCCATTTGCGACGGGGGCCATGCATGGCATGCGCGACACCCATCCCCGTATACACCGCGGCAAACAGGCCGAGCGCTGTAAGAATTTCAGAGCCGGGAGTGGTCGCAGCATTCACCACTAACGGCGAAAAGCAGTAGAGTCCCAGCGCAATGTAGCCTCCGGCATTGCCGAAGAGTCGCCGCGTGACCCACCAAAGCGCGCCGCCCAGCAGCAGGGCAACCAGGGTGAAAGGAAGTCGCAGCAGAAGTCGAACGGCGCTCAGTTCATGCCGCATCTCCCACGTGGACGTATCCGCACCCTGTCCCAGCACGATGCGTTGGATCGTCAGCGGCAGACCAGCGGCACGATAGGCGAGCGTGCCATCGTGGATATTGCCGCAGCTGGTGAAGTAACCCGCAAGCGGCGAAGGCTTCTCCCACATTTCGCGGCCGCAGCGGGCGTACTGGTAATCGCTCTCCGTCAACGGTGCATGCTGAATCACAAAAAGACACTGGAGCAGCAGTCCGAAAAGTAGCAGTGCCGCATACTGCTGCGGTCGGTCAAAGCGGAATTTGCGGAGCCGCGAACCATGGTCCTTCAATGGATGATGGTCACCGGCCTGACCCGGTGTGTGCGGTGTTGTCCAGCCGTCTGCGGCGCGTTCTGAAAGTGACGGCGTAACCTGCTCCGTAAGTGGCCTGGCGGCCCGTGCTAACCAATGCTGCGTCTCTTCTGACATGAAAGTTGGGCTATGGCCAGTGTAGCGGAAGGCGGAGAACAAGGCTCGCGGTACGCCGGTGTAGTCGATGGTTTGGCCACCGCCATTCCCGACCTTCAACCCGGCTCACACTACGACTATTGTTGAGTTGTATGAGTGACGATCGAAAGAAAGACCTCGAAGGATTGGAGCGCACTCTGGTGGAGTTTGAGCGCGCGACAAAACAGGCGCTGGGCTTTTCGCGGACGATCCGCTACCAGGGCATTCCTTTTGATGTTGGCCATCGCTTTGTGATTGCGGACATGTCCCCGCTCGCCTTTTTTCACCTGGTGGAACCGATCGGCGAAGAAGGGCCGGAGGCTGCAGTCGAGCGACTCTATGACCGGCTGATGCCGCTGCTGACCTGTCGCCACCAGTGGACGCTCCTTAAGCGTGATGTTGACAAGCCGCTGCAGCGCATGGCGAAAGGCCTGCTTGCGACCGGCTCCGACCCCTATGTCTGCAAAGCCTGCACCGCGTACGTATTTGGAGGACCCGGTAACGCACTGCCGATAGTCGGGAAAAAGATCGCATAAGCACTTCCCCGTCCGTGTCTCCCCCGGCTGCCTTCCCCAGTGACGCAGGTTTGTGCAGCCTGAGTCACTATCCATAGCTCTGACGCGCCCTCCGCCAGCAGCGACATTTGCCACAGTGCATGATGGGGAATTGCTCCTGAGCAAATTCTGCGCATGTTCCAAGGCAAGCCATTGCTATGAAGAGCGGCGGAATTAATGACTCCGCCGTGATCGTGGCACCCTGCGTTCTATTCGAAACAATGCATAAAAAAACTGGCCTGTGTGGTCGCCCGCCATGGTTCGATAGAAAGCCGCGACGACGTTCTAATCGTCCCGAGCTCAGTCCAGCCAACGACTTTATAAACCGTTCAGGCAAGTGAATCGCTTGCTCTCCATCGGCGTACTATAGCGTCTCAAAGTCCCTTTATTTTGCACTTTATGATGGACGCATGATTCTCGCTCCCGCCGACCCTCGTGACTTCGCCTCCGTCGTCGCTCTCGTCAACGAAGCCTTTCGCGGCACAGGCGCGGTATCGAGCTGGAATTCAGAGGCTGGTGTGATTGAGGGTGAGCGACTCACGGAGGCTCTCCTGCTTGCCGATCTTGCCGCCAGGCCGACTGGCCATCTGCTCACCTTTCGAGACAAACCGGACGGCCCTTTGCTGGGGACGGTCTGGCTGGATCCGAAGCTGGCAGGCACCTGGTATCTCGGCCTGCTGACCGTCCGCCCGGACCTGCAGACACGCAAACTTGGCACATCGCTTCTAGTAGCCGCCGAAGAATTTGTAAAGGATCACGGCGGCCAGCGCATCCGCATGACAGTCGTCAACGTGCGTCACTCGCTGATCGCCTGGTACCAGCGGCGCGGGTATACGTTGACGGGCGAGGTAGAACCGTTCCCGTATGACGACCAGCGGTTTGGCCGGCCGCTGCGCGATGACCTGCACTTTGTCGTGCTTGCGAAAAATCTCTCGTCCTGACAACAAAGAAAGCAAGGGCGGCTGCTGACCAACCAGGCAACAGCTCTCTCAGACAGACACTGTTGCGAATGCAGTGCGCTCAGATTCTGTTTCCACCGGAAGCCCAAGCTGCGACCTTCCCAGCGGTGTGAGATCAGCTGCCGTGCCGCGGCCTTTGAAGTCCACCTCGAAGTCGTCAGGAGCAAAGTCCGGCGGCGTCTTTCCTGCGAGAAACGCCGGCGCCTGCCTTGCGAGATAGGCCGTGTTCTTGGCGCACGCGGGTGCGGATGAAATGTACATCACGTTGCTGTAGCCCGCGCCCTTGTGCTCGTTCTCGACCGCATGCACCACATCTGAATGCCAGAAAACAGTATCGCCGGGCTCCATGAGCGGGATCGACGAAAGCGCCTCGATCAGCAGGCCATGGTACTGCGGATTGATCGACAGTGCGCGTCCCGGCGCGGCGCCGCACAACTCGTCTTCCGGAACATCATCCTGCAGTGCACGCAGCAGGACGTAGATCATCGACGTAACGATAGGAACGAGCTGCAATGTGCCATCCCCTTTGCCCTGCCGCGTCAACGCCGTCCATCCCTGAAAGGTGCGGAACATCGAGCAGACAGCAGGCGATGCAACTTCGCCTGCGTCCGGGCGATAAGCCGCGTTATAGGCGTCGTACTCACGCCAGTTGCCCGCAAAAACGTGTCGATAGACTTTGCGGAAATTCTCGTCGAGCCAGCGTTCGACGGACCCACCATCGACGTGCGGCGACAGCCCGAGCGATGCCGAGCCTGGCGGACGGCGTCGGATACGATCGGCATAAGCCGGCGTCTCCTCAGGATTGAAATGCCGCATGCCCTCGCTCTCCGCCTTCCAGAGCTTGTTCAGAAATACCCGCACCCGGGTGATCGATTCGGCCTGCCGCGCCTGCACCTGCGGCCGCGACCAGTAGATGCCGTAGATCTGGGGTTTAGCTGAAGCAAGGGTCCCGAAATATTTATCCTCTGCTGCGTTCGCGAGCTTGGCGTCCAAACCATTTTGTTCAACGTAATTCGCGATCTCCTGGTCCCATGCTGTCGCCTGTTCCGGGGTAAATGTTCTGCGGACGACACACGCGCCGCGGGCCTTGATCTTGGCAATCAACGCAGCCGGCACAACTCCTCCCTTGATGTCGGCATACTGCACGATAGGAACGACCGGTTGGCCACTCTCGCGTTCCCGCACAATCTCGTCTACCCGCTGACGCATCTCTGCCTCAACCTGTTGGAAGGTCTCTGCATAGTTGGGAAGGGCCGCCCGCAATGCTTTCTTGGTGGCGCAGATATCTTCCGCCAGGTTCTCAATAATGAATGCCATAGGTTTCCCTCCGTGTCGCAAAGTCCCGCGAGATGAGTGTAGGCAACGCGCAAGGATCGGAATGATGGAGATGGGCCAACTCCTGATACTATTCGGACACCGGTCGCCCCATCCAAGTCTGAATTAGGTAAGCCATGAAGCCGCAGTTCGAGCGGGTGACGTTTCCGAAAGGCTGTTCACTGCGCGTTTACAACCGACGCGTGGCCGCCATTCCATTCGAATGGCACCATCATCCGGAGTATGAATTGACGCTGACGCTGAACAGCCGCGGATGGCGATTCATCGGCGACCACATCGGCCAATACCAGTCACCGGACCTGGCGATGGTGCCGCCCGATATGCCGCATACCTGGGCGTCGACCGAGGCTCTGCAGGAAGATGAACCGCACAACGCTATCGTCATCTGGTTTTCAAGGGACTGGGCACTGCGGCTGGCAGAGCTGTGTCCTGAATATGCCGCGATACGGAAGCTGTTACGTAATGCCGCGAGCGGCCTGGCGTTCCCTGCAGACGCAGCGGCCCGTGTGAACAGCATGCTTCCGGAACTTTTGTCGGAGGCTCCGCAGGTGCGTCTTCAGGCAGTGCTCGCGCTGCTGGTAAATCTTGCCGATGAACCTGCAGGAAATCTTTCTCAAAATGCCGCGGCGATTCAACCAGCGAACGACGGTGAGCCGGCACAACTCACCCGCATTCTGAACCATCTGCATAAGCGCTTCGACGAGTCCATAACTATCGGCGCCCTCTGCAAACTGGGCAATGTATCGGAGCGATCGCTGCATCGCCTGTTCGTGAAGCACACCGGCGAGAGCGTCAGCGAGTATCTATGCAAGCTGCGCATAGGACGCGCCTGCATGCGGCTAGCCGAGACGAATCTTCCCATCAGCATGATTGCGTTCGAAGTAGGACTGGCCAACCTGGCCAACTTCAATCGCCAGTTTCGACGCGTGCGCGGGATGACTCCCTCAAGCTACCGTAAGTCTTTCCAGGAGATGAGCAAGGGCCGCGAACCTGTGGACGCCGAAGACTTGCTGCGCCGGTCGCCGTCGCTCGAAAAGCGAAAGGTTAAGCCCGGCAGAGTTTTGCAGAAGCTGTCGTCGTAAGCTTGTAATAACGTGGCGCACGAAAAAGCCGCTGATCGAAATTTCGGTCAGCGGCTTTTCGATATTTAATCAACGATCCTGTGCGTCACCGGTCTCGACTTCACTTCGCGTGGTTGACCCGATATAGCCGCCAGCCAGAGCCGTGCGCTTCGGCTTGTAGTCAGTCGTCAGCCGGACCCAGATATCGGAGCCGCGCGAAACAGGTGTTCCCGTCAGGATGGTATACGGTTCGCCGTTGATGTTGAATGTGATTCGGTTCAATTTCACCTCAGCCTTCGTCGCACCATCGAACGGAGTGCGCAGAAATTCGAAGCGGCCCTGTCCCGGTATGTAAAGATCGACGCCTTCTTCGGGTTTATCGATGAAGACGCTACCGCCTTCCATATCACCAGCAACTCCCTTGCCTTTAAGCAGGAGCGGCGAGACCATGCGAAACTCACCGGCTTCCGGATCGATAGTCTGGGTTTCTGAGAGAAGAGCGGGGACATGGTCTGTCCATTCGCCGGTCAGCTTGATGTCTCCCAGCCCCGGCACATCGACTGCCAAAGTTTGTCCGGGCTCAAACCAATACTGTCTCTGCGGCACCGAGTCCTGCTCGCTGAAGGAACCTGCTGTACTGTCTGCGTTGAATTTTGTCCGTACACGCAGGGCTAAACGGTTTCCTTCTTTTGACAGAAGCTTGACGTCATAAACCAGTGAGCCGCCGTTCATGCCTGCCACCCCCCCACAGGTATCCTGCTTTCTGTCCACTAATGAGATTGGACAGGTCATCGCGTCGCCGTCCGGGCCGGCAATCTTCAACATTACGACTGTGCCTGTTTCATGCGCCTTCACTTTGACAATTGCGAGGCTCGCACCAAGCCCGACAATTGCCGCCAACAACATTGCAAATACCAGCCTTGGAATCCCCATCGTCTGCCACCCTTTTTGCCACCAGATTGTCCGAACGTCCTGCTGCTTCACCCAAACTCTTGGCCGTGCTTCGACTGGCGATTCGAGACTTGCCACACGCCGCAGTTCCGCGCCCATTTCGAGATAATCCTTCATGCGCGCCTGGCACATATCGCAGGCGCCGATGTGCTCCGCAGCACCGCGCGGAATGCGTTCGCCATCACAGAGCGCGGAGACATATTCAGCCGCATCGTCACAATTCATTTCGTCTGTCCTCGCGTATCTTCAGGCACACTGCGCCAGATTTTTCTCAAAGCTTCCCGCGCCGCAAACAGTCTCGATCGGACAGTTCCGACAGGTATATCCAGCGTCAGCGCAAGGTCGGCATACGATTGGCCTTCAACTTCGCGCAGCCATAAAAGCAGCCGCTGTTCCTCTGGCAATCGCCGGAATGCGTCGTTCACCAGCGAGTGCGTCTCAGCAGCGCCGATCCCGCGTTCTGTTTCTGCCAGCTCCTCGGACGGCCGCTCTTTTCGCCACCAGGCGGCCGCGCGTTTTCTACCGATCCCGTAGAGATACGCCCGCAGCGTTCCCCGTTCTGGTTGAAACCCATTGGGCCGATTCCAGAGCTGGGTGAAGGTCTCCTGCGCCACGTCCTCGGCCACTTCGTAATTGCCGACGAGCCGCCGCAGGAAGGACTGAAACCGCGGTCCGTTCTCGCGATAGAAAAGATCGAATGCGTCGGCGTCGCCGTGAGCGATTTTCTTCCAGACTTCCAGATCATCGCCCAAGGTGCATCTCCACCTACCTATTCGCGTTCGCCCGGCAAAAGGTTCGCCGCTGGAAGAAATAAATCGAGCTGCTCACTAAGGGGATACTGCCGGGGGCGAGGATTCAGCGTGAGCGTGGAGTGTCGTCGAGTGTGCGGCGCAGGTGGCCGCCATTGATGGCGAGGGCCGCTTCTGCCTCTGCGCGGGACAGCGACAGGCAGTGCATCACGATAGCCGTCTTGACCGACCCGGCCTCGTTCATCAGTGCATCCGCCTGTTCCTGGTCGACGTGCGCGATGATGCCGACGATGCGCCGCGCCCGCTCCGCGAGCTTCTCGTTGGTCATCTGCAGATCAACCATCAAGTTGCTGTAGACGTGGCCCAGTCGGATCATGGTCCCGGTCGACAGCATATTCAGAACCATCTTGGTCGCCGTGCCGGCCTTCATCCGCGTAGAGCCCGTCACGACTTCCGGACCCGTCGCGGGCGCAATCGAAATAGCAGCGGCGTTCGCGACCGCTGATCCCGGCGCGCATGTAAGGGCAATGGTCAGAGCGCCAATGCCTGCGGCATATTCAAGCGCGCCTAGCACATAGGGCGTGCGTCCGCTGCTGGCGATTCCCACCACCGCATCGTTGCCGGCAAAGCCATGCGCGCGCAGGTCGTCTGCCCCGGCTTCAGCGTCGTCCTCCACATCTTCAATGGCCATGCGAAGCGCTGCGTCGCCACCAGCCATGATGCCCTGCACCAGGTCGCGCGGCACGCTATAAGTAGGCGGGCATTCGGACGCATCGAGTACACCGAGCCGGCCGGACGTCCCGGCGCCAATGTAGAAAAGACGGCCGCCCTTTTCCAGGCGTGCCACGATGCCATCGACGGCCGCGGCAATGGGCGCCAGTTCGTGCTCCACGGCAAGCGCAACCTGCTGATCTTCATAGTTGATGACGCGCAGCATCTCCTGCGTGGAAAGCTGGTCAATCCCCTCACTCGCGGGATTGCGCGCCTCGGTCGGAAGATGCTCGAAGGATTTCCGCATGCAACTCTAGTATGTCGTACCGTCGAGATCCACGCACCTAAGCAACACGTAAAAAACACAGCCGCACTGCGCAGTTATGTCCATCTGCACCAATCCTGATGAAACTTTTTTTCCCGCCCGCAGGAGCGGAACCAGATGAGTACCGGAATACGCGCGTTACGGCCTTGACGCATGCATCATGTCAGCGTGTTCTTGAGGTAAGCCATCACGGTCCCGCACGCCCTGCTGCACGAGCGCGGGTAAACGCAGACCGGCGGCGTTCTCTCAAGAAAAGGAAGTCGCCATGTCGCCTGATCCAGCACAGTCCGCGCATTCGTCCCCACAGGTGTCTGAAAAATATCTGATTGCCTTTGTCATTCAAGGCGATGATGTTTTCAAAATCACCGCGGACAACATCATTCACACGACAGGTACAGCAGATGGCCCAGCCTTTGACGCGATTGCCAAGCTGAAGGCTGCGGCAGCGCTGCTGGAACTGACGAACCGGCACAAAGAGCGCCCGGAAGAGCTGAAGAAAATGGCCAAGGAGCTGGCCGGCGAAGGCATGAAGCTGATGGCCCGCGCCAGTTCGTCGATCCGCGCCATGCCTGCTCCCGAACCTGAGCCGGAAGTCGAGAAGCTCGAGACTCCCGAGACACAGGCCAACCTGGCACAGGTCGCGGCTGCTCTCAACAATATGCCGATCCCTCCGGCAAGTGGCCCGCGTGCTGTACCCGCACCTGCTGCCGTCGCCCCGGCCTTTACCGAGAGACTTCGACCCATGGCTCCCGCGCCATTACCGGTGCCGGCGCCCATAGGCGAGGACCGTGGATCGAATACGGTCGCCATGCCGAATAGTTCGCGGATCGCCCTCATTTCTTCCTAGGCCGATTCATTCAGCAGCCGGTGCAGCCCTGTTTGAGGGGTCGCAAGGTGGATCGCTGAACTGTGGCGTGCTGACGCGATCCATAGACAGGTATACCCTTGAGAGGGCACGGCAGAGACCCGGTCTCAGCCGTGCGTGACACCGGGTTACGCGCAGGCGTGCGTCGGCGTGGTTGCGCTTTGTGCACACCATGTTGAGTGGCGGTGCGCCAGACTCCTGGGTACATCCTCGAAAGACTGGAATATACATGCAGTTTTGGGACGAATTAGAAGGTAAGTCACTGGCCGGCACCTATCCGCTGAACCGGTGGCTTCGCACGGAAGGTAATGCTGCGTGGTTCGCTTCGCGTTATCAGGACAAGCTCGCCATTGCCTACCTGGTGGAAGTGGCGGGCGACGACGATCCCGTCGTTGCGAGCCTGGAAGCAGTCAGCCGCGTCCAGCATCCGAACATCGTGCAGATCGACCGCGTTGGCCGAGCGAGTATCGAAGGCCGATCCGTCGCCTACGCCATCCAGGAGCCAACGGAAGATAATCTGTCGGACGCCCTGCGCGAACGGCCGCTTACCACCCAAGAAACAAGCCAGATTGCCGAAAGCCTGGTCGGCGGACTCGGCGCACTGCACACCGCGGGTTTGCGCCACGGCCAGGTGACACCGACGACCGTCCTTGCCGTGGGCGACACCGTGAAACTGCGCAGTGACTGCGTCCGTAAAGTAACTGCCGCGGACAAGGAGCGCACAGCAGCCTTCGCCCAGGACGTGAGTGCCATGGGCGCCCTGATCTTCGAATGCCTCACCCAGCGCAAGCCTGCCGACATTGACGATCCGGCAATAGCGAAACTTCCCGTCCCATTCGCGGCCATCGTCAAGAACACCCTGGCAGGTCGGTGGGGTCTCACAGACGTTTCCGGTGCACTCCGTAATCCAGTAGATGTGCCTGTAGCGCCGGCTGCTGAGAAGGTTAAGCCGGCTGAGCGTGTAGCCGCCGCCGCTCCGGCATCCACTGCTAAGCCTGTGCCGCCGCCGATGCCAACGGCCGCCGCTGCTGCCTCGGCACCGGCCGTCGCAGACGATTTTCAGCCAGAGAAGAGCAGCGGCATTCGCGTAATCGCGCTGGTGGCCATTGCGCTGGTACTCGGTGCCGTCTGGTATTTCCTGCGTGGACCGCATCAAAAGCCAGCGGCCACGGATGCCACCGCTTCATCGACTACCACGCCTATCGCCGGAGACACGACTGCCCCGACTCCACCCATTCCTGCGCCAGAAGCTGCCGCGCCCGCACCGCCACCTACCCAGGCTTTGCCGGCAGCTGGCCAGCAGCGTGCGCTTGACCCGGCGTCCCAGCAGGCAACAACGCCGGCGGCGGGAGGCCACAAGATCTGGCGCGTGGTGGTCTTTACTTACGGCGACCAGGCGAAAGCCCAGCAGCGGGTAGCGATCATTCTTGCCAAGCATCCCGACCTGAAGCCTGAGGTGTTTACCGCGAGCGGTCACGGTCCGTACCTGGTAACGATTGGCGGTCCCATGGAGCGCGACGAAGCTTTGAAAACGCGCAGCCATGCACGCGGCGAGGGTATGGCGCACGACGCGTATATCCAGAACTACACGCACTAGGTTGAAGCTGACAGGACCGGCGGGGAGGCAGTTCTCGCCGGTTTTCTTTTGCTCGATGTAGACTTCGGCATAGAGTAATTTTCCTGAAGGTGTAGAGCGAAAAGACGATGATCGCTGGTCTTTTCGCCAGGAAAAGACCAACTAGGATCCAGCCAAAACACCACAGCATCAGGAAATTTGCGCTAGATGGCGAAACCAGTCTCCCCATTCGACAACAATCCGGAACGGCTGGTCTCTGCGACACGCGCAGAGGAAGATAGCGGCTTTGAGTTGAAGCTTCGGCCGCGGCTGCTGTCGGAATTTATCGGGCAGCCGAAGGCGAAGGAACAGCTGGCCATCGCGCTCGAAGCCGCAAAATCCCGAGGCGAGGCGCTGGATCATGTCCTGCTCTTCGGACCTCCGGGCCTCGGCAAGACCACGCTCGCCAGCATCATCGCCAATGAACTGGATGTCGGCTTTCAACAGACGTCAGGGCCGGCCCTGCAGATCCAGGGCGACCTGACCGCGATCCTCACCAACCTGCGCGAGCGGCAGGTGCTTTTCCTCGACGAGATCCATCGCCTGCAGCCAGTGCTTGAAGAGAAGCTCTACACGGCGCTCGAGGACTACAAGCTGGACATCATCATCGGCCAGGGGCCTGCCGCGCGCACGCACGTGATGGACATCAAGCCATTCACGTTTGTCGCCGCAACCACCCGACCCGGCCTGCTGTCGTCGCCACTGCGTTCACGCTTCGGCATCCTTTTGCGCCTGGAGTTTTATACCGAGGAGCAGCTGCGCTTCGTCGTCGAACGCTCGGCTGAAGTGCTCGGCGTGCCGATCGATCACGACGGCGCATCGGAAATCGCGCTTCGCTCGCGTGGCACGCCGCGTATTGCCAACCGGCTGCTGCGCCGCGTTCGCGATTACGCGCAGGTGCGCGGGACCGGCGTCATTGACCACGCCACTGCGAAGGCCGCCCTGCAACTGCTTGAAGTGGATGCGCATGGGTTCGATGAACTCGATCGCCGGCTATTACTGACGATCATCGAAAAGTATGACGGCGGCCCGGTCGGGCTGAATACTCTGGCTGCGACGTTAGCTGAAGAGGAAGATGCGCTCGAGGAAGTGTATGAGCCGTTTCTGATCCAGATTGGTTTCCTTGATCGCACGCCAAGGGGACGAGTGGCGACGCGATTAGCGTATGAGCATTTCAATCTACCCATGCCGCGGAAGGCTAATTTGCTTTTCTAGGCGAGAGTGAGCAAGCAGTCTTCTTTGTCATACGCACCGCGTTCTTCCACATCTCTTCCGTCCATTCTGGGATGTCGGAGAGATCAATGCTTTCATCCGGCATGGCGGCCAGCTCACGCGCTCTCCGTTTCTGTTCAGCTGTAAGTGGAGTGCCTGAAACCCGTCGAGCAATGAACCCTTTCGGCGCGCCCGGGGGAAGAGCTATCTCACTGCTCGGTTTGGATTTCATGGCGCCTCCTCTCCATTTCGTTCGCTCGCCGGGCTGAACTGATTCGAATGTATTCGTCTTCTTCATGCACATGGATCGCGTGAGCCACCATCAGAAGCTGCACATCGAACATCCCGAACGTCTGCCAGCGCTGCTCTCCACTCACGATGCGCTTTGAAGGTGGTGGCGGATGGATCGTCGGAAACACTCGCTGCGTTCTGTAGTTACACCTGTGTAGTTTCATCGGCCCAATTGCGGTAGCATCGAATCAGTTATGAGCCATCTTCCCATTGCCATCTACTACGAGCAGCCGAACTGGTTCAAGCCGCTTTTTGCTGAACTGGAGCGTCGCGGTGTTCCTTATGTGAAGCTGCATGCGGTCGAGCATTCTTTCTCGCCCGAAGAGCATACTGAGCAGCAGTATTCGCTGGTGTTCAATCGCATGAGCCCGTCGGCATGGAACCGCGGTCACGGCGACACGATCTTCTACACGCTCGGCTTTCTCGACCATCTCGAGCGCCGCGGTGTCCGCGTGATCAACGGCATGAAGGCGTTCCGCACCGAGCTATCGAAAGCTGCGCAGCTGTCCCTGCTTGAAGAGCTTGGACTTGCGTATCCGCGCGCGCGGTCGATTCATCGCGCCTCGCAGGCACTGGCGGCAACGGAAGGTTTGCGATGGCCCGTTGTCGTGAAGCCAAACATCGGCGGCAGTGGAGCTGGTGTCACCCGCTTCAATACGCCAGAAGAACTGACCATCACCGCGGATCGCAACGAGCTTGCCTTTGGACTCGATTCGACTGCGCTCGTACAGGAATTTATCCCCGCGCATGAATCGCACATCGTTCGCGTCGAAGTGCTCAACGGAAAATTCCTCTACGCCATCAAGGTGCACATCACCGGTGAGACCTTCGACCTGTGTCCCGCTGATATCTGCCGCACCCCGACGGCAGACCTCGCCGCGAGCCAGGCGTCCTGCGTGATCGATGCGGCGAAAAAAGGTTTGTCGATCGAGGCATTCACGCCGCCCGCGGAAGTCATCGCCGACGTCGAACGCATCATGCAACATGCCGGCATTGATATTGGCGGCGTGGAATACATTACTGATGCGCGCGATGGGCAGCGACTCTATTACGACATCAACGCGCTTTCGAATTTTGTTTCAGACGGCCCCGGTCTGCTTGGCTTCGATCCCTTCGTCAAGCTGGTCGACTGGCTTGAAGTTGAAGCAGATCGTGGCTCAACGCATCTTGAGCACGAGCCTGCACTGGCTACGCACGGGCTCAGCTAGATGGCAGTGAAGACGATGCGTTATGGGTTCTGGATGCCCGTCTTTGGCGGCTGGCTGCGCAATGTCGAAGACGAAAACATGGAGACGAGCTGGGAGTACGCAAAGCGCCTGACGCAGCGCGCAGAGCAGCTAGGCTACGATCTCTCGCTGATCGCAGAGTTAAATCTCAACGACATCAAGGGCGTTGAAGCGCCCTCGCTCGATGCCTGGTCGACTGCGGCTGCACTCGCTGCGGTAACGGAGAAACTGGAGATCATGGTCGCGGTCCGGCCTACGTTTCATAACCCGGCGCTACTCGCAAAACAGGCCGCGAACATCGACCACATCTCCAATGGCCGGCTCACACTCAATGTCGTATCGAGCTGGTGGGCCGACGAAGCCACCAAGTACGGCATAGCCTTTGATCAGCATGACGACCGCTACGCGCGTACTTCGGAATGGCTCGATGTCATCGATGGCTGTTGGAAGCAGCAGCACTTTTCGTATGACGGCCAGTACTATAAAGTCGCTGACAACGTGCTTTCACCCAAGCCTGTCAGCAAGCCGCGTCCGACCCTTTACGCCGGCGGCGAGAGTGAGACCGCAAAGAATCTGATCGCCGCCAAGTGCGATGCCTATCTGATGCACGGCGACCCTCCGGAAAACGTAGCAAAAAAGGTTGCAGATATGCGCGAGCGCCGCGAGAAGCTTGGCCTGCCGCCCATGGTCTTCGGATTCGCCGCTTACGCAATCGTTCGCGACACTGAGGCAGAGGCACAGCGCGAGGTTGCGCGCATCACCGACGTGCAGCAATCGGCACGCGGCTATGCGAACTATCAGCAATGGATTTCCGGTTCAAAGCTCGATCAGAAAGTGTCGCTCGAAGATTACTCGGTATCTAACCGCGGCCTGCGAGCAGGACTTGTTGGCACACCGGAGCACGTGAGTGAGCGGCTGGAAGAGTTTGCGGCGGCCGGCGTCGATCTTGTTTTGCTGCAGTCAAGTCCGCAACTGGAAGAGATGGAGCGATTCGCTGTGCAGGTAATGAAGACCGCTTAGCCTAGCGTCCCTCCCGCAACCGTGCTGCCAGCCTGTCCGGCAGGCCGGCGTCAAGGATGCGCTGCTGGGCCGACCGAACATCGTAAGGCACCCGGTAAAAATGCAGGCGACCGGCACCGCAATCCGGCGCGTCGTCCAGGATTGCGAAGGCCGCGCGCCAGTCGCCGTCGCGCGGCTGACCCACCGATCCGGGATTCACCAGGTAGCGCGCCCCGCTGCTCAATCGCAACTCAAACTCTTCTGCATCATCCGCTGTGTCGTATACCGGCGCCAGTCTGAACCACTCTTCGTCATTGGTCGCGAAACCGCCCTGCACATGGGTGTGGCCGAAGAAGTTGAGATGCGTGACAGCGTCCTTCAATGGCCGCCATGCATCGCGCACGGTCACGAGGTATTCATCCTCATCGATGGCAGACCCGTGCATGCAGCTCACCGCCTCGCCATGTGGCTTGATCGGCCCCCGCGCCAACTGGCGCAGCCACAGCGTGTGTTCCGGCGTGAGCGTACGCTGTGTCCACCGCGCGGCACGAGCGGCCACAGGATTAAAGTCATCAAGCGACGCAAGCCCCGAGCAGGCGCGGTCATGATTGCCGCGCACAAACGTCGTTCCCAGTCCGCTGATGCGATCGATCACCTCATTAGGACACGCGCCGTAACCGACGTTGTCCCCAAGGTTCCACACGACATCGTGGATCGGAGCAGCATGAAGCACGGCGTCAAGCGCTTCGAGATTCGCGTGAATGTCCGAGAGGATAAGTGCGCGCATAAGGGCCTGAAGAATGCGGAACGCCCAGATTATCAGCTTCCACTTGTATGCGCAGGAGTCGACGTCATGCGCACCAGGTGGCCACGCGCGACGGAGATCAGTTCGCCGGCGTTCAGTTCAGCATTGCGTGGCAGCGTCGCCAGCGGTTTCGTGCGGTCGGTCGCAAGCGTTGGCACTGCGCCCATCAGGCTTCGCGTGTACGGATGCTGCGGCGCCCCGAAGATTGCGGCGCGCGTGCCCTCTTCCAGCAGCAGTCCGTTCCGCATCACGGCAACGCGATCGGCCACTTCGCCGACCACTGCAAGATCATGCGAGATGAACAGCATGGCCAGTTGATACTGCTCGCGCAGGCTGCGCAGCAGGTCAAGAATCTGTGCCTGCACGGTCACATCGAGCGCGGTTGTCGGCTCATCCGCAATCAGCAGTTCGGGTTTGTTGACGATGGCCATCGCGATGAGAATGCGCTGCCGCTGCCCACCGGAAAACTGGTGCGGATAATCGTCGTAGCGCTTCGCAGCATTCGGCAATGCGACAGACTCAAGCGCGGCGATGACTGCCGCGCGTACCTGTTTGCGGTCGAGGGATGGCTGGTGAACTTCGACCGCTTCAGCGATCTGCCGCCCAATGGACATGACCGGATTGAGCGATGTCATCGGCTCCTGAAAAATCATCGCGATGCGTTTGCCGCGGTAGGTGCGGAGCACGGCCGATGTCTGGGCCAGCAAGTCTGTTCCGGAAAAACGAATGGCGCCGCTCGTCTGAGCCGCGGCATCCAGTAATCCGAGAATCGCCAGCGATGTGACCGATTTGCCGGAGCCGGATTCACCCACGAGACCAAGCACTTCGCCAGCCGCGATCGATAGACTTAAATCGTGTACGACGGGCTGTCCGCGAAAGCGAATCGTCAGCTTTTCAATTTCGAGAAGTGCGCTCATGCACATCATCATAGTGCGATCTCATATGCAGGTCTCTTCACTACCCTGCGCTTCAGTCGAAATGACTATTTGAGCTCATTGGCATGTAGGAAAACGCAGGCCCTTTCACTTCGCTCCTCATCGCTCAGGATGAAATTGTCATGAAGTCGCGACCACGTGCGACCAAAGGAAGCATCCGCGCCAACGGCGCCTACGCCCGTGCGGTCGCCCATTTAATATTGCAGCCAAGGCTGGGGATCTGTTGCTCGGAGACTGGTTCGCCGGCCAGCAGATGCTTGATAGCATTTCGCAAGTCGACACCATTCACAGGCACATCATTGCCTGGCCTGCTGCCATCGAACTGGCCGCGGTACACAAGCTTGCGATTTTTATCAAAGAGGAAAAAGTCCGGCGTGCAGGTGGCGTCGTAGGCGCGCGCGACTTCCTGCGTTTCATCGTAGAGATAGGCGAATGAAAAGCCTTTTTCGCGAGCCTGCTCGGCCAGGCTTTCTGGCGCGTCGGTTGGGTGGGCGACAGCGTCATTGCTGCTGATGGCGACGATGCCGAGCGTGCTCGCGGCGTAATCATGGCCGAGCGCGGCAATAGCATTTTCCAGATGCTTGACGAAGGGGCAGTGGCGGCAGATGAACATGACCAGCAGGCCATGCTTCTGTTTGAAATCCGCGAGGGACAGGATGCGTCCTGAGACCACGTCTGTCAGGTGGAAGTCGGGGGCTTCAGTGCCAAGAGGAAGCATTGCAGATTCAGTGCGCGCCATGGTTGGATCTCCCTGTAACAAGTTTAGGCGAAAGACGGTTTTAGAAGAGTCGCCCGAAGGTAAAGAACACTTTGCGCCGACCGGCATCACCGATCGATGCGCCAAGCGTGATGGCGCCGAGCGGCGTCGCGGCAAGAAGCCCGACGGTGCCGTCCTGCCGGAGGATAGCCGGTTTCTCCCGCGACCATAATTCCCCGCCTTCATAAGAGAAAACAGCGTAGAGCCCTTGGCCGATGGCCGTTGGCAATTGCGCAATCGGCCGCAGGACCGCCGCGCGCGCCAGATAATCGTCCGTGCCACGATACTCATCGATATCGGACGCGCTGAGGCTCAGCGGACCGCCCAGGGTGAAGCGCAGCGGGTCCGCAACATTGTGCCGGAAGTAGCTATCCGCATAGAACGACGCCCCAACAAGCTCTTTACCGAACTGACGAGAGCTGTTCAGCCTGAGGTGCGCGACCGGCGAATTCTCACTCAGCACAGTGTTGTACAGATAGCCTGCGGATGCCTGCAAACGCATGCCCTGGGTGGACACGAGTGCTGCATTCTGTCCATCAAAACGGTAGTGCGCAAGAATCGCCTGCGCGTCCCCGGAATAGGATGGTTGGCCGTTACTGCCGCTCGTAATATCCCAACGCACACTCTCGTCTGTCCACTCAACACCGGCCTGTGTGCGGGACGAAAATGTTCGACCAAGGTCGATACTGCCGCCCGCATTCTGCTGGAATCTTTCCTGGATACGCCGCTGATTTTCGTAGAGATAAACCGGCTGCCGCAATATCTCGACGCGAGGCTTGATGTAAAACCCGTTCGACGTAAGCAGCCGATAATATTCGGTGCTCGCGTCGGTTAAAAATCCTAGGCGCAAATCGGTGCGCAGCTCCGAGCCGTAGCCGCCAAAGTCCTGCTGATTCAGGCGCAGGTCAAGTGTCTGACGTGTCACGTTGCCACTGGCTGCGGTGACACTCGCTCCGACGAGCAGATAGGGCGGCCCATTGCCTGCTTCGCGTAAACGGACGAGTAGCCCATCACTGCCATTGTTCTGGCTGTTCGCAGTGTCTGATGTCCCGCGGATCTCCGGTGCGGCCCCGAGAGTGTTTGTTTTCGTGCCATCAGCCGTCTGCTCGATCTGGTAGCTCGCTTTGTAGCGTCCGTCACGCATGACGGGCTGCAGTGCCGCATGGATCTTGCCGGGCAGGTCGGCATCGCTGCTGCTGCTGTTGCCCGGAGTAGCCAGTGGTGCGAGTGCTGCTTTCACCACGGCCTGGGCACTGGGTGAGCCGCCCTGCACACGCACACTATCGAAGCGGGATGGCACCGGGATGCGACGCGACGCTTTGTCGGCGAGATAGGCTCGCCAGGCATCGTCATCCAATGCGTATTTCAGAAGAGCAGCCCGCTGCCCCTCGGCTGCCTTGTAGCCTGTGTCGATGAAATGCGCTGCCTTATCGTAATCGAGCGCTGTCAACTCTTTCGTTTGCGGCTCGATGACAAGATTGGCCAGCTTCAATGACTTTGCTTCGTTGTACGCGATCTGTGCAGAGAAGGAACGCTGCAGCACGCCAACAATACTGCTCACATCACCGGGCGTCAGGTCCTGTGACGGCAGTATGACGGCAATGATGATGTCAGCCTTCAAATCATCCTTCGCGATGTCTGTCGGGAGATTGTCCATTACGCCGCCATCGACCAGGTAATGGCCGTTCTGCTCCACCGGCGGAAACACTCCCGGCAAGGACACCGACGCGCGGACCGCACGCGCAATTGACCCAGTCGAATAGACGACCGGCTGTAGAGCAGTGAGATCGCTCGCGACACAGCGGAAAGGAATCGGCAGTGTGTTCCAGTTGAGTTTGCTTGAGTTCGTCGAAAAGAAGACGTCCGACAGGAATGCGTTGAGCCCGTTATCGATGAGCAGCGAATTGCGCAGCGTAACGCCTTTGCGCAGGCCGAGTTGAAAAGCCTGCGGCAGCTGTCGTCGATCTTCCCGGCGTCGGTAGTTTAAGTCTTCGTAGTCGGACTCGAGACGAAACACGCTGTCGAGTGCATTGCCCTTGGCGATGGCAGCGACTTCATCTGCGGTGTGGCCCTCCGCATACAGGCCACCGACCAGCGCTCCCATACTGGCGCCAGTGATGCGGTCAACGGGAACGTGATGCTCTTCGAACCACTGCAGCACGCCTATGTGTGCAAGTCCAAGTGCTCCTCCGCCATCGAGTACGAGCCCTATGCTTGGTCGGCCTGCCGGCACCGTCGCCGGCATGGTGGATGCATGCGCAGCGTTGGTACCCGGCGCAGTGCCAGGCACGGCACTCGGTGGCGTCGAAAGAGTCCCGCCCTTGCCAGTGGGATTCGTCACCTGTCCGGTTGGCGGTGTGTTCGTGCCGCCACTGGTCTGCTGCGCGATGGACGGTGGAACAGACAGGGCAAGAGCAGCGCCGACAAGCGCGGCGACACACTCATGACGAAGATTGAAAAACGATCGCATGCGGAAGCCCCCATGCGATTG
>CAZZZL010000004.1:0-155464 GCA_964658655.1 uncultured Acetobacteraceae bacterium | reverse complement strand
ACAGAGGGAAGTAGTACCTCCCTCTGTTTTAAATACGCCCGTGTGGCAAACACCGCACGCCGCTCAGGTGCCGCCGGAGGCACCTCTACACATCTGGAGAATTTATGTCGCTTGAAAGTCTGATTGAAAGTATTCCTGGTTATGCGAAGGATTTGAAGTTGAACTATTCGTCGCTGGTGCGTCAGCAGACGGAGCTAACGCCTCAGCAGTTGTGGGGAACGGTGCTGGTGAGCGCGATTGCGACGCGCAACGATGCGTTGACGGCCGCGGTAGAAGAAGAGGCGTCGAAGCATCTTTCGACGCAGGCGCTTGAAGGCGCGAAGTCGGCAGCGGCGATCATGGGGATGAACAACATCTACTACCGTTTTCTGCACCTGTCGTCGAATGAGAAGTACAGTACTCTGCCGGCCAAGCTGCGGATGAATGTGCTGCGGACTCATGGCGTCGAGCATGTGGATTTCGAGCTTTGGTCAATTGCAGTTTCAGCAATCAATGGCTGTGGCAAATGCGTGGATTCGCACGAAAAAGTACTGCGCGACAAGGGCATTGTGGAAGACACGATCCTGGCAGTCGTGCGGATTGCGTCGATTATTCATGCCATCGGTGTTGTGCTGGAAACGCAGGCAGTTGCAGCGCACGAAGCGGTCCTGGCGTAGAGCAATTTGCCAGGATATTTGCACCTGGTCTCAGGGAAAGCCCGTCTATCAGGACGGGCTTATTTCATGGGCTGATCAATTTCAGTCACGCCGGTTAGTAGTATTCTTCGAGTATCAGTTCCGGCAGTTGCGTGTTGACAGGACAGCGGCTTGCCCAGGGAGTACCAGAAATGAAGCGTTGGTGGTGGATGGCCGGTATCGGTCTGCTGGCTCTCTGCGGCTGCGGCAATTTCTTTACGAGTCAGAACAGCGGAAGTGGCGGCGGGACCGGCGGGGGCACCGGCAATACCTCGGCAGGCGATGTGTTGTACGTCGCGAATCTTGCGGCCTCGAATGTGCTGGCCTACACCGTTTCGACCAAGGGCGCGCTGGCTGCTGTCTCCGGCTCACCCTACACGCTCAGTACCGGGTCTCCACCAACTGCGCTGGCAGTCACGCCGGGCAACACCTTTCTTTACGTGGGTGTGGCTGGCGGGATCGTCGGCTATTCCATTGGCACCAATGGTGTCCTTACGCAGCTCAGCAGCGGAGCAGTGCTGGCGAGCGATGTGCTGGCACCGGCCAGCCTGCAGGTGGATTCGACGGGAGCTTACCTGGTAGCTGCGGGCATCGATCTTGGGAGTGGTACGAATACGTCCGAGGTGGATTCGTTCGCAATCAACTCTTCCACCGGTGCTCTGACACCTGCGCTGTCGGCACCCATGGACATCGACACCGGCAACACCGCGACGACCTCCGGGCCATCCCAGCTGTACATTACGCCAAACAATTCGTTCGTCTACGTGACCCTGGGAACGGGCGGTACGGAGGCCCTGACCTTCAACGCGTCGAACGGCACCTTTGGCGATACGGGCAATCTTTCGCTCTCGAAGGGTGGTTCGAGTCAGAACGGTGTGATCGCGAACGCTGCCAGTACGCTGCTTTTTGTCACGGAGACGGGCACGGGCGTACGGGTGCTGACGATCGGCACCAACGCCGCGTTAACGGAGATCAAGGGTTCTCCTTTTGCTGCGGGGACGGGTGCAAGCGGCATCGTGCTGGATGCTGCGGGAACCACGCTCTACGTGGCAAACAAGGGTGATGGAACGATCACAGGCTTTTCAGTGGCGGCTACGGGGACGGCCGGGACGCTGGTGAAACTGGCTTCCTCTCCTTATGCTGCGGGCACGCTGCCACTCTATCTTGCGCTGGACCAGTCCAAGGAATTCCTGGCGGTGACGAACTCCGGCGGTAGCCCTGATGTGGGTCTGTATTCCTTTGACGCGACTACTCCCGGCAAGCTGGACACGCTGCCAGGCATCACGTCGACCACTTCGACAGGCTCGTTCCTGGTCGTTAGTACCCACTAGAGACGGCCGCGCTTTCTCTGCTGCAGGCGGCGACGAAAGGGGTAGGCCTGCACCGGTTCGCTGTTGACGGTGCGGTGCTATCCTGAGGGAACTTCGAGGGTTGCAGTCGTTTACGCCCCGGGTGAACATCCGCTTTTTTCGCAGGTATCGTGACAACTCCCCAACGCCCCGCGCACCAACGTTCCAGGCAGGTTCTGTCCCTCATCACTTTAGGCGGCATCTTCCTGCTTTCCGGCTGCCGGCATTTCAGCCCGGCCTCTTCGGGTGAATACGTCTACGTGATGGCGAAGCAGACATTTCTGCGCGACCGGGTTGCGGCTGTGTCGAATAAAGTGGCGACGGTGAACAATGGGGAAAAGCTGGAAGTAGTCGACCATGGCCGGCGGTTTCTCAAGGTCAAGACGCCGGCTGGCGAGGTCGGGTGGCTGGAAGAGCACATGATCATCGACGAGCCAACGTATGACAAGTTCAAAGCGCTGCACGATGCCCATCTGAACGACAAGCCGGTTGTGACTGCCGTTCTGCGCGATGATCTGTACGCGCACCTGCTGCCGGGGCGGGATACGCCTCGCTTCCTGCTGCTGCCGGAGAACGACAAGCTGGAGCTGATCCAGCGGGCGAGTATACCGAAGGACGACACACAGAATGCCTGGATGCGGCCTGCGGCGAAGGGCGCCAAGCCGGGAACTGCGGCGAATCCTACGGTCAAGGTCATCCAGAAGCCGAGTCCGATTGCGCCTGCTCACCCGGCCAAAGGGAAAAAAGGGAAGCATGGCAAGGTAGACGAGTTTCTGGCCCAGTTCATGGACCCCAACGCTCCGCCGATGGAAGACTGGTGGCTAGTACGGGATGGCCAAGGGCGTGTGGGATGGGTGCTGGCGCGGCGGCTGGATGTGGATGTGCCGGATGAGGTGGTGCAGTATTCGGAAGGGCAGCGGATTATCGGCGCCTTCCTGCTGAACAAGGTCACTGATCCGGATTCGAAGTTTCCCAACGGCGAAGCGCCAAATTATCTCGCCGTGCTTAGCCCCTACAAAGACGGATTGCCGTTTGATTTCAACCAGATCCGGGTCTACGCATGGAACGTCAAAAAGCATCGCTACGAGGGCGCGTATCGCAAACGCGACATCGCCGGATATCTGCCTGTGACGGTGAAGCAGCAGGTGGAGGAATTGACCGGGCCCTATGCCAACCAGCCGGTGCCGGTGTTCACGGTGAAGGTTGCGGTCGATGGCGCAGTGCCGGCGCTTGATCCGGCGACCGGACTGGTGAAACAGGTCGAGACCGAGAACCAAACTTTCAGCCTCGAAGGCGAGACGGTGAAGCGTCTGCAGTCAGATGCGCCCGTGGTGCCAGGACAGGCGGCTCCGCCGAAGCCTGCGCCAGTCGTGGCTCCGGCAGCAGCTGGTGCGCCGGGGGAAAAGGTTCGAGGCAGAAGGCATCATCGCGTGGTGGAGCGCAAGAAAAAGAAGCATCACCACGGTTAATTTAAGTTGCTTGTTTCTGGCAGGATGGACTGTGAGACGCGGATCTCTCCACTTCGGTCGAGATGACACGTCTTGGGTCGAGATGACACGTCAAGACGGCTCAGGACAGGAATTCCGCGATTGCGGCGACGACGGATTCCTGCTCGTCCCGCCGCAGTTGCGGGAAGATCGGCAGCGCCAGCACTTCTGCGGCGGCGCGTTCGCTTTCAGGGAAATCACCGGGCTTCCAGCCGAAATGTTTCAGAGCCTGCTGCAGATGGAGTGGCACAGGATAGTAGATCTCAGAGCCGACTTTTCGATCGCTGAGGAACGCCCGCAGTTCATCGCGCTTCGTTACGCGGATGACGTACTGATGAAAGACCGGCGTTGCTTCAGGAAGGGTAAATGGCAGGATGACGCCCTTCGACGGGTAGGGACCCGGCTCAGCCAGTCCTGCGGAGGTGAAAAGGTCGGCATAGACTGCGGCGATCTCGCGCCGCCGCGCGTTCCACGCATCGATCGAGCGCAGTTTCACCAGCAGAACGGCAGCCTGAATGGTGTCGAGGCGGCTGTTCCAGCCAATCTCCTCATGGTGGTAGCGCTTCCGCATGCCGTGGGCGCGCAGCATGCGGGCGCGTTCGCCGATGGCGGGGTCGACGGTTGTGACCATGCCGGCTTCTCCTGCGGCACTCAGGTTCTTGGTGGGGTAGAAGCTGAAAGCGGCCGCATCCCCGAGTGAGCCAACGGGACGATTTTTCCATCGAGCTCCGAAGGCCTGCGCGGCATCTTCGATAAGCAAGCAGCCAAGGTTGGAACGAAGCGCTTCCATGGCATCCCAGTCCGCCGGCTGGCCGTACAGGTGGACCGGCAGCACTGCTTTAAGAGGCTGCGGAAGTGCCGCAACAGCATCGGCGCTAAGGTTGAAGGTCGAGGGATCGATGTCCGCCAGCACCGGCGTCGCGCCAGTACGAAGGATGGCGCTGACCGTCGCAAAGAAGCTGAATGGTGTGGTCGCGACGCGGTCTCCGGGTCCGATCCCGACCGCTGCTATGGCCAGCCAGAGCGCGTCCGTTCCGGAGCCGCAGCCGACAGCTTCTGGAACTGCGCAGAAGCCAGCCGCGGCACACTCGAACTCTCCCACCTGTGGGCCGAGAACGTAACGCTGGCTGGCAAAGACGTTCCCGACCGCCGCGAGGAGTTCCGGGCCGATCTCTGCGTATTCCCGAGAGAAATCCAAAAGAGGTACGGGCTGGACAGTGGCTGAAACAGTCTGCGGGGTTGCCTGCGTCTTAAGGGCGTTGCTCTTTGTATGCCGGATAGCCACAGGCAGTAGTTTACTGCGGCTTTCGAGTAGATCGTTTAAAACCCCGGGTCGCGAGGGTGCATCTCTCTTGTTGGACTGACCCGGACGGATGCTGATTTCCGCGGTTCAGTGAGCGGTCGTCACATGCGCGAACCGAACGGAAGCTGTAAGCTGTTCTAGATCAATGGTCTGACAATATAAGTAATTGCGGCAATCTGGTGTACTTCACCCAAGTTTTTTTTAAATCCCGCTGCGTTGTAAGGAGATCGGCACATGGATAACAAGCCGGCGCAAAATATCCAGGACACTTTTCTGAATACGGTCCGCAAGGACAAGACGCCGATTACGATCTATCTGGTAAGTGGAGTCAAACTGACAGGCAAGATCCGGTCATTCGACAAGTACTCTGTCCTGCTCGAGAACAATAGCCAGGAACAGTTGATCTTCAAGCACGCAATTTCGACGGTTGTCAGCACACGTTCCGTGCTGCACGGCGATCATGCCAGGCCGCTCGGAACCCCGTCGCCAGCGGGTACACCCGCGCCTGTGGTGGGATCCGCACGCGGGGTCCCCGAATCCTAAATTGCAGGCGCTCCCCGGTGCAGCGAGCGTTGCACACCTGCCGGATGAGGAGCGGAATTGGCTGCTGATTCATCCAGTGAACGGGTGCTGCTGGTATCGCTGGTTTCGGATGTCACGGAATCAGTGCCAGCCTCCAGGAGCGCTAACAAACTAACCCCGTCTGCGAGACTTGCGCGGTCTGCCGCGTCTATCGTCGACGAGAATGACAGTGTGTCTGCCGACGAAGGCGTACGCGCGTCCACTCGCATCCATTCGCCCACGCTGGAGGAAGCGGAGTTGGCGATGGTGGAGTTCCGTGAACTGACGACGAGCGCTGGAGGTGACATTGTCGGTGAAATCATTCAGCGGCGAGCGAAACCCGATGCTGCAACGCTGATCGGCAAAGGAAAAGTCCAGGAAGTGGTGGGAGCCATCGCGGCGACCGAAGCGAAGCTGGTCCTGTTCGACCACGATCTGACGCCGACCCAGTTGCGCAACCTGGAAAATGAACTGCCCTGCCGCGTACTTGACCGGACGCAGCTGATTCTCGATATCTTCGCCCGACATGCGCGAACGCGGGAAGGCCAGCTGCAGGTGGAGCTGGCGCAGCTGGAATACATGCTGCCGCGACTGACCGGCCGGGGCAGCAGCATGTCCCAGACGGGCGGCGGTATCGGCACCAGGGGCCCGGGCGAAACCAAGCTGGAGACAGACCGCAGGCGGATCCAGAAACGGCTGGTCCAGCTGCGCCGCGAGCTTGAAAGCGTGCGGCAGGTACGCGGCCAGCAGCGACAGCGCCGCGAATCCGTGCCGGTGCCGACGGTCGCCCTGGTCGGCTACACCAATGCCGGCAAGAGCACACTCTTCAACACGGTCACCAAGGCGGAGGTGCTCGAATCGGCACGTATGTTCGCCACGCTCGACCCCAAGCTGCGGGCCATCCAGCTGCCTTCGCGGCGCAAGATCCTGCTGTCGGACACGGTAGGATTCATCCGCAACCTGCCGCATACACTGGTGACTTCCTTCCGCGCCACGCTTGAAGAAGTGCAGAAAGCCGAAGTGCTGGTTCACGTGCAGGATGCGTCCAGCCCCATGCGCGACACCCAGAAGGCGGAGGTTGAGAAGGTGCTGTCCGAACTGGCGGTGATGGAGAAGACGCGGCTCGAAGTTCTGAACAAGATGGACCTGGTGCATGCGAATGAGCGGGCGATCCTCGAGTTGCTGCCGAAAACCATCTGCATTTCAGCTAAAACTGGTGAAGGTGTAGATGCACTGCTGGCCCGGATTGACGAGGCGCTTACGCTTGACCCGATGATTGAACAGCGGATGATCGTGCCGCAGAGTGAAGGCCGCGTGCTGGCCGCGCTGGGGGCGGGCGCCATCATTCAGAATAAAAGCTTTGTCGAAAACGGCATTGGCGACCTGGTGTCGATGGACGTTACAGGCCCGGCATCATTGCTGGGGCGCTATCGGCATTTCTGGGCGGAAGCGCAGGCCTGACACGGTGCTGAAATAGAGACGGGCCGCAAGCGGGGGAAGCGGTGTGACGTCCCCCAAATTGCGGCCCGCATGACCCTGAACCGGGTCAGGATGGTATTCTTAGTTTACGCCGGGCTGACTCCGCGTCAACCGAATTCAACGGCCAGCCTGTACGGCACCCTACTCACGTTGACACTGTAATTTAGGGTCTGGTACAAACGAGTGTTCCTTATCATTCTCGCTTCTCACCATCCTTACGGATGGCCTACCCGGTGACTGCATGGACTTAATACTGCACCAACTCGGTGACCTGTTGCTCGGCTCTGTGCCGACTGTCATCCTGTTTCTGCTGGTCCTTATCTTCTACAAAACATTGGTATATACGCCCCTTCTGAAAGTGCTGGCGGAGCGTCGCGCGCGCACGCTCGGCACAGTGGAAAACGCGGCTGCGGCAATACAATCCGCGGACGCCAAGTCGCAGGAGTACGAAGCGCGTCTGCGGGCGGCCCGGCTGGAAATCGGTCGGCAGCGCGAGCAGCGTCTGCAGCACTGGAATCGTGAACGCGAGAACATTCTTACGGATGCCCGGCATGCTTCCGATGAAACTGTGAAGACTGCCAGGACGAATATGGATCGCGAAGTCGAGACAGCGAAGGCGGGTATCGAAGCGAACGCCGACTCCCTGGCGAATGATGTGCTGCGGGTAGTATTGCCGCCTGCGACGCCTAAAGTTGCTGCGGAGAGTGGACGTTGAAACGTATGCACCCTGTTTCTCGATCAAATTCTCCCGTCCGCCTGCTGGTGATGGGATGCGTCTTTGCATTTGGAACTGCTGTTGTTGTGCCGCATATTGCATGTGCAGAGCAGGCGGCCACGCAGAAGAGTGACCAGTCAGCCGCAGGTAACTTCATGACGCCGCAGACGCAGCAGAGCCAGAACATGGCCGCGGCGGAGCAGGAAGACGACGAAGCGGTCTACAAGAAATCATCGTCGGTTCGTGCCATCGGTCGAATGCTTCATCTGTCTCCGCAGGCATCGTCGGTCGCGTTCGAAGATTTCAATTTCGTCTTACTGGCTGGGATCATCCTGTTTTATGCGGCGAAGTTGCTGCCTGGCTTTTTCCGCGGACGCCAGCAGGAACTCGACAAGCATCTGACCGAAGCCCGGGTGGCTACAGAAGAAGCTAACGAGCGCCTGCAGGCAGTTGAAAAGCGTCTGGGCCGTCTCGACCAGGAGATTGAGCAGCTTCGCGCCAAGGCTGAGCATGATGGCGCGGCGGACGAACAGCGCATCAAGGATTCGATCGAGGAAGAGCGCAGGAAGATCGTTACTTCGGCTGAGCAGGAGATTGCCGCCATGGCCTCAACAGCCGAGCGCAACCTGCGGAAGTTCGGCGCGGAAATTGCGATTGCACGCGCGTCCGGCAAGCTGCAGCTAAGTGAAGCTGACGATCGCACACTGGTGCAGAATTTTGGCACGAGCCTGGTCCCTGACCTGGACAGGAGGCGCAACTAATGGCCGCCTATGCCGCTGCGTACGCACGCGCTCTTGCTGATGTAGTGATTGACGCCAAGCTCGATGTCGCAGCGATCGACAGTCAGTTGCAGGACTTCGCGTCGACTCTCAGCGAAAGTCATGAGCTGAGCGAGGTGCTGAGCAGTCCATCGTTTAACTTGGAGAAGAGGGTCGCGATCCTCGATTCATTGAACGCGAAGATGAACCTGGGCCGAGAGGTCCGCAATTTCATCGCTGTCCTGATGCGCAATGGCCGGCTGCACGCTTTCAACGAGGTACTGGCGGAGTATCGGCGCGAGATCAATGCGCGCTCCGGTATAGCCGATGCCTTGGTTACCAGCGCACGCAGGCTGGACGATGCGGAGCGCCGCGAGATCGAGCAGCAGGCTGCGACACTGGCCGGCAGGCAGGTGCGCGCAACCTTCCGCGAAGACAGTGCGCTCGTCGGCGGCATGATCCTTCGCATCGGGTCGACGGTATACGACGGCTCTGTGCGCGGCCGCCTGACGCGGCTGAAAGACGAATTGATCGCGGGCTAATACCTTGCAGCCCGCAACACTTTTCATGATCGACCTAGAGATACAGGATTCCGCAGAAAGAATTTAGACAAGATGGCCAAAATCAAAGCAAACGAAATCACGCAGCTGCTGCGTGAACAGATTGAAAACTACGACGCGGCAGTACAGGTTGATGAAGTCGGAACCATCATTTCACTCGGCGATGGTATCGCCCGCATTCATGGCCTCGAGAAGGCCATGGCCGGTGAGCTGCTCGAATTCCCGCACGGTGTAGCCGGTCTGACGATGAACCTGGATGAAGACCAGGTGGGCGCAGTGCTGCTTGGCGATTACACTGAGCTGCGCGAAGGCCAGCAGGTGAAGCGGACCGGCAAGATCATGAGCATCCCGGTCGGCGAAAAGATGATTGGCCGCGTGGTGAACGCGCTCGGCGAGCCCATTGATGATCGCGGTCCAATCGAAGGCACCCAACTGATGCCGATCGAGCGGCTTGCTCCCGGCGTTATCGATCGTCAGCCCGTGCGTGAGCCGATGAGCACCGGTATCAAGGCCATCGACAGCATGATTCCGATTGGCCGCGGCCAGCGTGAGCTGATCATCGGCGATCGCCAGACCGGCAAGACCGCGGTGGTGCTCGACACCATCATCAACAACGCGAAGAACAACCTGATCTGCATCTATTGCGCGATCGGCCAGAAGCGTTCATCGGTAGCACAGGTGGTACAGACGCTGACTGAATACAGCGCGATGGCCTACACCATCGTGCTGGCGGCGACTGCTTCAGAGCCGGCGCCGATGCAGTACATTGCGCCCTACTCTGCGACAGCACTCGCTGAATATTTCCGCGATAACGGCAAGCATGCGCTGATTATTTATGACGATCTATCCAAACATGCGACGGCTTATCGCGAGATCTCATTGCTGCTGCGTCGTCCGCCGGGCCGCGAAGCGTATCCGGGCGATGTGTTCTATCTGCACTCGCGTCTGCTGGAGCGCTCTGCCAAGTTGAGTGATGAGCGTGGCGGCGGTTCGCTCACTGCTTTGCCGATCATCGAAACACAGGCAGGCGATGTCTCGGCCTACATTCCGACCAACGTGATTTCGATCACCGATGGCCAGATCTATCTCGAAACAGATTTGTTCAATTCGGGTGTCCGTCCTGCAGTGAACGTCGGACTGTCGGTAAGCCGTGTCGGTGGTTCGGCACAGATCAAGGCGATGCGCCAGGTAGCCGGCACCTTGAAGCTGGATCTCGCGCAGTACCGCGAGCTTGCCGCCTTCGCCCAGTTTGGATCGGACCTGGACAAGATTACGCAGAACCAGTTGAACCGCGGTCAGCGCCTGACCGAACTTCTTAAGCAGCCGCAGTTCTCGCCGCTGCCGACGGAGAAGGAAATCGCGATCATCTTTGCCGGCACCAACGGCTACCTCGATGACCTGAAGGTCGAGCAGATCCGCGCCTTCGAAGACGGGCTCTACAAATATCTGGACGCATCACAAACTGCGCTGCTGCAGGACATCGTGAGCAAGAAGACGCTCGATGATGACTTGAAGAATCGCTTGAAGGATGCGCTGAAAGAGTACAAAGAGAGCTTCATTGCGGAGCATCAGGACGCGAAACTGAAGGAAGCAGCCGTCCAGCCGCTGAATGAAGATGAGAAGAAACAGGCAGCGCAGAAGACAGCCGATAATGATCAGAAGAAGGTAGCGGCAAACGCCTAGCTGATGGTCCGGAGGCTTATGCGGACAAGCAGCGGGAATTAGAAAACAATGGCAAACGTCCTCGATTTAAAGCGGCGCATTCGAAGTGTCCGCAATACGCGCCAGATTACCAAGGCCATGAAGATGATCTCGGCCGCGAAACTGCGCAAGGCGCAGGAGCGCGCGCTGGCGTCGCGGCCGTATTCGCAGATGATGGCGTCGGTGATCCAGTCGTTGATGCGGCGCATGGATGCGTACGACCCGAAGACCGGCGAGGTCCGTCACCCGATGCTGGTACCGCGCGAAGAGAAGAACATCGTGATCGTGGTGGTCTCAGGCGACAAGGGGTTTGCGGGCGGCTTCAACACCAACATCACCAAGGCTGCCTACAAGTTTCTGGATGCGCGTGGTGAGAAGAACATTGACCTCGAGCCGATTGGCCGCAAGGCCCGCGATCTCTTTCGCAAGCGGTATCCTGCGGCGCGGGTAGAGGACCAACCTGCGAACGAGCGCTTTGACCGCATGGCGGCAAGCAATCCCGAAATGACGAATGCGATGGCAGCGCCGGAAGAGGGCGATACTGTCCGCAAGCGTGTCGAGCGGTCTTCGCCGATCGAGGTGACGGGCGATCATCCCGGCCTGCTTGAGAATCTGCACTTCCCAGCAGTGAGCGAAATCGGCGACGACATTGTGCAGCGCTACATCGATGGCGAAATCGACGCGGCTTATGTGGTCTACAACGAATTCAAATCGGTGATTTCGCAGCGCGTAGTCATGCAGCGGATTTTGCCGGTGCTTGATCCGGGCAAGGAAGAGCCGCAGGGCCTGATGGAAATTCCGGCGGAAGAACGGACGCGCGCCGGCGAAGCAGCGATGAGTGCAGGAGTCTCGACGCTGGAGCCTGATACTTCCGAAGCCGACGAAGAGGCAAAGAAATTCGGCACGGCCGATGTCGATTACATTTACGAACAGCCGCCGGCGGAGATGCTTGCGAACCTTCTGCCGCGCTATGTGACGACAGAGCTGTATCACGCGATGATCGAGTCCGTAGCGGCAGAGCATGCTGCACGTATGACGGCAATGGACTCGGCTACGAACAACGCTTCCGACATGATTGATACGCTGACGTTGAATATGAATCGCGTGCGCCAGGCAGCAATCACGAATGAAATTATTGAAATTGTCAGCGGCGCAGCCGCGCTCTAGATAGGACCACTTATGGCACAAATGGCAGAGACACAACAGGAATTAGCGGAACAGAATTCGGGCGCAAAGCAGAACATTGGCCGCGTGATCCAGATTTCCGGGCCGGCCGTCGACGTACAGTTCGAAGAAGCAACGATGCCGCCCATCTACCAGTCGCTGCAGGTTGTGAGCGAAGGGTTCACGGTTCCGAATGAGATCAACGTGATCCTCGAAGTGCAGCAGCATATTGGCGAAGGCCGCGTGCGCTGCATCGCGATGGAGTCGACCGAGGGTATGGTCCGCGGCATGAAGGTCATCGATCTCGATGGGCCGATTACTGTACCGGTGGGCGAGGCCACACTGGGCCGCATTCTGAACGTGATTGGCGAGCCGGTCGACGAGCAGGGCCCGATCAATGCCAAGGAACGCCGGCCAATTCATCGCCAGGCACCGCGCTTCGATGAGCAGTCGACCTCTGAAGAAATGTTCGAGACGGGCATCAAGGTCATTGACCTGGTGCAGCCGTTTATGAAGGGCGGCAAGATCGGCCTGTTCGGCGGCGCGGGTGTAGGGAAGACCGTTGTCATCCAGGAGCTGATCAACAACGTCGCATCGAAACATGGTGGCGTGTCAGTATTCGCCGGCGTCGGCGAACGTACGCGTGAGGGTACCGACCTCTTCCTCGAATTCCAGGAGTCGGGCGTTATTGATCTGAAAGATCGCTCGAAGTCGAAGGCTGCGCTGGTGTATGGCCAGATGACCGAGCCGCCAGGCGCACGTCTACGGGTAGCACTGACCGGTCTGACCATTGCTGAATATTTCCGAGACGAGCAGGGTTCCGATACGCTGCTCTTCATCGACAACATTTTCCGTTTCACGCAGGCCGGTTCCGAAGTTTCGACACTGCTGGGCCGTATGCCTTCCGCCGTCGGCTACCAGCCGAATCTTGCGACAGAAATGGGAGAGTTGCAGGAGCGCATCACTTCGACCAAGCGCGGTTCCGTGACGTCGGTACAAGCTGTTTACGTCCCGGCCGACGATCTTACTGATCCTGCGCCGGCGACGACCTTTGCTCACCTCGATGCGACGACATCGCTTTCGCGTCCATTGTCCGAACTGGGAATTTATCCGGCGGTCGATCCGCTTGCGTCGACTTCACGCATCCTGACGCCGCGCGTTGTTGGAGAAGAGCATTACAACGTGGCGCAGGGTGTGAAGCGAATCCTGCAGCGCTACAAGGACCTGCAGGACATCATCGCGATTCTAGGTATCGACGAGCTGTCAGAAGAAGACAAGCTCACTGTGCAGCGTGCGCGTAAGGTGCAGCGCTTCCTGTCGCAACCGTTCCACGTGGCCGAAGTGTTTACCGGCGCACCGGGCAAGTACGTCAAGGTTGCCGATACGGTCCGCTCCTTCAAGGAAATCATTGAAGGCAAGCATGACAGCATACCTGAGCAGGCCTTCTACATGAAGGGCGCTATCGAAGACGTGCTCGAAGCGGCCGAGAAGCTGAAGGAAACCAACAAGTAACCATGGCTGATACGGGAAACAAACTCCAGCTGCGGCTGGTCACACCGGAGCGGATGCTGGTCGACACGACGGTCGATGCAGTCGAGTTGCCGGCAAAGAACGGCTATATCGAGGTCCTGTACGGGCATGCGCCGCTACTGGCCGAACTCGGCGCCGGCGATGTGACGCTGCATGGCGCGGGCGATGCTGCCGGTGACCGCTATAACGTGGCCTGGGGATTTGTCGAGGTGCTGCCGGACCGTGTGACCATTCTCGCTGAAAGTGCGCAGCGGCCTGAAGATATCGACCGCGCTGCTGCGGAAAAAGAGCTGCAGGATGGTCAGAAGCTGTGGGATGAGGCCGGTGAAAAAGCCGCCCAGTATGCCCGCGCCAACGAAGAAATGCGCGAGGCCCAGGCCAGGCTGGACAGCGCGGCCGGCGCCCCGCAAAGCAATTCCTGAGTTGCTGTTATCGACGGAACTGACGCCTGATTGCCAGTAGAAACAAGGCGAACAGCGCCGAGGTGAGCGCTGTCTCAATGATAGCGGCGAGCCGTCCCCACGGATATTCAGGAATGTATTCGGGCGCGCGCTCAAAGGTCGCCGTGTCCAGTGACATGATCGCGCTTTTGCCCACCAGTTTCGCTTCGGCCCAGACCTTATCGTGCTGCGAACCCTTCGATGGCCACACACTGCGGTAGGTTTTAAGAGGTGAGGCCGACTGCGCAATGCTATCGGCCTTTCTTAAACCCTGCAGCGGGAAGAACAGGGTGAACATCGCCAGGACCACGAAGATAAGAGTCGACGGGCGGCTGTAGCTTTCTCCGTAGTGGCTGGCGAAGCGATACCACGCAAGCAGGCTGAGATGCGGGTGCCACCAGCGCCGCAGGAACAGCCAGCGTCCATTTTTCCGAATGGATAGCCGCTGCATCTCCATCTCGCCATAGTGAAAGTCACCGGCAGTCCAATAATCCCGGCGCTGATCATAGTTCTTCTTCAGCTGCTGATACGTTTCGGAAATCAAATGGTATTCGCGGGTCTTATCGTCTGCTTTTAGAGGAGTTGCGTACTCGCTGTCCAGCGGCAGTTCTTCTTCAAACAACATGCGCTTGCCGCTTCCGCGACGGGTGCGCCAGTGTACGGATGAGAAGTTAACACGCGAGATATCGCAATTGATAAACAGCGCCTGTTCCAGGTGGGTCTTGTAGAAAAGCGTGTTCGGCTGCGAGAACAGGGCGAGTGAGAAGACAGGACTCGGCTTCTGCGGAAGAGAGGCGAACCGGGTCACTCGAAATCTCGCCGAGTGCAGGAAGCGGGCGCTATGAAAGTCTGCGGTGCCAGTGAATTCTGCATTCGAAAAGAAGGCATTGCTTTCGAAAATGACTTCAGCAAAGCATGCACCCCGGTCGAAATGGCATTCAAAAAAGTCGGCATCGCCGGTGAATTCAGCCTGACGGAAATCAGCGACTTTTTCGAAGTGCGCCTGCTCGAAGGAAGCCTTTTCAAGAAAGAATGCATGCGCGAAATGTGCATCACCGCGGAAAGTTGCTGCAAAAAAGTTGCAGCGCATATGAAAGCGCCTGGACCTGAAATCCATGTCGGTAAAAATCACGGAAGTGAAATCCGCAAGGTCCCCTGCCTGTCCCTGGAGTATGGTGTCGATCTCCTGGAGAAATTGCAACCGCAGCGGGCCGCTATCCTTTTGACTGTCCGCTGTATGCAGCACGCAGCGTGGCCCCGGGTCGGAAATGGAGGCGTGAACGGCGCGCCCGCAGGGGGACCCGGGTTGCATCAGTACGGAGCAGGTTGGCGGATTGGTCGACGTGGCCATGTCAGCGCAAATATACGGGGCCGATTCTGCGAGACGAAGCATAGCACCCATGCCGGTCTGCCTGAAAATTAATTCTGCGCATGTTGCATGGGGCTTAGCGGCTACCCGGAAGACCTGACATTGCATGCGGACGCCCGAAACTTCAGGCGTTCATGACCGTCTGGAAAGCGGTGCGGAATTGTGCCATTTCGGCCGGTGTGCCCACTGTGACCCGCACCCAGGTCGGCCATACCGGCCACGGTCTACCCACGTAGACGTTCTGTGTTGCCATGGCCGCGATCACATCGTGGCTGGACCGGCGGGTGTCGAGCATGAAGCAGTTGCTGGTCGATTGCGTCACAGCATAGCCCTTGCTGGTCAGCCAGGCGAGTGTCTCTTCGCGCGCAGTGCCGGTATATTTCCTGCGATCGGCCAGCACATTCGGATCGTCGAGGCTGGCCTTGGCAGCGGCGACCGAAAAGATCGGCATCGGGTTCCTGCCGTAGGGCAGAAGCTTTGCCAGCAGGTCAGGACGGCCGGCAGCGAAGCCACAGCGCACGCCTGCCATGCCGTAAATCTTCGAGAATGTGCGCAGGACGATTACATCTTTGCCCTCGCGTACCATGTCCATGGCAGACGGCTGATTGGAGAAGTGGATGTACGCTTCGTCGACCAGCAGGATCGAGCCGGACGGTCTATTGGAGAGAGCGTATTCAATGTCTTCGCGGGCAGTAATGGTACCTGTGGGATTGTTGGGGTTACAGATATACAGCAAGCCCGCATGAGGATCGGCAGCGACCATCGCCTTGACGTCATGGGCGTGGGTGCGCGTGAGCGGCACCTTGAGGACGCTGGCCCCGACCGCCTCGGCGGCACGTGCGCCCGCTTCATAGCCGGGATCCGCCGTTACGTAGGGATGGTCTTTCGAGGTGAACGCGAGCACAGCGAACTGCAGCGGCTCACTCGACCCGGCGTAGACGGAAATGAACTCAGGCCGCAGATCTTCCTTCGCGGCGATGGTCTTCGTCAGTTCGTCGGTCAACTCATCCTCGTAGCGACCGCCATTAGGAATCAGAGCACTGATGGCGGCGCGGGCGCTGTCGCATGGCCCCAGCGGATTCTCATTTGCGTTGATGAGGACTGCGCCATTGCCGGGCAGAGGATGCTTGAGATTCTTCGACGTCTGCAGCGTCATCTGCGCCGCCATTGCGAGATGCGACTCGTTGAGGATGGGCAGGGCAGCGCCGGCGACGGCAGCGAAACGGAGGAAGGCTCGGCGGTTGAGTGCGGGCGTGGACATATGGATCTCCCTGCGAATGGAATGACTCGCTGACGCAGCGGGCACGCTCTCGACGGGGAGACGCTGCTATCAATTTAGACCTGGGCTGATCGATTTGCCAGAGTTTTGAGTTGACGAAAGGCGTTGCGGCTTAAACCGGTGCAGTCTTCAGGGCCGGCACAGGCAGCACACACATGCGGACTGACAGAACCACCATGCTGATCCACAGCAGGTCTGCACCAAGGAGGTGCAGTACCTGCAGCCATACGGGGGCCAGAAGGGTCACGTCTGCCAGGCCGAGAACAATCTGAAATCCCAGCAGCAGGATGACACCTAAGGCGAGCGACCTTTGCTGCTTTATATCTGTCACCGTTACTGCACGGAATACCAGCCAGCCGATGAAAGCCGCAGCGACCATCGCACTGAGCGGGTGCAGGATGCGGACGCGGATGAGCCAGTTGGTATGCGGGGCGAGATCCTGGATGAGTGCGGCGGAAAGGGTCTGCGCAGGGAAGAGGGTATCGCCCAGTGCGGCCAGCGAGCCGGTGACGCCGACAATCAGGGTTGCGCCAAGGCCGATGAGGGCGGTCGGCAGATGCCGGATCGTCGTGTCATAGCGGGACGTAAACATCTGCGCGGAAAGAAATGCTGCGGTAGCGGCCACGGCGGCGAGCATCAGCAGTGTGTTCGAAAGATGCAGCGAGAAAAAGATGCTGCGGCCGACAGAGGCATTCTGATCGACATAGCCGAGCTTGACCAGCATGGCGCCGAGAAAAGCTTCGTTGACAGTCAGCGCCGTGGCAATGGATGCTGTGACGCGGGCCCAGGCTCCGCGGACGGTACTGCGAAACGTCCAGACCAGCAGGAAAAGAATGCCGATGAGGACGAGGCCACTCGACATGCGGTGCAGGAACTCGATGATCGTCGCAGCACGTGGATGATGCTGGATAATGGTCCCGTTGCAGAGCGGCCAATGGTCGCCGCAACCGGCTCCGGAACTGGTTGCGCGTACGACAGCTCCCCACAGGATGACGAGGACGTTATAGGCGAGAAGTGTCCAGGCGAAGCGGCGCAGGCCCCTGGAGGGCTGCCTGGTGATCGCTGCCGGGGTCGCAATCGTCGCGTGCATGGCTTTAGTTTACGCCGTCGGATATGCGCGGTTTTGTCGGGTGGAATGTTTCGGGCGACGTTTGTATGGCGGCTGATTGAGATGACGCAGGTCCTTCGATTTCGCTGCGCTTCACTCGGAAGGACAAGTCTTTTTTGATGATTGCGGATGGAAGCGCCCCAGATCAAAGGAAGACCCGGGGCACCTGTACCTGGCTCAGCAGCGTCGCGGCCAATGAAGAGTGCGACCAACAGGAGCAGAGACGCGAAGCGTGTGTGCCCGTCCGGCCGGTACCTAGGAGTTGGCGAGTTCTTTCGCGCGCTGGGTGGCGCGCATGACGGCTTTGATCAGCGTGACGCGCAGGCCGCCTTCTTCGAGTTCGAGGATGCCGTCGATAGTGCAGCCGGCGGGAGTTGTGACGGCGTCTTTGAGCAGCGCAGGATGGTAGCCGGTTTCGAGCACCATCTTGGCCGAGCCGAAGGTGGTTTGTGCGGCGAGCAGCGTTGCGATATCGCGCGGCAGGCCGACCTTCACGCCTGCTTCGGCGAGTGATTCGAGAATGATGTAGATGAACGCGGGACCGCTGGCGGAAAGGCCGGTGACGGCGTCCATATGCTTCTCGTCGACGGTGACGGTGCGGCCGATGGTGTCGAAGAGCGTCGTCGCCAGTTGCAATTGTTCCGTCGAGGCAAAGCGGCCACGGCACAGCGCGGCAATGCCGGCGCCAAGTGCAGATGGCGTGTTGGGCATGGCGCGCACGACAGCAACCTGCCTGCCGCTGCCTTGATCGAGAGCTGTTTCAATCGCGCCTGTCCGCACCGAGGCGGCGAATGAAACGATGAGTGCGCCCGGCTTGAGCGAGGGTGCAATCAGTTTGCAAAGATCGGGAATCTGCAGCGGCTTCACGCCCAGCAGGACCAGGTCAGCACCCTTGACGGCCGTGGCGTTGTTGGTGGTCACGTCGACGCCCCACTGGGCGGAAAGTGCCAGCGCTTTTTCCTCGTGCTGCACGGTGGCGACGAGCTGATCTGCTTCAAGGATCTTCGACTTGAGAAAAGCCTGCAGCAGGATGCCGCCCATCTTGCCGGCGCCTAAAATGGCGACACGGAGATGGCTGAAATCGGGCAGACGCGTAGGGTTCAAGGGTGTCGCGCTCAAATTGTCTCCTCTACTGTTGCAGATATTATTTCGTGGCTGTTGGCTGGCTTGCTGATTGCTGCTTGGCGATCCAGGTGTCGATGCGCTGGGTGAGTACATCGAGCGGCAGCGCGCCGGCGTCGATGCACTGGTCGTGGAAGCCCTTGATATCAAATTTCGGACCGAGAGCCTTTTCGGCTTTGGCACGCAGTTCAAGGAATTTCAGCTGGCCGATTTTGTAGCCCAGCGCCTGCGATGGCCACGCGATATAGCGATCCGTTTCGGCCTGCACGTCGGTCTCGCCGATCGCCGAGTGAGCGTGGAAATAATCGACGACCTGCTGGCGATTCCAGTGCTCCTCGTGCACACCCGTATCGACGACCAGGCGGATGGCTCTCCAGATATCGCCCTGCAGCCGCCCGTAGTCGCTGTAGGGGTCCTGGTAGAAGCCGACGTCTTTGCCAAGGTGCTCTGCGTACAGTCCCCATCCCTCGCTAAATGCAGTGTAGGACTCGTACTTGCGGAACTCGGGAACGTCGGTCAATTCCTGCGAGATGGAGATCTGCAGGTGATGACCGGGAAGGCCTTCATGGTATGCGATGGCTTCGACATCTGTGAGGGAGCGGTCGGCGAAATTGTAGGTATCGACAAAGATGGCGCCGGGCCGTTTGCCGTCCGGTGTGCCCGGTTCGTAGTAGGCAGTGGAACTGTCTTTCTCCGCGTATGCGGGTACAGCGCGTACTTCAAACGGTGCTTTCGGCAGCCGGCCGAATAGCTGCGGCAGCTTCGGCTTCATCTGGTCGATGTACCCGCGATACACATTTAGCAACGCGTCGGCGGACGTCGGCACAAGTTTCGGGTTGGCCTTTATGGAGGCCTGCAATGCTTTCAAATCAGCGAAGCCGAGCTTGTGCGCGATGGCGAGCATCTGGGCTTCGTCGTCGGCCACCTGCTGTTCGCCGATGGTATGTATCTGTTGCGGTGTCAGATCTGTGGTCGTGCTCTGCCGGACGAGAAATGCGTAAAGTGCTTTGCCGTCAGAGAGCGACCAGATGCCGGGCTCCGCGCGCCCTTTCGGTTCATATTGCGCCTGCAGAAATTTGCCGAAGCGCGTGTAAGAGGGCAGCACCTGGCGGGTGATGGCGCTAAGGATCTCCTGCTTGTCCGCCGCCTGATCTGCGGCTGAAATGCTTGCAGGAAATTTCTTGAGCGGCAGAGCGAAGGGCGTGTCTTCAGCCTTCGCGGTGGCAATGGCATTTGTCTGAACAATGGCCTTGTCGATGAGGTATTTTGGAATGACCCGGTTGTCGTCCATGCCAGACATCAGATCCGTCGTGACCTGTTCGAAGGCAGTCGGGACTTTCTTCAAGCGCGCGATGTAGTTGTCGTAATCCTTCTGGCTCTCAAAGCTGAGCTGCGGGACGAGTCTCGGCAGAGCAAGATGCAGGCCATCCATCTGGCTGATGGGCATCTCCCACAGTTTGAACTGGGCCGCTTCCTGCGCGGAGACCAGGTCGCGCACCAGGATATCTTTGCTCAGTTTCTCCTGGTCGCTGAGACCCGCAGTGTCGATGGCGCCGACGCGATCAAGAAACGCGCGACCGCGTTCGAGAGCCGCGTTGTAGGCTTCGACGGAGTAATCGCTGAGCTGGTCGTCATAGCGTTTATCGCCGATCATGGATGCTTCTTCGGGATTGTGCTTGAGCTGGTCTTCCCAGTAGTCGGCAAAGACTTTGTTCAGGTCTGCGGCGCGCTGGGCGGATGGCTGCGGTGCGTCTGCCGCGTGGGCGAGACTGCAGACCAGTGTGCAGACGACGACGGGCGCTGCGAGGAAGAGGGCATTGAGGCGCATGCGGAAGACTTCTTTCAGGGAATGGCTTGCATCAGTGTAGACGGTCGTCGGCTAGATCGAGCAGTACCACGTGCAGCGTGCGCCGGTGGTCTCTCTTAGGTTGATCGCCCGGCACGGTATGCGCTCACGTGAACCAGAGAGAATCCGGCACCTGTTTGTCGCCTGCGCCTGGTTCGGGATGGCCCTTTCCCGGAGCGACGCCTTGGTCGGAGGGACCAGCCGGGTGCAGGACTCGACGTTAGGCCTGCGCTTTGTTGAAGCGGGAAGACTGGTGGTCGGATGCGATGACGCCATCGCGGATAGTGACGACGCGGTGAGCGTATTCGGCGATGTCCGGCTCGTGCGTAACCAGGATGATGGTATTGCCGCGGCTGTGCAGTTCATCAAAGAGCGCCATGATTTCGTCGCCGGTCTTTGAGTCGAGGTTACCGGTTGGTTCGTCGGCGAGGATGATGGATGGCCGGTTGATGAGGGCGCGGGCGATGGCAACACGCTGCCGCTGACCGCCTGACAACTCATTCGGCTTGTGGTTCATACGGGCTTCAAGATTCACGGCGGCAAGAGCGGCGCGGGCCCGTTCCAGGCGCTCGGCGGACGGCGTGCCGTTGTAGATAAGGGGCAGTTCCACGTTATGCAGGGCCGAAGCGCGGGCGAGCAGGTTGAACGTCTGGAAGACGAAGCCGATCTCGCGGTTGCGGATGCGCGCAAGTTCGTCATCGTTCAGTTCGCTGACGACGTGGCCGTTGAGCCAATACTTGCCCTGGCTCGGTGTATCAAGGCAGCCGATCAGGTTCATCAGGGTGGACTTGCCGGAACCGGACGGGCCCATGATGGCGACATATTCGTTGTGCTTGATCTTCAGGCTGACGCCGCGCAGCGCCTGCACCTGCTGTTCGGAACCCATGTCGTAGGTCTTCCACAGGTTCTCTACAACGATGACATCTCCCTGCGGCACTGCGGGTGCCGTGAGCGTCTGCGTGGGGATTGCTGTCTCAAGAGCCATTTCGCTTCACTCCAGCCCGGTTTATCCGGGGTATTGCTCATTCAACGGCTGGCTGTTCCGTCTCAGGAAGCAGGCGTATCTTCGGCGCCGCCAGTGGTATCCAGCTTGACCAGGCTGTTGTTTTCAAGGGTGCGCAGGATTTTGTAGGGTCCTGTCACAATGGTGTCGCCTTCCTTAAGACCGCTCGTCACTTCGATGTCGGTTGCGCCGGTCACGCCGGTTTTCACCGGAACGAATGTTACGCGGAGCTTGCCATTGTGCTTCTCGTCATGCACAACAAAAACTCCCTGCGTCGGTGTGTCGTTGGCTGAGTTCGGAGCTGCATTTGCTGCTGTTACGGCAGCCTTCGACTTGTCGTCCTTCTTCACCAGGTCACTTGGCTTGCGCATGGTAAGGGCCTGGATCGGTAATGAAACCACGTTGGGCTGCTGGGCGGTGGTGATCTTGGCCGTAGCGGAAAGGCCGGGACGGAGTTCGCTTGACGGGTCGTCCAGTGTGACAACCACTTTGAAGTCCTTCGCTTCTTCTGTGCCGGTGGTGCTCTGGCTGGTCGCGATACCAGTTGAACGGAGAATCGCCTGGTCGCCGATCAGCGTCACGTGTCCCTTGAAAATCCTTCCAGGAAGCGCGTCGACTGTCACATCGGCGGTCTGGCCCAGTTTCAGGTCGACAATGTCGGTCTCGTCGACTTTGACTTCGGCAGTGATGACGGACATGTCTGCGAGTGTCATCAAGGTGCTGCCTTCGGCATTCTGCAGGCCAACGACCACTGTTTCGCCCTGCCGGACAGGCAGGTTGGTGACGATGCCGTTAAACGGGGCAACGCTCGTGGTCTTGTTCAAGGTGTCGTATGTGGTGCGCAGGTTGGCGTTCGCCTCCAGCACCTTACCCTGGGCAGAGGCAGTCTGGGCCCGGGCCTGGACGAGCGCTGCCTGGTCCTGCGCCAGGGTTGCTACATCCGTGTCATAGGCTGCTTTTTTCGAGTCGTAATCCTGCTTGGAGAGCAGCTGCGCATTGAATAACTGCTGTGCGCGATCGAAGTCCAGGCGCTTCTGCTCGAGATCGGCCTTGGCATGTTCAATTACAGCTTCCGCCGTGCGTTCTGCTGCGGCGTAGGAGCTTACGTCGGTTTTGGCCGAAGAAATCGTGGCCTGTTGAGCATCGACGCCCGCCTTGGCCTGCACATTCTCAACGGTGGCCAGCACCTGGCCCTTCTTGACATGGTCGCCTTCATGCACGTCCAGGTTAATGATGCGGCCGAAAGCGGTTGCGCCGACGTTCACGTAGGTCTTGGGCTTGATCTCACCCGTGCCGCTGACCGTGGCGACGACGGTACCCCGCTGGACTTTTCCGGTAACCACCTTCACGTACCCGGACTGGGCGCGCATGACGGAGAAAGTAATAACACCAGCAGCTACAATCACAATCAGGGCGATGATGACGATCTGTTTAGCTTTCATTGAGGTTGGCGTCGCGCTCCCGGGCGTTACCGGCCTGTTCAAGCCGGATGGTACCGGTCCGTCAGAGGCAGATACGTAGAGTTCTCCCGATCGGTTCCGGCAAAGGTACCGAGGGGTGAAAACCACTGGATCGCCGCTGAAAGCCGGAGAGTTACAGTGTCCCGAATGATATCAGGTGACGGGCGCAGCGCAGTGTGAGGCTTTAGGATGCGGCCTCCTTGTATAACGTTGACCCGAACCCTTAGAATGACGTTTGTTGTTCCAGGAGTCCCAGCTGTATATGTCTAGCTCTCGTTTGCCGTTTCCCCGATGCTTCAGCAGAAGTCTGGCCAGCAGATGTTTAGCGTTGTCGCTTACAGGGAGCGCGTTGCTCCTTGCAGTCCCGGCGATGCACGCCCAGGACGCTACACCGGCTCAGCAACCGGACGCCAGCCAGCAGACGCCAGACCCCCTGAATCGGCAGTTGAGTGACAAGGAACGCTTCCAGCAGCAGAAAGAGCTGAAGCACGAGCTTCACGGTGCCTACAAGCGCTGGGTGGACGAAGACGTCCGCTGGATCATCACGGACCAGGAACTGAAGGCCTTCAAGAGCCTGAGCAACGACGAAGAGCGCGACAATTTCATCGAAAACTTCTGGCAGCGGCGCAATCCCAGCCCTGATTCACCGGAAAACGAGTTCAAGGAAGAACATTACCGGCGTATCGCTTACGCCAACGATCATTACGCGGCGGGCAAGCCCGGCTGGAAGACTGATCGCGGCCACATCTATATTGCGTTCGGCAAGCCCGACAGCGAGGACAGCCATCCCAGCGGCGGCAGCTATGAGCGGCCGATGGAAGAGGGCGGCGGTGAGACTTCTACCTTTCCATTCACAGTCTGGCATTACCGGTATCTTGAAGGCATAGGCGAGAACATCGATATCGAGTTTGTGGATACCTGCCAGTGCGGCGATTACCACATGACCATCGATCGCTCCGAGAAAGACGCCCTGCTGCATACACCGGGCGCCGGCGCGACCATGTACGAGCAGATGGGCATGTCGAAGAAAGCCGACCGCTTCAAGGGCGGTCTGGAGAACCTGGGCAATGGCCCGCTCTCCTCGGGCCAGCAGAGCAAGGAATTCGATCGTATCGAGCAGTACGCAAAGCTGCAGGCGGCTCCCCAGGTGAAGTTCAAGGACCTGGAGTCTTTCCTGGTCGACCACAAAGTGCTGACCGGCCCGATCTTCCCGTTTGACGTCCGCGTCGATTACGTAAAGGTCACAGAAGACACCGATCTGGTGCCGATTACGCTCCAAATCCGCAATAAAGACATCACTTTCAACACAAAAGACGGTGTTTCGAAGGGTGTTGTAAACGTTCTGTGCCGCGTCGCGACCATTACCGACCACGTCGTGCAGACCTTCGAAGAGACCCTCGAAGTGGAGCAGCCAAGCGAACTGTTGCCGAAGACGCTTGAGACCTCGCAGGTGTACTGGAAGGCGCTGCCGCTGCGGCCGGGCCGCTACCGCGTGGACATTGCGATCAAGGATGTCAACAATCCGGACCACATCGGTAAGTGGGCGCAGGGTATAGTCGTTCCGAAGTATGACGATGAGCGGCTTGCGGCATCTTCCCTGATCCTGGCGGACAAGATGGAGCGGGTGGCGTCGAAGCAGATCGGCACGGGCGAATTCATCATCAGCAATACCTTCATCCGGCCGCGCGTAAGCGCCAACGTGATGACACCGGTGGTGTTCAAGCAGAACCAGCGGCTGAATTTCTGGATGCAGGTCTACAACCTGGGGATTGACGAGAAGACGAAGCAGAACTCGGCGTCAGTGTCCTATCAGATCACCGATATGGCGACGAACAAGCTGGTCCTGGATACGTCAGAAGACAGCAAGACCCTGGGCGCCAATTCGGACCAGTTGACGGTAGAGAAGTCAGTTCCGTTAGCGGCATTACAGCCCGGCAAGTACCAGGTGAAGATCAGGATCAACGACAGTGTTTCCAAGCAGGAAATTGCGCAGACGGCCCCATTTACGGTGGAATAAGTAGTATCTTTTCGTATACAGGGTAACCACCTGCGCGACGATCTGCGGGATAGTTCTGCGGAGATATGAGGCACAGACGAAGTATCCGGTGAAGTTACGGAATGTCCAATCCGCACTGCTCGCTGCGTCAGGGCTACTGATCGCGGTGGTGCCGTTTTCCGCGCAGGCGGCGGAAACTACGGTGACCGGCGTCGTGCGTGATTCGAGCGGCGTCCCCCAGATGGACGTGCTGGTGCAGCTGATGCGGGCGGACTCCAGCATTGTCCAGACGGTGCGGACTGATGCCCAGGGGACCTACCTGATTGCCGGCATTCTGCCCGGTGTGTACCAGCTCAAGGCAATCGAGACATCTTTCCTGCCAACCCTTCGAGAGAATCTTCGTGTGAACGGCCGCAGCCGGACCGAGGCGAATCTGACCCTCAGTACGCTGATGGAAGCTTTGAGCTGGCTTCCGGCGCAAAAGCGCGACGTGACGGAGCCGCAGGATGACTGGACCTGGACGCTGCGGTCGGCGGCATATCGTCCGCTGCTGCGCTACGTGGATGAGGATGGCCTGGAGACGGTCGAATCGGGCGAGTCCTCGGTCACGCGTAAAAGAGGCCGTGTGCTGATCGAAAGCGGCGCGCGTGCTTTCGGCGATGGCGGCGTGCAGCAGACGGTCGAGTTGCAGCACCAGGAAAAACGCGGTTCCCAGACTTTACTGCGCGGCCGGGTCAGCGACACACCCGGTGGCTCGACCAGGCTGACGGCGGGTTATTCGCAGCAGAACATGGTCGGCAGCGGTATAACATCTGTCATTGCATTCGAGACGAATCCGGGGATCAGCAGCCAAAATGGCACAGGGATGCAAACGATTGCGCTGCGCAGCGCCGACACGCTGCGACTGCTGCCCGAGCTGGTGCTGGAGGCTGGCAGCGAAATCGAGATGTATGGGGTTGCCGGGCAGTCCGCTACAGCGGTGCGGCCCTTTGCCAACGTGACCTGGAACAAGGGAAATGCGACGGTCAGCTATGCACTGGCGACGGCTCCACGGATGGGCAGTTCGGCTGAGCTGGCCGGTGAGGGTTCGACGCGCAATCTTACCGGCGAGCAGAATGGGGTCATTCGCACCGAGCATGGCCTGCACCAGGAGTTGAAGGTGGCGTACTCGGGACCGACTTTCGACGCGTCCGCGGCCGTTTACCAGGACCGTATCGCGGATCCGATGCTAGATGCGTCAGGACGCGCAGGCAACGAGGAACTGGCCAGCGGTAACTACCTGTTCGATCCTGTCACTGACATGGCGCGGGTGGTGGGCGATGGCTACTCCTCGCGCGGCGTGGTGATGCAGGTGACGCATCACGGTTCCTCTTCGGTCTGCGAGACGGTAGAGTTTGCGAGCGGCAATGCACTTTCAGCGCCGGAGCGCGTGGTGGGTCCGCAGGGCCCGGCGTTCCGTGTCGCGAACGCACAATCGGTCACGCTGCTGATGGGCGGCAAAATGCCGCACACGGGCACGACCTGGCGGACGTCCTATCGCCTGCAACCCGGCGATTCAGTGAATGCCGTTGACCTGTTTGAATCGGGCATGGCGGACGCCTACCTGAGTATGTTTCTCCGCCAACCGCTGCATAAAGGAAGAATTTTTCCTGGCGGTGTCGATGCGGTCATCGATGTGAAGAACCTGCTGGCACAGGGCTATCATCCCTTTCTGACGACCGATGGCAACACGCTGTTCTTTGCGCAGGTGGATCGCTCGATCCAGGGCGGATTGGCCTTTTACTTCTAGATTTTCGCATTCTCCAGGTCGCGATCGCGCACGCCAATCAGATACAACAAACTATCGAGTCCGAGATAAGAGAGGGAATGCCGCGCACTTTCGCGGACCAGCGGCTTGGCGTGGAAGGCGATGCCCATGCCGGCGAGTTTGAGCATGGGCAGGTCGTTCGCACCGTCGCCCACGGCGACCACCTGCTCTAGCGAGATGCGCTCGCGGCTAGCTATCTCCTGCAGCATGGCGGCCTTGCCTGCGCCATCGACGATGGTCCCTACGACCTCTCCGGTCACTACGCCGTCGGCAATATCGAGCTGGCTGCAGTGCACGTAATCGATGCCGAGACGTTTCTGCAGGTGATCGCCAAAGAGCTGGAAGCCCCCGGAAAGAATGGCAGTCTTGTAGCCCAGCAGTTTAAGAGTGCTGACCAGCCGGTCCGCGCCCTCGACGAGGGGAATGGTGTCGAGGAGTGCGTAGACTTTTTCTGCCGGCAGCCCCTTCAGCAAAGCGACCCGGCGGCGAAAGCTTTCCTTGAATTCGATTTCCCCACGCATGGCGGCAGCCGTGATGTTGACGACCTTGTCCGCGACGCCGGCGATCTTCGCCAGTTCGTCGATCACTTCGCACTGGATGAGTGTCGAATCCATATCGAAAGCGAAGAGGCGCCGGTTGCGGCGGAAGATGCTCTCGCGCTGGAAGGCGATGTCGACTTCCTCCTCCTGCGCGACTCGTAACAGTGTCGTGCGCATTTTAGCTTCGGACTTCTGGTCGCCGTTAACGCTCGCATTGCTGAGCCGCAGCTCGACGCAGGCATTGGCGTTCGCGTTGTGCGAAGCGAGTGATAGGGGCGTGGACAGGCGCTCGATGCGATCGACATTCAGCCCGTTTGCGGCGATGACGGCGCTCACCCGGTACAGCTGCTGTGCGGTGATGGAGCGACCGAGCAGTGTGACCAGGTAGCGGCTGCGGCCCTGCGTGGAAATCCAATGCTGCAGCGCTTCCGGGGTGATGGAGGTGAAGCGGATTTGCAAATCCAGCTCGCGGCATTTCTCTGTCAGGGCAGCCTGCAGTGGCAAAAAGTCAGAGGCCTCCGGTATCTCGATGAGCATGCCCAATGCGAGGACCTCATGGACGACTGCCTGGCCTATGTCAAGAACACAGATGTTGTGCTGGGCGAGAAGAGAAGTGAGCGATGCGGTCAGGCCGGGTTTGTCGTGACCGGAAAAGTGGATGAGGATGGTTTCGCGCATTGTCTCCGTCGAGGCCGCGGGTGGTGGCCTTTGAAAAGGGTATCGTTTTTTAGTCAGATGGGGTAACGAGAGAAGACCGGGCGGCCGGTTCGTGCGACGCGCCGTGCCCGGTCACGGGAGATGCAGATCCTTCCAGTACGCTGCGCTTCGATCGGCATGACGAATCCTGAAACGCCTGGCTTCACCCGACTACCTATTGTGCTGGTTCAGCAAGCGTCAGTTTATCGAGAGCGGATGGACGATGATGCCGGCTTTCATGACCCAGGCGACATGCTCCATCGCGGTGATGTCGTCGAGAGGGTTGCCGGAGACGGCGACCAGGTCGGCGAACTTTCCAGGCTCGATTGCGCCGAGATCCTGATCGAGTGAGAGCAGTTGTGCGCCATTGATGGTGGCGGCCTGCAGGGCCTGCAGGGGCGTCATGCCTCCACGGACGAGCGCGCCGAACTCCATCGAAACCGATGCGTCAACGTCATCATCGTCGACGCCGTAAGCGATCTTGAGGTGGTACTTGAGGGCGCGCTGAAAGGCCGGACCCTGCTCCTTGACGATGGCAATGCCTTTCGCCATGCTGCTGGGCTCGCGGCCTTTCGATAGCCCGGTCTGAAGGTCGTGCTGGAAGCAGTAGAGAGTCGGCACCAGCCAGGTGCCGCGCTCGGCCATCATCTTTGCGCCTTCTTCGTCCAGCATTGTGCCGTGCTCAATGGAGTCAACGCCGGCGCGGACAGCGGCCTTAATGCCGACGGTGCCTTCTGCGTGCGCCATGACCTTGTGACCGGCACGATGAGCATCTTCAACGGCACGGGCCATCTGGGCGTCGCTGAGCTCCTGAACGCGGTAGTCGCTGATGGGGTCCATGACGCCGCCGGTGGCCATGAGCTTGATCCAGTCGGCGCCATACTTGATGTCGCGGCGGACGATGCGGCTGACGTCGTCGACGGTGTCGACTTGGTTGGGTTGGTTGAGGCTGGGCTTGTCCGGCGAGAGCCGGTCGGCGTCGCCATGGCCGCCGGTGAGCGAGACGCAGCTGCCGGCGGCGATCACGCGTGGCCCGGTGATGAGGCCTTTCGCTACGCCGTCACGCAAGGCAAACTGTGGGTAAGAAGGGTAGGATTCACAGGCATCGCGGACAACAGTGAATCCGTGCTTGAGCCAGAGCTGCAGGTTGGCGACGCCGCGCACCGTGGCCTCGGGCGCAGATGTCAACAGGAACGCGGCCGAGGATTGCGTGGTGGGATCGGAAAGGATATGGCCGTGCGCGTCAATGAGGCCCGGGACAATGGTGTAGCGGCTCATGTCAATGACCGAGGCAGCGTCAGAGGGTGGCTGTGTCGAGATGGAGTCAACGCGCTGACCCCTGATGACGATGTAGGCATCCTGCGTAACGTGGCCGCTGCGCACGTCAATGAGCTTGCCGGCATGCACAATCTGCGTTGGCGTGGCCGGCGTAGTTGGTAGCTGCGCGGGAGAGGACTGCGCCTGCAGGTTGAGCGCTGCGAGACAGGTGGCAAAGAGCTGATAGCGCACGAAATGCACTTCCTGATTTTAGAGATGTGGGGATACCAGTTGAGGACTGAGCGTCATGGTAGCAGGCTGGCAAAGCGGTCACGGCGTTGACGGCGCGACTTCGAACAGGGTGAGCGGTGTTTCAGGAAAAGCCGCGTGGTTTCAGCGCTTAGGTAGGAGATTGGTCTGCACAAGCAGCGATGGTTGATTTGCGCAGGATGGTCTCTTCCGCAATCAGGCCAGCGGTGCATGCGACCAATGGGATGAGTTCGCCGAAGACGCGGGGCTCGATGAGGAGTCCGAACACGAGCATGAAGCCAAACCACGCCGGGAGCAGCCAGACCCATAGACGGAGGGTGGCGTCCTGTATGCGATTCCTGCAGGCGAAGATGATGGGACAGAGGAAGCCGCAGGCGGTCGCGACCTGCGGCCATGAGAGAGGGCAGAGCAGTAGTCCGAAGTTGAGCACCACGCGAGGCCCGGCGGCAGAGGCGTTTCCGGCGAAGCGATGGACGACATAGAGATGCCAGGCAATCCACGCGACGGCGAGTGGTGAGGCGACCTGCATTGTTCGTGGTGCATACAGGCGAGACCAGTCGGGTGATAGAGATGTTGTGGTTGAGTGGCGGAGCGGGATGCATTGCGTAACGGCGTAGAGGGGAAGCAGCAACAAGGTGGTTTCGCGGTTGACCGTGGCAATCGCAAAGAGCAGGACAAACCATGCGTGTCGACGCCGGTAGATGAGGCACGTGCCAATCGCAAAGAATGCAAGGGAAGGAAAGTCATAGACGAAGCGCAGTGCGTGCGTAGTCAGCAGCGTGTAGGTGAACGCGACGAGGGCAAGTGTCAGTGGATAAATGAATGGAGTGATCAGCTGTGTCCGCGAAGTGGCTTGATAGAGTCGGCGCGCGAAGAGGCCTGTCGTTGCGAGACATACGCCGTCGACTAAGAACTGTAATAGGCCTTCAGGGCGCAAGTGAGCGGGAAGCCATCCGTTGAAGCCCTGCAGAAAGGTGACTGCCTGCGCCATGTGCGTCGAATAGTGTGACCAGCGCAAAGGAAAGCTCAGCAGCAGGCGGTACTGGAACGGTGTACGCTCGGTTCCATTTTCAAATGCGGTAAGGTTGACTGCGCCGGGGATATGCAGCAGGTAGACCCATACAACCTGGGCGGTAGCCAGGCCGTTGAGGAACAGGGAAAGAGAGGTGACGCCCTTGCCGTCTTTTCCATGGAGGGCTTTTCGAGGCGCAAGGGGGACCATCAGGGCGCGGCTTCGTTCGCGATCTTGAGGTTTACGACTGAATGCTCAAGCAGGATGGTGCTGCCATCATCGTAGAGCGGCTGCCATTGGTGGGTCTGCTGCAGTAGGTAGACAAGCGGCGTATCCCGTTCGAACAGGACACAGCGGATGTGGTGCTGGTCAAGAAGCTCGAGAGATTTTCTCAAGCCAATGATGTCGAGATAGTCCTTGAGCGTGCCATTGCGTTCGAAAATGTCAAAGCGCGAATCAATGAATACCTGAAGCTGGGGGACGTTGTAGGAAATGTAACCGCCCCAGAGACATTCATTGAACACGCGACCGTGGGGTTGAAAGTTTTTGAGGAAGGGCAGCGCCGCATCAGGAAAGCTCTCACTCGGTGCCCGGAGATTGCGCGATTTGCGGGCCAGCGATGAATGGCTCAGCAGGACCATTGCGGTGAGCAGGACCGCGTTCAGCAATGCTCGTGGCCATGAAGTGAGCGTGTAGTTTTCCCCCGGGTGGGCAGTTGCGTGACGTCGGGATGGGATGGCACGCACGAGGTGGCCGCCAATCGTGGGCATCACCAGGATGGCAGCGAGGAAGAGAAAGCGTGTGTGCCGGAATGCGGAGTAGGTGCCGATGAGGATGAAGGCGAGTTCGCTGATCGTCCAGGTACGCCGGCTGCTGGCAGGCGTGATGATCTGCGATAAGAAGAGTGCAGCCAGCGACCCCAGAAAGATGACGCCCCGCGAAGACTGGAGGTCGAGTGGCCGCCATTCTTCGACATGCGTTACGTTGAGCGTCTGGTGAAAGGCAAGGTCGAACGGGTAGGCGATCAGGTGCCAGCCGTAGGGATTGGCAAAAAGAGCACAGACGCTCAATGCTGTTCCGGCACCCAGGAACCTGCGATGGGCAGGGGTCAGCCGGGGCGAGTGTAGAAATCCCTGGTCGCTCTCGAAGAAGCCCGACACAAAGAACACCGCTAGCAGAACAATCCCGATCAGCCACGAGCCATGCAGATTGATCCAGGTAAGGAACAGCGGCGGCAGGCCGAGGGCAATGTAGGGCGTTTGTTCGAATAGTTCGAGCAGGATCAGCTCTGCGACCAGGCAAATCCATCCAAACAGAAGCGTGCGGGGTCCGAATGAGACAGTTGCCAGCAACGAGGCGGTCAGGGTCATGAGCGTTGCGCATGGCCAGTTGCCTGACTTGCGGTAGGCCAGCCAATAGACGCCCATGAAGATCAGTTCGATTGTCATGCCGGTGACGAAAAGAATGCCGCGGGTGCCGGCGATGTGCCATCCGAGCAGGTAGGGCAGCTCCGACAGCCACTCGTGATTGATCCATGGTGCATGGCTGGCTGTGAATGAGTAGCTATCGGCACGGAGAAAAGCGTGGTCCCGGAGCTGCTGGCCGGCATTGCGCAGGTGCCACCAGATATCCGGATCTCGAATCGAATGCGGCAGCAGGAACTGTATCCAGACTGCTATCAGCGCGTATGCGACCAGTCGATGCCCACAGAAGCCTGCCGGCAGGGTTGCGTAGCGTGTTTCTACTTTTGGTGTTATTTCGTCCGTCTGTAATGTGTCACCGGCAGAGAGCGCCGACCACCGGTCTTTGTTGGTCAGGGGTTCGCTCACTACGTGCTGCAGCTGTGTCTGTGGCAATCCTCGGTCTCCGTCTATTCCTTAATCGGCGACCTTCGATCAAACATGAATGCGCACTGGAAACAGACAAAGTAGCCATGTGCAGTCAGACCGCCGCAAGGCTGGAGCGATAAAACTCATGTAATCCGGGGTCTGACCGATAAACGCTTCAAGTGTTCTGCTGCGCCATGGCAGCCTGGGGTCAAGGCAAACACAATTGAGCGAGATACAGGAGAGACAATGATGCGTAATGCAGGAAAAGCTTTGAACACATTTATGCGGGATGAATCCGGCCAGAGTCTGATCGAATATGCTCTGGTAGCGGGCATCATCGGTCTTGGCGCGGTCTTGGCGATGACATCACTTGGTACCAAAATCTCATCCGCATTCTCAACCATTGGCAGCCAGCTCACCAGCGCGATGTAGTGAATGACCGCCGGTCTCCTGTCATTTATCGGCAACATTTGCAGGTACTGTAACAACAAGGGCGGCATGCCCGTTCGTGATTGCCGTCCTTTATGTCAACCCTACGGTTCGCCGGTGCGGAGATGCAGGTGCGCGTATGAACCCTAGCTCACTCTGCCACTCGAAGGGCGGAACAAAATCCTGCAGGACCATCCCATGAATGGCTTTTCGAAAGAAGTTTGCTACCTGGCGGCAGCAAACGGTGCAGCGGTTCTTGGAGCGTGCGAAGACCTGAGAAGCCGCAGGATACCGAACGGGTTGACTGGCAGCGCGATCCTGGTTGGCGTGGTTCTGCATCTGCTGCTGGGCGGCCCGCAGGACTCAGGGCTTGCCTTGCTTGCTGGTATGGGCGCTGCTGCCCTGCTGCTAGTGATGTACGTTGCTGGTGGCATGGGAGCCGGGGACGTGAAGCTGATGGCAGCGGTGGGATGTCTTGCAGGATATTCATCGCTTCGCTTGATTCTTACAGGAACCTTTCTTTCCGGCGCGATTTTTGGCATTGCACTTGCTATCTACCACCGCAGATTGAGACAAACGTTAGGCAATGCGTTGTTTCTGCTGAGTTCTGTGCGACCGAAGCATCACGCCGCAGCAGAATTGCATAACCAAAACGTATCAATAGTAAATACTAATAGCGGCCTGAGCATTCCCTACGCTGTACCAATCGCTGCAGGTTGCCTGATGTCTTTGGGAAATCTGTTGTGGAAAGGATGAACGGTGAATCGACGCATTGCCATCGCACTGCTGACTGCATGCCTTATTTCGGCTATTTGTACGTTTCTGCTCGGCAGAAAGCTCAAGCTTGCGTCCTCTTCACGTGACAGCCAGATGTTCCGATATATCGCTCCATCGCGAGCAGTCGAGGCTGGCGAGATCCTCCGGGTCGAAGATCTGGGGTGGGCCAGTTGGCCGCGTGAGAGCCCAATCAGCGGAGCCCAGACAAGTATGGAGGAGGTCATAGGCAGGGTGATGCTCTATCCGGTAGGTAAGGGCGAACCGATCCTCGATCACGATCTGGCGGAGCCGGGAACCGGTGGTGGACTGGCGAGCCGCATTCCAAAAGGTATGCGGGCGCTTGCGCTGCGTTCCGATGACGTCGTCGGTGTCGCTGGCTTTCTGGCGCCCGGCTCCCGCCTCGATGTTCTGGTGACGTACCGAGCAAACAGTTCAGATGAACCAATGACGGCCACCGTCCTCGAGAATGCGGAGGTGCTGGCGGCGGGACAGCGCTTGCAGCCCGACCCCTCCGGAAAACCGGCCAGTGCGACTGTGGTCACACTGTTGGTTTCCCCTCTGGAGGCGGAGCGCGCAGTGCTAGCAAGTACACAGGGCACAGTCCACTTTGTATTGCGGAATGGATTGGACAAGGACGAAACGCTTCGCACTCCGGTCTCGATGGCAAGCCTCGCCCGGCTGGATGGAATTGCAGCGCTGCCGATCGTATCGAATGCAACGATGTCAGGTGCAATTCTCCCTGGCGGTCGTGGACAGTTGCCCGGCTACACCCCGCAACCTGCCTACACTCGAGAGTCGAGTGGCGTAGAAACCATCCTTGGCGGAGACCGGGCAGACGATGGGAAGCAGCCATGATGAATGTCTTTATCAAACCATCAGTCTTTCTATGCGTCACTGCGATGAGTCTTTGCCCGACGATTGTGCTTCGGGCACAGTCAGCGCGTACGGGGTCGGCATACGTACAACCGAGAGCAGTACATCCCGGTTACATCGAACCTCTGCCTACCAGTTCCTATCCCAGGCACGTCGCAGAGATGCAGAATGGCGTCCGTGTCCAGACTTCAGATATGGCCGATATCATCCATCTCACGCTTGGCCACTCAACTGTGCTGTCTACCGGGTCAGAGCTACGACGTATTTACGTAGGTGACCCCAAGGTGCTGCAGTCTTTTTCCTCGGGTCCGAAGGAAGAAGTGATCACCGCAAAAGCCTGCGGCGTCAGCACTTTGATCCTGTGGGATTTGTCGGGAAGGCGGCGCGTGTTCACGGTGTTTGCGGACCTGGATACGGATGGCATGTTGCAGATGCTTGAGGATGCCGTGCCGGGTGCCAGGCTGACGATCTCCACCAGCGGCAGTCGCGTTTTCCTGGCTGGAACCGCTCCTACCGACATTGCCGCGGATGCTCTGGCAAAAATGGCACAGGCTTACACCAAGGACGTTGTCGACGGCGTTAAGGTCGTACCGGTCCACGGTAAGCAGATACAGCTAAAGTTGCGTATCGTCGAGGTCGACCGCAGTCGCCTGGAGCAGTTCGGAGTCAACTTTTTCGCCCTCGGGGGCAGTACTCTGGCAGGTACCGGTACCGGCCAGTTTGCCAGCACGGCGATCCCGGCAAGCGCTTCTTCGGGGACGTCGGTTTCTGTAAGTGACCCCCTCAACATATTGCTCTACAGCGCCAAGCTGAACGCGGGCGTAACTGTGAAAGACCTGGAACAGAAACAGGTGTTGCAGATTCTGGCTGAACCAACATTGACGACCCTGAGTGGCGTCCCGGCACGCTTTTTATCCGGGGGAGAATTTCCATTGCCGGTCGTGCAGGGCGGAACAGGGAATTCAACTGCCATCACGATAATTTTCAAGCCTTATGGAGTAAAGGTGGACTTTACACCAACCGCCAACCCCGACGGTTCCATCCGGCTCAAGGTAGCGCCGGAGGTAAGCGCGCTCGACTACACCAATTCTGTAACAGTCTCCGGATTTGTTATACCAGCGCTTTCGACACGGCGGGCAGAGACTGAAGTCGAATTGGCAGACGGTCAGAGTTTCGTCATTACCGGGTTGCTCGACAACCGCACCTCGGACAATCTGTCGAAGATGCCCGGCATTGCCGAGATTCCCATTCTTGGACAACTCTTCCGTTCCAAGGGCATTACCCGGTCGGTGGTGGAATTAGTTGTGCTGGTCACTGCCTCGATCATCGACCCGCTTGCCCCGGCACCCAATGCCTCGACACCATCGATGGTTGTACCCAACCTGGATCGGAACAAGTTCGATCACGCTGTTGCTGGTAAGAAAGCAGCGAAAGATAATGCAACAGAATTCAATCCCGCGGCACAGAAGCAGGACCTGCCGTGATCCCCGCGACAGCGCGTGCGAGCGAGGTGAATTATGCGATTTTCTGTGTCTGCCCTACGCAGGAATTGCTGAACGGGATCATGGCCGCATCCGATCTCGCGCCGCAAACTTTTTTTGCCGGCGAGTTTCGTGACTACATAACACTTGAGAAGAGGCCCCAGTTTTCACAGGCGATCAAGGAGGCCAGGGCCTGCCTGGCATTCGTTGACTTCGACCGGGATATCGAGCTAGCTCTGAAGACAGTGGAACGCCTGAGTCAGATTTTTCTAAGCCGGATCAGTGTTATCGGTACCGGGTCGCCTCTGAGTTCGGACGTGCTTCTCCGGGCTGTGCGAGCAGGCTGCATCGATTTCCTACCTACGCCTGTCGGCACGGCGGATATTTCTGCGGCAATCCAGCGGTTTCAACAGTCCAGTGTTACCCACCCGCAGGGGCAGGCCAGTGTGGGGAGGGTCTTGGCCTTCTTTGGCGCAAAGGGGGGAGTTGGAACGACGACTCTTGCGGTACATCTCGCCAATTACCTGGTTGTATGCAAGGGCAAGAAAACCCTGCTGATTGACCACAAGCATCAACTGGGACATGTGGCTCTCTATCTTGGGCTGAAGGATACCCAGTACTATTTTGACGAGTTGCTCAAAAATGTCGACCGTCTCGACACGGAACTGTTGAATGGCTTCGCTATCCGGCATGGCAGCGGTCTGGATGTGATGGCTTCGCCGGAGATCGCGACGGCCTACCACGAAGGAAAGCTCGACGAACTCGAGCGTGCGATGGATTTTTTAAGGAGCGAATACGACTACATACTGATTGATTCTTCGGTGGAATATCAGGACACCAAGATGTCGATTATCGCGGAAGCAGACGAGGTTTTTCTGGTCTCAACGCCTGACGTTGCTTCGCTGCGCGACCTCGCCCGCCTGGTCGAGCATATAGGTCTCAGTCCTGATGCAAATGGCAAGTTGCACCTGATCGTCAACCGATCCACAGCGAACGATTCACTGACGTCTGCCCAGATACAAAAGGCGGTGCGCTTTCCAGTAAGCCATACGGTGCCGAATAACTACGCGGATCTGTTGCGCGCGATCAACCAAGGCGAGCCGATCTCACCCTTACGTCCGTCAAGTTTCAACCAGGCGCTGGGAGAAATTGCGCGCGAGATCGTGCATGAGAGCGACGCGGATGCATCCTCCCCACCCCGGAGTGGCGAGACCAAGCTCGGTAAGTTTCGATTCTGGTTATGAAATTGATTTGACGTGAAAGCCGCATAGTGTGGAGCTCTCACCTCGCCAGCTTGATTCTGGCGCGTACGCATCGCAATGCAGTGCGTTGAAACCTGGCCCGTAGAGGAGGGTCATCGAATGTCTGAAGTACGTATGTACCTGACCCCTCGCGAGCGTCCTGCAGACCAAGCAGAGGTGCGCGTCAGTTCCTCGTTGAGCGAACAGGCGAGGCGTCTGCTCAAGATCGACCTGCACCAGGAATTGTTAAAGCGGATGGATCTCGAAAAACTGTCGACGATCCAGGAAGACCTGAGTGGAGGACGCCAGCGGCTGCAGGGTATCATTCTTCAACTCGTTGGTGAACAGCAAATCCCGCTCAGCGCTGCGGACCGTGACCAGGTTGCGGGCGAGGTGCTTGACGAGGTGCTGGGCCTCGGTCCGCTCGAGCCGTTCCTCAAGGATTCGACGGTCAACGACATTCTTGTAAATACATTCGACACGGTCTACATCGAGCGCAGGGGCGTGCTTGAAAAAACGAATGTGTCCTTTCGCGACAACGCGCACCTGATGCACATTATCGATAAGATCGTGTCCGCGGTCGGCCGGCGGATCGACGAATCCTCTCCGATGGTGGATGCCCGGTTGCTCGATGGCTCACGGGTCAATATCGTCATTCCGCCGCTGGCCATCGACGGTCCTATTGTTTCCATACGCCGTTTCAGTGCGACACCGCTGGTATCGGATGACCTCTTGCGCCATCGGACATTGATACCGCAGATGCTCGAGGTCCTGAAAGGAGCCGTGCGCGCCCGGTTGAACATCGTGGTCTCGGGCGGTACAGGCGCAGGCAAGACCACACTTCTGAATGTATTGTCCGGGTATATTTCACCTGCCGAGCGGATCATTACCATCGAAGACTCGGCCGAACTGCAGATCAAGCAGGCGCACGTGGTGCGGCTGGAGTGCAGACCTCCCAACCTCGAGCGCCGCGGCGCCATTCGGCAGCGAGAGTTGGTGATTAACGCACTGCGCATGCGGCCCGACCGGATCATCATCGGCGAGGTGCGCGGCGATGAGACCCTGGACATGCTGCAGTCTATGAACACGGGCCACGACGGCTCCCTTACGACCGTTCACGCCAATACTCCGCGCGATGCAATTGCCCGCCTCGAAACGATGGTAATGATGGGCGCCGTAACTCTCCCTGAGAAAGCGATTCGCGCGCAGATTGCCTCTGCTATTGATCTCATCGTCCAGGTCTCACGCATGAGTGACGGCAGCCGGAGAGTGACGCACATTACCGAGATTACCGGCATGAGCGGTGACATTGTTAGCCTGCAGGACATCTTCGTCTTCGAACGCCAGGGGCTGGGTTTGAATGGCAAGGTGAATGGACGCTTCCTGGCGACTGGTATCGTTCCCAAATTTGCAGACAAGCTGGCAGCGGCAGGCTTCCCGCTTTCACTCAACCTGATGGACCAGTCGGTCGAGGTATGACGGAACAGCCATGAGTCTGCTGACGACGTTCTTCCTCCTGGCCTTCGGATTGTGCTTTGTCATCCTTATCTTCGGCGGCCTGCCCTCGCCCCAGGAGCGAACGATTGAAGCACGCATCACCGATATCCGCAATCCACGGCGCATTCTGCGTTATGAGGGCGGCGAAGCAGACTTGGCCGAGGGGGAAAGTGGCACACTGAGTGAACGGCTCGGTCGCTACCTGATGGAATACTCCTTTTCCTCCGGAATCGAGAGGTTGCTGCTGGAAGCCAACAGTAAACAGTCCATCGGATCACTGGTGTTGACCACGGTACGGTTTTCGCTGGCTGGAGGTGTTATCGGCTCTGTTCTTCTTCGGTCCATTGCCGGAGGTTTGATTGGCGCGACGATCGCCGGGGTGCTCCCACTTGCGAGATTGAGATGGAAGCGGTCAAGACGGATCATCGCGGTGACGGCGGCACTGCCTGACGCTGCGGATCTGATGGCAAGGGCATTGCGTGCAGGGCATTCTGTTACCCAGGCGATCGAAGCGCTGGCAGAGCAGGCGCCACTGCCTCTTTCGACCGAGTTCGCCAAGGTTTTCCAGCAGCAGAAGCTGGGCATTCCCCTCCGCAATGTCCTGATCGATCTTGGCTTGAGAATTCCGTCGCGTGATCTGCACTTCCTTATAACGGCGATCCTGGTGCAGAGAGAAACAGGCGGGGACTTGGCAGAGATTCTCGACCGTACGACGGAGACACTCCGGGAACGGATTCGCGTAGAAGGAGAGGTCAGGGTGCACACTGCGCAGGGCCGACTGACGGGATGGATTCTATCTATATTGCCGCTGACGATCCTGGGCCTCATCAGCCTGTTCTGTCCCAGTTACACGCACGTACTGTTCACCGACCCACTCGGCCAGAAGCTGCTTTATGCCGCGGGTGCCTGCATGATCGCCGGCGCGCTGGTGATCCGCCGAATCGTGAAGGTAACCTTCTGAATGACGATAAGCCTCTATCTCTTCGCCGGCCTGACCGTGTTTTGCGCGCTTGTGTTGCTGGGATATCTATTGCTGCCGAAGGAGTCGCCCAAAGTATTGGAACGACTGATCGAGGTGACACGCACCGGTTCCGAGAGAGCAACTAAAGTCACTGGATCGGAAAAACTGGGGGAGCTGTCGGCGAAGGCGGCCGCCTGGTTTCGTGCCCATCTCTGGCTCACTGAGGATCCAGGACTACGAGTGCGATTTGCGTGCGCCGGACTGAAAGGTGCGAAGCCCGGTGATCTGTACCACTCAGCGCGTATCCTGGCACCACTGCTGGCGTTCATGGCGGGTTCCCTGATCCCTTATGCGCGGCTGTTCTGGATGGCGGCGCTACCGGCATTGGCGTATCTGACGCCCGACCTGGTGCTGAGCGGGTTGATCCGCACACGGACCGAGCACATTCGCATGAGTATTCCCGATGTGATTGATCTCCTGGTCATCTGTGTTGATGCCGGGCTGGGTCTTGACCAGGCGATGCTGCGCGTGGCGCAGGAACTGTCGATCAGTCATCCGGAAATGAGCGATGAACTGTTGTACATCAATCGCGAGCAGAGGGCGGGGCGACCACGAGCTGAGGCTTGGCAATCGATGGCGGGGCGCGTGAATGTGGAGGAACTAGATGCGCTCGTCAATATGCTGCTGCAGACAGAACGTTTTGGTACGCCGATCGCAAAAGCGCTGAATACGTTCGCTGCCGGCGTGCGCACGAGGCGGCGTCAGAAGGCCGAAGAGATGGCAGCGAAATCGACGGTCAAAATCATCTTCCCACTAGTAATCTTTATCTTCCCGGCAATCTTTGTGGTGCTGCTCGGGCCAGCCGTCTTGAATATCATGCGTGCCCTGAGGGATGCTCCGAAGTGACCGTCGCTTACTTCACGGGGATGCCTTCCCTGCATTCAAGTTCGACTCCTCGACGCCGATAAACCACTCATCAGGCGCGGGGTGCAAATAATGAACGAAGCAACGATGATTTTTGTACTGATGAGTACTTCGCTTCTTTTCACCTGGGAATTGTGCGGCGGATGCGGAAGTTTTTAAAGGCGAATGAGGTTGGACATTTGCTACGGCGCGGATACCGGAGAAAAGCTTGAATGGCGAGCGGTCTATGCTGGTGCGGAACGAGAGCAACGGCAGAACTATCTGTGACCGGGCAACACTCACAGGAAACTTGTGGGAGCGGCTCGTTGGGCTGCTGGGGCGGCCGGATCTGGAGCTGGGTGAGGGCATGTTATTTAGATCCACGACTGCTGTGCATACGATTGGCATGTCGGTGAGCATCGATGTAATTGGATTAGACCGGCACGACTGTGTGACTGGAATCTTTGCTGATCTGAAGCCGGGACGGGTAGCCTTTCCAGGATGGAGGACTCGAAGCATTCTGGAGTTGCCGGCAGGGCAGAGTGGGCGGACGGAGGTGCAGGTGGGGGACCACCTGGCATTTGTTCTTTAATAGAAAGGTGACATAAAAAGCGGTCGAGTTGACTGCGCTGCGCGACTACCAGCGGCATGGACACGTTGGCTTTGTCTCTGGATTCCCGGTGCCGACCGTTCCGCCAACTCTTTGTCTCTTGGGCAACAAATAAGCGCTTGGCCTGGCCTACTCGCCTGCTTGCACGTACTCGCAAGAAGGAACATTCGCTGGAAATCAGAGGTGTACCACTGCCGACTTGAAGGCAAAGTTTCCGACCGACGAAGTTGGACCGAATCACATCGTCAAATCTCGTTTGCATCGCGGCCATACCGTGTGCGATAAGTGCGCGGTCGAACGCGACACTATCGTGTGCCTGGCCTTAAATTTTGCTTACGACAATGCTGGGGCCGGATTTTCCCGTCAACCACCTCCAGCGTGAAACGGAATTGACGTGTAACCGCATGGGGCATGGCTGAAAATATCTACACGCTGATGGTTGAGGAGATTTAAACAAAGCCTTCCTCAGTGGAGTTAGACGAGAGGTACAACAGCGAAAATCGCAGGAAGGCACTGGTCGACCAATGCTTCGCGATCATAAGATGATGCGGGTTTTCGGTATGGCTGTCGCGTTGTCGCCGAGTTTGCCGGAGGTCTTGATGCAAAGATGGTATGAGGACATGTCTGAGAGTTTTTGATTGCCGCAATGACTCCTTACACGGATGAGCTAGCCGTCTACAGCATAATTTCCTAGGGAGCGCCGCTACCCGCACAGGCGCATCAAGCGCACTCGCTGGCGTGTCCCTGGTTGGGGATACTCAGACGGAAACAATCGAAGGCTTGCGGGGCATAGTGTAAGCACAGCAACTCTTTACTTACATTCGTTTTGGCAGGTTTTAGTCAAGCAGCTCTGCAATGTGACTCCTGGCCAGCGCGCGCAGAGAAACGCCCACCCGGCTTTGCAGTAAAAGACTGAGGCCTTCTCTACGGCGATCACTCCCGAATAGCTGGGTGTAGCGATCCTTGAAAAAATTTACGGGCTAGAAAATCTGCTAGTTGAAGCGGCAAGCACTCCTTCGACGGTCTTGGCTCAATTGTCACAAATATGTCTGCATAGTACGGCTTTGACCTTGTGCTTGATGGAATTGAATGCATTGAGCATGAGTGAGTTCCAGTCGCGCACGCCAGGTCGTACGCACATCCTCCAGCACGACGGTCTATCTCACAGCCTGCATGAGCACAACGATACTGGCCCGAAAGATGTCGAATCAATCGCTTCTGCTCTTCAATGTTCCGACCGTTAAAGTCGTTGCCGAATCCTGCGCATTCACTAGCAAGCTACCCGCTTATGGTGGGACGCTGCCGAGCCTCCAGTTCTTGATTGACCACAACTGAATCTTCTCTATCGGTTCTCGAATCGCTGCCATCGGTTGCTACTTCCAATGCAGCATGCTAGGACGAAGAGGTGGCGCTTTTCGTCATAGCTCTCATCAATAAACAGCTAATGAACCATGAAGAAGCCCGTGTTGAACCCATTGGTATTTAGATCGTCGATCATTCTGGCACGCGTGGAGATGGCCTGAAGCGAACATCGTGCTTTTCGCCCTCATTTACTTGTCGCAAGGGGAACTATCCGTGCGCAGTTCGCCAAGTGTCGACTCGATGCTGATGCATGGGAGACGCACATTCGGAATGATGTTCGGGATTCGGAACATCTACAAGATTGGCTTAGGTCTGGATCCTTCAGGATCGACAAAGTCTGCCGTATGCCGATGTAATGCGGAAGGAAAAGAGCACGCCGGGTGGGCGTGCTCCTGGTACATGGTGCATCTCGAATCTGATGCCAGTCAATGCAATGGCGCATCGAGTTCATTCGCGGCGAGCCATCGCGGTCCGGCTTAGATCTTGATGAAAATTTTGCGGCGGTAGAGGAAATAGACCGGTATCCAGCAGAGCAGGACGTAACAGAGTGAATAGATTAATGATGAAAGGGCCGGGTCATTGGGAACGACCTTCAAGATGAGGTGGTAGAAGGCTGCGAAGATATCCGGTTTTCCAGCGGCGTGAAGGTGAGGTACGCCCGCAGCGAGCAGTTCCGAGATGACATACGCGGTAATGGCGTTGGTGCCGAAGACCAGGAGTGGCCAGAAGTAATTGGAGCGGCGGGAGCGTTCCGGCTTTGGCTCTTTGGCGCTAGGAATGTCGATGACCCAGACGGAAAGTGCGAGCAGCAGCATGCTGAGACCGCCCGCAAACAGAACGAACGAACTGGTCCAGAGCTTTTTGTTCAGCGGGAAGGTGAAATTCCACAGATAGCCAAGAAGGACAGAACTGGCACCAGCGATAGCGATGCCGGTAGCTTTTTCCTTCAAGGTGCGGCTGGTACGGAGCCAGATGCCGGTCAGCATACCGAGCAAAGCTGTTCCGAGGGCGGGGATGGTACTGAGCAGACCTTCCGGGTCGCGTGTCTGTTCGTATAGGTGCGAGGCCGAGAAAATCTGCCGGTCGATCCAGGCTGCGAGATTGCCATCTTTATCGAGGAGCGGCACATCGTGGGTGGGGATACCGTAGCCGGGAACAGGTACAAAGCGCATGAGTAGCCAGTAGCCGACGAGCGCGGAAACGGCGATGGCGGCTTTGCTGCGCCAGCCCGGACTGATGAGGTAGAGGGCGCCGACGACCAGATAGCAGATGGCGATGCGCGGCAGTACCCCATAGAAACGCATGCTGTGCAGGTGGAAGAAGGGGAAGCTGTTGACGATCAGCCCGAGGATATAGAGGATGATGGCGCGTCGGACGACGTGGAAGAGCAGGTTCGCCTTTGAAGCGCCCTGGGCGATGCGGGAGGAGAGAGAGAGCACAGTCGAGATGCCGACCAGAAACAGGAATGTCGGAAAGACGAGATCGGTAGGGGTGAAGCCATTCCATTCGGCGTGCTTGAGTGGCCAATAGGCCCGCTCATCCGCGTTGTCGTTGACGAGGATCATGAAGCCGATGTCGAGTCCGCGCAGGAGGTCGAGGGACAGAAGGCGGCTGGGACGATTCTGGGATCCAGCGTCAACATGAGCGGGAGGCTGGGCTGATTGAATGGGTGCGGTGGTCGGATTCAATGGTGTGCTTTCCTCGACCCCTTCGCCTTGATCGACGATTTGGGGGTCAGGAGTGATAGTAAGGCCTCAGGGGACCGGCGAAGCGGTTAAATTCACAAATTTGCAGGGCCAGGAATTGCAGGCCGCCCATCTGTCATTTGAAATAGGATCTGCGGAAAAAGAAACCGGTCGTCAGCCTGTGCGAGGCCGACGACCGGGGTTACGAGGGACGTTGAAAGTCCGCCGAGCGCGCGGGCTAGTGGATGTACCAGGTCTGGTTGACGGCCTGGGTTATGTCCTTCTGCGGATACACGAGGACGGTTGTGCCGGGAGTGGCGCCGAAAGCGTTGTCATCCAGTACGCCCGGAGTGCTGCCGTTTGACACTGGATTTCCGTTGATGACTTCATAGCCGCCTTCGACAAGACTGAACGCCCAGAGCTGTGAAGAATCTCCGGTTGCTGTCTGCAGAGTAGCGTTGGTACCGCTGCCCGGCGCGCTTGCTTCTGTCACGTAGAGGCCGGGGTGCGCGGCGCTGGTGATGGTGTAGTAACCGCCCGACTGGTAGGTGAAGATCCACTGCTGGTCAGTTGTTGAGTCGACCGCCTCCTGGACGAGTGACGTTCCCGGGGTTGCGTTCGAGTTCAAGTCGGTGACGAGGAGCTGGCTGTTGATGCTCGTCAGCGTATAGGTGCCGTTCGGTAGGGTAGGCGTGGAGGAGACCACGACATTGACCGGCGTGTTGTGGATGAGCGTGGTGTTGTTCGTGGTGGATGTGCCGGTGATGACGACCTGGTATTTGCCGGGAGTCACGAGGTTCGAGGCTACACCGCCACCGGTGGCGTTCGCGGTTCCGTTCAGGTTGCTGCCGCCCAGCAGGGTGGAACTGCCGCTCTTCGCAAGACTCTGCGAGAGGGAGGTGCCACCGCATCCGGTGATGGAGGAGGTAACGAACGCGGCGCAGACCAGGATGGTGAGCATGCCCTGCCAGCCTTTACGCCGTGCGGGAATGCCGAAGATGATTACGCATGCCAGGGTAGAGCCACCACCCAGGAACCACCATTTTTCCTGCAGAGGCTGTTGAGGAACAGTGACAGCCGTGACGACGGAGGGGAAGCCGCTTACCTTTACCGGTGTCAGCACAACGCCCGCGGCGCCTACGTTGACGGTGATGGTGCTTTGGTTCGTGTTGGTGCTGTCAGGGAAGATGCAGTTGAGGTTGCTGCCTGCAGGTGTCGTGCAGGACAGGGTGATTGGGAAATTGAGCGCCGCGAAGTTGGCGATTGAGGTCACCTGCGCCTGGAAGTAGCTGTTGCTCGAAGTAGGCGACAGGGTCTGCGTGGTGAAGTCGGTGCTGATGGAGAAGTCGGAATTCGTGCGGTCGTCGGTGATGGTTATGTTGACTCCGCCGGATGTCGAAGGCGAAGCGAGACCTGATGCCGGGGTGAAGACTGCGGTGAGTTTGACGGTTCCAGTCACGATGGGCAGATAGTTGTTCACCAGTGGCACGGTATACGTACCTGAACCGCCTGTGACGGCGAGCGGGGTCGCATTCAGAAGAATTCCATTCGCGTAGAACGAGACATTTCCCGCCGACGCTAAGCCAGCGACCCTAACGTTTGCGGTAATGGAAAGAGTACCGTTCGCAGCGACTGTTGTCGCGTTCGGGGTGATGGTGACTGTACTCCCCAGCACATAGATTGTGGTGGTGGCTCCGAGCGGAAGGGAATTGCTCGTAGACCCGGCGTAGTTACCATCGCCTGAGTAGGTGGCTGTGAGAGCTGCACCGTTCCGGGGAACCTGGATATTGGAAACAGTGGTAGTAGCGACCCCTACCGCCTGGTTGCCCGTGTTGAAGCCCGGGACAAGAGTGACCGTCTTGACGGGGTTGGTATTGAAGGTCACCGTACCTGTTGGCGCGAGACCGGTATAGCCTGAGCCGGCGTTCGCGACAGTCGCCGAGATGGTGACTGTGCCATTGCCGAAGCCTGTTCCGGTTGCCGTGGAGGAGCTTTCAGACAGGGTGGTTACGGAGTTGCCGACACCGACCGTCAACGGGAACCCCGCGACAATCTGGCTGGGTGCGTAGCTGGGGTCTCCTGAGTATTTGAAGGTGAAGCTGTAAGAGCCCTGCGTCAGGATGGTGCTGTAAAAGGTTGCGGCTCCCTCCGCGTTGAGCGGGAGGATCTGGATGGGATAGGTGCCGCCGTTGAAGACGGAGATGGTACCGGTCGGCGTAGAAACATTGCTCTTGGTAAGGCTGTAAGGCTCGATTGTGATGCTCACGGGCGAGCCATAGGGAGCTGTTCCACCGGAGGCGGGGATGCTGGAGATGATTTCCAGCTGCGAGGCTTCCGGTGTGACGGTGATTGGAATCGCAGGGCTGGTGGACGCCTCGTAGGTGGTATCTCCGGGATAAGAGGCGGTTACGTTATAGGTGCCGCCGGGGAGAAAGTAATTCTGCAGCGATACGCCCTGGCCACTCACTAGAGGCAGAGTGGTGATGGATCCGTAGTCGGGCAGGGGGCTGCTGGTATTAAGGGCTACGTTGCCAGTGGGGGTGCCTGTCCCGCTGGTGGGAGAAACGCGTGTATAGAAGGCCAGCCCGGTGCCGTGGACCGTCTTCGTAACTGCCGGACCCCCGGGATAGGCTGTGATGGTGAGTGCGGTGGTGGTCGTTTTGGTGGCGAGACTGGTCCATGCTGCGATCAGTTTTCCAGCATCGACGCTGCCGAGGCCGGTGGCCGCGTCCCAACTGGCTTTGGCGAGGTATGCGTTTGCACTGGGTGTGCCGGCGACAAGATTTGTTCCGTTGCAACCTGTGCCGGCAGTGCAATCCATCGAGTTAGAACCGACCGTCGTGTCGTGATAAATGTTGGCGGTGGAGTGAAGCGCGTAGAGCGTGGGGTTGACATTACCCTGGCGTGCACCCATCTTCTGGACGACGTCTGCGATGATGCCGGCAAAGACGCCGGCCGCACCGGCGGTGCCGCCCTGCTGGGTGACTGAAGAAACAACGCCATTATTCAGAATGCAGTCGCCGGGAGCTGCGCACACTGCGTATTGAGCCGAGTTGTAATTGTTGCCGGCGAAGAAGGCAACGTCCGGGATAGCGCGTGCTGTGCCAGTAACGAAGCTGCTTTGCCAGGGTTGAATGGGATAGGGCGAGCCGACTGTACCGAATTCGGTGTAGCTGCCTATAGTGCTGTAGCCGCCGCCACCACCGTAAACAGCTGAGGGCAGATTGGACGGATTGGGATCTGCAGCGTTGATGATGCTGTCGTTCCAGGCCTGCTCCGGAATGTAGCCAAGGGCGGACTCGAAGAAATTGTTGTTCTGGGTGGTCGATCCCCAGTATGTGGGACCGCCGGTCTTGGAACCGTAGTAAAAGTCCGTGCCGCCTACCGCGGTGTCGTAGGGAGTCGAGGCGTAACCATTGACGGCCAGGCCGCCGGTAGTCGTTGCTGATCCTGGTGTGTCGCAGGCTGCGGAGCCGGAGTCACCGGTAGCGGCCACAACTGTAATTCCCTGTGCAGCTGCCTGCAGCCACTCACCGTAAATGAAGTAGTTGCCGCTTGCGCCCAGGGCGGACTCGCAGCTCTGCGCGCTGGTGACGAGGACGGAAGCAGCATTGTCCTGGACTGCGCGGATGACGGCGAAGTCGATTCCGGTGTCATAGTCCGTGTCACCTGATCCGTAGTAATAGAGTGTGGCGCCTGGAGCTGCTGCGCTGACCAGCTCGAGCTGTTCATAGGCGCTGACGGCGTCACTGCTGAGCGTGGCATCGATGGGATCATTGCCGTCGATGATTTCAACCGGCGCATTCACTGGGAGGCCGCCGAGGGTCTGATACTGGGTGACCAGGTTGACGTTGATCTGCGCGTCATTGATGACGCCGACAGTTACGCCGGTTCCGCTCAGAGTGGTTGTCGGCTGACCGCCCGCAATCACATACGGGGGAATGTCATAAATCTTCTGCAAATCTGCTGGAGCAACAAGGTAATAGGCACCGCTGCTGTTGCTGCCTGTGAATTCCGGCTTGAAGCGATGCGTTTTCGGCTCTAATGTTGCTGCGAGCGACGTCGCTGGCTGGCGATTCGAAGTGACGGCACGGATGTTGTTCAGCGAGGCGAATCCTGCGACGACCGGCGCAAGCGCAGAGGGGATCTTGGGGTCGCTGGCGTTCGCGAAGTATTGCTGACCGTGGATGTTGTAGCTGTGAATCTGCGTCTGGAAGGTGTCGCGGAGCTGTCCGGCTGTGCCAGTCACTTCGATGGCCATCTTGTTGGCATACACGCGGCCAACCTCAAAGCCATGGCTCTGCAGGTAGTCACTCACAGTGGCGATGTCAGAGTCGGCGACACCGAACTTCTCTCCGAACTGCTCGGGCGTAAGCCACTTACGGAAGTTGGTCGAACCCTGATCATGCTGGCTCTCGACGAAGGCGCGCAGGGCCTGGTCCTGCTGCGGACTGCGCTTCAATACCAGCAGCATCCTGCCTGAGGTCGACTCCTCGACGGGGCCGCGATCGAATTGAGCCTTGGCGAGCGGATGGGTATTGCCCTTGAGGGTGACCATCGCTGCGTCTTCCACCGGACTGGTGATCCTGGGCAAGACCTGCGCGGATGAAAGTGCAGGCGAGAGGAGCGCGGCCACGGCTGCGGCCAGGGTGGAAGTATGCCTGGTTGCTTTCGAGGCGATCGTCAGAGTTCGTAACATGTGTGTCCTGTCTGCTTTCATTGGGCGGCCTTGCTGCGGTTCACCGTGCGCTGAAAGAACGTGGCGTGCGGATAGCGGATGGTGGAACGGGCTCAAGGAGCCTGGCGGTTCTGGAAATCTCCATAGTGACCGCACGCTCACCATTATGGGGTTGGCATACCGATCCCCGAATGCCACTAAAGAGGCAACGCCTGCATTTAAGCGTTACATCGGCGGAAAGCGGTAGTTACTCCGGATAGTTTGCGTGGTGACTAAGTGAGATGGATAGGTAAATTTACGGACTAAGTACTGTATTGCGAGTACGTAGAGGAGTCGGTTCGACAGATGGAATAGGAAGCCTGGGCTGAACCAGGCCGCTGAGACATAACACCTATGGGTAGTCCTGTTGGGCCAGCCGGTGAACGTCGGGGTGATGGCGCACTCCCTGAGAGAGGCATTCCTATCGTAATGAGCGCGTGGCATAGTCGCTTTGGTTCTGGAAGTGCCTCTATCGGGCAGTAACCAGTACTTACGTAGATGTTCAGGCAATAAGAGCCCGACTTACAAATTAACTAATTAGATGTAGCCACTTATCTAAAGTGGCATGGTTTGTCGACTGTAGAGAAGCTTAAATGAGTGAGGACTTAGGAGCAGATAGGCATGCTCCACGGTCGCCGTATGCGTCACTGTCCGAGCGTCGCAGCAAGTGGTGAGCAGCGACGGGTTCGGTGCTTAATTCTGGAGGATGAATGGGTACCCAAGTGAATAAGAATGTGAGTGTCGAAGCGCCATCTGAGCCGGTGAAGAAGGCCTGGAAGAAGCCGGTGCTGGACATTCTCGACCTGCAGAGTGCGGAATACGGTCACTTTACGACTCCTGACGGGAGTACAAAACATCACTCGCAGTAGAGTGGCAGCGTCTCCAAGGCGTTATGCCTAAGCTAAGCTCGCACCGGTCGATCTTCCTCCTAAGCTGATCCCGGTGAAGAGCGGTAAGATTCCAGCAGAATGACTTTCATCGCGGGTGTATTGAGTTCGGCTGGCGACGCAGCTGCACTGGGCGCGGGTATGCTCGAGCGTTATGGTCGGACGAGTGCTTCGAGCCGGCTTATCTCCCCTTCTCCTGATATTGCCGTCGGACTTTCTGCAACGCACGACCTGCCTGAAGATATCTTCGACCGACAACCTTACTCCAACGATCGCTACGTGCTGGTCGGCGATATTCGTGTAGATAATCGCGACGAGTTAGCGGCAAAGCTGGGCATTGCTGCTGCCGATCTAAGCCAGGTCGCGGACAGTGAATTGTTCTGGTCAGCCTGGAATGCGTGGCAGAAAGACTGCGTCAGGCAGGTAATCGGCGGCTTCGCAGTTGCGGTGTGGGATAAGAAGGATCGTGAATTGTGCCTGCTTCGCGATCATTCTGGCGAGAGGCCGATTTACTACGCGGGCGACGCGAGGATCTTCGCGTTTGCATCCATGCCGCGGGCGATTCGCGGTATGCAGAGCCTGGATACCAGCCTAAATGAAGTGCACATGCTGAATTACCTGGCCATCGGCCCGAGCGGCGGCTCCGCTACCTTCTTCAAGAATATTCACCTGTTGCCGCCGGGACATTCGCTGCGTTTCAAGGGTGGGGTGAAGGTCGATCGCTACTGGCATCCTGTAGACGCGCCGGCGATTCGACTTAAGTCGAATGACGACTATGTCGATGGTCTTCGTGAGTGCCTGGATGCAGCGGTGAAAGCTCGACTGCGCACAGTCGGAAAGGTCGGGAGCCATCTTAGTGGAGGGATGGACAGCTCCTCAGTGACGGCAACGGCGGCGCGGCTGTTAGGGACTACGCGACTTACTGCGTTTACGGCAGTGCCGCAGGCAGCATTTACGAACCTTGGCCCGGTGGGGCGCTTCGGCGATGAAGGTCCGGCGGCCGCGCTCGTTGCGGCCATGTATCCGAATATCGATCATGTTTTGATTGAGCCATCGGGTGAGGACCTCTTCAGAGTGCTGCAGGAAGGCTCCTCTTCTACGGAATGTCCTGTGTTCAATCCGACCAACCAGATGTGGATGAACGCGATCCTGGATGAAGCGCGCAATCGTGGCATCAAGGTGATACTTTCCGGAAGCTGTGGCAATGCCACCGTAAGTTTTGGCGGCCTGATTGGATTGTCGGAGCTGTTCCGAAGTGGACGCTGGATAGAACTGACGCGGCTGGTACGAAAACTTCGCTCACGCGGGCATACTTCGTGGCGCGGCGCGGCCTACTGGTCTGCCGGCTATGCGCTGCCGCTCGCAGTGCGGAGACTGCTCCGGCCTGAGTTGAAAAGTTTTGATTTCAGTTTTAGTCCGGTCCATCCTGAACGTGCGCGCGAATATAAACTTGTCGATTTGGCTCTGCGGGAGTTTTGCGCAGCCGACAAGAACTCTGCGGACCAGCGCAGAAAAATGTTTGATTTTTTCGATGGCGGATTCTGGGGCGGCGGCGTCAGCGTCGGCTGGGACATCAGCCTGCGCGATCCGATGCAGGACAAGAGGGTGTTCGAATTCTGCTACGGCATTCCGATCGAGCAGTACCTGGTGGAGGGACGGAGCCGGTCAATGGCGCGGCGCGCGATGCGCGATCGGGTGCCCGCTGAGATTCTTGATTGCACCACGCGTGGCCTGCAGGCTGCCGACTGGTATCTGACGCTGGGCCAGCGGCGCAAGCAGATGGCAGAGGAACTGAAGCTGATTGCACAATCTCCAACCGCGTGCCGATTGCTGGACATCGAGCGGCTGCAGATGCTGTTGGATACCTGGCCGGAATCGGGTTATGAAAAGACCGAGGTACACACCTCGTATCACCTTGCACTCGGGAGGGGGCTCGCAGCCGGCAACTTTATCCGGCATGCTGAGAGCGGTTCTTAAGACGCGCGTTTGGCCGGAAGCCGGCGAGATGCGCTATCCTTGGAAATTCTGTTCAACGAGGCGGCTGGTTTTTTATATGCAGGTAGTTCCAAAGCAGGGAAGCGTCGAGGAGATGGCGGAAGACCGCAAGGCTTCCATTTTTCCGAAGGGTTATATGGCGGCCTTTCTTCTGACGACGCTGATTTTTTTCGTCTGGGGAATGTCGAACAATCTTACGGACATCCTGGTACAGCAATTCCGGAAGACTTTTTCACTCAGCTTGCTCCAGGCGCAACTGGTGCAGACGTCGGTGTTCCTGGCATACGGGACGATGGCGATTCCGTCGGCCCTGTTGATGAAGCGCTTTGGTTACAAGGCCGGTCTATTGATTGGCCTGGTTGTTTTTGGTATCGGCACGCTGTTGTTCTGGCCGGCTGCGGTGATGGGTCAGTACCTGCCATTTCTCTGCGCACTGTTTGTTGTGGGCGGCGGCTCGTCCATCCTGGAGACAGCGGCAAATCCATTTATCGCGCAATTCGGCAGTGCGGCGACGTCCGAGCGGCGACTCAACTTCGCCCAGGCATTTAATCCGCCGGGAGCGATTACAGGGGTGCTGCTGGGCACCTGGTTTATTTTCTCGGGCGTCGAGAAGAATCCTGTGGAAGTGGCAGCAATGAAAGTGCAGGGGACCTATGACGCTTACCTGCACAGCGAGATACTGCGGGTCGTGCCGACTTATGTTGGTCTGGGCGTGGCCGTCCTCATTCTGGCTGCAGTTATTGCGTTTACCAAGTTTCCGAATACGGCGGTACGCTCGAGCGCCTTGGAGGGCGTGGATGTAGATGCGCTCCATGCGCCGGCCCGCAGCCTGCTAAGCCGATTGCTTGCAGCGCCACATTTGATGTTTGCTGTGGTCGCGCAATTCTTCTATGTCGGGACGCAGATCAGTTCGTGGAGCACGTTGATCCCGTATATCAGGACTTACACGGCAGCTTCCGAAAGGACCGCGGGTTATCTGCTGACGGGCACGCTGATCGCGTTCGCACTGGGAAGAATATTGTCGACTTCGCTCATGAGGTATATTCCGCCCGCAACGATGGTTTGGATGTACGCGATTGTCAACACTGTGCTGGTGACAGTGGGCATTTTGCACCCGGGAATGCTGGGCGCCTATGCCATTCTGCTGACAAGCTTTTTCATGTCGGTGATGTATCCGACAATTTTTGCTCTCGGCGTCAAGGACCTTGGAGCGGACACGAACCTGGGTGCCAGTCTGATTGTGATGGCGATAGCTGGTGGAGCGGTCTTTCCACCGGCGATGGGCTGGATTACGCGACTGACGGGGAGTGTTGCGGCAGGCTACATTTTGCCGGCGATCGGCTACATCGTGATCGCGATCTACGCGTTCCTGGTGCCACGCATCGGGCACAGGCAGGCGCGAACGGTGTAAGTCGGCCTCCTGCGCTATGCGGGATAGTTCCGCGAAAGAGGCTTTGCGCTTCGGCGTTTGCTATTTAGTCTTCTCGCATGCCGAACAAATGCCGTTGTCTGTGCGTGCTGTCGATTGTGCTGGTCTCCAGTGCCGCACTGGAGGGCCAGGGAGCTTCGGCCGCCCCCGGCGAAAGCTTTCCAACGAATGAGCAGCTCCGCCACTTCAAGGCGATCAGTGATCCTCGCCTTTCGCCGGATGGGCGGCGCATCCTGGTGCGTATCACTGAGCCTACTGCGGACGGCGCGAAGAGCCACCTCTGGCTGCTTGGCACGAAGGATGAAGAGCCTCGGCAGGTTACGTATTCCGTTGACGCCGACAAGGCAGGCGAGCATGACGGCACCTGGATGCCGGACGGAAAGAGTGTGCTTTTTCTTGCCAAGCGGGGCGAGCACACTACACTTTATCGCCTGCCAATGGATGGTGGCGAAGCGCAGACATTTGACCTGAAGATCAAGCCGCTTGTGGACGAGTCGAAGCTGCGGGACGCGCTGCCTCCAAAGGATGAGGCGGCTAAAGTTGGCCTTCAGGCTGTGCCGAAGGATGGCGATGAGGTCGCCATCGATGTTTCGGAGTATCGTGTTTCGCCGGACGGCAAGTGGATTGCTTTTATTGCAGCGGATCCACAGACGCCCGGAGAGAAGGCCGAAAAAGACGCGAAGGCCGATGCGGAGTGGGTGGACCACGATCCACATGGTTCGCGGCTCTATCTACTCGATATAGCGTCTCGCAAGCTAACGCCTGTTGCTGTCGGGCCGGATGTGCGCGGGGTTGACTGGAGCAACGATAGTGCAAGATTGCTCGCTGTCGCGGAGAGCCCGAACAATGCAGGTGATCTTGGTCCGGCTGCAAGCGCGTGGATCGTAACTGCTACAGATACCAGTCACGCGGAGAAGGTTGCGGCGCTCCCGGCGACGGTCGAATCTGCGGTATGGTCGCTGGATGGAAAGTCGATCATCTATTTAGCCCAAGCCAAGCATGACGCGCCTCCCGGATACTCTGATCTTTATCGCTATGACATTGACGCCAAATCGACACATAATCTTAGCGACGGCTTCAAGGGCTCGATGGGACGAGGCGAACCGGTTTCACTGGCAGACGGCAGTATTGTTGAATTGACCGAAGAGGGATTCAGCGGACGGGTAGCTATCTTCGGCGCGGGAACAGAGCCAGCATCACTTCGCCTTGAACCCCATAACATTGCGGCTTTGAATACGAATACGACGCGCAATGGCTGGCTGTTTCTTGGCAGCAGCGGCGGCAGGCCGGAAGCTCTTTACTTCACGGCAGACCTGCATGCGACGCCAACGCCGGTGAGGATGCCGGCGCTTGCACCGGAGCGAATACTGAGTGTCGCGCCCAAGCAGTTGAGTTGGAAAAGCGATGGGCTGTCGATAGATGGCCGCTTGTATCTTCCGCCTGGGGCCGCGACGAGGCATGTGCCCCTGATCGTGGAGGTGCACGGAGGTCCGCTCGGTGCCTATGCTGACGCCTATGAGCCGTGGATCGACTTTCTACTGGGGCAGGGATGGGCGGTGTTGCGGACAAATCCGCGTGGCAGTTCCGGGTATGGTGCGGCGTTCGCCGCGGCTAATAAGAATGACCTGGGAGGCGGCGACTACCGGGACATCATGGCTGGCGTAGATCACGTCGTGAGGACTGAACCGATCGATAGCGATCGGATGGCACTGATGGGCTATAGCTATGGCGGCGAAATGGCGGGATTTGTCGAAGGCAAAACGCAGCGCTTCAAAGCTATTGTGAGTGGCGCTCCGGTGATCGATCAGCATAGTGAGTACGGGACGGAAACTTCGTCGTGGTATGACCGCTGGTATTTCGGCAAGCCGTGGGAGCACCCCGAAGATGCATGGCGGCAGAGCCCGCTGGCGTTGGCGGGAAAGGCCAGGACACCGTTCCTGTTACTGCAGGGCCAAAGCGACACGACCGATCCGCTAGGCCAGTCACAGGAGATGTACCGCGCGCTGCGGCAAATGGGCACGCCAGTTGAGCTTGTGACTTATCCGCGGGATGACCATGGGCCGCTGGCGAGGGCCCTGTACGGGCTTCCTGTGCCGGAACCCTGGCATGGATTTGACGCACGCCGGCGGGTCGTGGAGTTTATTCAGAAAGCGTTCGATGGGACTGAGAGGTAGTGGGTGGCCAGAATGAAGCTTGCGGTAGTTCTTGCTTATATTGGGTACACATTGTTATTGCTGGCGCAGGGGCCAGTCGTATCCGCCGCGGCGTCCATTTCCAAGACGGAAGAGGTGGAGTGGACGTGGAATGTACGGCCAGCCCATATTGATCAAAAGCTACCGAATGTACTTCTCATCGGCGATTCTATCTCGCGCAATTACTTCTCTAACGTAACTGACGAATTAAGAGGCATTGCGAATGTGTATCTGCTTGCAAACTCGATATGTATCGGTGATCCCCGGCTTCCGGAGGAGCTAATTGATTTCTCCAGGATGGAACGCGTTCAGTTTCAGGTCATCCACTTTAACAATGGTATGCACGGGTGGGATTATTCCGAGGCCGAATATAAAAGCGGATTTCCTGCTTACTTGAGAGCGATTCACACGATTAGTCCGCGTGCAGTAGATATCTGGGCAACGACGACACCTGTAAGGAAAGATAGTGCCGGAGGCGCTTCCAATGAACGGATCGCGGCACGTAACGCGATCGCCCTGCAGTTCACAATGAACATGCCTGTCGATGACCAGTATGGGCTCATGACGGGGCATGCGGATATGTACCAGGATGACGTTCACTTCAACGCTCCTGGATCAAAGATTCAGGGAGCTGAAGCAGCCGAGATTATCAAGCGGGCGCTTGGTATCGCGAGAGCAGGACGTTAGTCAGAAGACCTAAGCTCACGGATCTCAGTGCCGAATTGAGCATGAAAGATCTATTCATTGACCTTCGGATTGTCAGATGAGGTTGAGGGCGGCAATGGCCCCGTCGCCCAGGCCGACGGGGTTGCGCTCATCGTCAGAATCAACTTACCTCCACGCATAAGGTCTTCATGACGGAACCAGGCTTGCTTGTAGGGCTTACCATTCCATTCTGCAGCAGAAATGTAATGGTTTTGCGCGGAGACATCTTTGGCTTCGATGGTGAAAGTCTTTCCATTCGAAAGCTGAATAGACATTTCAGGAAAGGCCGGGCTGCCAATTATGTAGACATCCTGCCCTGCGTTTGGATAGAAACCCATTTTCCCGAAGGCATACCAGGAAGACATCGCGCCTGAATCGTCATTACCCGGAAGACCTTCTTTGCCAGCGTGATAACTGCTTGCGAGAATCCGCGTAATCTGATCTGCTGTGCGGTCCTGACGGCTTGCCCAGACGTATAGATATGGACTCAGGAACCCCGGCTCATTATCTACCGCATAACGTCCCGGAACAGAGAAGAATGCGTCCAGCCTCTTGACGAATTGGTCGGTGCCACCGCATTTCGCGATAAGTCCAGCGACGTCCTGCGGGACAAAGGTCGAGTAAGTCCAGGCATTTCCTTCGTAGTAGTTATCTCCTCCCCAACTACCCTCGAGAAGTGCATTGAAAGGAGTCTTCCAACTGCCGTCGCGATGCCTCGGCCAGATGAAGCCTTTGAAGCCGCCAGCCTCTGCTTGTTCGTCCCAAAGGTTTTGCCAGTAGCCCGAACGCTTGAGATACCTGTCGTAATCATCCTGATGATGAAGCGCTTTGGCCATGAGGGCGATCTCGAAATCGTTTGCGGCATACTCCACCTGCTTGGAGGCAGGCCGGTCAACGCCTTCGATACTAAGGTAGTGCAAATGATGCCAGTCTGCGAGACCGCCGCGGCCTTCCTTCACCTGATCTTTCGGTTCGGTCTCTGCGTCCTGAAGCATGGCTTTATATGCTTCCTTCCAATCAATGCCTGAAAGCTGCTTGAGATATGCGTCAGTAAGAACAAACTCGGCATCACTTCCGCCTTGAGTCCTGCCGTTGAAGTTCCCACTGCGGCCATCGGGAAGCCATCCTTCATGCCGATAGATATCCACTAATGAACGCACTATTCCTGCCTGACGAACAGGTGCGATGAGTGTGAGCAATGGACTGGAGCTGCGAAACGTATCCCAGATGGTATAGAAGTCGTCGTAGTACGGCTCGCTGGATGTCCAGAGAGGATTCTCTCCCGTCCGATCTACCGGCATCAGCATGGTGTGATAGAGGGCAGTGTAGAAGACCTGCTGATCGGTCGCACTGACGCCTTGCAGTCGCACGGTCGAGAGCGCCTGGTCCCATGTGTTTACTGCCTGCTGACGGGTCTGTTCGAAGTCATAATTTTTAATTTCGCCGAGAGCATTTTGCCGGGCTTGCGCTTCGCTGATGAATGAGATGGCGACCCTGACTTTTATATCTGCGGGAGCTGCATTCTTCGGAAATGTAAGCCACGCTCCATCTGGCTGAGAGGTATGGCCGTCCTGCGTGCGATTGCCGGCATGCATCGTACTCCCGAGCCATGTGCCCCACGAACTTGCGGCCTCACTCGTTGATGCATAAAAGTACACCGTGTAAGCGGTCGTCTGCTTGTTCCATCCGCCAGTCACTGTGGTAGAGCCAGTGACTTCAGTTGGCGACAGGATATGCACTGCGGAACTTACTAGGGTCTGCCCTTCACCGTTCTGTGCATACGTGCTCAGCACATGGCTGACGTCGAACAACACGTTTCTCTGCACTGCGGCCGGGTAATGGAAACGATAGAGGGCGGTGCGGCGTGTCGCGGTGATTTCGACATCGACGGGATAGCGGGTAAGTGTGACGTGGTAGTAGCCGGCGCTTGCACGTTCATTGATTCCGGGTGATGAAGAGTTGCTCGGAGCAGGTTCCCCTGTAGTGGGCTGAACCAGGATATTGCCGTATTTATCGCCGCCACCCGTGCCACTTACATGGGTCTGACTGAAACCATTAATGTCGCCCTTGGGCAGCCATCCGGCATTGCCGCTGTTATCGCCCATGTCCGGGCCCGGCTTGATCATGCCGAATGGTAGTGAGGGCCCTGGAAAAGTATTTCCGCCGCCGGCCACGCCGAGGAGTGGATCGATGCTTTTGGCATTTTGCGCGATGGCGGCGAAGGCTGGCGACAAAATTAACAAGATAGATAGGTAGCGAAGCATTTGTCCTTTATATACATTTTGTCGCGTTCGCGGATTTTCCTTGCGAATTGCGGATGCCTGATCCCGCATCTGCCTCAATGTGTTAGCTACGGGCGCGAGTTAGTGGAGAACTCATCCGCTTGAAGTAGGATGTGTCTGAACCGGGACCAGGCAGACAGTGCGTGCATATCCCAGGAGACTCCGATTCACCTCGAAGGTATTTCATGAAGCAGTGTCTCGTTTTGTTCCCCCTGCTTGCAGCGTGGGTTTGCACGGCTGGCCAGACCAGTCAGAATCCGGACAGCGTAATGAACGGCCATGCCGTCGGGATACTCAAATCCGTCGATAACGCTACCGTTTCTCTCTCCGGAGAGAATCTAATGATCGTGCGAAAAGATAAAGCGGCACCTGTGCAGATGATCTTTACTCGCTGCCAGGGACTGGGTGTTCGTCGCGAGGATGATCAGTGGTGGGTGCTTCCCATCAGTGCGACAGGCGCTCATATCTCGATGAACAAAGCCTTGTGGGTGCTGCCTCTCGATGCGAAGTCAGAAGAGCATTCCTGGGATCTGCAATTGGAGGATGGCGCAGCGGAAGCGACCAAGACTGAAAAGGGACTTACAGTTCTTGTCGACTCTGACCACTTTACAATTCACCCGTCAGAGGCGAGGCCGCACAGTGACCCCTTCAATCGAAGGTTTTCCTTGCAGATCGAAGGAGGGCACGAGCTTGAAGATGCGCTGGCGGGTTTTTATTGGGGGACAATGTTGCCATCAGTTGTGGAGAAGACAATGGCAGCGCAATTTCCTTATAGCGCTGGATATGTTCTAAGTACGCTGAAAACAAGTTCCTATGCAGGGTCTTATCCGGCTGTTGACCATGAGTTTCAGATCAAGGGCAGGCTGGCCATGGGATCTGACGCCGACCTGGACATCGTGAAACGGATGATTGAGCTGCAATTTAAGCTGATGAACGATGACCCGGAACGTCTGTTTCGCGCGCCCACATCTGTGCAGCCGGATGGCAGACGGGAATATCACGTGCGGCGAAACAGCAAGGATAATCGCCGTAATGCGGCGATGTTTCCACTGACTGGAAATATCGAAGTCCTGGAAGAGGCGTGGCACTATTACGAAGCCAGAAAGGATGCAGTGTGGCTGCGGATGAATATCGGCAACCTGGAAGCCGCGGCTGCATGGATCCAGTCGAATATTGACCGGTATGGACGTGTGTGGTCGGATGTTTATTACGAAGACCAGGTGATCAAGGATGGTCGAGTGACGCAGGCGCAGGCGTTCACTGCGCATGCGATGGAATTGCTGTCGAGGATGGAGAAAACGCTTGGGCGGCAAGGTGAAGCTGAAGACTACATCGCCCTTTCGAAAAAGATATCCAGTGTGCTGGTCGAGCCAATTCCGATGGGGTATTGGGATGAGAGCAATCATCGCTTCGTCGATTGGATCGATCGCGACGGGAAGGTGCATGACCATACACATTTACTAGCCAATACGCTGCCATTGACGTTTGGTTATGCGACGCCTGGTCAGGCTCAATCCGTCAGCCGACTTATTACTGAAAACGATTCACAGTTTGAGCGGTTTCCGAGTTTTCTATCCGCAGATATCGCCGGTTACACTCTCTCCGAGATTGGCGACGGCGGCCCCTACGATTTATGCGCAGCGGGCCGGTACTGGTACTGGGATGCTGCGTTTCGCGAGTCGCACGGACAAAACGATGTGCTCTTTCACCAGTTGATGACAGTTGCTGCGGAAGGCGCCAAAGATAACTATTTCATGGGCGAGAGATATGACATGGACTATGTCTACTACGTCGACGGCAAGGACGCCCACGGAGCAGAACAGTATTATGAGTATCCCAATGTTTATGCGGCTGTCCTGATCTCAAAGTTTCTCGGCCTAACCATTCCGGCCGATGCGGATGTTGCTGTTGCGCCGCACATCACAAGCTATGGCATTGTAGAGATGGGAACAGCTACCTATGCCTTGCGTTATGTCTACAGTAAGGACGGATTCGTACTTCAGAATCTTTCAAACAAGCGACGTCGATTCAAGATGGATCTATCGGCGCTGGGCACAGGTACCGTGCACTACCATCTGAGCGGCAAAACCAGTGGCGGCATCTCCGGCCCCCGGCAAATAGTGCAACTTGCTGCCCACTCAGAAGCTAAGTGGATTCCTGAATCGTAAGAATGGCGAATCGGCGGCCCGGAGTTCGACTTCAATGCCAAGATTCCGTCTCCTATTGGCATCCAACTGCGGTCACAGATCCTCTAGCTACCGACACCTCTAGTCCCAGAAATTGAATCGCAATAGTTCGAAAGGTGTAGCCGGTCACGGCTAAGGAGCGCTTGTCACGGTGATATAAAGAGCATGCTGCCCGTAAAGTCAGTGACCTATTCTTTGAAGTTTCGTCCGGAACAGGTGTTTGTATGAGAACAGAAATCCGCGGCGAGACTCGTTCGCTTTGGCATGAAGTTCCGTCGAAGGCCAATGGCCACCAGGCCAGGGCACTGCGGCTTGCCATCGAGAGAGAAGAGATTCAACCTTACTATCAGCCGATCGTAGATCTTGGCAGTCAGCAGATCATTGGCTTTGAAGCTCTTGCACGATGGATATCACCCCATGGTCTCGGAATGGGTCCTGGTGAATTTATTCCCCTGGCGGCTTCGGCGGGACTGTTGAACCTGCTGACGCAGAGTCTGTTAAAAACTGCATGCCGGGATGCCGCGTACTGGCCGTCTGAGCTCAGCCTCGCGGTGAATGTAGCGCCAAGCCAGTTTCCGGACCAGACCTTCCCGGACATGATTGAGGCGAGCGCGCGGTCGGAAAATTTCCCACTGTCCCGACTGGTGCTTGAGATTACTGAAGACGTCCTACGCGGCTCAACGGATAGAGCTACGGCAAGGACGATTGAACTGCGCGAGATGGGTGTTCGCCTGGCAATGGATGACTTCGGTGTCGGAGATTCGAACATTCAGAGGCTGGGGCTCGTGGAATTCGACATCGTCAAGATCGATCGCTGTGTGACCGGCAGTATCACCGCAGAAAAGCGCACACACAGGGGTCTGATTGCTGCTATCGCTGTAGCGAAGTCGCTGGGTCTTCAGGTTATTGCCGAAGGTGTTGAAGAAGAATGGCAAGCCGGCATTATTGAAGGTCTCGGCTGTTCCACGATCCAGGGATGGCTCACCGGGCGGCCCATGCCGGCAAGCGAAGTTGCTTCGTTCATCGCCAGCAACGATCAGCGACGCCTGCTCGATTGCAGCACTGAATCTGCTCTCCATGCCTTGCCGAGAAAAGCATGTGCAAGCGCGTCAGACGCGCACGCGGCATTGATGGCGGGTTCACGATGAACGCTTTGAGGTTCAAAGTGGACGGGCTTTTTGTAGCGTGTGCAACCGTCGCTGTAGTGCAGGCAATCATCATCTGTGTGCGGCCGCACGCTGCGCTTGCCTCGAATTCTGCCATCAGCATTGGCGTGTTGCTGGCTTGCCTGGGATGCTGGGCCGCGGCACGCAAAAGCTCTAAAGAGACCCGGCGTCTCTGGATACTTTTCGGCACGGCGTTCTTTATATCGATGGTCGGGCAGATAGCGGCAACCTATCACGAACAGGTGACTAGTTCGGCCATCCAGACAAACGCATTCAACTTTGATTTTCTTTTCTTCGCCTACGGAATTCCAATTCTTCTTGCGATTTGTTCGGGTGCGGAGACTTCAAGCCTGAAGGCTTTTCTTTGGATCGATGGTGCGCAGGCGCTGGTGGGGGCAACGCTTGCTTATATGGAAATATTTTCCCAGTTGCCATCGTTTGGCGGCTCTGCGCCCGTGTCAACAAATGGAATGTTTCTGCTCTACTGCGCGGAGAATTGGATCCTTGTCGGAGCCGCGACAATTCGTCTCTATTCCAATCCTCACCCAGCGGCAAAAAAGTTTTACCAGACCCTGACTACCTATCTTGGGATCTACGCACTGATCGCTACCGTCGTGGGTTATCTTGAGCTGATCCGCAAAGTCCCGGATACTCGGCTGGATATTGCCTGGATGATTCCTTACGTCGTGTTGCTGGGAGTTTTGGCGACCCGGCAAAACGTCCAGGATAAGCCAGAGGCGCAGACCGAAGAGAATCAATCGATCGGCCTGTTGATTAACAATCTGAGTCCGGTCATCTTTACGCTGACTATCGTGCTGATGGGCATAGTTGTGGCCCAAAAACATCCCTTCCTTGCGTTGACGTGTATCTCGATCGCGGTTGCTTTGTATGGACTGCGCGCGGCGATCTTGCAGGGAATGTATCTGCGGACACAGGCTGAGCTGACGGGCACAGCCTATTCATTGATCGAGGCAAATGATCGCCTTTTGAGCCTGTCGTCGCAGGATGGTCTTACCGGAGTCCATAATCGCCGACACTTCGACGAAGTCATCATGCGCGAGTGGAAGGTTGCTGCGCGCTCGCAGCAGGCACTGTCACTGTTGATGATCGATGTGGATTGTTTCAAGGCTTTAAACGACCGGTATGGGCACCAGGAAGGTGATAACTGTCTTCGCAGCATTGCAGCAGATCTCCAGGCAAAATTGAAGCGTCCCAGCGACCTGGTGGCAAGATACGGCGGCGAAGAGTTTGTGGTCGTGCTACCAGGATCGGACCTGGATGGTGCAATCGCGGTAGCTGAAGAAATCAGGGAATCGGTTGCTCGCCTGGGGCTTCCGAATGAAGCTTCACTGGTGGAGAAGGTGGTTACGGTGAGCGTCGGTGTTTCGTCGAAGACGCCGTCGGAAGAGTCTCATGTCGAAGACCTGATCAACAGCGCTGATCGCGCTCTCTACCGGGCAAAGGCCAACGGTCGAAACCAGAGCCGTGCTGATGTGGAGTTCGCGACCATGGCTGCGTGTGTCTGAAGCCACCCTTGACTAGAGAAATGCATATCGGGCTTGAATGGTGGACGCGGGTGGAATCGAACCACCAACCTGTCGATTAAGAGTCGAATGCTCTGCCAGTTGAGCTACGCGTCCAGTTGCCTCAGAGGGCGCCGCTGACTTGGGGATATGTCAGGGAGCGAGTCAGAACTACGACCCACTCAAGAAATATACCACGACGCGCGGACTGGCAGGGAGTGCCCAGCATTCCGCGCAGGCAAGGGTTTGCGGCCAGATCGATGCTGCGGACCAGTCTTCAGGCGCGTGTTCGGGGCTGGACGATTCCAAAGTCGCGAGACTGCTGTTGCTGCATCTGCTGTATCTGCAGGAGGGGTGACGCCGGCTGTGGTGGCTCCTGTGCGCGTTCCACAAGGATGGACCAATCTTCGGGCACGGGCATGTCCTGATCGAGCGCTGGCGGCTCATCGAAAGCCGTGACCTGCACTGCAACGTAGAGTTCGCTGTCCGTCTGGCCGCGGTAGACGCCGGTTGTCGGTGGGACATCGGCATAATCACGGCCAAGCGCGGTGCGGATGTGTCGTTCATGGGCGAGCAGGTCGTTCGTCGGATCAAATCCGACCCAGCCGAGATGCGGGAGAAATGCTTCCACCCAGGCGTGCGTCGCATCGGAGACGGAACGGTCCGTATGCTGCTTGCCGTGATAGAGGTAGCCACTTACATAGCGACATGGGATGCCGAGCGAACGCACCAAGGCAATCATGGTGTGCGCGAAATCCTGACAGACACCGTTCCTTGATTCAATTGCCTCGTCAATGGGCGAATCAACCCGCGTGCTCTTCGGCACGTAATTGAAATAACTATAGAGGCGCGAATTGATTTCGCGTAGAAGCATTAATGGATCGTCGCGGCGCCGGATGTCGAATTGCTTCGCGAGGGTGAGCAGGGCGGGCGTCGGCTTTGCGAAGTCGCTGTCAAGCAGCATCTCCCAGTAGTCGCCTTCGGCAACAAGCGCATCGAGTTCGCTCCAGGCGTCGGGGCTGAGAAAATGAGGGACTTCGCCGAGGTCCTGCTGCTCGACCAGCGACTCGGCAACGATGACCAGTTGGGAGTGCTCGCCGGGAATGTCGAAATGATGGACGTGATTGCCAAGATGGTCGCGGTAGGAAAAGACTCGGCATCTTGGGCTTACCGAAAGAGAGAACGATAGACATCGTTGATTGCTGTCGCTGCGAGGATGCATGCGTGTTTCCATGACGCTCTCGCTGACATTGGCCGAGTATCTGAACTTGGTTAAATGGCGAACAGAAAAGAAATTCATCGGCTTCCTTGTCGAAGATTAGGTGGCTAACGCAGCCTGGACGGAATACTGGATGTAATAGCGATAGATCTGTCCATGAATCTGCTGGCATTGATAGAGAACGTCATGCAGATATTTGGCTGGATCCTGTTCGAGGATTTCGTTGATCTCGACAAAGCTCAGAGTGGCCTGAAGTCTTCCCGCGAGACGCATCAAGCCTTCAGCCTGGGCGCGTCCGTTGGCCTGTTGCATGGCTTTGAGCGCCTCACTCAACGATTCAATCGAGTAGCGCACGGAATGGGGAAATTCGGGGTTGAGCAGCAGGAACTCCAGGATGCGATCGTGGCTTAAATCGGCAGTATAAACGCGGCAATACGCTTCGAACGCTGTACAGCATCGCAGAAGGCCAATCCATTCGAGATAGTTATAGCCGTCGTTCTCTTCATCATTTGTCTCGAGTAAGTCGGCAGAGTAGATATCGAGTAGCTTGACTGTAGCGAAGGCACGCTCGAGCGCGCGGCCCGTCTGAATAAACTGCCATCCTTCACCGTGGCTCATGGTGGTGTCGGTGATGCCCTGGAAAAGATGAAGGCCATCGATGACGGCCGGGAGAAACTCTTCCAGATGTACCTCACTGCCGTAGCCTGCGGGCTCAGTGACCTGGTGATAAAGCCGATTGAGCTGTGTCCACTGCTCAGTGCTAAGTTCGTCGCGAACCTGTCGTGCATTGTCGCGAGCTGTGACGATGGAGGCACGGATAGATGCTTCGTTGTCAGCGTCAAAGGTCAGGGCCTGCACGAGTTGATAATGGTCACCTGTCCAGGCAGCTTCCGGTGTATGCCCCAGTGCTGTCAGGACGCGGTTCCAGCGCTTCTCGACGGTGGTGCCCGAGCGATCGAGCATGAGCGACATATTCACGTCGAGCAGGCGCACGGTGTGTTCTGCGCGCTCAAGATAGCGGCTCATCCAGTAAAGACTGTCAGCAACGCGAGAGAGCATGGGCCTCCAAAACAGCGGCGTTATTCATTCAGCACCCAGGTGTCTTTACTGCCGCCGCCCTGCGAAGAGTTGACGACGAGCGAGCCTTTGCGCAGCGCGACACGCGTGAGTCCGCCGGGAACGATCTGCACTTTATCGCCGAACAAAATGTAGGGCCGCAGGTCGACATGCCGCGGCTCAATGCTTGCGCTGGATGGACCGCCCATAAGGCAGGGCGCGCGCGAGAAATCAAGTGTTGGCTGCGCGATGTAGTTGCGCGGATTGTCTTCGATCTTGCGCTTGAATTCGTCCTGCTGCTCGTTAGAGCTATGCGGGCCGATGAGCATGCCGTAGCCGCCGGATTCGCCGACTGCCTTGATCACGAGTTTGTCGAGGTTCGCGAGGACGTGCTGGCGCTGCACTGGATCGGTAAGCAGGAAGGTCTCGACATTGTTCAGGATGGGATCTTCATTGAGATAGTAGCGGATGATCGCAGGGACATACGCGTAGAGGGCTTTGTCATCCGCGAGGCCCGTACCAAAGGCGTTCGCCAGCGTGACATTGCCGGCTCGGTAGGCGTTGAAGAGTCCAGCTGCACCAAGAATCGAGTCCGAGCGAAAAGCAAGCGGGTCGATGAAGTCATCGTCGACACGACGATAAATAACATCGATGCGCTTGAGGCCGGCAGTCGTGCGCATGTAAACGATGTTGTCATGCGTGACCAGGTCGCGGCCTTCGACTAACTCGATGCCCATCTGTCTAGCTAAATAAGTGTGTTCGAAGTAAGCCGAGTTATAAACGCCGGGAGTGAGCAGGACGATGGTTGGCTCGGGGCGTCCTTCTGGCGCGAGCGAACGGAGTGTGCTCAGCAGCATTTGCGTGTAGTGATCGATGGGCCGCACGCCATAGGCCCCGTATAATTGCGGGAAGATGCGCTTCATGACGCGGCGGCTGGTGAGCATGTAGCTCACGCCGCTGGGTACTCGAAGATTATCTTCGAGCACGACATAACTTCCGTCATTCAGGCGTAGAAGATCTGTGCCGGTGACGGCGATGTAGACGTTGCGTGGTACCTGCAGACCGCGCATTTCGCGCCGAAAGTGCCGACAGCTATAGACGATCTCACGGGGGACGAAGCCGTCGGCAAGAATCTTGCCTTCGTTGTAGACGTCGCGAAGGAAAAGATTCAGCGCGGTAATGCGCTGGATGAGACCTTTTTCGATATGCGCCCATTCGGCAGCGGTGACAATACGAGGCAGCAGATCATAGGGAAAGATGCGTTCGGTGCCTTCACCGCGGCCATAGACGGTGAAGGTAATTCCCTGGGTAAGGAAGGATAAGTCGGCGGACTGTTTGCGACGCCGGAGCTCCTGTTCCGGCATATTTTGAAAGGCTTCGAGGAGCGCTCGATAGTGCGGTCGAACGACACCCTGCGCGTCAAACATTTCGTCATACGCGTGGTCGAGAAAATAATCACGAAGTACAGGGTTACTGTTCTGCAGGCTGATGCTGCCCACTAATCAGTACCTCCAACGATCTCGTCGGTCACGACGAAAAAGTTTCGCAGGTTCGCGATCCCGAACGATGTTGTGAGCGCCACATCTGCTGCGTCGCGCCCGGTAGCCATCAGGACGCGGCCGATGCGCGGCTGATTGTGTCGTCCGTCAAAGGTCCACCATTTGTGGTCGAGATAGACTTCGAACCAGGCGCTGAAATCCATAGGTCCGCTGACCGGCCAGCGAATATCTCCCAGGTAGCCGGTTGCATAACGCGCCGGGATATTCAGCGCGCGGCAGAACGTGATGGCAAGGTGCTGGAAGTCGCGGCAGACGCCGACGCGCTCGGTGTAGACGTCAAGAGCGGTGCGCGTGGAGCGAGCGTAGTTGTAGCCGAAGCGGACGCGCGACCATACCCAGTCGCACACGGCGCGCACGCGTCCCCACCCGGGAGCGATGTGGCCGAACAGTTCATAGGCGACGACAGAGAGCAGATCCACTTCGCAGTAACGGCTGCTGAGGAGGAACTGCAGGACTTCATCAGGAAGCTCTTCAATCGGATGCTCGCGGGCGGAGAGTTGCTGCGGATCATATTCGCCGGTATCGAAGATGGTGGCGTCGCCGAGGAAGCGAATACTGCCGGCAGGGGCGGCTACGCGGGTGCAGATATTGCCAAAGCTATCGGTGTATTCGTGGATGGGCAACTCTGGTTCCACACGGAGGGAATCCGGTGTCTGCAGGAATTGCGCGCGCGAGGGGTGGACGTGCAACATCGCCACGATAGATGCAGGTTGTGGAAGGTCAAACGAGATATCGTAGCCAAGTCGAATCAACATAGGTCAGTAAGGCCTTTCCGGGCCTGGGATGTGCTATGGGATGCATGAATCTCGACGTGGAGAAGATTCACAGACTTTATCAGGTTTTCCACATTTTGGGTTCGCAGTTACTCTTGAGAGAGTTCAGGTATACGAGGATCAGCATGACGTATTGCGTAGCCATTATGACCCACGAGGGTCTGGTGATGGCGTCCGACTCTCGATCCAACGCAGGGTATGACCAGGTGAACGTCTGCCGGAAGATGCATACCTTCGTAATGCCCGGCGAACGGGCGTTTTTCATCCTGACCAGCGGCAGTCTGTCGCTGACGCAGTCTGTGATTACCTTGCTGCGGGATGATTTCAATGCCGGTGAAGGTCTGGCCAGCGCCGCGACAATGTACGCAGCCGCGCGGGTGGTTGGTGATGTGGTGCGCCGCGTGTCTGACATCGATCGGGTTGCATTGGAGCGGGACGATTACAGCTTCAATATCCACCTGCTGCTGGGTGGCCAGGTGGTTGGGGAGCGCCCGGACCTATACCTGATCTATCCGCAGGGAAATCCACTGAACGCGACGCAGGGTTCACCCTATCTGCAGGTCGGCGAGGTGAAGTATGGCCGCCCGATCCTTGATCGCGGAATTGATTATGGTTCGACTTCGCTTGAAGCGGCTGCCAAGTACGCACTGCTGTCCTTCGATGCGGCGATGCGTTCGAACGTGACTGTAGGACCGCCGATCGAGCTGGTGATCTATCGCAATGACGATTTGAATGGCGGCGTGTACAAGAGCTTCAAGGCAGAAGACCCGGAATTGATGGAGATACACAAACGCTGGGAGCAATCTCTCCGGCGCGCGGTTGAAGACCTGCCGGATATTCAGTTTTCCGAGAATCTTGTGTTGCCATTTGGCTCGAGCGGGCGCTCGATGTAAGTGTGTCAGCTCCGGGGAGCACGCAGCTTCCATAGAGTCTGGCGCAGCATGCCGAGTAGAGCTTCCGCGTCTTTCGAAGCGGGGCCAAGGCGAAGGATAATTCTTCGCAGCTCGGCCTGCATATTACCGCGGGGATGACGTTCGAGGTAGCCGGTTGCGGCGAGAACTTCCAGTGCTACTGTGTTGAGCAACTCGGCCTGGGCGGCACTCGCGGCTTCGATCGGAAATGGCTGGACGGGTACCGGCGCGGCAGTATTGCGGATCAATTCATACAGACAGACGGCAACAGACTGGCCCAGGTTCATGGACGGGTGTTCTTCGCGTGCCGGGATGTGGAGAAGCCAGTGGCAATGGCTGAGGTCGTCGTTCGAGAGGCCAAATTTTTCAGAGCCGAAAAGCACTGCTGCACGATGGCCGTGCAAGGCCCGCTGGATGAGCGGAGCTCCCGCTTCCAGGCGATAGATGTCATGCTGCGCATCGCGCTTCCGGCTTCCGGCTGACGTTCCGACGACGAGCGAGCAATCGGCAACAGCTTCAGCGACGGTTCCATACTCGCGTGCATTCGCCAGCAGATGGGAGGCACCAATGGCAGAGCGTGCTTCTCGAAATGCTGCTTCGTAAGGGCGGACGACGCGCATGTCAGAGAAGCCAAAGTTGCTCATGGCGCGGGCGGCTGCGCCCATGTTCAAAGGGTTCCTGGTAGCGACGAGGACGACGCACAAGCGATCAAGTTCTGTGGAGTTCAGCACTCTTCGATTGTAAGGAACTTTATGGTGCGAACTGAAGCGTGTAGGCAGTCGCGGGGTCGATCGGATGCGCTGGAACGTTGAGGCTTACAAGTTGCTGATAAATGGTTGACCAGCGTTCGGCGGTGAAGTGGCCGAGATGCGATTCAGGCGTGCCCGCGCCGTCAATGAAGTGCTGATCCTTCAAGGTTTGCACACTGAAACGCATCTGGTCGGGACTCATGGCGGGATTGAGCCGCTGCAGTTCGGCATCTGCTGTGGTCGGATCCTGAAGATAATTTTTCCAGCCCTGAAGGGAAGCTTTTACAAATTTCGCGACGATATCGGGATGCTCACTCAGGAATTGTTTTGACGTGAAAAAGACTCGGTACGGTTGATAGCCGGTCGAGTTGATGAGCAGTGTTCTCACGTCTGCGCCGGACTTGTGCGCGAAGAATGGCTCTGATGTGACAAAGCACTGCTGTATGTAATTGGGGTCCTGTATGAAGTTTGCAATGCTGTACGTTGCGGGAATCTCGCGCACGTTCTTGAGGTGATACCGGCCGAGTACGTACCGGAACCAGGTCGAGCCGGGCCTGGCGGCAATGGTGTGATTCTCAAGATCCGAGAATGTTTTGACCGGTGAATTCGCATGAACCATGATGGCCTGCGGATCCTGCTGCATGGTAGCGGCAACGGCGACGAGGGGTATGCCTTGCGAGACAGAGACGAGGATCTTGTCGGAAGAACTCATGCCGAACTGCGCAGAGCCGGCTGCTACCATCTGTTCTCCGACCAGTGACGGTCCGCCGGGTGCAATGGTCACGTCCAGACCTTCGGCCTTGTAGAGCCCCTGCAATTGAGCCTGGTAGAAGCCTCCCATTTCCGGTTGCGGGTACCAGTCGGTCTGCAAGGTGAGTGGGAAGAGGCCATTCGCTGCAGGGTGCGATCGGCATCCCGCGCAAAGGATGAGGGAGATCAATGCATGAAGGATCAGGATCTTACTGATGGCAGAAGGCATGTGGCTCTCCGTGCGGACGGATTTAGAGCAGCTTAGCATCCGAGGAATTGTTGGCTCGGCGAGCGATGGAATCTCCAACGGCTGCGGCGAACGCGATCAACATTGGATCATCGCCGGGCGCAGCCGCTATCTGCACGCCGGTACCGAACGCAGCGCCGATGATTTCTCCAGGCAGGCTCAGGGCGGGAAGGCCTGCCAGGCTAAACGGCGTGGTGTAGCGAAGTATCTTCCTGCGCGCGTCAGACAGGTCGGTGCCGGCAACTAATCGGCTGACAGGTGAGGCCGGGAGCATTAACAGATCGAGGCAGCTGAATAAATTGTCCATTTCAGCACGGAACTGTTGATGGCCAAGTCTCAATGCGTCCACTTCATTCAAGGCAAGGGACGCTCCCCATTCGAGGCGAGCTTTGATGGCTTCGTCGAACTGGGGATAGTGCCCGCTATGTATTTGCGAAGCTTCGTGTGCCTGGATAGCGGCAAACACGTCAAAGGCGTCTGACCACCACGAGGTGTCGATTTCGTGCATGGACGCGCCCATCGAAGCGAGTACTTCCTTCCATGAGTGGTAAGCGGACAATACATCTGGCTGGCAGTCGTGCAGAAAACTCTGTGGAACGCAGCCAATCTTCAGAGAGGAGCGAATGGTGCCGACCGGAATGCCGAAAAGCGCGTCGGCAATGGGCGCCACGTCGCGCGGATCGCGCAGGATAAATCCGAGCGTATCGAACGAAGGTGCGAGGTGAGCTGCGCCGTCCCATGCCCGCGGAAACCATCCGCCACTCGAGGCGAGGCTGTGCGATGCACGGAGGCCTGTGAGGCCGCCCAGCGCTGCGGGCACACGAATGGAGCCTCCTGTATCCGTACCGATGCCCACGAGGGCTGAGCCTTCCTGCACACTCGCGACAGCACCACTGGAGGAGCCGCCGGTCAACACCGTTGCATCACGCGGTTGCAGGCAATCTCCGTAGTCAGGGTTCTGGCCAGTGATTCCATAGGCAAGTGGATGGAGGTGCGTCTTGCCGGTGATAAGGGCGCCCGACCTGAGAATGCTCTGTGCGACTGCGGAATTCTGCGAGGCAGGCGCGTTGAACGCAGCATAAAAATGAGAACCGCACGTGGTGCGCGTGCCGGCAAGGTCGAAGCAATCCTTCAGTGATATGGGGACGCCGAAAAGCTGTCCCTCTTCGATCAGAGAAGCGGCCCTGTGTCTGATGTCGTCGGCATTGAAGTAGAGATAGGTGTTTTGCGACTGGTTGCTGTTGGCGTACTTAATGGTCGTTCTGGCCACATCCCGGGGGGTGATGCGTTGGGAGGTGAGGGCTTGCCGGAGCAGAGTGAGCGGCGATCTTTCTTCGAGCATTCTGCATAAATCATAAGCCGAGCGAACGCCTCGCATTGCGGAAAGACGGTTGACGCGAACGACGGCAACGTGCAGACTCAAACTTCCGAAAGCAGATTCCAGATGACCACGAAGTCTGACGGCCCTGCCCTTACCCGGGCAGCATGAAGCTATGGCTACGAGACGGAGCGCGGATGGACATTGGCCTGGATGAAGAGGGCGTCAGCGAGGCAACAGTAAAGCTGGCGCAGCCGACTGCTTATCAACTAAAACAGCACATACTGTCGCCGCTCGAAACACTGGCACAATCTGTGTCGGCGATCGCGCCGAGCGCCTCTCCTACGTTGACCGTGCCGCTGGTGTTCGCGCTGGCAGGAGAGGGGACCTGGCTGGCCTATGTGCTGGCGCTGGTTTGCGTCGGACTGGTAGCCCTCTGCGTAGCGGCGTTTGCTCGGGATTCGGCGTCGCCCGGCTCGCTTTACGTCTACACTCGATCAAGCCTGCCACCAGTATTTGCCTCGCTGGCGGCATGGGCGCTTTTCTTTGCCTATGTCACGACGGCCGCCTCAGTAACGGCTGGTTTCATCAACTATGCGTATGAATTGCTCGGCAGGTACGGTACGCACATCTCACCGATTCTGCTGGATGCGATCGCGACTGGCGGTGCAATCTGGCTGGCGCAGCGCGATGTGAAAATGTCGACTCGCGTAATGCTGTGGATCGAAGCGGTCTCGGTCTGCCTGATCAGCTTCGTCATCGGCCTGGTCCTCTGGAAACACGGACTGCATTTCGATATGCCCCAGTTGCGGCTGCACGGCGTTTCGTTCTCGGGGATAAGTCTCGGTGTAACACTCGCGCTGTTCAGCTTCGTCGGCTTTGAAAGTGCGACGGCCCTTGGCTCCGAAGCACGCGAGCCGTTGAAGACAATTCCGCAGGCAGTGATACGAAGCGCTTTGCTCGCGGGCATGTTCTTCCTGGTGTGCGCGTATGGGGAAGTCCTGGGCTTTCGCGGAGCGAGCCACGGCCTGGGCGAGAGCACGGCTCCGCTGGGTTATCTTGCAGTGAAAAATGGCGTGCCAATACTCGCCATACTTATCGACGTCGGCGTACTGGTAAGCATGTTCGCGTCGACACTCGCCTGCACGATTGCTGCGGCCCGCGTGCTGATGCTGATGGCGCACCACGGCCTGGCCCATGATGTTTTCTCCAGGACGCATGCTAAAAAGCAGACCCCTGGCGCGGCCGGCCTGCTTGCTGGCTTTGCCGCTTTTCTACCGGTGGCGCTGTTGAGCTGGAGAGGTATAAGTGCCGCGGATATTTATGGATGGATGGGCACACTGTCGGTCTACGGGTTTCTGACCATCTATGGCCTGGTTGCTGTGTCGCTCCCGATCCATCTCAAGCGGAGGGGTAAGTTGAATGGTGCCGGCATGGCTTTGGCAGCCATAACGACATTGGCGATACTGCTCGCGATGGCAGGCAACCTCTATCCGTTTCCGCCGACCCCCTTGCGCTATTTCCCGTATATTTACGCACTCTATCTTGCAGCGGGAACGGGCTGGTATTTCTATTCGCCGCGTCGTCGCGCTCTGACGGATTAATCGGTATTTAGTTCACCGATGTCTTCATTCCAGAGCCGCGGATTTGCGCAGATAAAGTTACTCAACATGTCGATGCAATCCTTGGAGGCGAGGTCGACTATTTGAATGCCGGCAGACTGAAGCCACTCGACGCCTCCACGAAAGTTGACAGTCTCCCCAACGACGACAGTCCGGAACTTGAATTGACGTGCAAGTCCGCTGCAGTACCAGCATGGTGCGAGAGTAGTGACCATGATCAAATCGCGGTAAGAGCGCTGACGTCCCGCTCGACGAAAGGCGTCCGTCTCGGCATGGATGGAAGGATCATCCTGCTGCACGCGACGGTTACGGCCTGAACTTATGCACTTACCCTGCGCATCAAAGATAGCGGCACCAATAGGAATACCTCCTTCCGCCAGACCGGTTCGCGCTTCATTCAGGGCAACTTGCAGCATTGCGGAGTAATCGATGGGACTTGGATCGAAGGCCATTTATGACTTATCTCCAGCTATTAGTAGTTGTTCTCAAGTGAAGACTCGGGCAATGACAGGTAGATGAGGATGACGGCAAGCACGACGAACATCCTGAAGGCTGCGTCCTGGCCGTTCCACGTTTTAGATTGCCACATCAGGAACCATTCGCCACCGACGCAGAGAAAGGCGATGAACCATAAGAGGCAGCCAAGAGTAAGTGCCGAAACTGCAACCGATTTAGCTCTCTGGAATTCCAGGGCAGAGCCATGCCGCTCCTTTAGCAGGCGCACGAAGCCCCACCAGCAAAGAATGCAGATCAGTGTCTCCCAGGAAATGATGGATAAATAAAAGACTTTATGAATCCCTGGCTCACTAAGCGCACGCCACATCCCGTGGTTGCCCGGGAAGGTGGAATCCATCATGAGCACGTGACGCACAAATTGAAAGTTTGAATCGTAATCTGAAGTGTTGTTGAAAACGACTAAGGAAAAAAAGAGGGCAACGCCGAAAAGCAACGCGCATTTCGAAAGGCGGGTTGTCATAGTGAGTTGTGCTCCTTTGCGCGTGACGTCTAGTTGTGGCGGCTGCTCTGTGCGTCGGAATCCGCGAATGTCTGGAAGTATGCGGTGATGGCTGCAAGTGTTTGCGCATCGTACTGCGGATTACCGGGCATTTTCGCATTTGCTTCAAATGCTTTTGGATTATGCACATAGTTTGTAAAATAGGCTGGCTGCTCTCGCGCCCACGTGCCCAGAGTCTGCCAGTTTCTGCCAGACTTATTCCCGCCGTAGGGCCCTTGATTGTGGCAGCGAAGGCAGTTCTGGCTGGCGATGATGAAGCCTTGCTGCTGCGGCGAGCCTGGCGCAAAGTTGCCCCGTGGGACGATTGCTCCGAAGGTCGCGGCAGTTGTCGTGAAATCAAGACGAATAATGTTAGTGGGAAGCTGCGGCTGGTCGGCGTGGGATAGGACCTTGAAGGCCGGAACAAAGCGCGAGTTGGTAACGAAATAGGGCCCCAGGCTGGACCGTTGTGTTTTTTTAGCCCATGCGAGTGCGGACAGGTGGTCTATGGTTAGCCCGAGTATCGGGTGGTGCGCCGCAATGTAACTGTTCGGAAAGTGTGAGTGGTAGTTATCCAGACAATCAGCGGCGATAAGATCAGATTCCTTGCTGACGCCTAAGGCTGACGCGACACTCTCCAGATACACACCGGCAACATGAGCGATGTGCTGATGGTCTGGCTCAGGAAAGTTTTCGTCGCCCTGAAGTGCGACAGTAACCAGCGGTAGCGCCAACAGATCGTCATAGTGCACATAGCCGGTAGCTCCCGAGGGAAGGCCGGCGACCAGACCTGTGATTGCCAAGTCAGTATCGGACTGGCGCGACCTGTAGAGTTTTAAATGTCGGAGTCTATTTTGTTTCGTTACAGGAGCATCATCGGAGGCTTGCCCATCCGCGCAGCAGATCAGCATCGCGATTATCGTCACAAAACTTAGCTGCCTCAGTCTTAGCAGATGCATAACGCATAGTAGCGGCATTTGAATCGGATGCCGACGGAAATCAAATACAGCGCCCCGTCATTTGCGACGTAGTTTTGTCCTGATGCCGCGGCCGGCATGGTAGATTACCACCACATGGGAGCCGAATCGCGAATTGCTGAGTTGAGTCTAACCCTTCCTGAACCGCCGTCGGCGGGCGGGAATTATGTTCCGGCAAAATCGATCGGCGGTGTTGTTTATCTGGCTGGTGTTATTTCCGCAGATAGCAGTGGCGTAATAAGCGGAACATTAGGTGCGGGTAAGACCATCGAAGAAGGCTATGCCGCGGCGAGGGCTTGTGGATTGACGCAGCTTGCAGTTTTGCGCAGGCACCTCGGCACTCTCGATGCGATTGCGGACATCATCAGTGTGAATGGTTATGTAAACGCTGTCGCTGGCTTCGCAGATTCACCGAAGGTCGTAAACGGTGCTTCCGACCTTTTCATCGAAATTTTTGGAGAGGCCGGCAAACATGTGCGCGCTGCGGTTGGCGTAAGCGGGCTGCCGCGAAATGCGCTGGTCGAACTGCAGATGATTGTTGCCCTGTCGAGATGAAGGAACACTTCCTTAGCGCCGACCCTACGCATTCGGTCTGGAACCGAGCGCTCAAGCCGCGGCTTGTCATCGAGTCAGGCGATGTCGTGCAGATGGAATGTCTTGATGCAAGCGGCGGACAGGTACGGCCTGGATTTACCATTCAGGATTTTCTGTCGATCGATCGGACCCGGATCCACGCATTGACTGGCCCGATTGCGATTCACGGCGCGGAGGCCGGAGATGTGCTGGCGATCCACGTGTTGGAAGTTGCTCACAAGGGCTGGGCTTGGACGAGCGTCATTACCGGCCTGGGTCTTCTGAATGAGCGATTTGAAGATCCCTATTTTTTCAACTGGAAATTGCACTCTGACGTCACAGAATCGCTTGCGCCTGCGGTGATCCCGCTGCGACCTTTTTGCGGGGTAATGGGCGTGGCTCCATCCGAACCTGGAGAGTTCCGCACGCGTCCGCCGGGCCTGTTCGGTGGGAATCTGGATGTACGGCAACTCCACGCAGGCGCGACGCTGTATCTGCCCGTGTTGACTGCCGGAGCCTTGTTTTCAGCAGGCGACGCTCATGCCGCGCAGGGTGATGGCGAGGTGTGCATCAATGGGATGGAATGTCCGGCAGACGTACGTTTCAGGCTTGTTTTGCACAAGAAGCATAAGCTGGCAGGACCGTTTGTGGAGAGCGCAGGATACACGCGGCCAGCGGGAGCCGAGTGGATTGTGGTTGAGTCGGATCCGGATGCTATGACTGCTGCAAAGAATGCTACGAGCCGCATGGTGGATCTGCTGGTAAAGGAGTGGGGTTTCACCGATGTGCATGCATATGTCCTGTGCAGTGTTGCCATGCATCTGAGGCTGAGCCAGGTAGTGAACAGGCCAATGGTGACGGTCAGTGCCGCGATTTCAAAGGAGATTCTGCCGCTGAGGAGACTCTTTTCATTATGAAAATTAATGACGATGACGTTGTTGCAGAATTGAAGTTGCTGTACCCGGAGTACGAGCGAGCGCTGGTCGAGAACGATGTCGAAATCCTCACTCGAATGTTTTGGACATCACCATTTGCACTGCGTTTTGGGGCGACTGAAAATCTCTATGGAACTGATGAGATCGAGGCATTTCGTAAGAGCCGCCCGGCTGTCGGTCTGCAGAGAACGATCAAGCGACTAGAGTTCGTGACGTTCGGGCGAGACTTTGGGAGTATCACGGTCGAATTCGAACGACAGGCGAGCGGGAAAGTTGTTCGCGGACGCCAGAGCCAGGTATGGGTGCGCCTGCCGGAGGGATGGCGCATTGTGTCTGCACATGTTTCGGTGCTCCCGTAGGGGCGATACGAGGACTGCGTTTTTTGTATTGGATTCGTTAACTTTTTGGTCTATCCTCGCGCTAATCGTTAGCATTCATCCGGAAAATCCAAAGCACCCGAACTTATCGTTCCGGGCCATTGTCTCTTTTAACCACCACGTTGTGGTTGAAGCGATTTCCAGTACCAAATGGAACTCCTCAACTTTGAGCAAGAGGTATCGCCAACGTGCAAGCAAGCCTGAAATCTGCCGCTATTTTTCTTCTTTTCGTCATTTGTTTCCTATTCATTCACAGAGCGACTGCACAACAGACGCTTGGCGGGATTGCGGGTACTGTTACGGACGCTTCCGGCAACATTCTTCAGGGAGTGGACGTAAAAGCAGTCGCGGAGGGGACGCAACTTACGCGTACGGCGACAACATCCTCGTCGGGCAGCTATAACTTTCCAGATTTACCTATCGGCTCGTACACCGTTACGTTCACGATGGATGGTTTCTCGGTTGCCAAGTATCCGGGTATCAATGTGCAGTCGGACCGCACTCTGAATCTTCCGGCTCAAATGGCAGTTGGAGCAACATCAACGTCAGTGACGGTGAATGAAACCCCCTTGATGAATGTGGAGGATACGACAAACGGTTACGTGGTGTCCAAAACGCAGATCGAGGAAACCCCACTCCCAACCGGTAGTTTCACAGGACTGGCGACGCTTTCGCCTGGAGTCAACGCAGAACTCCCTGGAGGAACCGGGGCAAACTCTGGTCTGGGAAACGCGCCCCTCTGGGCAAATGGGCAGCGGGACACGAGCAACAGTTTCTTATTGAACGGTGTCGACAGCAGCAATTTATTCAACGGCAAAAGCACAAGCCAGGTAGGTTCTGCGCGGGTGGTCAACAGTACAGGTGTGGGTCTGTCCGGGGCAGGTGGTGTGGTTCAAAGCAGTGCGTCCGTTTATCTTTCAGTCGGCGACGCAATCCCTACGCCGGCTCCCGAGACGATCCAGGAGATTCGCGTGAATACCTCTATGTACGACGCGCAGCAGGGCTCAACGTCTGGCGCGCACATAGATCTTAGTACTTCATCCGGAACTAATGCATTCCACGGGAATCTTTATCTACATCGCGGGACGAATTATCTGAATGCAGCGCCATTTTTTTTTAAGCAGGACTCGGACGTGCCGGACAACATGAAGAATCCGCAGCTGCACCGTTATGTCGGCGGTGGTACGTTCGGTGGCCCGATTATCAAAGACAAGCTATTTGGATTTATCGCTTATCAGCATCTTCATGTATCTGATCAGGAGATTGGCGCCTCGTTTCTGGATGTGCCGGTCGGATTGTCAGACACGAATCGCAATACAGATGGCATTGCGTCGATCGTGAATGCTCAATACGGAACTTCGCTGACTGGCAGCAATATTGATAAAAAAGTGGTGATGGCATTGTTTAACTCGCCCGCGTTACCCGGCCAACCGGGAAAATGGCTGATACCTAACGACACAGGTTCAGGGAGCTTAACGCCCACACATCCAAGCGACGCATTCATCCCAGGTACCGGCTATTTTATTGCAGATATGGCAGTGGCTGACCTTGACTATAACGCAACTGCTAAAGATACCGTCGCATTGAAATACTATTACCAGCATGACCCGACGAAGGCACCTTACGCGTATTCGAATGTTCCAGGCTTTACGCAGCATTTGGACGCGGGCTCGCAGGTCTTCTCACTCAATAACACATATCTTGCGAAGTCCAATCTGAGTACGCAGGAGACTCTTGGCTTTCTGCGCGAGAAAATTTTCAGTAACAACGATCAACCCTTCTCCCCCCAGAGCATTCCTGGGGGAGCTTACGGAACGGCCTCGATAAATACCTTCGGATCGACGTACTTTCCCGGTGTATCGATTGTGAATGTTCTTGGTCAGGCAGGTAATAATGCAGGGGTGGGCACCGGCACTCTCAACATAGGGCCCAACGCGGAAGCGCAGGGATCGAACACGGGTGTTTTTCAGAATCGCCTGCAGCCCTCCGGCAACGCGCTCTGGCAGCTTGGCAAGCACAGCGTCGGCTTCGGGGGCAGCTATAGCTATACACAGCTAAATACGATAGACAAAAGGACTGGAACGGGCACGGTTGCCGCAGACGATCTTAGCCAGTATGTGCAGGGACTGGTGACACCTGGTGGTTCTACGACAGCCTTTTACGTAACATCATTCCTGCAGGGTGACGCCAGTCGCTATTACCGTTCGAACCAACTTGGACTCTTTCTACAGGATAAGTTTCAGCTTAGGCCCAACCTGAGCTTGAGCGCTGGTTTTCGCTATGACTGGGATGGCGGTCTTACGGAAAAGAATGGCCGGCTATTTAACTTTGAGCCGAAGCTCTATAACTACAATGAGGGCTCCGATGTGATTTCGAACGCGGGCTTCATCATTGCAGGTAATAATGCAAACGGGACCAGCGGAGTCAGCAAAACAACGCTGACCGGGCGCCAGTGGGGTCTGGCGTATCGCCTGGGTACCGCCTGGCAGCCTGAAATATTCCAGAACAAAGTTGTTATCCGAGCTGGAACGGGTATTTATTACGATCGCGGCGAGTTGTTTAGCTATCTTTCTCCTGGTTACGCGATAGGAACTGTGACGGGTGGACCATTTGGAGTCAATCAACAACTACCTTTTGTAACGGCCCAGACTTGTCCGGTTGCCACGCTTACCTACTACCAAAATTATCTTCCAACATGCGGCGGCACAGATGTGGAAGGTAATCTTGAATATCCTTATGGTTCCGTTCAGAGCGCGCCACCGACCAACCCGAAGTCGTCAGATCTCAGCAACTATCTTCCGAATGCAAACAAGATCACTACCCAGTCTGGTCAGCCAATTTCACTTGGTGTATACGACCGCGCCAATAAACTTCCGTATACGTTCAATTACACATTTGATCTGCAATGGCAACCGCGAAACGATCTGGCGATCGATATTGGTTACATAGGAAATCTGGCCAGGCATCAGGTAATTCCCTTGCCTTTCAACCAGCCGGGTATTGCAAGCCCAAGCTCTCCCATCCATGGACAAAAGTATACGTACGGCTATACCGTTGGCGGCGCCACACTGCCGGATGGTACGAGTTATCTTGCTAACTATGAAGGTGGCAACGTAGACCTTCGTGTCCCGTACATTGGATATGCAGCGGAGTCCATCGACTACAAGGCAGCGGGCATAGCCGCCTACAACGCAATACAGGCACATGTTGAGAAACGGATGAGCCACGGGGTACAGATTGCGGCATCCTACACTTATTCTCATGCACTCGATGAGCAAAGCGGACTTGGTCTTTTCTATAACGGCAACAATCCGTTGAACTTGCGCAGCGGATATGCGTCGGCCGATTTTGACCGGACTCACGTCATCAATTTTAATTACGTCTACCAAATCCCGGACTTTTATGGGAAGCACAGTGTCAAAGGATATCTTGCAGATGGATGGTCACTCGTTGGATTGACTGTGTTACAGAGCGGGCAGCCCTATAGCATCGTTGACTACAGCGGCGCAGTGGGCAGCATCTACTACAGCACAGCGGATGGGATCACCAACCCTATTGTTCCTTTGGCGCCGGGTTGTACACCAAAGAACGCCAAGACGGGCGCTTCTGGTGCCTTCAGCACTCCAGCTTTAAAAGCGTCATGCTTTGTTCCCGCATTACTTCCTGCAAATTCTTTTAATGGTGCAATTCCTGCTTCGGATCCCTTTGAAACGGGATTTACGGAGAGACAACGAAACATCTTCCGGCAGTCTTTCCAGAAGCGTGCGGACGTTTCACTCCTAAAAGCTGTAAATATCAATGATCGTTACAACCTGACGTACACGTTTGATGTGTTCAATATTACGAATACGACCAGCTTCGATATTCCCGGGGATAACGTCGATCAAAATCAAAATTTCAATTCCTTCGCCACGGCTGGGGAAGCGCCTCTACCAACATCCTGCGACCAAACGAATAAGGGTTTTTACAATTGTCCATACGGCCTGGGTTCAGTGACCCATACAATCGGTAGCCCACGTCAGATCCAAATGTCTCTTCGGCTAGCGTTTTGAACAGAAGAGGGATCGAGCAGCATTTACCAATGACCTGGCTACTTTCCTCATGTAGAAAGGGTGATTGTGAAGCCAGCCTGCGGAACGTTTGCGTACTGCTGGTCTAGCTCCTCTGACGTGGAAAAAAGCTTTCCCACGACGTGTTTCGCGGGCACGGTGAATGTGAGGAGCGGCTCGTCGAGTGGATAAGGTTTGAGTCGGAAGTGCCTGGGAGCTACGGGGAATACTTCGACCATCTCTTCGACGCCGCCTTTTACCGGCAGGCGGTGGAGTAGTGTGCCAGTGTGCCTATAGCCAACGCAGGCGTAAAGCGACAGGTTATCCGCAGCTTGCAGCAGGCGAAAGTTGTTCTGGATCGTCGTCTCTGCTCGATCAGCTTCGGAGAACTGAGGGTCCCTATCGACCTGCATCCGAAGTTTGTGCTGGCGCGATAGCTGCCGCTCGAGAAATGAATCGAGTAACGGAAGCTGATTGGCTGCAATCGTCGATCGATCGGCCCGGGCAGTCAGCAGGTCGTACGTATGCAGCGATACCAGCAGCGCTGCGTAGGCATTCTCAGACTCAATCGTATCTAATGCTCTTTCACGAACGGCAAGATAATCGGTGAGATCAATCTCTTCGAAGGCCGAATATTTTCCGACCAGCTCTTCAGAAAATGCCGATGGCTTACCCTGCCGTGTAATGCAGGGATGCATGTCGCGAGCGACCCAACCGTCGTCATGCACGTGGATTCCACGGAGTACGCTGGCCCTGGGCTCCGGCGCGAGAAAGTGTTCATTACCCCAATGCGCGGCGAAGGCGGCGGCCAGGTGAGCGTGATCGCGATGCCCGATCAGCCACCATCCGGTCTCTGATTCAACTCTCAGCATTGGATCACTCCGTTTAAGCTGTGCTAATCGTCAGAAGCAATGCGTGCGGACTCATGCCAGTTGTGTAGAAAGTACCACTCCAGGAACATGGTGATGAAGAAGAATAGAAAGCCGAGCAATGTTGCTGCTGCAACGAGGGCGAAAAGATAGTCGGTTTCAAGCTGGGCCACCGCGTATTGGATGGCATAGCCAATGCCCCCGACACCCACCCGCGCGGAGCCGGCGAATAACTCTCCGGTAATTGCTCCGATGACAGCGATACCACTTGATATCCGGATACCTGTAAAGAGGGAAGGCATCGCGTGGGGCAGGCGCAACTTCAAGAGTATTTGCGCGCGCGAGGCGTTGTTCATCAGGAAAAGGTCAACGAGATTTCTGTCGACGCTGACCATGCCCTGCGTAGTATTCGCGATGATAGGAGCGAGACAGATGATGAAAGTGACGACGGCGACGGAGAAGATGCCGGGGCCAATCCACATCAGGATGAGGGGTGCGATGGCGACAATTGGCACGGTCTGCAGGAGGATAGTGTAGGGATAAAACATGCTCCGAATCCATCGTGATTGCGCGAAGACCAGCGAGATGAGGAGCCCGATCGCAATACTTGCGAGCAGACCAGCGGCCGCTGCGATCGTGGTTATCTCAAGCGAGGTAAGCAGAGAAGGGAAGCGTGACCATGCGGCGGCGAGGACCTGGAAGGGGGTCGGAAGAAGAAAGGGTGGTATGTGGAAGATCCGGATGAGCGCGATCCACGACCCGAGCAGGATGGCAGCAATCACGACTGCCGATGCGCCAAGGACTGCCCTGCTTTTCATCATGAAAGAGTCTCGCGCAGTAGCCGTGACACGCCCGCTACTTGAGCTTCGTAGTCATCCGACCGGCGGGTTGCCGCGTCACGTTCCGAGGGTAGAGCGATAGCGATGTCGTTGACGACTCGTCCCGGGTGCGGAGCCAGCACCAGGACGCGGGTCGACAGAAACACCGCTTCAGCTACCGAGTGAGTGACAAAGACCACCGTCCAGCCCTGCTCTTTCTTCAGACGCAAAAGTTCTTCATTCATGCGGTCGCGCGTGATTTCATCAAGCGCAGCGAATGGCTCATCGAGGAGCAGGATGCGGGGGCTGCTTGCCAGTGCCCGGGCAATCGATACACGCATTTTCATCCCGCCGGATAGCTGGCGTGGATAGGAGTGAGCCACGTGGGCAAGGCCGACCACTTCGAGAAGGGTGTTCACCTTCGTGTCCCGGCGTTCCCGTGTGGCATGCTCCAGCTCAAGACCCAGCCCAACATTTGCGCGCACCGTTCTCCATGGGAGCAGCGTGGGGTCCTGAAAGATGAAAGACATGATCTCGCGAGCGTTGACCGGTGTCATGCCCTCAACGCTGATGGTACCCGCGGTGTTTTTCGTCAGTCCGGCGATCATTTTGAGAATGGTTGACTTGCCGCACCCGGAGGGTCCAACGATGCTGACAAATTCACCCGGAAAGATAGTGATCGAAAGTTCTTCGATGATGGGCGGACTCGTACCAAAGCGTTTGGAGACCTGGGTTAGCTGCACTGCCGGCACGCGGTTGAGTTGTGGCTGGAGCGAGGCAGCAATCATGATTGGCTCGCCGACTTTTCCGATACGACTGGAAAAACCACGGAGGAAGGACGCTCGTTATCATGAAAAACAGTCTGGGTCGATCGTTGCCAATTCCAGGATGAAGCTTCTCGCGCCGGTGTGGCATTTCCAGAGTTGCGATCGAAGAGCGGACAGGCGCTACTGGCGATTTCAAGACGGATGCGGTCACCAGCCTCAAACATGCACGATGTAGGTTCGAGTGCGAATGTCCAGAGGTGAGTAGTGTCGGATTGGTATCTTTCCCCAAAGAGATAAGTGCTGCGAGCGGCTCCGATGCAGATGAAGGTAGCCTCGCCATTGGACCGGACGCACACAAGCTTCGCGACCAGGTCTGAGAACGAAGCTGATGTTGAGCAATAAATCGAAACTACAGGTGATCCGAAGATATGGAGCGGAGCATCAAGCGGCGCGCCGTCATAGACGACGACATTGTTGCCCTGCGCCAGGACTGCCTGATCATGTGGTCCTGCAGTGGAGGCGGCGCCGCCCGGTGCAATTACCGGCACGTCAGGATCGTGGACGAAGATATCAGGTGCTGAAACTTTCTTCGACGGAAACGCTGTGAGTATGCCGTCGCCTTTGCTTGAATTTGCTCTGCCTCCACTGTGGAGATAAAGCGTAAATCCAGGAGTAGACGGCCATTCTGGCGCAGAATGCCAGGCGCCTTCGTTCAATGCAAAATGCCAGACGCGCGGTTCATCCGCAAATTCGTTTGTATCTTTCAGCCAATGATTGAACCAGCGCAACAGCAATGTATCCGTGTCAAGTGCTGCAGCTGGACCCATGCGCTGGGGGCCGATGCGTTCTCCCCAGGGAAGATGGAGCCACGGACCCGCAAGCAGATATTGGTGATCGCGCGCGAAGGCGGAACCGGCATTCGCACGCAGCGCCATAAAGCCGTCGAGACTTCCCTGGAGATAAGTGTCGTACCATCCGGAGACATGCAGCGCGGGCACTTTGATACGATCGAGCCGCGTGCTCACATCCATCGAAGTCCAGTAGATATCGGGCTGATCGTGTGCGAACCAATCGCGAACGTATGTCGGCAATCCTTCAGCACAGATTGCGGGATGTGCTCCGTACGGCACTATCAGATATTGCGTCTGAAGACTTCTCCACGCGAGTTCCAACATATGGCCGGCCTGTGTGAGATTGAGTCTCCTCGCGTCCTCCCTTAACATCTGCAGACCCCAGCCGAGTGAAGACGCAAGACGTAGAGCGCCGTGCTGGTAGAACCATCCGCGATAGAGATCGTGCGCCGTCATCGCGGGCGAAATACATTCCAGGCCCGCCGGCTGTTCGGTGGCCGCCAATAACTGTGTCATGCCCTGATAGGAAAAACCGTACATGCCGACACGGCCATTTGCCTCCGGTCTGCTTCGTACGAAAGCGATCGTCTCGCTGCCATCCTGGGCCTCATGCCGGAAAGGATAAAACTCACCTTCCGAGTCTCCGCGGCCGCGTACGTCCTGAATGACAACGTTATAGCCCTGGCGTGCAAACCAGGCAGGATGCGCGTAAACGACAGTTGACGCGATGTCGCGACCATAAGGCTGACGCATTAGCAGTGTTGGATGAGGTCCAGATTCGGCGGGATAGTAGTGGTCGGAATACAGCGTTACACCATCGGACAGGCGGCATGGCACCCGGCGTTCGAGGCGAACGCCAAACCCACAGTCGATAAGCTTCGATGCTGTCATCGTTCGAGATGGCTTTTATACGTGAGCATCGCCTGGAGGGCAGCTGCGATCTTTGTAGCGGCCTCTTCGATCCACCTGCTGCCATTTTCTGCGCTCGATGGATGAGGATCGCCCATTACTCCGCTTGGCGCTATATCTCGAGTGAGCCACGCAAACGTTGCCGGTGCGTTTTCTGGCAGCAGGAGATCAGGATGATCGATGTGAGCGATATAGTTCGTGCTGTATTCATCCGGATGCACTAACTCCGGGATAGCACTCAGCAGAAATGACGTTTCAACTTCACCAGCGTGGAAGCCGTACATCTTTTCCTGTGGTCCAAGACCGCTGAATTTTGCACCGGCCGAGCCGAAGAGACAGAAGGCCTGAAGGTTGAATTCAGCGCGTAGGTCTCGTGCCAGGACATCGACCAGCGAACTATTTCCGCCATGCGTGTTATAAAGCACCACCCTGCGAAAGCCGGCTGATGCGACGCTTGCAGCCAGATCGCGAACGACTGCCATGAAGGTCGATGAAGAAACTGAGAGCGTCCCGGGAAAGCCGAGGTGCTCGTTGCTTTTTCCATAGCAGATCGGCGGCAGGGCATAGACAGATGCTGCGGCTGGAAGCTTGATCAACGCTTTACCGAGGAGCAGATTATTGATGAGTGTATCCGTGGCGAGCGGTAAATGCGGACCGTGTTGTTCGATTGCTGCTGTTGGCAGTATGAGCAGTGTTTCATCTTTCGCAAGTGCCTCGACCTGTTTCCAGGTCAAGTAGGAGAAGTTACGTTCATCGGGGATCCACGTGCGCATCGGTCTCCTTTCTCAAAGCCGGACTTATTTAGCTGGATTGCTTGTGCGCTGATGGAAAACTAATCATCTTGCCCGGATTTAAAAGGTTGAGGGGGTCATATTTCTGCTTCGCCAACAGCTGCAGATTGTCGGCTCGATAGCGACCTCCACCTTCTACGTTATTACTGTGCGGGTTAGCAACACTGACGTCGATCGATCGACAATAGTCAATCATTTCATTCAGGCGGCCTTCTGTCGTAAATCGGACGAGAGGTATAGCTCCAGGAACAACAACGCTTTCGGCGTTCTTCATGAATTCGATATGGAAAAGAATTTCGTCGCCAAACTTCCGCTTCAATTTGGCGAATTGTTCTCGAGCCGTCACGGGTGAAAACCCACATTGCAGATAAGTCATTTCGCTGTCATGTTTGATTGCCCACAAAGTCGTATGGTTCCAGGTGTAATCAGAGAGCAGCGGTGTTGTGCGCAGGCCTGCGTAGGGTGCTGCAAGCGTAACTTCGCCACCGGCTTCCTGCGCAGCAGACTGTAACTCCTCGAGCTGCGATGCTGCGATCATGAAGAAGATCAGGGCCTTGTCCTCTCGCACGAGGTTTCTGATGGGCGCAAAGGCGACTGGAATCGGCCATTCGAATGTGGTGACAAGGCGTTTGATCCAGCGATTGTCGATCGCGATAGTTTCGCTGAAGTCGAAAGCGCTCTCGAATGAAGGAAATGCTACGACGCATTGAGCCCAGCTTACTGCGGGTGTAAGACTGAGCTTGATCTTTGTGATGATCCCGTTTGTGCCCCATGCATGCAATATCTTGTGAACACCTTCGCCTTCATGCATTAGAAGGCGCGGGACAGCTTCCATAGTTACTATTTCAATTGCCCGAACTGTCTCAAAGTCTCGGAGGGCGCCATGCGCTACGGAACCGATTCCACCGGAACCGCCCCCCAGGAAACCGCCGACCGTTGCCTTGGCAACGGTGCTGGGATAGCAGCGGAGTTCCCATCCTGCTTCACGCGCAGCATTCTCAAGGATGCCAAGTCGCACACCCGGCCCGATGACCGCTACGCCCTCCGCAGTGATTTCGTAAATCTGGTCCATGCGTGCGAGGTCGAGGACGACGCCGCCGTGTAGCGGGACTGATTGTCCATAGTTTCCTGTTCCGGCTCCGCGAGCCGTCACTGCGATTTTTCTCGCGTAACAGCACTCCAGTACTCGCACTACCTCTTCGGTGTTGTTGGGCTGAACGATTGCCTCCGCCTGCTTGTCGTCAAGCAGCTTTTTGAGGACTGGGGAGTACCAATAAAAATCATGCGATAGCTTTTTCAGGCTTGACGGATTTGTCACAACGCGATCAGCATCCGCTAAACAGCTGGTCAATGCCTGCAGATCTTCCCGGGTCATCTGGTTTATACCTGTCATGATTTCGGATTCCAGGTGGCAAACGTCGCAAGCATATTTGGATGGGTGAACAGCTCATAGCATTCCTTGCGGAGGAGCGGACCTTCTACGACGCAGTGCATATCGCTGCGAGCAACAAGCTCGGTAGCTGCTATGTAAATCTGGCGGCAGTGTTTACCAGCGTCTTCTATGGTTGCCCCGTATACCACGCGATCGATGCCGGCCCAAAGCGCATTCGCCATGCACATGGGGCATGGCTCGCATGTTGTGTACAGGATGTAGCCGGCAAGCGAGGTGCTCTTCAATTTGCGCGTTGCCTTGCGGACAGCGCGAAGCTCGGCGTGACTGCTTGGATCATTTTCCGACCGCACGGCGTTGAGAGCGCGGATGAGAGTTCGTCCCGAGGCGGCGTCCACGATGAATGCTCCAAAAGGAACCGGTGATGAAGTTTCCATCGAGCGCGCAGTGTACCGAATGAGTGCTTTCATGCGCCGCGCGTCCATGTGGTTGATTGGACGGACATCGTCGACGCTGCGTTCCATGAGGAAATCTAACACGATAGCGCGGCAGGACAAACGACTTTGATGAAGTTATCGGCTGGTCCCTGCTGGTCTGCGACTCGCACCGAATTTTGCACCTGTGGGAAGTTTTTAGAGGTATTCGCGAGCGCGCAGGCTATCCTGTAGCGAATCCCTGACCCCGAGACAGTCCACACGATGCGTCAAGCTTTTGAACGCTACTTTCGCTTTGCCGAGAACCAGGCCAACTGGCGCACGGAAATTCTCGCCGGCGTCACAACGTTCATCACCATGGCGTACATCATCTTTGTCAACCCGGCCATTCTGCATGAAACCGGGATGCCGATTACAGCGGTGACGATTGCGACCTGCCTATGCGCCGCCTTCGGTTCCTTTCTTATGGGAGCTATCGCAAATCTACCGCTCGCGCTTGCGCCAGGCATGGGTCTGAATGCTTATTTCACTTACACGGTCGTCAAAGGTATGGGCGTGCCTTGGCCTACGGCGTTGGGAGCGGTCTTTTTATCCGGAGTTTTATTTCTGGCTCTTACACTCACGGGGCTTCGTCAAAGGCTGGTCGGCGCTATCCCACAGGAATTGCATGCTGCTGTTGCTGCGGGCATCGGTCTTTTCATTGCTTTCATCGGCCTCCGAAATTCTGGAATCATTGTTCCATCCGCGGCCACCGTCGTCACTTTAGGGGACTTACATCAACCGGCAACGGCATTGGCTTGTTTCGGCATTCTGCTCGGAGCCATTCTGCAGACGATTAAGGTGCGGGCGTCCATGCTGCTGGGCGTGCTGGGGACCATGGGAATGGGCATCATCTTCCACCAGGTGCATTGGCATCCGTCTGTATTTCACCTGGCGGATCTGAAGACTACCGCGTTTCATCTCGATATAAGAGGTGCACTACGACTGCATGCTCTTGAGATTATCTTTGTTTTTCTGTTTGTTGATTTATTCGATAATATAGGCACGCTTGTGGCTGTGACGGAGCGTGCCGGGCTTATTGCGCCGGATGGATCGATTCCACGCCTGGATCGCATCTTTTTCGCTGACGCGACAGCGACCATTGCAGGCTCCCTTGCCGGTACTTCCAGCGTCACAAGTTATATCGAATCTGCAGCAGGCGTTGCCGCGGGTGGTCGAACCGGCGTTACTGCCATCACGACCGGGGTGCTCTTTTTTCTGTCACTCTTCGTGGCCCCACTTATCGGTGCAATTCCCACCTTCGCTACCGCGCCTGCCCTTGTGTTGGTCGGCGCACTCATGATCGGCTGCGCGGCACGCATTTCATGGGATGAACCAAGCATCGCCATCCCGGCTTTTCTGACGATTATTACTATCCCGCTGACTTATTCGATTGCCACTGGTCTTTCGCTGGGCATTGTAAGTTTCGCGATTCTTGGCTTCTTCTCGGGGCGCTCGGCGTGGCGCCACTGGATGCTGTATCTGCTCGCACTCTTGTTTCTGCTGCGTCTTCTCTATCTCAAGCCTCCATAGAAACGTAAAGCTATGAAGGCTTGAGATAGGTCGCAGCTATTGAGCCGCCGTTTGCGCGTGCGCCAGGTGCTGATAATTCATGATCGCATTAAACACCAGGGGATAACTGCCTATGGTTTCTCCACGATAGACAGGGTTATTCGCAAAGAGCAGAACATTGCCCGAGCCGAGGTGTGCATCGACCACAATCGCGTGTTCCGCAATCGATCCGCCCTTGTCTAGAAGGCCGGACAGGAGTAACTCCTTAGCGCCTGCAAATCGAAGGATTACTTCCGGCCGCTCGTTGACAGGAATGACATAGGGGTTATTGCGTGCCTGATCCTCATTCAGCGGCTTCGGCTCCCAGGGCTGCTGTTTGATGAGTGGTTCCGGAAGAGTTATCTTGCGGCCCTGAGGAACATCGGCGTCCTCCACACTGCCGCGGCCGGTTGGGCGCTCTGCATATGGATCCATCAACACGCGCCCACCCGAGCGACCGATGGTATTACTTACATTGAAAGACATTCCATCGGAGCTCATCACCGCCAACGACGGACCAAAGCCCCAAGCAACAGGATGATTTGTCGAGACGAAGACAGTGTTGAGTACGGAGCCCACGACACGCGCGTCTCCGTGCGGTTGAACGCTGACGCCGGGAGCGAGACCGGTATCAATAGCGAATTGCGCGGTGTCTTCGCAGGTGATCAATAATCCGCCCTGCTCTACAAATGTGCGCAGGTTCTCCAGTCCCGCATAGCCAAGACCGATGCGCATGTCTGCAGTGGAATCAAGTCTGCCCAGGTTCGGCGTCAACTCTGTCTTTTGCCACGGTAGAGCATTGCCGTACTTCGGCATTCCGTCGAGAATGCTCTGTGCGGATGCGTGACCGATGGGCGCAAATACTATGACGTCATACTTCTTCCGCAGGTCACTTTCGCCAGCCAGCGCCTGCGTGCTCATGTAATCAAAAGGTATCTGCGCATTGTCGAAGGCGTAACGCCACCAGCCTTCAGTTTGAGTACCTTGCCACGAGTGCATGAAGGCAATTCTGGGAGCAGTCGCGGCATGCGCAGCCACGGTTGGTGAAGAATTCAAGCGAACGCCATCAAGATCTAACTTACTTAGTACAGGTTTCAAAATCGATTCGGTTGCATCGCTTATCAGGAGTGAACCTGGACCGAAGTGTTTGCCCTCTGCATCGAAAGCTTTTTCGGTAATCGTTATGTGGGCGTCTTTCAGTTGGTATAGCAAGGGCAGCATCGATGTCTGGCCTGTGTTTGCGATCGCTACCGTGCTGCCGGAACCGCTAAGGGTGGGCGCTTCAGTTGACAGGTCCTGGACAGGTTTCATCTTTGCGTTGAGCAGCGCGGGATCGGTAGCTCTCACAACCTTGACATTGAACAACTGCGTAAATGACCACCCGGTATCGTCATACGGAGTTTTCTGTCGATCATCTGGCGCCCAGTATTGCTTGTCCAGCAGGGCATCGGCAACACGCGAGTAGGGTTGATCCATGCGGATAACATAACTGCCCGCAGGAAACGTCTCCTGCACGGGCTTGTCTTCGTGTCTGGCTGCCGGGAGCGTACTCGTCACTGCGGCTTCGAGCTGAGATATCTCCACGTGCTGCAAGTTCAAGATGCGCAGGATCTGGTGCTGGCGGTTTCGCTCGGCATCGTTGGCCGGCAGTATATATGCGGCAGGTCCTTCCTGATTTGGCTTCTGAACAGAGCGCTTACTCTTGCGGTAGTAATTCTCCAGAAAATGATTTGTATTTCTAGAGAAGTACGACAGTGTCGTCAGCAGGGCGCTCTCTTCATAGTTATTATTGTCGCGCTGCGACCAGGTTACTTGTGGGAAAGGAGGATTCTGGCGATACCATGTGCGCGAATACTCCTCTGGTTCAAGGATGCGCTTTTCGGTGTCCGCTCCTCCGTTACCGAAGGTCTCATAGAGGCGGCTGATCCCGTTATGCATGCCGGCCAGGAACATCAGGTAGCCCGGACTCCAGGTGTCGAAGTCTCCATGGGTAAAGACACCCGGCATCCCGAAGTTCTGCATCTGCGCGACGTTATTCCAGCCTAACTCGGCCCATTCGTCAGCGAGAACAGGATCGATCCAGGCATTGTAGGGGCCATCGCCAACGGTGTTGTCGTAGAGGAAAGGAACGGACTCGTGTAAATCATGCAGCACCAGGGCATGCCAGTCGAGGTAAGTGTTGAGGACATTTTTCGTGAGGTCGAGGGTCATGCCCATGGCGTCGCGATTATTGTCATGAGCTACATAGTGTCCCCAGTAAGCGAGACGAGGCCATTGCTGTCCTGGGTGCGCCTTGTGCCATTTGTAAACGTCGACCATGCGATCCCTGCCATCGACTTCGACGACCGGTGTAATCAGCACGATCATGTGCGAGCGAATGTACTTGATATAAGGAGAATCGTCGACAGCCAACCTATATGCCAACTCCATGAGTGCAGTCGGTGCGCCGGTCTCAGTTGAATGAATAGTGCCAGTGATGTAATAGACAGGGTAGGAGCTATCGATAAGCTCCTTGGCCCTTGCATCGTCCATGCGTATAGTTCGTGGATCGCTGAGCTTGGCAAGCCGTTCGTTATTAGCTTTCTGACCGGCGAGCAAGCTCTCATCTGCAACGGCGACGGCGATCATCTCGCGACCTTCCTCCGTATGACCGATGGTGACTACCTTCACGCGCGGCGTACTCGAAGCGAGGAGGCGAAAGTACCTGTAAACATCTTCCGCGTAGGGCAGCATGTCTGGAGCGCCAGCAATATCTCCCAATACTTTCACCGGGGTCGGTACAGTTTTCGACGCGGGCAGGTAATCGACCAGTGGCGAGCTGAAGCTGGGGTCGGTGGTGTACTGGCTTATTTTTTTGGTATAGTCCTGATCGATCGCTTGTCTGGAGTCGCGTTCGAACGACGGAGCCGTCATCTGCGCAAGGGCGATGACATTCAGGCCGAGCAGCAAAGCTGACAGGGTGCAGGAAATGCTTCTGATGTGCATCGACAAATTTATATATGCTGCAGGGCATTTATCAGTGATTTCCTTTGCCCGCGTTCGTCTCCCCCTATTCTGCCCATGTGCTCCCGCGACGGAAGGTAAGCATGTGCATGTTAAAAGATGAACTGGTTCACTTAGTCCGGCAGCATAACCCTGGCCGCGCGGCGGCCTTTCCAGTAGACGAGCACACCGGCGCCGACAAGCAATCCCGTGGACCCGAGCAATTTCGCGATGGATGCACTCTTGTGCGGGTCATCGTCTGCGGGAACGATCGACAGAATGATAGTCAGCACTGTTGTGAGCAGCCCAAGTGAAGCAAGTAGGATCGCCATTGGACGCCCACCAGGCATGCGGATAATGCCTGGTGGAGTAGGCTCGCGCTGTAGTCGCATCATCGCAAGGAACAGGAAAACAAAAGGAATGAAGTAGGCAATGATGGACATACTTACAAGAAGATTGTACGCACTTTCCACGTTGCTACCGGTCTGGCTAAGGACAGCACAGAGCATCCCGGCAATGCCGTAGGTCGTGATGGCGACCCACGGGGTTCCCCAACGATGATGAACGCGGCCGAAGGCACTCGGCAGATATCGGTCGATGCCGGCGACGAATGGCAGGCGTGACGTTGATGAGAGAAACGCAGCAGCTCCGCCGATGCTGCTGACGGCTACCAGCAGGGCGATGCATGTGACCATCCGGGGCACGCCGAGGCGAAGACACAGTGCCTGAATGGCGTTGACGAACCCACTCAAGCCTCCGATGGCATTACTGGGAAGAGCAATCAAAAGAGCTGCAGTTCCTGCGATGTAGCTGCCCGCCAGAACAATACCTGAACCAATGAGCGCCCGCGGAATGGTACGCCGCGGGTCCCTGATTTCCTCGGCCATGAATGAGCCTGTTTCACATCCTCCGAATGCAAAGAAAATCGTTGACCAGAAAATTGCATTCTTAAGCCCTAGATGAGGCGTTATGGAGACAACGGTAAAACTTGTAGCAGAGCCGAAACGCAGGACGCTAATGATCGCCAGGATTAGAAGCACCAGGATAGGTACCCAGCTGCCGATAGCGCCAATGCTGCTGAGCCACTTTCCAAAGCGAAGCCCAAGAACATTCAAAAGTGTAATGAGGGCAAGACAAGACAGCGCAAAGACAAGGTAGTAACTGCTGCTATGTTCAAGTTTCTGGCCATGCGGAAACACGAAGAGCAGGCTTCCGGCGCCGAAATAGAGTACCGCGGGGAAGTAGGGAAGATTGCTCATCCAGTATGTCCAAGCAGCCATAAAACCGGAGAAGTCTCCGAAGGCGCGCTGTGTCCAGATGTAAACGCCGCCTTCCTGCGGATAGCGCGAGGAAAGTTCGATGACACTTGCCGCAAGTGGAACAAAGAAGCAAAGGCTTGCGAAAAGCCAGATGACGAGTGTGCTCGACCCGGCTGCGGCGGCGGTTGCAATCCAGCGCAGGCTGAGCGCACCCGATATGTAAAACAAAGATAGATCGGAAAGGCCAAGCTCTCGCTTGAGTAGTTGCTTTTCTGATGGTTGTTCCGACGAGGCAGGATCGCTCATCTGTCGATTCCACGATCCGAGAGAACGGCCATCGCCGCGTTGCGCCCGTTGATACCGATGACGCTGCCACCAGGGTGCGTGCAGGCCCCGCACATATAGACACCCTGCATGGGCGTCCTGGCTGTCAACCGGTTGCTCCACATATAAGCGGGCAGGCACTCGCCTTGAAATATGTGTCCCCCCGTGAGGCCGACTTTTTCCTCTATATCCGGAGGGCCAAGCGTCTGTGCATCCAGGACAGCGTCAGGAATATTGCTGCAGTATCGGCCGATTGAGTCGAGCGCAAGATTCCTGACTTCATCGCGGCGTGTGTCCCACGTACCAGCTGAGAAAGTGTAGGGGACATACTGTGCGAAGACGCTCATCGTGTGTTGTCCTTCAGGCACCACGGAAGAATCGTGCACACTTTGGAAATAGAGTTCGCACCAGAGTTTAGCGGGAAGATTGCCTGCCCTGGCGGCCGCGAAGCCTGCCTTCCATTCAGACTTTGAAAGCGGTGCATTGATTTGTCCATGGTGGTGAGCTTCCGCAATTCCAGGCCGAGCAAAAAAATTCGGTAGCTCACGAAGCAAGACGTTCAGCTTCACCGTACACCCAACAATAGGGAGGGCGCGAACTTTCTGTTTCCAGCCTTCATCCGCATGCGTGTCAAGCATGCGTAATGTCCGGATCGGGTCCGCGTTGGAAACAACAATAGGGGCGTGGATGCACTCGCCCGCCTCCAGCAGGACGCCTTCACCGGGAAGAATGCGGGCCACTGGGACGCCCGTGGCGATGACCGCACCTGCATCGCGCGCAGCATCGCAGAAATAAAAAGACACGAAGCCCATGCCCCCTTTCACGTAGCCCCACATGCCCGGCATTCCACCCAGCCGACCTGAAGAGTGGTGAAAGCGGATGGATGCCGTACCTGGATCAAACGGGCTTGCATTTGTGCCGATCACTCCCTGGCCGAGATAGGCGCTTTGCAACCGTTCGTCTGTGATGTAGCGTTCGACAAACTCCGCCATAGACCATTTCAGCAGCAACCTGTGTGCCTCTTCGTCGCCCTGAATTCGATCTTCTATCTCTACCGGTGAAGGTGCATCGCCAATCCACACATCGCGCATATCTGCCGGTCGCAGGGCGTTGCGCAGACGACGGACCACGTCATTCATGGCCTTCCATCCAGATACATCACTCGGCGAAAAGCGGCGTATCTCCTGTTCGCAGCGATCATCGTCATCCCATAATTGAATGCTGCTGCCATCGGCGAAAGGAACGAAGAGTCCATTGACAGCAGGTGTCCATTGAAAGCCGCGGTCACGAAGACCTAATTCTTCGATTACGAGAGGATGCAGAAGCCCCGCGAGATACGCGCAGGGAGACATGCGAACTCGGGGAAAAGGCTCCTCGACGGTGCAGGCGCCACCTACGCGCTCACGGCTTTCCAGCACCAGAACCTTCTGGCCAGCCTGCGCCAGGTACGCTGCGCACGCGAGACCGTTATGACCTGCCCCGACAACAATCACGTCCCAGCAGCGCGTGGTAAGTTCGTGGAGCGAACAGGGCAGGCCAAGCTTTCCGAGCACATCCGCAGTAGACATGTTGGCAGTATCTACACATAAATCATTGTGGGCAATGAAGAATCCATTCTCGAGTTGAAGGCGAAATATCAACAACTGCGGGAATTATTCAGGGGGCAGGTCGACCTCATACAGCGATGTTCGAGCCAGGATATACAGCTTCTCTTTCCGACCCGCGCGCGCGACAACGAGATTGATAGGCCTCTCCGGCATACGAATGACGCCAGCATCACTCCCGTTCGGCTTGTAAACAAACACCTCGCCGGAAGCAATATAGACATTTCCTGATGAATCGCTTGCAACACCCTCGCCGCCGCGCCCCGCAAACAGTTTCACGTCGGTCAGGTTGCCGCTTGCATCCAGATGCGCTGCGTAGGTCTTCTGCTCTTCTTCATCTGAGACGTAGAAAGGCTTAGTAGCGCTGGAAGGCTGCAAGCCGAAGGTTCTCAACACGTCGGCCATTTTCGTTCCATAAAAAAGTGCTCCGGTACTGAAGTCTTCGTCGGCTGAAAGAAACATCTTTCCGTCGGCGGAGATAAATTGAAATCGGTTTGTGCTCGTCTCAGGATGGGCAAGCTTTTCACGGAGCGCCCAGTAGTCATTTGCGTGCACGGCTGTCAGACCATCAAGGGGCCTCGCGGACTGAGATGGAATCAGAGTCAGCTTGGTTGGCGGATCGCCTGCCTTGAGAGAGTAAACCGTGCCATTGCCAGAGTAGGACACCAGCATAAGATCGCCGCTTGCGTCAATCGCGAGATTTGCAATATCAAGAGGAGCATCACAGATCGTCGTCAGCGTGCCTTGCGTGCTTTCGTTGCCAGGGCTCCATCGATAAACTTTCTGCTCGTAAGCATCCACGAAGTAAAGATCGCCGTTTGGAGCAACGGCAGCGCCGGCTATGTTGTGAAAGCCAGTGGCGATTCTATGTACATCGATCGCTTCCTGTCCTGCGTCGTTCGGTGCAAGCGAAGTATTGACTGTCAATGACGCAAATTCACGGAAGCGAACAGTCGCGCCAGTATCTCTATTCAGGATGGCGTCGTCGAATGAGGCCTTACTGTTGCTGTCTATATGTAGATTACGAAATTGGATGTCATTCGAATGGCTCACCATTACCCCGTAAGGGAATGTCTGGAGCATGCCGACCACCCTGTAGGAATGAAAGTTGGCGATGAGAATATGGCTTGAGTCGGCTATCTCCAACGGAACTGCGCCTCCGCCCTCGCCGTGTTCTTCCTCAGTCTGCAGCGCTACGAGTTCCCAGTTCGAAACATGGTTAAGCTTTACTTCCATACGAACGTGGTGCTCGCTCGATAACTCGTAGACATGGCCCGGTGTAGATGTATTGGAGACATAAAGCCCCGCGTCGGCAAAGGTACTCGGTGTCCAGATATCTGCAAACGTTCCGCCCCCGCCGTCGGTCACCCACAGGCTGGGGAATTGCCCGTCCCATCGCCTATTCGGATCGGGGTCCCCGGTGTGGTTGGCATTGTAAGGGTTCATGCGAATCCCGTCGGCGTTATTTGTTCCGTGGCCGCCGAGGAAGCGCACATCATCCATCAGGGACCTTTCACCTGACTTCCATAGCACCCCGACTGCCCTGCTATTGGTACCGCCGGTGTAAATCCCAATGCCGCTCACGATTGCAGCACCGCCTTCGGGCGTTTCGAGGAGCGGTTTAGGCCCACCCGGGCCATTAAATCCATTGGTGTTGTCGGCCAGAAAAAACTGGGTCGTGCTCGGATGTAGACCGATCAGGACACTGTCAGGCTTAAGCAGGATCGTATCGGTAACTCGATAGCGACCCGCCGGGACAAAAACTATTTTGTTTCCTGCGATCGCTCTTCGAATGGCGGTTGTGTCGTCACTAACGCCATCGCCTTTGGCTCCCAGGCTACGAAGATTTGCCCAATCATTGTGAGACGGAAGGTCGCGGATAGCCAGTGGCAATTTCGCTGCAGCTGCAGTTATGTCAGTCTCGAATTTGGTACGGATCTCGCCGATATCTCCAACATGACCGAGCGTTAGACCGTGCGAGAAAGCTTTAACCACATACTGGTCTCGCGGGGCGGCGAAGTCCTTATTACTCTCGCGCAGGTGCGCAAAGACAGGAACTTTTCGGCACGCAGTGTTCACTAGGGTGATCTCGGTGCGCGCATTGTTCTCATTACTGACAGTGATCGCCGGGCCGCTGATATCCTCGAATCGTGAATCCTTGATCCATAGTTCTTCTGCGTATCCAGGATCAATTGACACAGCCTCCGGCAGGTGGCTGAAGCTATCTCGCACGAGCGTCAACCCGGCTTCATGCTCTTTGACTGCAGCTTTACTCTGCCCGTCAAAGCTGGAATCAAGCAAGGTGTATTGCCATCCAGGTGACGGCTTTGACGTGATGATGCCGTACTGACCGCCGATGAAGTTGAGATCTTCTCCCTCATTGCCAACATCATTGAGCGCGGCGAGTCCGGAATGGATGCGGAACTCCATGTGCGTCAGAAAGCAATGCTGTGCAGCATGAAAGCGAACCCCGACTGCACCCGGATTTCCTTCGCCAAGGTCAAAGTCTACATTAATCATAGCCGAGTAGAAGGTACCCGGGTTGGCATCGATTACCTGATTAGTTGCAGGGACAGTGCCGGGGAATATCTCATCGTGATGGGGCCGTCTCTGTTGCGACCGATGCGCGCGATTTAAAGTGCCTGGCGCATCTGGTCGGCCACCTGTGAAGAACACCATGTAGGCGAGCGCGCCGCCGTAGCCGGAAGTGTGATCGCCCAGCAGCAGAACTGGCCGCTTCGCACCGTAGCCAATGATGCGAATGCCCGGCCAGACATACAGCGTGTGTGATAGTCGGTAGCGTCCTTCAGGCAAAAACACCACACCCTGCTGTGTCGTTTCCTGGACCTTATCGATTGCACGTTGCAAGGCGGCAGTGTCATCGGCAATGCCATCTCCGGCAGCTCTCCCGCTGCCGAGCGTCACGTAAACAGCGCTGGCATCTTCAAGCTTCTGAGGGTAATAGGATTGCCCCGAAACGCTCGCGGCAAGCAGGCAGCTCACAATAGCCACTGCAAACGATATCAAGCTTTTCGCTGAGTGAATGCCGACGATTCTCTTTAGGGGAGCTAGCAGCAGTGATGACTTACCAGACATATGTCGCGACCCCTCCAGCCGGCAATTCTGTAATTGCTGTTGCACCATCGAAGCGAATGGAAAACTTCTGTGCGGTGTCGGCTGTGTTTGCGACAAGAAGCACCACCTTTCCATCTGCATTCAGAAATGCTACATGCGCAGGAGTCCGTCCTGAATCACTGGTACCGATTCGCACCGCGCCGGGCCTCACAAACTTCGATACCTGCGCCACTGTATAAAACGCGAGGTTGCGCGTTACCTTATCACCTTCAAGTGTCACCGCGCCTTCGCACACAGGGCAGCCTCCGTTATCGGTGTGAGGTCCAAAAACCGGGTCTGCAGCGAAGTTCCACAGCAACACATTGCGTGCCCAATTCGCAGTGGCGCCGATGACGATACGCGCTACCGGTTCAGCCAGGAGCAAATCTGGTCCCGCATCGCGACGATTGACAACCATCTGTTCCGTGAAATAAAGACTCTTGTCTGGATAAGCATCGTGGACTTTTGTCATAGCATCTGTAGTGCCTTCGTACAAATGAAAGCCGCTGCCGTCGACATACTGTGCCGCATCTCTGTCAGCGAGAATAGTCATTGGGTAGTCGGGCCGGTCGCAATTGTGGTCATAGACAATGATCTTTGTCGCCATATGATTTTCGCGGAACACAGGTCCAAGTGCCTGCTTGATGAAAGCATCTTCCTCTTCGGCAGTTATCACCATGCTGGGTGTATTTTTAGGATTCAGGGGTTCATTTTGCGGTGTGATCGCATCGATCGGTATCCCGTGCCTGCGCATTTCCTTAACGTATCGAACTAAGTAATTTGCGTATGCTTTATAGAATTCGGGCTTGAGACTTCCACCTTTAGGATCGTCATTCGTTTTCATCCATGAAGGCGCAGACCACGGTGTGCCAAGGACTTTGATCGATGGATTGATTTTCAGGATCTGCTGCATGACCGGAATAACATCTTTTAAATCTGATCCAAGGTCAAAGTGCTTGAGGCTCACATCCGTCTGCCCTGGCGGTAAGTCATCATAGGTAAATACCCGCTGATTCATATCGGAGGATCCAATACTCAAGCGAAGGTAGCTAACGCCAGCCGCGTCTCCAGTGGTTCCGAATACTTCCTGAAGCAGCGCATTGCGCTTCTCCGGTGTCATGCGCATCAGTAATTGTGCGCTTCCCCCTGTCATGGCAAACCCAAAACCGTCAATCATTTGCAGCTTTGTTTTGTTGTCAATGGAGATGACAGGTATCTGTGACGAAACGTCGCCCGCTGTGAAGTTGATCCTGCTATCCAATCGTGCAATCAGAGAGGAGCGATCAGGAGTCGTCAACCACTCGGTAGCTGCCAGTGGCCGTTGTGCGAAAAGGGTGACGGACTCAGCGGCAAGAAAACTCGTGACCAGGAAGATGGGGATGCGGTGCATTTTGTCCTTTTTGTTGATCGCTTATAGGTGTGCTCTGTGAGTAGATGCTTGAATGCACAATCGGGGCTTGCGGCGTCGATACTGGCTGACCGGGCCGGCAACCTCATTGGGCTGGTCTGCCTTCAGCTTTGTCAAGATTGAGCACTCGGGCAAGATCGCTCGGCTATGATAGAGCAGTTATGCTGTTTCCCGCTTCTCCAGCTATGTTATGCAGTTCGTCGAAGATGTCACTCCATCCAAAGCTGTTGTGCAGACACCAGGTCGCATTCAAATTGAGCCTGCCTGAGCTGGCTGGAAGTCTTTTGGTCGTATTCCTATCCTGGTTAACTTTCTTTGGGTGTGGCCATGACGTCTTCGCGCAGTCAAAACTCGGTTTGACGAAAACTCCTGCTGAGCCTGCAAGACATACGCCCGAACTAGTCGATATAACCGCTTCTACCAGGATTACGTTCAATCATATGTCGAGCCCAGAGGCCAAGTACATCGTCGAGTCGATGAGCGGTGGCGTCGCCCTGCTCGATTTCGATGGCGATGGCTGGCTGGACATCTATTTTACGAATGCGCCGTCGGTCGCCATGGCTCTTGAAGGTAAGAAAGCTAAGTCTGCCTTGTATCGAAATAACCATGATGGGACATTCACTGATGTAGCCGAAAAGGCTGGTGTGAGTAATCCTTGCTGGGCTATGGGTGCAGCGGTAGGAGACTATAACAATGACGGCCGCCCCGACCTAGCCGTCAGCTGCTTTGGCGGAGTAGTCCTGTACCGCAATAACGGTGACGGTACTTTCACCGATGTGACTAGGCAGAGCGGCCTCGCCATTGATACAGGGTGGGCAACAGGCCTGGCTTTTGGCGACTATGACGGCGACGGCAAAGTCGACTTGTTTGTTCCACACTATGTCGATCTGGATTTGAAGGATCTGCCCCTCTTCGGCTCCAAAAAGACCTGCCAGTATAAAGACGTGCCGGTCCAGTGCGGGCCTAGAGGATTGAAAGGGTCGCCGGACACTCTCTATCACAACAATGGAGATGGTACCTTTAGCGAGGTAGCAAAGCAGGCCGGCGTCAATGACCCACAGCACTACTTTGGACTAACCTCTGTCTGGTCAGACTTCAATGGCGACGGCAAGCTGGACTTGTTTGTTGCAAACGACGGCGAACCCAATTTTCTTTATCAGAACCTGGGCAATGGAAAATTCAAGGAAGTAGCCCTTGATGCCGGTGTGTCAGTAAGTCAGGATGGAAATGAACAGGCTAATATGGGTGTTGCCCTTGGCGATTTTCGTAACAGCGGGCGCCTCAGTCTGCTTATCTCTCACTTCAGTGATGAGTATGCGACGCTTTTCCAGAATGATGGAGATTTGAGCTTTACGGATATCTCTTATGCGGCAGGCATTGCTCACAGTACTGTCCCCTATGTTGGGTGGGGAGATGCCTTCGTTGATCTGGATAACTCGGGATGGCAGGACATCGTGCTGGTAAATGGCCACGTCTACCCCCAGGTGGGAAATACAAAGACTGGCATTACCTATCAGGAGCCAACACTCGTCTTCCAAAATCAACACGATGGGACGTTCAAAGATGTAAGTACGGCTTCCGGAGTAGCTGTGCGGATGCCGCAAGTGAGTCGGGGCCTGGCGGTGGGCGATCTGTTTAATACGGGGCGCGCCGACCTGGTCGTCGAAAATCTTGTAGGAGGGCCGATGCTTCTCGAGAGCCGGTCAGATCCAACCAATCACTGGATAGGCTTTGTCTTCGAGGGAAAATCTTCCAATCCCCTGGCCCTGAATACACGTGTGCGTCTGACAGCCGGCGGCGTGGTGCAGACCGAGGAGATGAGAAGCGGCGGCAGCTATCTTTCTCAAAGTGACCTTCGTTTGCGTTTCGGTCTTGCTAAAGCGACACAGGCAGAAAAAATTGAAGTGCTCTGGCCCGAGGGAGATGTACAGACCTTCGATCATCTTGCAGCCGACAGCTACTATCGCGTTCAACAGGGAAAAGGCATTAGCCGGGTTGACTACGGGAAATTGCCAAAAGCGAGATAGACAGTTGCAGCTCGTGATCGGCATCACGACTTCTGTTACCGCGCAGGATCGCGTCATGGACACCCAGTCGTTGCTTTGTCTACACTTATGCAGCTCAACGCTGCCCAATTGAAAGTGATGTTCAAAAGATGCCGCGGTGGTCGCGAATAATGCCGCTGGCAGTGTCATCCAATTGATTCGGAGGAATTGATGATTTGCCATGTTCGTGCGGTTGCGGTTCTCGCTTTGTCTGCCCTGCTTCAACAAACTATGGTGTGCCCGCTCTATGGACAGACAGACCATAAGGAGCCCATTGCCGCCATCGCTGACGATTCGACAGCCGATCGTTTTGTTGCGCAGCTGATGGCGAAAATGACACTGGCGGAGAAACTCGGCCAGATGACCCAGATTGCATTGAACGGACCACCGGATAGTTTGAGCCCGGAAGAGCATGCTCGTCGTGGCGAAGTCGGTTCTTTTCTTTTCGTCAAAGAGGCCGCGCGCATCAACCAGCTGCAGCACATTGCTGTCGATGAAAGCCGGCTGCATATCCCGATCATTTTTGGCTTTGACGTGATTCATGGTTTTCGCACCATCTACCCGGTGCCACTGGCACTTGCCGCCTCATGGGATCCCGCTGAGGCGGAGCGCGCGCAGATGATGGCCGCGCGTGAAGCCTCGGCTGTCGGTATCAACTGGACATTTGCCCCCATGCTGGACATTGCGCGCGATCCACGCTGGGGCAGAATCATGGAGGGCGCCGGTGAAGACCCCTACCTTGGCTCACGCATGGCAGAAGCACAGGTTCGCGGTTTCCAGGGCCCGCAGATAGGTACTCCGGAGCACGTGCTTGCCTGCATAAAACACTTCGCCGGCTATGGAGCTGCTGCCGGCGGACGTGACTACGAAGAGTCCAACATTTCCGATGAGCAGCTTGAGAATGTTTATCTTCCCCCGTTTCACGCTGCCGTAAATGCTGGGGCGGGCTCACTGATGAGCGCTTACATGGATTTGAACGGAGTACCGGCAACAGGGAACCGCTGGCTGCTCCACGATGTGCTGCGCGAGCGCTGGCATTTTGGTGGCTTTGTTGTATCTGACTGGGAGTCCGTGTCCAGCCTGACGACACATGGTTTCGCCTCCGGTCCTGAGGACGCGGCAGTACGCGCCGTGAATGCTGGTGTCGACATGGAAATGACCAGCCTCGTAATTCGAGACGGCATGCCATCAGCGATCAAGTCGGGTGAGGTGAAGCAGTCTACGATTGACGAAGCTGTTCGCGATGTCCTCCTGGCTAAATATCGAATGGGGCTTTTCCAGCACCCATACGTCGATGTCGCCAGGGTGCCGTCGATACTTGTGAACTCGGACCAGCGCGCCGCAGCCCGCGCCGTTGCTGCCAGCACAGCAGTCCTGTTGCGCAACGAAGGTCACTTTCTACCGCTGCAGAAATCTATCAAGTCGATCGCGGTCATAGGACCTCTGGCCGATTCCAAGCCAGACACCATGGGCTCGTGGAGCCTGGCCGGCCACTATGAAGATACAGTCACTGTGCTCGAAGGAATTCGCCGCCTGTTGCCGTCCGGTGTCACCATCAGTGCTGCCAGGGGGGTGGAAATTGATCGAGGGGCACCGACTATCTTTGACGAACAGTTTCAAAGCCCAAAGCCCACGCTTCTCACAGATGAAGCGCGCCAGGCTGAGTTCAAACACGCGATCGACCTGGTGAAGAATGCAGAAGTCTCTGTACTGGTGCTGGGGGAACAGCAGAGCATGAGCGGTGAGCGTGCCAGTCGGTCCTCTCTGGCATTGCCTGGCAGGCAGCAGGCGTTACTGGAGGCAGCAGTAGCTACGGGCAAGCCAGTAGTTTTAGTCCTACTGAATGGCAGACCGCTCGATATAACCTGGGCGTCCACTCACGTTAATGCGATTCTGGACGCCTGGTATCCGGGTACCGAAGGCGGCGACGCAGTTGCCGATCTGCTCTTTGGCAATGCTGTTCCAGGAGGACATCTGCCGATCGCGTGGCCTCGCAGCGTTGGGCAAATTCCTATCAACTATGCTCGCAATCTTACGCAGATTCCCGATGACACCGAGCACCGCTACTGGGATGAGTCCAGTCTCCCGCTCTATCCTTTTGGTTACGGGCTCAGCTATACAAGCTTCGCGCTCGGAAAAATGAAACAGAGTAAGCAAACCGTGCATGCGGGAGAGACGCTGCAGGTTTCCGTCACCCTGACGAACACGGGGAAACTGGCCGGCGACCAAGTCATTCAGCTGTACACTCACCAGCGTGCAGGCTCTGCCAGTCGGCCTGTCCGTGAATTGAAAGGATTCCAACGGGTCGCGCTTCAGCCTGGCGAAAGCAGGGAAGTCACACTAGGCCTGGACTCAAACGAGCTTGCATTCTGGAGTCCGCAGACCCATCAGCGTTCGATCGAACCGGGAACATTTGACTTATGGGTGGGTACCGATGCGAATGCCACTGATCACGCCACGTTCGCGGTCGAACGATAAGCGTAGCCGCATTTAAAGGGCACAGATTTCACAGGAGCACGGCCGCTTCTTTCCTGAGCAAAGAGCGCGGTCCATTTGCAGCCGTATGCCATACTATGCGTGTCTTGCTGACCATGTGACGCGAGTTGAACGGAAGGGGACTACGGTGAAACCTCGAACTGCGCCTGATCCTGTCTTCATGCAGCGTGCGATTCACCTCGCCACGGAAAATGTTCGCTCTGGCAACGGAGGTCCTTTTGCTGCCTTGATCGTGAGGGATGGTGTCGTTATCGCCGAAGCTGCAAACAGCGTGACCACTTCAAATGATCCGACCGCTCACGGTGAAGTGAACGCGATCCGTAAAGCTTGTGGTGTACTTGGGACTTACTTTCTAGAGGGCTGCCAGATCTACACGAGTTCAGAACCATGCCCGATGTGTCTCGGTGCCATCTACTGGGCGCGTATCTCCAGTATTTTTTATGGGAACGATTGTAAGAGTGCCGAGCGAGCCGGCTTTTCCGATTCTTTTCTCTATGAACAGATGAAGCTGGGGCACAATGAACGAACTATTCCGTCACAACAAGTCCTGTCTTTTGAAGCATGGGCAAGCTTTCAGTCATGGATTGAATCCGATCATAAGATCGATTACTGACACTCGCAAAGAATTCATAAGCAGGCAGACTGTACCCAAAGGTCAGTGGAGGATTGATATTGGAACAGACGATAGCTCCATCGGTTCGGCTGCTTACTTCAATTCCTGGACCCATTGCGAGACAACTGATGGCTCGCAGAGATTCTGCTGTACCTCGCGGCCTCGGTGCGGCTCTTCCCGTATTTGTCCGTCGTGCGGAGGGTGCCGTTATCGAGGATGTGGACGGAAATTGCTTTCTGGACTTCGCCGGTGGTATCGGCTGCCAGAACGCAGGTCATCGGCCTCCTGAGGTCGTTAGAGCGTTGAAGGAACAGGCTGACGCGTACCTCCATTTGTGTTTCACGGTGACGCCCTATGAGACTTATGTGAGGCTGGCGGAGATACTGAATGAAAGGACACCGGGGAGCTTCGCTAAGAAGACATTTCTAGCTAATTCGGGAGCTGAGGCGGTAGAGAACGCCATCAAGATCGCCCGCGCTTACACCGGCCGTCAAGCTGTTATTGCCTTCGAAGATGCGTTCCATGGCCGGACACTGCTCGCACTTACACTGACAAGTAAGATCCATCCGTATAAGGCAGGTTTCGGGCCCTACGCGCCTGAGATATATCGCATCCCCTACGCGTATTGCTACCGATGTTCTTACCACCTAACCTACCCGTCGTGTGACGTCGAATGTGCAAGCCGGCTTGAGGACGTGTTTCTGCGCCAGGTCGCGGCGGGCGCTGTGGCAGCTGTAATTTTCGAGCCGGTGTTAGGCGAGGGTGGCTTTGTCGTACCGCCCGGGGAATGGTTCACTCGTATCTGCGACATATGTCGCAAACATAAAATCCTGATCATTGCCGACGAGATCCAGACCGGCTTCGGCCGGACTGGGCCTGCTTACGCATGCGAATCTTTTGGCGTCGAACCTGATATGATCCTGTCCGCCAAGTCAATTTCAGGCGGAACGCCTCTTGCGGCAGTGACGGGGCGCGCAGAGATTATGGATGCGGTAGAGCCGGGCGCGCTCGGCGGAACATTCGGCGGAAATCCGTTGGCATGTGCTGCGGGGATTGCTGCCTGGCAGGCTTTTGATCGCGAAGACCTGCCAGCAGGGGCAGCTCTTTTCGCGTCAGTGTTTGAAAACCGTACACGCGGCTGGAGGGATCGCTTCTTGTCAATTGGCGATATTCGCGGCCTCGGCGGAATGCAGGCGATAGAGTTTGTGACAGATCGTGGTACACGCAAGCCCGCCGCTGCATTGACAAAACGCATCCTCGCAATCTGTCATGAGCTGGGGTTGCTGATCATATCGGCTGGAACCTATGGAAATGTTATTCGCTTCCTGGCACCACTCACTGCGAGCTCATCTCAGATTGACGAAGGTTTAACGATCCTCGAGAAGGCGCTCATCTCAGCAAAAGCTTGAGGCGTTCCGTGACGATGGATTCCTTTCACTCGATAACTGTGTGAACATGACTCAGCAGAGAACAGATGTTCGCCAGCGATCAAGGAGTGTGAATGAATCGGGAAGAATCAAACCTGCCGGATATGCCAAAGGACAATGAGGAAGGAAAGTTTCATCGGAGTCTGAATCTATACGACTCCACCATGGTCGTCGCCGGCAGCATGATCGGCTCTGCCATTTTCATCGTTTCCTCCGACATGTCACGACAACTTGGTAGTTCAGGATGGTTGCTGCTCTCCTGGGTCATCGCCGGTCTACTCACAATTACCGGAGCACTTTCCTACGGTGAACTGGCGTCCATGATGCCCAGTGCGGGGGGACAATATGTATACCTCCGCGAAGCTTTTTCGCCTATGTTTGGCTTCCTTTACGGCTGGACGCTGTTCCTGGTCATCCAGACCGGGACGGTAGCCGCGGTTGCCGTGGCATTCGCCCGTTTTCTCGGTGTCCTTGCGCCTCGTATTTCTGAAAATACCTACCTTGTAGCACCGGTCCACTTATTCGGACGCTATTGGATTTCGCTATCGACAGCACAGTTAGTAGCTATTCTCGTAATCCTCCTCCTCACCTGGACAAACTCAAAAGGAGTGAACTACGGGAAAATAGTTCAGAATGTCTTTACAGTTACGAAGATCGCGTCACTCGCTGCCCTCATCATTGTCGGCTTGTTTATTGGCAGCCGGGCAGGTGTTATTCATGCCAACTTCAGTCGTCCATGGACGCCGGAAAACTACACCGCCATTCTCCCTGGCATAAGTGCCGCGACTGGCTATGGACTCTTCATCGCTATCTGCATTTCGCAGGTCGGATCACTTTTTGCGGCGGATGCATGGAACAACATCACGTTCACAGCCGGCGAGGTTAAGAATCCTAGGCGAAACATCCCGCTATCGCTGGCTCTTGGAGCTATTGGCGTCATCACTCTGTATCTATTGGTGAATCTCGCCTACCTGTTCACGCTGCCGTTGGCAGCTATCCAGCATGCGGCTTCTGACAGGGTAGCGACAGCTGCCGTCGAGGCAGCGCTGCCGGGAGTAGGCGCGGGCGCAATGGCCATAGCCATCATGATTTCTACATTCGGTTGCATAAATGGCATGGTTTTGTCAGGGTCGCGCGCGTATTTTGCAATGGCGAAGGACGGTCTTTTCTTTAAAGCAACAGGCAAACTCAATCGCGACGGAGTGCCGGGAGCAGCCCTGCTGGTGCAGGGTATCTGGGCTGCCTTGCTGGTGTTGCCGCGCACTTATGACAGTGCAACAGGTAAGTACGGCAATCTCTATAGCAATCTCCTTGATTATGTAGTGTCGGCCGTCCTTATCTTCTACGTCCTGACGATTGGCGGTATCTTTCGCCTGAGGAAGACCCGGCCGCAGGCTGACCGCCCTTATAAGGCTTTCGGCTACCCGGTGATACCGCTTCTTTACATTCTCGGCGCGCTCACAATACTGGTCGTACTACTCTTCTACCGGGCTTCTACAACCATCCCGGGGATCTTCATTATTCTGAGTGGCGTCCCAGTTTTCTTTCTGCTGCGAAAACGACTAGCCGTGGAATGATGAATCTGGGCGTCGATAAGTTAGTGAAAACCAGTCTGTCAGTAGCAGACGCCCGATTAGATGCTGCTGCACATTTGTTATCGGGCACCATCCAGCCGAAGCACATAAGCATACTGGCCGGGTAAGTCCGCCGGGAGCGTCACGGCGACATCGCCGCCTTGTTGTTTCCATGCAAGCTCTTCTTGTTTGCCAAGTAGCGAGACGTTAGAGCCAGGCTTGAGAGATACCGCCTTTAGCGTGACCGAGTTTCCTTGAGGTCTGCCCAGCAACGTCGCATAGACGAATTTATCCTTGCTGGTGAATCGCAGATCCAGACCTCCAGCAGTTTTTCCCTCGGCATGAGTCCATGGATGCGTTCCGTAGATAGCCTCGCCATTCTGATGAAGCCACGCACCAAGGGCTTTCAGGCGTGCCAACTGTACCGGCGGAATAGTGCCGTCGGCTTCCGGTCCAACGTCGAGCAGCAGGTTACCGTTCTTACTGACAATGTCGGCGAGCAAATAAATAAGTTTGTCAGGCGCTATCGTCTGCGCTTCACCCTCGGCGCGATTGTAACCAAAGGATTGGCCGAGACCTCTGCATTCCTCCCATTTCTTCTTACTGATGCTGTGCAGTGTTTCGTATTCCGGGGAAACGAAATCGGCATGGCTGATGCTGAAGCGATCATCGACTACCCCATCCGGCACTTTGTTATAAAACTCCGATTGAATTTCGAGCGCATGGCCGCTTTTCGGATAACCAATGTCATTCCAAAGAATTGATGGATGGTATTTATCGATGAGTTCGCGATATTGCGCATCTGCATAAGCGCCGTAAGTCGCGCTTTGCGGCTGCACCGTCTTATAGTCAGCAGCCACGCGAATAGGCCCGGGAACAAATGTCCAGTCGTAGCCTCCCGAATAGTAGAGGCCCATCCGCAGTCCTTGCTTCCTCACCGCATCGGTTACTTCTCCAACCAGGTCCTTGGTGGCATGTTGACCGTTTGGCGGCAGCTTGGGATTTTTCACCTGGCTCGGCCAAAGCGTAAATCCCTCATGGTGCTTCGTTGTCAGGACAACATATTTGGCGCCGGCGTCTTTGAATGTTTGTGCCCATACATCCGGGTCTAATTTGCTGCTCTCCTGATCGAAGATTGTAGTGAAATTGTAGTAATCGTAGTTCGCACCATAGTGCTCGCGATGATATTTCCAGGTGGGCGAGCCATCGATGCGCATCGTGTTGTAATACCACTCGGCATAGGGGTTGTAGCTGATGTAGTCAGATGAAGCAAAATCATGCTCGGGGTGAGAAACAGGCGCCCATCCGGGAACAGAATAAAGACCCCAGTGAATGAAAATTCCCAGCTTTGCATCGTCATACCAGGCGGGAAGCGGATGGGTGTCGAGAGACTCGATCGTCGGCTTATATTGACCTCGTGCCTGTGCCAGGACATAAAAAGGCGTCGCGGAAGTCAGGCCGACAAACGCAATCATCGCAGAGAGCTTCTTTAATGTTTTGTGCATGCGCTGTTTCTCTTTCTGATGGAAGCGCAAGTGTAAATGCTCGATGAGCGTTCTTGCGTCGTCCGGTGATTTATTCTTCAGAACATAAGGAAGAATATGCCAAAGCTTTTGAGTCGACGTACAGTTTTACATGGTGCCGGCACCATTATTGCAGGCGCCGCAGCCCAGTCCGCTTTGCCGCCCCGTGCGTTCGCCGCGAGTTCTGCAGGGAAGTTCGGTTCCCGTCGACCCGCAGTCGCTGACCGCCGTTTCAATAGCCCTGTGGTCGAAGCCTACATTGCGAGCGTCACCAGGAAGATTGGTGATGTGGAACAGGCCAGTCTGTTTGCGAACTGCTATCCGAATACTCTCGACACGACTGTTGAGCCCGGAACCTTCGAGGGCAAGCCTGATACAGCCGTAATCACTGGAGACATTGCTGCCATGTGGTTGCGGGACTCGTCTGCGCAGGTCTGGCCCTACCTCCCGCTAGCGAAGAAGGATGCAGCCCTGCGCACGCTCCTTGAAGGATTGATCCGGCGCCAGGCACGCTGTATTCTCATCGACCCTTACGCAAATGCATTCATGGCCAACCTGAACGATCCTGCGTTAGAAGGCAGCCGCGCTGACGATACGGAAATGAAGCAGGGAGTGGCTGAGCGTAAATATGAGCTCGATTCGCTTTGCTATCCGATCCGCCTCGCTCATGGTTTCTGGGCTGAGACAGGGGACACTGCACCCTTCGATAAGACCTGGCGAGAGGCCATGAAGCTTGTGGTCGCGACCATGCGCGTGCAGCAACGCAAACAAGGAGATGGCCCTTATCGCTTCCAGCGTGTCTCTAAAATTTCCACCGAGACTCTGCCGAACAATGGATTCGGAAATCCTGTCAAGCCGGTCGGTCTCATTGCCTCCGGATTCCGTCCGTCCGACGACGCGTGTATCTTTCCTTTTCTCGTTCCATCGAACCTTTTCGCGGTGACGTCTCTTCGGCAGCTTGCGAAGATGGCTCACGCGGTCCTCTCCGATGATGCACTTGCCAACGATGCCAATGCGCTTGCGTCGGAAGTCGAAGCAGCCTTGCGTCGGCATGCTGTCGTTTCTACTCCGAAGGGAACTATCTGGGCATATGAAGTGGACGGTTTAGGCAGCAGTCTGCTCATGGATGATGCCAATGTGCCGAGCCTGCTCGGCTTGCCGTATATCGACAGTTCACCTGATGCTGACCTTTATGCGCGCACTCGGAATTTTGTATGGAGTCACCAGAATCCATGGTTCTTCAGCGGGACGGCGGGAGAGGGAATTGGCGGACCGCACGAAGGCGTGGGGATGATCTGGCCCATGTCGCAGATGGTCTACGCCCTGACCAGCAGCTCTGAGGCAGAAATTGGCCATGCCATTGCGATGCTCAAAGCTTCCTCAGCCGGTACGGGATTCATGCACGAAAGTTACTTCCTGAACGATGTCACACGCTTTACGCGGGCATGGTTCGCCTGGGCCAATACGCTCTTCGGTGAACTGATCGCCCGGGTGGCCGATACTCATCCTCATCTCCTGCGAGGATGAACAAATGATGATGCAGCAGTCGCCAGTGTGCGGTTGATGAGGTGTTGCACCAAATTGACTTACCCGATCAGCTAGCACTCCAGCTGCTCCTTGCGGTTAAAACTCATACGGTGCGCGCAATCTATTAGTATGTTTGCGAGGAGTTATCTTGCCCAACCGGAAGAAGCAGCCGACCATTGCCGATGTAGCGCACGAGGCGGGGATGGGCATCATGACAGTTTCCCGCGTTCTCAACGGGCACCAGTCCGTAAGCGACGCCACCCGGAAGCGCGTACTCGCTGCTATCGAACGCATGGGTTATCGGCCAAACGAAGCAGCCCGGCTTCTCGCAGGACAAAAAGCGAAGACGATAGGCTTGATCGTTCCTGATATCTCTGACAGCTTTTTCGCCAGCTGCTGCCACAAGGTACAGGAGGTTGCTCGCTCGTATGGCTATCTCACACTGATTGTCGCGTCAGAGAGAAGCCAGGTACTGGAGCTGCAGGAAGCCGATCACATGGCTAGTCGCAAAGTAGCGGGACTTCTAGTTGTGCCTTCGGGTGAAGACGATCGAAAACTCCGTAGCCTTTATCCTCCCGAGACTCCAATTGTTGCGCTTGACCGTCCCCTGGCGAAGGTCGAGGGTGACGCAGTCGTAGCCGAAAATAGGGGCGGCACGGAGCAGGCGGTCAAGCATCTTGTCGGACACGGACACAAAAATATTGTCTGCGTAGGCTATGACGAAATAGTTTTCAGTATCCACGAGCGAGTGGAGTCTTATTTCAGCACAATGCAGGCCGCAAACCTCAAGCCAAGATATTTTGGAGACATAGGAACGACCGAAGCCTTCGAAGCGCTTATGCGAAAGCTGCTTAAGAGCAAGAGTGCTCCCACGGCACTTTTCTGTCTGAATCACCGCACGACAGTCCAGGCTCTCCAGGTGATGAAGATGCTGCGCGTCCGCATCCCCGAGGACATGGCCCTCATCGGTTTCGACGACGTCGATCTGGGCAACGTCCTGACACCGACACTAACAACTGTCTCTCAGTCGCCGCTTGACCTTGGCTACAGGGGCGCAATGCTGCTTTTTGAGCGTATTCGGAATCCGAAGATGGACATTGGCTTTGCGAAGATCGTTCTCCCCACAAAACTCATTGTGAGGGAATCCTGCGGGTGTGCAGAGGCTTCATTTACGACACAGTAGCCGCAATAAAAAACGGCAGCCACCTGGCTGCCGTTTTGCGAATTACTGCGTGCTATTTAGACGCTTCTTCCGTCGCACCTGCATGCGCGTAGTCAATCCTTACTGTCTGGATCTCATACGGAGTAACCGGAACAGTAATGACATCTCCTTCCGCTCTATGCGTACTGGGAAGTGCAGAACCCTGAGCATTTTCCTGCATGTCTGCAATGGTTGCGGTTTTAGCACCCTTAGGCACTGTCAGCGTCACGTCACCGGTTTTACCCGCCCACTCGTAAAAGCGGACGATCAAACCGTCGCCGTCTTCCGCCTTCTTTACAGCAGTTAGAACGACATTATCGCCCTTGATGCTTGCAAAAGAATGCTCGAGCGGACCGCTTCCTGGATGTGCCACGATCTGCATCGCTTTAAGGCCGTAGTTATATTCATAACCATGGCGGACACTCATCGCCTGCTTCCAGTCGCCGGCATGCGGATAAAGGGCGTACGTGAAATGCTGATGACCGCGGTCCGCGACAGGATCAGGCCACGTTGGTGAACGCAGCAGGGTCATGCGCAAAACGTTGTCCTTCGCGTCATAACCGTACTTCGAGTTATTGATCAGCGAGAAGCCATGTTTGCCATCTCCCAGGTCTGCCCAGCGCATCGCCGGAACTTCAAACTGCGCCTTCTCGAAGCTGTTGTTTCGCGTCGTCGGGCGCTCAATGGTGCCGTACGGAATTTCATACGTAGCCATCTTGCTCGATGCGGCCAGGCTGAATGCTGCTTTCAATAGGATGTGGTTCTCGTGCCAGTCAATGTCATTGCTGACTTCCACCTGATTAGAGCCGTCATACAGTGTGATGTCCTGTGTGAATTTTGAACTCTGCCAGGTACGTGTGACGCGAATCGTCGCCTTCATCCGCCCATCTGCTGAGGCCTTATCTAGCAATTCGACAGAGTCAGCCTTATTCAGCAATGTGGGCGCAACGTCATAAGTGCCTGGGTCGATATTCCATGCATCGTAGTCTTTAGGCAGATCTTTGAAGGCCTGTAACTCGTTGCCACATGTTCCAGCCGCAAGAGTTTCGAAGCTGCTTTTTTTATCGTAGAGACTGGTGATGCAACCGGTCGTCGGATCTACCTTCACACGCAGAGCAGCATTTTCGAGCGTTGTTCCTTCAGCTTTTAAATTGCTGGTGAATGGACGTTTGCCCGGCACGATATGGACTACCTCGTAGCCAAGAGAAGGAACGTTCTTCGCATCTACTAATAGGTGGTATGTATTCGTCTTCTTGTCTGTAGAGAGTAATTCGGAAGGTAGAACGCGGTCATGAGCATCCACCACGCTGACGCCATTCACAGATGTCGCAGGTAACTCGACATCCACTGGGACCAGTCCAGACCGATCCCATGCGAGGGGATTGAAGATGAGCACCGGATTTTCGCCGGCAGCCTTGGTATTGATCTGGCCCTGAAGGGTGTTCATAGCCTTGGACGATGCTTCATTGGTTGCCCACTGCACGTCCTGATAATCCTTCTGCGCGTCTCTATAAATAATGCCGATACCGGAGCCGGCTCCAAGATCGTGAAATTGATTGAAGAGGACCTTCTTCCACGCGTCATTTAACTCGGTTTGTGGATAGGTCTGTCCATCAAGCCACGCAAGAGAAGAATATTTTTCTGCGTCGAGCACCCACTCTTCGCTGTCGCGCATACTCTGCTTATGCTTTGTCTGTGTTGTGAAGACGCCGCGATGATACTCAAGATAAAGCTCATCCTTCCAGGTAGGGATCGTGATCTGACCAGCCGCTGGCTCCTCAAGTTTCGGACCATTCGCCGCAAGGCTCTGGTAGTTCCACGTCGGAGAATCGGCACTGACTTCGGAACGGATCTTTTCGAAATAAGGCAGTGTCACGCCGAATTCTGACTTGGGGACAACCTTGTCAGGCTGCATCCAATGCAGGCCTTCGTCAAGCATTGAACGCGTTGGTCCGCCGCCGTGATCACCGACCCCGTACAAGTCCATGATGGATGTAATCCCCGGCGAATATTTGCGTGCCGTCGCCAGATCCGCCGACAGGCGAACAGGATTCAGAGATGTGTTTGCGTAGTCATGCGGGAAGTAGGACAGCACTTTGCTGCCATCCGGCGACTCCCACCAGAACAGCTTCAGCGGCAGCTGGTTCGTATCGTTCCACTGCATCTTCTGCGTAACGAAATAGTCGACGCCGGACTTCTTGTAAATCTGGGGAAGCTGCCATGTATAGCCGAACGAATCAGGGTTCCAGCCGATCTTTACATCGACACCATACAGTTGTTTGTAGACACGCTTACCAATCAGCAGCTGGCGTACCAGTGACTCGCCATCCGGCATATTCAAATCCGGTTCAACCCACATGCCTCCGACAATTTCCCATCGACCTTCCTTGATTCTTTCCTTGATCTGGTTGTTAATGTCGGGATATTTGTCGGCGATCCACTCGTTGTATTGCGCTGCAGATTGCGTGTAAGCATAAGTCGGGTATTCGTTCATCAATTGAACGGCTGTTCCAAAAGTCCTGCGTACAGCATCAACGGTTTCCGTCCACGGCCACAGCCATGCAGCGTCAATGTGCGAGTTGCCGCTCAGGTGAAAATTGCCAGTCTGCAGCATGGGTTTAAGGGCCGACAGCGTCTCTGTAGATTGCTTCAAAGAAGTGTCGAACTTCTCCTGGTCCTTCTTATCGTCTTTAGCGTCGAGCGCCTTCACATCCACATCGCTGATGGCCTTCTCGAGGGTTGCCGTGTCGGCAGTGGGGTTCTTGGAGAGCGACGGAATCAGAGCGGCAGACGACAGGAATTCCTGTCGGAGATCGTCCGGGCTCGGCCGGTTCTCGGCAAAGTCCACACGCATTTCGGCCCCGGCGAAGTGCTTATTTTCGGCCGTGTGCAGAAGCTTTACCGCTACCAGTACCTTATCGCCCGGCTTCGCGCTATCGAACAGGACGATCGGCTCAAGATCGTCACCCAGCGCTACCCGGCGACCATTGAAATAGATGATCTGTGGCATGGGTCCATTCGCCCAGGCGCGGAATCGGAACCAGATACGCGTTCCCGTCAGATCGTACCCGTGCAGGGTCTTGGGCACCTCGATTTCGCGGCGGTACCAGACGGCATCAACAGGCGATTCCGTATTTGCCTGGACGGTCTGCCAGTTACTGTCGTCCAATCCAACAGTCTCACCATGCGCGACGTCCCCCGCATGCATGCGCCACTCGCCGCCCGGCAGGTTATTCAATTCGCCGAGTCGCTCAATCGTCGATTGTGCTGCAGGACTCAGGCTCTTTTTCAGGTCGGGCGGTATGTCCTGGCTGAATTGGCCGTACGCCGGCACCGCGAGAAAGCAGCAAGCGGCAAGTGTAGACAGTAATGCAGCTTTACGTTGTTGAGTCGATCGAGGAATTTCCACTGCCATCGGATCTGTTTCTCCATTCACTCTTGGGTGTCCTCACAACGCACTGTTCGCGCTGGAACCGAAGACGATATTCGGCTACGTCTGGTAGCGCTATCATGATATCCCCTTTTACTCCTTCGTTCGAAATCATCTGCTTTCGACGGCATTTTCGCTAAATTGCGAAGCCCTTTTGAACTTTCGCACCCTTGCGACGGAGGGCCGTTAAAAAGCGGCTACCAGATAATCGCTCGACCCGGGTACGCCCCTTAGTGCATCCTCATTTCTGCAAGCGGCGGTTTCACGGTCGGTCCTTACCTCTTGGCAATGTCTCACCCGCCAAGCCGTCACCTAACAAATAGCTTGCTAAGTTAACTTTATAAAGGTTATTGTGGAAGCCGCCTGGGAGCCGATCGTCCGGCTTAGCGATACTTCATTACGATTGGAAGCCTTGATGGCAGGCGTCGGGGACTATCCTGCTGTCGAGTGGAAATCCCTTCACTCCTACCATCTCGAGTAGCAGTCTCTCTTATTTCCAGGCTGGTTCCTGGTTTCCTAATTAGATTGGTAATCCTAGTGTTGCGCATAAGAGTATCAACCAGTGGTTTAATCCGGGTGCATATACTTCGCCAGCTCCTGGAACCTTTGGCAATCTGCGCAGAAGCAACATCTACGGCCCCGGGATTGATGAAGTAAATCTTTCAGCGGGGAAGACTTTTACTATCTGGCGCGAGACGTCACTTCAGGTAAGGGGGGATGCGACAAACGCTTTCAACCACGCCAGCTTTGGCCTGCCGAATTCTGGTCTCAGATGCAGTGTCCCGGCGTACCCTGTACGGCTTCAGCCAATATCACTGGCCTTACAGTAGGCGGCCGCAGCATGCAGCTCGCTTCGCCTTCTAACAATGCTGTTACCAATGATCATTACCCGGAGAGATAGCGAGACACCTGTCTCTCTTTTTTTCTAGCTGACCTTGTTGTCGGCCATTAGTGGAAACGAAGTAATTCGTAGTTTAGCCGCGGCGTAGGGGACAAGCGTAATTGTCTCGACGACAGCAGGTTTTACAGCCGCCCCCTCACTGTCGATCATCGTGGCATTCGCACTTACCGGACTCTGCGGAATCAAGTCGGCCACGCCATCCTCGGCGTGCCATCGCGGCAGCTTGACTGCCTGCACCTCGATGCTCACCGGAGAATTTACCAGCGCGAATGGTTTATCGCTCAGTGGAGTCCCCACTACCTTGTATTGATCTGCTTTCTCGATATGCGAAATAGCATAGTTCCACGGGGCAGATGGGAATACCTGCCAGTCTGCTGTCATGCCTCGATCGCGTAGCTTCACCCAGCTCTCCTTAATTGGATAGGAAAAAACAAGCGGGCCGCGTTCCACAGCAACTGAACCTCGGTATCCTTTGCTTAGCCTGGGATCGAGAGGGAAGTGAAGCTCGACAACATCAGCATCGAGCCATGTCCGATCGATCACAGCGAATTCTCCAGCCTTTACCGGCACATCCTTGCCATTAATTCTCATGGTTGCGCCGCTTGCCCACGCGGGTATCCGGAGGCGCAGTGGAAATCGAAGTGCTTTGTCAGGAGAAATGCGAATTCTGATGTCGGGACGAAAGGGATATTCCGTTTCTTCCTCGACGCGAACAATAGTTCCTCGAACTGTCGTGTGTACCGACGAAGGCGCGTAAGTCGTCGCGACCAGGCCGTCATCATGAGACATCATCCATAGACTCGAAACAAACTTTGGCCACCCTTGGTGAAAGTTTGCTGTACAGCAACCGAAGTTGGGGTCCAGGCCATAAAGATTTGACTCAGGCCCGTCCGTGGTCCATGGCTTCGCGTGCAAGCTTACTTCCACCTGGTTCGGTTGCTGATTGTATTGGTGCGCCCACATGTCGTCTGTAAAGGTACCGGGCAGCGCGTTGAACGCAATCTTTTCGAGGCGGTCCCCGATCGAGGCATCACCGAGAACAGCCAAGGCCTGTTCCAGTGAGAACATCGTTTCGACGACCGTGCACAGCTCTGTGCCGTGCGATGGGTCACGACCTGCGAGATGCTCATCCGCGGAAAACATGCCATTCGGCAGCCCGTGATACTTGTCGAGCAGCGCCAGCTGGCGGGCAAATGCTTCGCGGTCCTGCTTCGAACCCGAGATCAGCCACCACAGTGGGGATGCCTTCAACGCCTGGGCATTGTTCACTCCGTGTGTCTGCATGGCGCGGTCATTGTTGCCACCCGGTTTCATATTCAGGTAGGCAAGCGTGCAAGGCTCGGTGTAGTGAAAATCGGAAAACTGCGCCTGCCAGTCATACCCCTGCTGCTTCAGAAGGCTCGCGAGTTGCAATAACTGCTTATCTCCCGTCCGGTTATAGAGCCATAACAAGGACAGCACTTCATCCTGCCAGCGATAGCGTCCCCAGTCCTGCAGTGGCCTTTTTAATAATGTTACAAGTTGGTAACGATAGTAGTTTTTCATCACCGGGATAACACGTGGATCGCCGGTTGCTTCCTGGTATTGAGTGAGCGCTTTTAGCATGACCATACGTGGCCACCAGTCGTCATTTGTCGCTGGGCCGAAAAGGCCGTCTGGCTGCGCATGCTCAAGTGTCCAATCCATGAATCGCTGTGCCTTGGCTTTCAAGCGCGCATCGTCAAGCTGCCATGCCAGCGGGATAAGGCCGTCGACGAAGTAAGGCCCGCGCTCCCAGGATTCTCCCTTGCCGCCGAGCCAGCCGCTATCAGGGCCAACGTCTGGCCACGTTTCGTCGAGATGGCCGCCTAGTCCATTCGCCTGGATTGTGAGTTGATTGCGGAGCCAGCCGGCAGGGCGAATGGAACCCAGAGGGAGCAGATAGAAGGCAGATTGCGACAGCGGCTCATGATTCTTCACGGCGCTTTGACGATGAGTTGCCAGCGTTGCGCTCGAAGCATTCGACAAACGCGGCAGCACTGCGGACGCAAACGCGATGCTGCCCATTTTGACCACGTCACGACGACTGATATCGGTCACTCTCGCCTCCAGTGTCCGAGTGTATAGTCAGGCCGCTTGCTGCGAAAGTCGCTGCTCCAACAGTTGCATCACTGCCAGCTCATCCTTTCGCATGGCCGCAGCGTGTTCGAGTTTCTCGTCTTTCACGCGCTGTTTGATGGTCTCAATCATCACTCCGCTTAAATAGCAATCCAGGATCACCGGATGGACATAGCACTTCCTGCACACGGAGGGCGTATTTCCAAGCCTTGCCGCCACCTTCTCGATCGCCCGCGTAACGTTCTTTTTCGCCTGCTTGTCGGTCTCAAACTGTTCAAACTCGCGCAGCATCATGCATGCCAGCACAGTGCCTGCCCATGTCCGAAAATCTTTGGCAGTGAAAGGCTGACCGCTGATTTCCTGCAGATATTCATTCACGTCGGAGGAGTCCACCGCATGATGACTTCCATCCTCATCCACATACTGAAAAAGTTCGTATCCAGGCAAGTCCTGGCAACGCTTAATGATGTTAGCCATGCGTCGATCACTCAGATCGATCGTGTGATGAACGCCGCTTTTTCCCTTGAAGTCGAAGGTCACTGTTGAGCCCTTGATACGAACATGACGGCCCCTCATCGTCGTTAAACCGTACGACTTATTCTCCTTGGCGTAGGCCTCATTGCCCACCCGTATGAAGGTGACTTCGAGAAGCCTTACGATTGTCGCCAGAACTTTTTGTCGCGGCAAGCCTGGGGTTGTCAGGTCATCTTCAACGCGACGGCGAATACCAGGAAGCGCCTTGGCAAATGTCATCATGCGCTCATATTTATTCTCATCCCGGACCTCTCTCCAGCGAGGATGATAGCGACTTTGTTTGCGTCCGCGCACGTCGCGTCCTGTGGCCTGCAGGTGACCGTTTGGATAAGGACAGATCCACACGTCCTTCCACGCCGGTGGAATCACCAGGGAACGAATGCGCGCAAGTACAGTCTTGTCTCGGACGGTGGTTCCGTCAATGCCAACATACCGGAAGCTTTTGCCGGAGCGCTTGCGCTGCATGCCCGGCTTACTGTCTGAAGCGTAACGAAGACCGGCACTCTTCGCCGCCTCAACTGATTCCGCCATCATTTCTGGTACTTGCAACGGCATGGCCCTGGCCTTGTAAGTCTCTAAGTCAGCATCGTGAACTTAGCATTGGATGCCTGGATGGGCGACTCGACCATTCCGGTTTCCGGCACATATCTGTCAGATCAAAATCGTTGGAATGACGCAGAATCTAGCAGTCTTCGCAGTGGCTACCTTGCGAGACAGGCTGTGACGGGGGCACATCGTTTGCGGGGTTCGCATCAAAGAAGCCGTTCGGTTTCAGCAGGAAGCCGATATAGGCCGTTGGCATAACGGGGCAATCCTCAGGGCGAGGAATGTGGGTATGTCCAAACGTGTACCAGAAGACGACGTCGGTGTTTTGAATCTGCCGGTCGGCTTCGACCCACTTCACCAGGCCATCACCGCCCGTGCTCTGGTTTGGGAAATCACCGGCTGCATAATTCTCGTCCTCATGGTAGGGCGTTACCCAGACATGGTGGTCGACAAATCCCGCACGCTTGCGCCACCAGGCATTCTTCGAGGCAAATGGAAAGGCGTTGTCGCCCGGAAAAAATTTATAGCCGGTGGGTGCGCCCATCTGATTCTTCACGGACGGATTAATAAATTTCCACGTTCTACCTGTCTCCAGGTTCAGATGGGCGAGCGATTGTTTTTCTGTCTCAAGGTCAGTCGGCCTGCTGTAAAAGGCATTCTCATACGAATTACTTTCGTCAACGGGGTCAGCGACTATGTCGACCTGCTGAACGGTATTCGCTATTCCATCAATGCCAATATCCAATCGCATGTTGAAAAAGTGCTGATGGTTCGGAGCATAGAGCAGCGGCGCGACCACGGTTCCGTACTTCGGCCTCTCACTTTCGTGCACCGCTCCCATCGAGAGGATGCCAGTCAGCTTGATCTCGAACTGGATGTTTCCATCCTGGTAGAAGTACCAGAAAAACCCATACTCATAATTTTCAACAGTGGAGATAGACGAGACCACTAATCTGCGCGAGCGTCGCACCTCCGGAGCATGGGGAAGGCGACGATCGGTGTGCTTCCACAAAATGCCGAAATCTTCTTCATGGATACAAATCGCATTCGATATCGTCAATGCGCCACCGCGACTGTCGCATAGGTGACCGTCCAGGTATTCGATGTGCCCTACGCAGTCGCAGCCGAGCTTGAGGCTGTTCGCGCACATGCCCATGCCATATTCACCGACGTCGAAAGCATTCTTGCGCGCCTGCGTTGGCCGCGGATCGCCGTACGGAACGACCATCTCGGTCAATGATGCGCGGTAGATGATGGGTCGCGATCGGCCATGGTCCACGTAACGGACGTCGTGCAGGGTCAGTCCTTCGCGTGCATTGAATCCGATGACAAATTCCCAGTTCTGCCAACTCATCCTTCGCCCTGCAATCGAGAAGCTGGGGCCCTCTGGCTGCGCGATCGTCAGCGGCTTGATGCCTGTGCGCTGATCGGGTACGCGGTCGGCAGCATAGTTCGCCGGGTGCGGGGGCAGCGGCCAGGTGCCGTATTCCTCGACGCGTATAACCTCCATCAGGTTCAGATCAACGACGGGCCGGATGCCTTCAATTGGACGCGCATAGCCATTGTCAGTAGCATCGGTGCGCAGAAAACACAGAGGCCTCGCGAGTCGCCGCGTCCGGTCTTCTTCCGATCCGTAGTTACCCGCACTCCAGATGTCGACCATGACCAGCGATGTGTCGGCGATGCCGTAATGCTTCAGTAAAGCAGCCTTGAAATCTTCACTCGCCAGCACTGCCTGCTCGCATTCCACCTGCTCATCCATTGACAGCGTGGGTTGCGCACCTGTAGCCGCCTTCACCGATTTCAGAACAGTTCCCTGCAACAGATCAAGCGTCACAGTCGAAGCTGCGTTTAGCGAATTTTCGAAGAGGACAGCAACTGCGCAGCGTTCGTCGACTGACCTGGCAGGCCACTCGTATACAGATTGCTTCTCCGGCTCGTGCAACTGGATGCTGATGATGCGAGTGGTGGCGTTGAAGGTTGGCAGCTGCTTGATCAGCGTGACAGCACGCTGTATCTCGACCGCGTCCAGAGGTTCCAGAGGATGAAGGGGCATCGTCAAAGTCCTTGAGCAAACTGCTCCGCAAAAGTTCAGACGGATACAGGAGTATTAGGAAGTTTCGACTTGGAAACCTTCAGGACAGAGCTGGCTCGTCTATACCAAGTTACAAGCCGACCTGCGTATGGATTGAATATACTTCGCGGTTCGCCGACCGACTACAGATTTAAGAGAAGCTTTTCAACATGAGTACAGACCTGCGAGTGCGCCAGCGGATGCTACTTTCATCCCGGTATACTCCGCAGCTTCTGGTTGATCGGACGTATGCCGAAGATGATGGCGCCCGACAAAACCAGCGCCACGGACATGAGCAGAAAGCCCGCGCGTGAACTATGGGTGAGCGCCTGCAGGGCGCCAACAAGCCATGAACCGGCAAAGGCACCAAGAGCTCCGCAGCAATTAACCAGGGCCAGCACTTCACCTGCAGTACCAGTCGGCAGCATCTCGGGGATAATCGCCCAGAAGGGGCCGTAGGGCGCATACATACAGCCGCCAGCCATAATCAGGCAGCTGTACGACCACCAGAAGCCATGCGCCTCGAACATGTACGAACCGAAGAGCGCGACGCCTGAAAGCATAAGGAATGGCCAAACAAATCGTTTTCGGCTTAGTGTGCGATCGGACGCGTAGGCCACCACCATCATCAGGCCCGTCGCCAGCACATAGGGCAGCGCGCTCAGCAATCCGACAATCTCGATACCCTGCGTCATCCCTGCATGAATGATCGTCGGCAGCCAGAGTACGAAGCCATAGAGCCCTACACTCCAGCAGAAGAATTGCAGGCACAGCAGCATGACATTTGCCTGTCGGAGCGCTGTTGAGAGCGGCACAGCCTTCGGCAGCACCGACTGCTCCAGCGCCAGTTCGTGCTCCAGGTGCGCGCAGGCTTCTGGACTAAGCCAGCCGGCCTGGCTCGGTCGATCACGTGCAACCAGCAGCCATACGATTGCCCATGCGACCGATGGCAGGCCTTCGATGATGAACGCTGTCTGCCATCCCACGGCCCGGATGAGGTATCCCGTGGCCGCCGACATCCACAACATGGTGATGGGATTGCCAAGGATGAGAATGGCATTGGCCCGCGACCGCTCCTCGCGCGTGAACCAGCGCGTGAGCAGGATCAGCATGCCGGGAAAGATGAGGCTCTCGGCAACGCCCAGCAGAAGACGGTCCAATGCCAGCAGCCAGAACTCTCGGATCACTCCCGTCAGCGCAGCCAGGGCACCCCAGCCGATCAGCGAGTAGAAAACCAGGCGGCGTACGCTTTTCCGCTGTGCATACGCGGCGGCTGGTACCTGAAAGAAAAAGTAGCCGAGAAAGAAGAGTGAACCAAGCAAGGCCGACCGTGAGCTGCTGATGTTGAGCGTCTGCGCCAGACCCGCCGCCGCACCAAAGCCATAGTTGGCACGATCGAGATAGGCGAGGCTATAGGTGACAAAGACGACAGGCAGAAGATAAAGCCAGCGCCGCCGCAGCACTACTCTCATTTGTCCCGGCATGTTGGGCCTTAGGCTCAATGACAGAAACCGACGATCCTCTACGACGTTACTACCTTGCCGCGAAACTCGTTTCCGGTAGATGTCGTCTGCTACCTGTCTCGTAAGTTGATGACAAGGTTAGGCTGCAGCGATTTACGGCCAACCCGCTCGGCGTTTTCAGCCTCAAAGCACCTGTTTGCCGCATTCCTCACTGGGAAAAGAGTGAAGAACGGAAATAGAGGAGCTTATGAGAAAACTTATTGCTGGTGCATTGATCGCGCTGGGTGCGCTGAGTGTGACGGCCGGAGCGAAGGCTGCCGACACGGACAAAGCGAAGCTGGATCAACGAATTGACGCGGCTCACGCGGTCCTCCATGAACTGATGGCGACGCCCGACAAGGGCATCCCTCTCCAGATCGCTGCAAAAGCCACCTGCGTGGCCGTCGTTCCAGGATTCAAGAAGGGTGCATTCCTGGTTGGCGCACAGTACGGCCAGGGTCTGGCAACCTGCCGCACCGGCCGTGGCTGGAGCGCACCAGTGTTTATCCAATTGACCGGTGCGAGCTTTGGTCTGCAGGCCGGCGGACAGTCAACGGACCTCGTCCTGGTCGGTGTCAACCACAAGAGCATGGAAGACATGCTGAAGAACAAACTGAAGCTGGGTGGCGATATCGCAGCCTCTGCGGGCCCGGTCGGGCGTAACTCGCAGGCAGGCACGGATGTGCTCGCAAATGCGGAATTTCTGACCTATTCGCGCAGCAAGGGCCTGTTCGCCGGAGTCGACCTGACCGGTGACGTCGTCAATCAAAATCAGGACGATACCCGCACATATTACGGCGGCGATGTGCCTTACCAGAAGATTCTGAGCGGCAGCGTCCCGACGCCAGCATCTGCCAAGCACTTCATCTTTACCGTGAACCAGATGTTCCGCCGCGGTAAGGTTGTCGCAGCACAATAACTAGCACCGAACAAGCAGACGTCGAAAGGGCCAGCGAAAGCTGGCCCTTTACTTTTGTCATCCTGTCCGCATTTCTGCACAGGTCTCAGTGTGCGGACGTTACCATGGTGCACCCTCCCGCGCGCAGCTTCTGCCACGAACGAGGTATGTTCTCTACACCCATTCATTCCTATGGTTACAACATAAGCCTACGGGTGCAGCCCATTCCCCGGGTTACTTTCTGGCTGCCAGCCTTTCGCGGTCCTGCTGTTTCTTTCTGCTGTAGGGAGGTACACCTTGAGAATTTCCCTGGTTCTGTTCCTTGCTATCTCGTGTGCGTCGGGCATAAAAGCCTCTGCCGCTACAGTCGTATTGCCGTTCCCGGGCCATCCGACGCCTGATACGCCAGCTGATCCAATGCCACCTTTTCCCATACCTTTTCCGCCCACCGAGATGCCATCGCTGTAAACGGCAGATTTTGAATACGGTCGCTGCTGGCGAGGTTCCGACTTTTAAAAGGTCCAGGCATTCACCATCGAACGAACTAATAAGGGAGCTAATATGTGCAGTCAGTATGGCTTCACCAGCCAGTCCGATTCGACAAGTCCCAAACCGCAAACCCCGGGAGACCCCGCCCCTCCACTGCCGAAACCACCCTCGCGACCGGCACGTCTGTGGTATTAGTTCACTGGGAGTGAAGGATGCAATTAAGTGTCTGGAGCATGGTGCTGTGGGTCTCGGCGTTCGCGCTAACCCTGGCGCTGTTTGTTGTTCTGCTCATCAAGAAGCGCTACCGTACCCTTCCTCTTTTCACCCTGCTCATTGGGCAGGATGTGCTGCAAATGATGCTGTTGTTCTCTCTGCATAAATTTGCGTCGCTCAGAACCTACACCTACGCCTACTACTCCGGGGATGCCGTCGACGCGATCCTGCATGTGCTGGTCATCTGGGAGGTCGCTCGCATCCTGATCGAACAGCATCTCGGCCTTCGTCTACATGATGAGATCCGCAGTCATTGGATCGGCTTCCTGCTCATGGTCGTTCTCGGCATCTACTTTGTCACTCATCCAACAACTACAACCTATCTGCCTGCCGTGATTGCCCTTCGGGCGGGCCAGTTGTCGACTATTGGGGTGGGCGGTTTGCTGCTGATGGTTCTCAGCCTCACCTTTCTGTTCCGGGTGAGGGTCCGCGTTCACGCCCAGGCCGTCGTCTATGGGCTCGCACTCTACCTGCTGGGCAAGTTCGTGATGCAGGGGGTAGTCCTGCTGCTCGGCGCAGCGATCATCCCGCAGGCGAATGACTGGCTGCGGCCGGTTTACCATGTGACACTCCTGCTGTGGATCGTCTGCCTATGGCGCAAGGAGCCGGAACGGGCGCTCAGCGACGAGATGTACACCTTGGTGCGTCAGGGCCGTGCCGGTATCAATCCGCCTATGCCCCAGTCGGTGATGGAAGAGCAGTTGAGAGCCCCGCGGAGGCTGGTTTTCTCCCTAAGAGAGAAGAAGTCCTCGTCGGAAAAAGCGCAAGGACATGCTGAATCACGGCCCCATTCGCTGATTTAAACGGTATTGGACGCAGGCAGCTGTCATCTTCATTGACTCTCCGAAATCGCTGGGGTATTCTGTAATCCTTGCGCGGAGTTGCGTTTGCCTTCCTGTGTCCACTTACTGAGAGACTTCAGGGTGGAGGGCAAACCGGCCTAACTGGCTAAGCATCAGCAACATGGCCTGCGCGACTCACACGAACTAAAGCAGTTGGCCGTCAAATGCCTGCCGCGGGCTGTTTTTTCGTGGAGCCGATCGATCATTGTTTAACGTTTGCATGCATCCTGGCCTGCTATCCGCCGCAATGACGAAGTTTGAACCTGGTAGCGGTAGTGATTAAGCAGTAAGTTGAGCAAAAACGTTCTGCTTAAGGAACGTTTTGGAAAGACAAGAGAACCAATACGATGTCGACCTACATTCCAAGCGCGAAAGAGATCACACGCAAGTGGTTCCTTGTCGACGCATCGGGCAAAACCCTCGGACGTCTCGCGACTGAAGTCGCCAGCATCCTTGCGGGTAAGCGCAGTCCCAAGTACACGCCTTATATCGATATGGGCGACCATGTCATCGTCATCAACGCCGAAAAGATCGTCCTGACCGGGCTCAAGGCCAGCCAGAAGCTCTACCGCCGCTATACCGGTTTCCCTGGCGGCCTGCGCGAAGAGTCGTTTGTGCGCCTGCTCGAAAGGCGTCCCGAAAAGATTGTGGAAGAAGCCGTGGAAGGCATGCTTCCCAAGACCAAGATGGGCCGCCAGATGGCGACAAAGCTGCAGGTCTACCGTGGACCGAAGCATCCGCACCAGGCACAGCAGCCGGTTGCGCTCGACTTCGAAACGCGGAACGGTCAGAAGAAGGCCAGCTAGGGTTCCGAAGACAAGGTCACTCCACTTCGGTCGAGATGACAAGATTTCCAGGCGACGCGTGAGCGTTTTACAAGCTTAAGGAAGAGTTCAAGAGATATGGCAGATTCAGTCCAGTATTACGGAACAGGCCGCCGCAAGTCGGCAATTGCACGTGTATTCCTCCGCCCCGGCGCAGGCAACTATACGATCAACCGCAAGCCTTACGAGACCTACTTCGTCACCGAACAGCAGCGTGTATCGGGCAAGCGGACATTGATCCTTACCGAGTTGACCGGAACATTTGATGTTTTCGCAACAGTCAAGGGTGGCGGAGTCTCGGCGCAGGCCGACGCAGTGAAGATGGGCGTTGCCCGCGCACTGCTCGAGTTCAACCCCGAGCTGCGCAAAACTTTGAAGAGCGAAGGCCTGCTGACCCGCGACGCCCGTGTGAAAGAGCGGAAGAAGTACGGTCAGAAGGGTGCTCGCGCACGCTTCCAGTTCTCCAAGCGGTAATTCGCTCACGAACTGGCTTTACAAGTTCTGCCTGGGCACTTTTCAAATAGTGCCTGGGCGATCGAGTGTATGCAGTTAAATTTCCCTGGCAACAGGGCTGAATTCTTCACCGTTACGAATGGTGGGAATGCAAATCAACGAGGAGGTCGTTTGGCCACTATCACTATGAAGGAGCTGCTCGAAGCAGGTGTTCACTTCGGGCATCAGACGAAACGCTGGAACCCCAAGATGAAGGAATACATCTTCGGCGAGCGTAACGGCATTTACATCATTGACCTGCAGAAGACCCTCAAGATGTTCAAGGAAGCCAGCAAGTATGTGACTGACCTGACATCGACGGGCAAGGTAATTCTGTTCGTCGGCACCAAGAGACAGGCCCAGGATGCGATCGCGGAAGAGGCGACCAAGTGCGGCATGTTCTATATCAACCAGCGCTGGCTGGGTGGTTTGCTGACCAACTGGGTGACCGTGCAGAAGTCTGTAAAGCGCCTTCAGGAACTGGATGAGATGGCAACAGACGGCCGCTATGAACTGCTGACGAAGAAGGAAGTCATCAAGCTCGAACGCGAACGCAAGCACCTGCAGGCCAACCTGGCCGGCATCAAGAATATGCGCCGCCTCCCCGATGCACTCTTCATCGTCGATTCGAATAACGAAGCGATCGCCGTAGCCGAAGCCCGCAAGCTCGGGATCCCGGTTGTCGCCGTGGTCGATACCAACTGCGACCCGACTGTAGTCGATTACGTGATCCCCGGCAATGATGACGCTCTGCGCGCCATTCGCCTGTTCACTTCCAAGATCTCAGATTCGATCTCGGAAGGCGTCCAGATGGCCACCGACAAGCAGTATGCCGATTCGATTGCCGGCGCCACTGCTATCAACGCGCAGGTGCATGAAGGCCAGCTTGAATCGGGTGCGGATGAAGCCCCGGTCGAAGGCATCCAGGCCGGCGCGCTTGCCGATGAAGATCCGGCAGCGGAAGAGTCAGTTGACCTGGAAGCAGTTCTGGGCGGAGGCATCCGCAAGGCACCGGCAGCAGTTACGGCAGCTGACGAGCCTGAGGTCGCAGCAGGCCACTAAGAGCTACGCAGTTCGTTTTATCGAAGGCGTGGCTGCAGATTGTGGCCACGCTTTCATTGTCTGCGGAGCAATTGAGCTCCGCCAACGCCAGACTTTAAGAAGCCAGGAAGCTTAGAAGAAAAGGAATATCCGATGTCAACTGCCACTGAGAAGATTTCCGCTACCCAGGTAAAAGAACTCCGCGAGAAGACGGGCGCCCCGATGGGCGATTGTCTCAAGGCCCTTCAGGAAGCCAAGGGCGATATGGAACAAGCCGTTGTTGTGCTGCGCAAGCGCGGCATGGCCTCTGCTGCGAAGAAAGCATCGCGTTCGACCAGCGAAGGCGCAGTCAGCACCTACATTCATGCCGGCGGCAAGATCGGCGTGATGGTCGAAGTGAACTGCGAGAGCGATTTCGTTGCCCGCACTGAAGACTTCCAGGAACTGCTCAAGGACATCGCGATGCACATCGCCGCGACTGATCCGCGTTATGTGCGTCGCGAAGACGTAACCGCTGCGGACATGGAGCGCGAGAAGGACATCTACCGTTCGCAGGCAGCCGCTACTGGTAAGCCCGCGCCAGTTGTCGAGAAGATTGTCGAAGGCAAGATGAGCAAGTTCTATGAGGAGGTTTGCCTGCTCGATCAGCCGTTCATCAAGGAGCAGTCGATCACCATCAAGGACATGATTGCGACCAAGATCGGCAAGCTGGGCGAGAACATTGCGGTAAGCCGCTTCGCCCGCTTCAAAGTCGGCGACACCAACTGGACGGTTGCGCAGACCAAGTACGACACTGTTGCCGAGTAAATTAACCAGGCAGGCAATCAAAGCCCGGGGCTCAGCCCCGGGCTTTGCTGTCTGCAGGCGTGTTGCTAACACTGCTGACACAATGCTGTCAGCAGCACCCGTTTACCTTCTGAAGACAGCAGCTATTCAGGAGGATTCTTATGACCATCGAAACACTCCCAGCCACCAAGCCAGTCGTTGAGCAGCAGGCCCGTCAGCAGCATCGCAACAGCAAAGTCGTCTGGTTTGAAATTCCTGTCGCTAACATGGAACGCGCGCAGAAGTTTTACGAGACGATCTTTGAAACCAGGCTCCAGATAGAGCAATTCGGGCCCGAGCGCATTGCCGTCTTTCCCTATGAAGCCCCCGGCATCGGCGGCTGCCTGATTGAAGCCACGAATCTCAAGCCGGGCCATGGTCCCCTGCCGGCTCTGAACGCCGATCCATTCCTTGATTCTGTTCTCGACCGTGTGGAGGCGGCCGGTGGATCCATCTACCACCCCTACACGGAGCTGCCGGAAGGCATGGGATGTTTCGCACGCATCGAGGACACCGAAGGGAATCTCATCGGCCTCCACGCAATGCAATAATCGAAAGTCATTCCACCACCGGGCAGCGAGCAACGCAAGCTGTAAGCGCGAAGCTCGTCTGACCGCACGGCGAGTACATGAGACGCGCTGACAGGCTGTTTCAAATCGTGCAACTGCTGCGTGGCAGGCGGGTCGTCACTGCCGCGCAGCTTGCCTCCTCGCTCGGTATATCTGCGCGCACACTTTATCGCGACATCCGCGACCTCTCCCTCTCCGGCGTCCCCATCCTCGGCGAAGCGGGCGTTGGTTACCGAATGGGCGCTGGATTCGAGATCCCTCCGATCATGTTCACCTATGACGAGGTCGAAGCACTGGTCGCCGGCATACGTGTCATGGAAAGCTGGGGCGGACCCGGTCTTGCCGCGGCCGCTCGCTCCGCGCTCGAGAAGATCAGCCACGCGCTGCCCGAGAATCGTCGGCAGGAAATTGCGGCCGCTCCGCTCTACGCACCCGGATACCACGTCCCCAGCAGCGTGTACGCCTTTCTCGATCCGATTCGCAAGGCGATTGGGGACAGACGCAAACTCCAGCTCTGCTACAAAAATCTGCAAAACGAGAAATCCGAGCGAACGATTCAGCCGCTCGGCCTCGCATTCTGGGGCCAGCAGTGGACGCTGCTCGCGTGGTGCGAGGTGCGTAATGACTTCCGCACGTTCCGGCTCGACCGCATCACATCGCTGGCTGGGTTGAGTGACCGGATTCCGGAAGATCCGCTCAAGTCCCTGGCCGAGTTCATCCGGCAGGCGGAGCGCGCGGCGGATTGACTGTGTTTGTCAGCCACCGACTGACATAGCCAACACGAAAATAGTTCAAAGAAATGCGTCAAAACCTCTCATTGCAGCTTCCAACAGTCATGCATAAACTTGCGGCGAGTGCGTTTACCCTCATTCTTGCCGCAGCCGGCTTGGCCTTTTTGAATGAGCATGCAAACGCGCAGGGGTTCGCGTTCACCAACGGCACGCTTGCGATGAACAACTGCAAGGCTGCCTCGCCGGACGAACGCGACGCTGCCATTACGCTCGCGCAGGCCGCATTGCCGCGCATTCCACATCCGATGATCCATCTGCACACAGACGGCCTGCTGCCGCACCAGGGTGCTCGCGACGAAAGTGTAAACGCTGAGCGCGACTGGGACGCGGCGCGTGATCTTGCGGTCGGATACTGTGTCACGGGTGATGCAGTCTATCTCACCCATACTGAAGCGATTCTCTCTGCATGGATTAAGACCTATCAGCCCGATTTCAATCCCGGCGACGAAGCGAACTTTGAACAGCTTTTTCTTGCGGCCGACATCATCGATAGCGCCATGCCTGCACCGCTCCTTGCGCAATGGCAGGGCTTCGCCGCTCGTCTCAGCGCGGGCTACCTTGCGGAAATCGATCGCCATGCAGCAGATGCCGACAACCGGCAGAGCACCCGCATCAAACTAGCGACGATGGCAGCATATGTCGTGGCGGATACAGCTGCGATCGGCCATCTTGAAGCGGCATTTACTGCGCAGTTGAACAACAGTGTGCAGTCGGACGGATCGACTGCAGACTATGCCAAACGCGATGCACTCTATTACGTGGTGCGCGATCTGCAACCGATGGTCACTGCTGCATTAGCGGCGCACGATCACGGCGAAAACTGGTACGGCATCACTGCGCCAAGCGGTGTCACCCTGCAATCAGCGCTGGCGTGGCTCAACACCTATGCCACGGGTGCCGACACACACCAGGAGTTCATGCGGTCTGGCGTGGCCTATGATTTTGATCGACGCAATGCGGGGCTCGAAGGCTTCAGCGGGACCTGGACGCCCAGCGGCTCCGCTCAGCTTTACCTGTACGCCAGCGCGCTAGATCGACGATGGGCCGACCTGGCGCTTCAACTTGGCGGCACTCCAAAGTTATGGCAACGCCTCGCCATGGGTATGTCGTAAATTCAACCAAATGCAGTTACGATAGATTACGCTTGAGGATATTTCTTGAAGATGAAGACTCGTCGCACACACACTCTTCTTGCATGGTTTGCCGTTGCCTTAATCAGCCTTTCCGCTTCGGCTCAGCTAAAAGATATTTACCCGAACACGCCCGATGCCAAGCCTGAAATTCATGCTGCACTCATGAAGGCGCGGCAGGAGCACAAGCGCGTGATACTCGATTTCGGCGGTAACTGGTGCCCTGACTGCCACGTGCTCGACACCTATTTTCACCAGTCCCCCAATGACAAGTTGCTGGCGGACAATTACATCCTGGTCGACGTCAATATCGGTCGCTACGACATGAATACTGACGTTGCTGAAAAGTACGGTGTGCCTCTGAAGAAGGGTGTGCCGGCAGTGGCAGTGCTGTCTCCCGAGGGCAAGGTCGTCTATGCCCAGGCGACCGGCGAGTTCGAGAACATGCGCCACATGGAAGCACAGTCGGTCACGGACTTCCTGAACCAGTGGAAGCCGAAGCGATAATCGTTATCGCACTACTGCATCACGGTGAACTCGGCCTCATTTGTTGAGGCCGAGCTTCCTCCGACCCAGACCTTGAACGTTCCTGGTTCCACCACTCGCTTCAGAGCAACGTTGTAGAACGCCAGGTCATTGAAGCCAAGCGTGAAGGTCAAATGCTTCTGCTCTCCAGGCGCCAGCGTTACGCGTTGGAAGCCCTTTAATTCCCGCACAGGCTGTTCCACGCTCGCCACCAGATCGCGTATGTACAGTTGCACGACTTCGTCGCCGGCAACCGCGCTGGTGTTCTTCACATCGACACTTACTTCAACCTTGCCCACTTCAGTTGCTGAGCCCATCGTATGCTTGACGACCGGCGTAGAGTAGCTGAAGTGCGCATAGCTCAGTCCCCATCCAAATGGATAAACGGGCGCATTGGTCTCATCGATATAGCGCGAGAGATAGCGCTCCTCGGCATTGGTTGGCGGATGCGTCAGGTCGACGTCGCCGGCCGGCCTTGCTGTAGGTAACTGTGACAGGTACAAAGGCTCCTGCCCGACGGATTGCGGGAACTCAACCGGCAGTTTGCCCGAGAAATTCGCATCGCCAAGCAGCGTGTCAATGATCGCCGGCCCGGCTTCGATACCCGGGAACCACGCCTCGATAATTGCCGGTACATGCGCCGCAGCCCAGGGAATTGCCGGCGGCCGGCCGCCAAACAGGATCAGCACCACCGGCTTGCCAGTCGCCGAGACTGCTTCCAGCAGCTGCTCCTGGTTGCCGGGCAGAGAGAGCCGCGTGCGCGACGACGCCTCGCCTGTATCGTCGGCGGGTTCACCCAGCGCGAGCAGCACGACGTCAGCCTGCTTTGCCTGTGCGACTGCGTCGCTGAAGCCATCGGTGGACGTGCCGGTTGCGTCAGTTCCTTTCGCGTATAACACCCTATCCGACGGCAGTCGTTTCGCCAGGGCTTCCCGCAGTGTCACAGCATCCTTGGCATTCCCGCTGGCTGCCCACGAGCCGAGCATGTCATGGTGCGAGTCCGCCAGCGGCCCGATCAGCGCTACCTTGATCGCTTTGTTTTTATTGACTTGTAATGGCAGCAGCGGACCCGAACCCTGCAGCGCCTCATTCTTCAACAGCACCAGGCTTTCTTCCGCGGCCTTGCGCGCAAGCGCACGCTTCTCATCAGTCGCTGCATATGGCTTGCCATCCTCGGGCGCATAGGGATGATCGAATAATCCCATCGCGTATTTCACCCGGAGGATCCGGCGCACCGCCTCATCGACAACCGGCAGTGGTAATTGTCCGCTCTGCACCAGTGCTGGAATGCGGGTGCGGTACAGGTCGCCTTCCATATCCATATCGACGCCGGCTGATAGTGCTTTGTTCGCGGCACCGGCGCCATCGGCCGCAATACCATGCTTCAGCAATTCGGATACCGCGCCATAGTCGCTGACCACCAACCCATCGAAGCCCCACTCTTTGCGGAGGATCTGCGTGAGCGTGAATGGATTTGCCGTTGCGGGCACACCGTTTAGTGAATTGAATGAACTCATCACGGTTGCGGCACCGGCACCGTCACCCGTATCGATGGCCGCTCTGTAAGTCGGCAGATAGGTCTGCCGCAGTTGCATCTCGGACATATCTACTGCGTTGTAATCGCGCCCCGCGACTGGCGCACCATACGCTGCGAAGTGTTTTACACAGGCCGCGACTGCATCCGCTGACGATAGATCATTCCCCTGGTAGCCGCGCACGTATGCCTTGGCCATCGCGCTGCCCAGTACTTGATCTTCACCGGCGCCTTCAACCATGCGGCCCCATCGTGCATCGCGCGCAATATCGACCATCGGCGAGAACACCCAGTTCACGCCATCGGCGCGCGATTCCACTGCGGCCACATGCGCCGTCTGCTCGACCAGAGGAGCGTCAAAGCTTGCAGCCATGCCCAGCGGTACAGGAAAGATTGTTCTGTCTCCGTGCACCACATCGAGGCCGAAAAGCAGCGGAATATGCAACCGCGATTTCTCCATGGCCACGTGCTGAAAGTGGTTCGCTGTCGCAGCATTGTTCACGTTCAGCAGTGAACCGACTTCGCCCTTCTGCAGCATAACTTCGTAATTTTCGCGATGTGTACCAGGGCCGGTTGCAAATCCATAGGTGTATTGCGCGAGCTGCCCGGCTTTCTCGGCCAGTGTCATCGAGCTCAGCAGTACTTCGACCTTCTTGTCGAGTTCCTTACCTGTCAGCTGCGTGTTGGGATGAGTGACCGGAGGAGCCGATGGAGGCGTGGCATGCCTGGATGCTGCAGCGCTGGAGAGACACGCAAGTGCAGCGAGTGAAAGACACGCGACGAAACGCAGTGGGGCGGGGGCGACTGGGTATATTTTCATGGCTGAAACGACCTAACCATGCTAACGCAAGCGGCTTACTCGCGACGCAGCGTTTCCGCCGGATCTTGCAGCGCAGCACGACTGGCGGGCAGGCCGATCGCAATTAGTGCCGGCACCAGCAGCAACAGTGTTGAACCCAGCAGTACGGGCATCGATGTCGCCTGTGCCTGGTAGAAACGCGCGCGCAGGGCATAGCCGGTTGCCGCTGCACCTGCCAGTCCCAGAACTCCCCCGGCTGCCAGCCATCGACCTTCTTCATGCAGCAGCAGGGCAACGATCCGTTCCCGTGACGAGCCCAGCGCCAGCCGGATACCGATCTCTTTTTCGCGCAGCGAGACTTCGTAGGCGAGCAGCCCGTAGGTGCCGAGGATCGAGAGAAACAGTGCCACCGAACCGAAGGCGATGGCGACCCGCATGAGGAATGCTTTTTCCTGAACCTCACTCAGCATCTCTTCCTGCATGGTGTGGACGCCGAAAACGCGGGCAGCCGGCATCTGTGCTTTGATCTTTTCGCGCACAGCATGCAGCAGCAACGCCGGGTCGCCATTCGCTTTGAGAAGGAACATCACGGAATTGCGCGGGTCTTCCACGCGAGGTACGTAGAGGTTGGGCGGAGGAGTCGATTCCAGGTCGCGGTCTTTCACGTTGCCGACTACGCCAACGACGGATGCCCAGGTCAGACCATCCGGGCTGCTCCCCTCCGCAACCTTGATCTCGCCCGTTCGGACCCGATGCCCCAATGCGCTCTGGCCCGGCCACTCGCGGGCAGCCAGTGCCTGGTTCACAATCACGACGTGGTTGCGGCCGTCATCGGCGTCGTTGAAATCGCGACCCTCGAGCACCGGCTGTCCCACTGTTGCGAAGTAATGAGGACTGATGGGCGAAGAATCCGGGCCTAGATTTACTGACTTGCGGCAATGCTCAGGGTGCAGGTCGGTGCAGAAAGTCCATTCATCGGTATAGTGACCGAGCGGCGGATGCTTGGTGAGGGCCACCGAGACGACGCCGGGAAGCTGATGCAGTGTCTCCGCCATCTGCTCAAATTTCAACTCGATGACGGCGTTCTCTTCGCGGGTAGCACTGCTCGAACCCAGCGACGCCTGGGCCATGAGCAGCGGTCCTGGTGTGAAGCCGAGCGGCTGGTGCAGCAGCTGGTAGACGCTGCCGATCATCCATCCCGCGCAGGCAACCAGCACCAGGCTCAGCGTGATCTGCGTCATCACCAGCAGCCTTCCGGCAATGCGTAAACTGCGCCCGGCAGAAGTTCGGCCGGCTCCCTGCAGATCGCGCAGCAGACCCGGACGCAGTGTCCGCCATGCCGGCAGCAGCGCCAGGAAAAGCGTAACGCCTGCCGAAAGTGCAACCACAAACGCGATGACCGGCATGTTCATCGAAGCATGCGCCAGCCGCGGCATGTGAAGCGCTGCCGTATTTTTCAGGAGCTGCAAAATTACTGTCGCCAGCAGCACGCCGCCGGTCGCGCCCAGAGCTACAAGGACCACGCTTTCAATCAGCAGTTGCTGCAGGAGTTGCCCGAGCGTGGCGCCCAGCGTCGCCCGCGTGGCAAACTCGGCCCGGCGACGGGTATTGCGTGCCAGCAGCAGGTTCGCAAGGTTTGCGCAGGCGATCAGCAGCAGCAGCCCACACGCCGCAAGTGTCAGGTAAAGAGTCGGCCTGGTCTCGGCGCCCACCATCAGCTCAACGTAGGGAATCACCTGGGTCGTCGACCGGGCTGACGCGGGACGGAAGAAGCCGTAATTTCCCGGATACTCCTTCAAGAGCGCCTGATCGATGTGGACCAGCTCGGCAGTTGCCCGAGACGTGGTGGCACCAGGCTTGAGCCGGGCAATGGCAAAATAGTCTGCCCATCCACGCTTCGTGACGGGCGCCTGACTGTTGCAACCGATCTGCACGATAACGTCGGGCTGGCCGAAGCCGCCATCACCTTCTACCGCTTCTTCGATTGGCAGCACGCCGGTGATCTGAAAATCCCGACCGTCCATGTTCAATGCTTTTCGACCGAGCTGGCTGCCGCCGCCCATGCGTTTCCAGTAGCCAGCGCTCACAACAGCGGTCGAAGAACAATCCCACTCGTTGCCGGTGATTGGCCAGCTGCTGCCCATCGCAAAATGACTGCCCAGGGTCGAAAAGAATCCCTGTGAGACGGTGAGAATCTTCCTCGGTGCCGTGACGTCATCAGACTTTAGAGCAGGCGACCATTCGCTGTAAGCCGCCATACTGGCAAAGCTGGTCGATCGTGCCAGATAGTCTTTCATCGTCGGAATCGACACGCTATCGTAAGGCTGCGACTCGACCGCCACTAGCCGATCGGGCTGCGTGAACGGCAATGGCTCCAGCAACACAGCATCGAGCACCGCGAAGATGGCCGTCGACGCGCCGATCCCAAGCGTCAGCGTCAGAATGGCTGTAAAGGCGAACCCGGGATTCTCCCGAAGCTGTCGGACCGCGTGGCGAAACAGTCGGATCATGGCGATTTCCCCGAAGCAACGTACACTTGGCAGCAATTGGCCTGCCATCTCATCTATGCCGTTGCTATAGCTTTCCGGGCTAAACCTATTGGAGCCGGGCCGCGTCCATATACCATTATGTCCGTTCATGCGATCTCAGTGTTCGTAATCGGACACTGAACTCGCAACATCATCTCCGGGAAGGTAACCATGGCAGGTCATGTTCCGGAACGAGATCTGGGGCCATGAATCGCTTTCCTCTGCAAACCCCATCGGTTACGCTTGAGTGAGCATGCTGCAGCACTTTCACCATTTACGGCGAGCTATCTGGAAGGCGCTGGCGCACGAGGTACTGACGCTGTCGAAGTCGGCTGCCTATTCGGCCATCCTGGGGCTGTTTCCGGCCATCCTGGTCGGCACGACCGTGCTCGCCCTGGTGCCGCAGAATGAGACCATCGCCGGTGAGGTCAGCTCCACGCTGGCCGATTTTCTCCCCACGGATATGATGTCGGCCATCCAGGTTTATTTCCAGGCCAAGCATGGCCGGTCTGTCTCCGTGCTGATCTCAGCAACGCTGGTCAGCATATTTGGCGGCATGGGCGTCATGACCTCGTTTATGGAAGGTTTCCGGCGCGCGTATAACCTCGAAAAAGGCGGCTGGAGCTTCTGGCGTGAACGCATCGTTGCCATTGGGCTTATCCCGTTCTGCCTGGTACCGCTGCTTTTCGCCACGCTTATCGTAGCTTTCGGCCACCAGATCGAAACGTGGATTATCGACAATTCCACCCACATCCTGCAGCCGTACATCCTGTTTGCCTGGAGGATGGCGCGGTGGGCTATCGCGCTCAGCACCACGGCGATCGTGCTGGCCATCGTGTATCGCTATGGAACGCCGCGGCCGCGTGACTGGCGATCGGTCGTCCCGGGCGCGTCCGGAGCTACCATCATCTGGTTTGTCGCGACCCTCGTCTTCGGCTGGTACGTCACCCGCTTCGCTGACTACACCGTCGTCTACGGCTCACTGGGCACTGCAATCGCGACGCTGGTGTGGCTGTACATCACCTGTATGAGCGTCTTCATTGGCGGGGAACTCAACGCACAGGTCTTCCCGATGGAAAACGCGTTCTACGAGCCCAGAACAACGGCGATTCATCCGGCGTCCGGTGATCCGGTCGCCATGCGTGAGCACACCCCGGTCCTCTGAGCTCGCCGGACGAGTCCGCCAGATTTCGTCACGGACCATTGCCTTTCCCGGCAACGTCTCCACAAGGATGCTTCCGCTGCACTAGAATGGTGCGGGAGTCCGCTGCATCTACCCAGCATTGCGGACTTCGGGGGATGGATGAGCTTTACAGTAGTGGACCATACGGGAATCACCTCGACCGCAACGCAACGCCGCGCCAAGATTGTCGCGACCCTGGGACCGTCGTCCCGCAGTGAAAATGTCTTCCGCGAGCTGGTCCGCGCCGGCCTCGACGTGGCCCGCCTCAATTTTTCACACGGCACTCATCCCGAGAAGCTCGAACTGATCCAGATGGTCCGGAAAGTCGCCAAGGAAGAGGGCAGGGTCATCTGCATTCTGGGTGATCTGCAGGGTCCCAAGATTCGCACCGGCCGCCTGAAAGACAAGACGCCAATCCACCTGGAGACAGGCCAGAAACTCATCATTACGCCGCGTGACATCCCCGGCACGGTCGACATGATCAGCACCGTCTTCCCGACTCTGGCGGAGAACCTGGAACCCGGCTCACGCCTGCTGCTCTCCGATGGCCTGATCGAGCTGCACGTCGTCTCTGTCCAGGGAGATGACGTGGAGTGCCTGGTCATCAATGGCGGTACCCTTGGCGAATTCAAAGGCATCAACCTGCCGGGCATCCCCGTTAAAGTTCCGTCGCTGACAGAAAAAGACGAGATCGACCTGGTTTTCTGTATGGAAGCCAAAGTCGATGCCATCGCCCTTTCCTTCGTGCGCACTGCTGAAGATGTCAGTGTCGTGAAAGAGAAGATCGCTCAGCATGGCGGCGATGTCTGGATCATCGCCAAGCTCGAAAAACCGCAGGCCATTGAGAATCTCGACAGCATCCTTGAAGTGGCGGATGGCGTGATGGTCGCCCGCGGCGATCTCGGCGTGGAAGTGCCGCCGGAGAAAGTGCCTGCCATCCAGAAGCTGGTGATCCGTCGCGCCGCCGAGTATCGCAAGCCAGTCATTACGGCTACGCAGATGCTCGAATCGATGGTCGAAAATCCCCGGCCCACTCGTGCCGAAGCGAGCGACGTCGCCAATGCTGTTTATGACGGATCGGATGCGGTCATGCTCTCGGCTGAATCAGCCGCCGGCAAGTATCCGGTAGAGGCTGTCCGGATGATGGCCCGGATTGTTGTCGAAACAGAAGAGCAATTGCAGCTTGCGCCGCTGGCCACTCCACATTCTTCGCGCGTCCGCCTGTCCATTGCAGAGACCATCTGTGAATCCATGGCGCATGCAACAGAAGACCTCAATATCGCTGCTGTTGCCGTATTTACCGAGACAGGAACGACTGCACGCCAGCTTTCAAAATACCGCCCAAAGCCGCCCATCTTTGCGCTCAGCAGTTCTGAGCGGGTCATCAACCGTATGCCACTGCTGTGGGGAGTACAGGCCATTCTCTGTCCCAAACTCACGACCACGGAGCAGATGGTGACCATCGCAGAGCATCTTCTGGAAGACGCCGGTCATGTGAAAAAGGGCGACATTCTCGGTATCGTCGCGGGCACTCGTACACTGTCTGGTTCGACGAACTTTCTGCGGCTGCATGTCACCGGCGACCAGCTGCCGGATGCCACTAAAACGGTGAAACAGACGCCGGAACCAGTCCATGCCTGATTCGGAATCACCTCGGTGCTGCGCGCACTGATTGAAGCGCGATCAGGTGAGTTCCCTCTCTTCTTTTCATGAAAAATGCGGCCCTGTCGACGCAGGGCCGCGTCGCGTCGGCAACCTTGGCCTCTCCCCCTGCATGCCAGTCTGCATAGGTCCAGTCTACGGACGAAAACCTGTATGTACTCTTCAAAGTTGCAATTTGACCAGCAATGCAGTCCCAACGAGGGAATGCGGAAATGCTTTAACGTAAGACCGTGGGACAGATACGCATCCTCTCCGACCTCGTTGCCAACCAGATTGCCGCTGGTGAGGTGGTCGATCGTCCGGCCTCGGTCGTCAAGGAATTGCTTGAAAACGCAATCGACGCGGGAGCGACGCGCATCCGTATAGAAGTCGAAGGCGGCGGTCGCAAATTGATCCGCATCACCGACAACGGCAGCGGCATGGTGAAAGACGATGCGCTGCTCGCCTTCGAACGCCACGCGACGTCGAAAGTTCGCACCTCGAGCGACCTGCTCACCATTTCGACGCTGGGTTTTCGTGGCGAAGCGCTGCCATCGATCGCCTCCATATCGCGGCTGGAGCTGGCGACGCGCACGGCGGAAGACGCAGCCGGTACCAGCCTCGAAATCGTTGGCGGCAAGATGCATCGGGTCGGTGAGGCCGGCATGCCGCCGGGCACAATGATTGCGGTTCGCGACCTGTTCTTCAACACGCCCGCACGGCGCAAATTTCTCAAGGCGGAAACGACAGAACTGTCACACGTCACTGCTTTGGTGACGAATTATGCGCTCGCTCATCCGGATAAGCATTTCGAGCTGCATTCGGCCACGCATGCGTTGCTGATCGCGCCCCCGGTCGCGCAGCTTTCTGAGCGCATTTACCAGATCTTCGGCAGGGAGACACTCGATCAGCTGATCCCGATCGCGGCTGAAATCAACCTCGACCGCATTGGTCTGCCGGAGCCGCCGCCCTGGAAGCGTGATGCCAGTTACACAGCGCCCGAACCCGGCCATCTGCGCATGCACGGCTTTATCTCCAAGCCGGAGCTGCAGAAGCTGAATCGCAATTCGATGTACTCATTCGTGAATGCGCGCCTAGTTCGCGAACGCGTCCTGATCCACGCCATTACCGAGGCCTATCGCAACATCATGCCGCCTACATCGTTCCCGGTGGTGCTGCTTTTTCTCGAGATGCCGCCCGGCGAGGTCGATGTGAACGTGCATCCGGCGAAGACCGAGGTGCGTTTTCGGCAGCCCAGCGTGGTGCACGATTTTGTGCGTGACAACATCCGGACCAAGCTGGTGTGGGCGCGGCCGGCAATGAGCTTCAACGCTGCTCTTGAGACCAATCCGCATGCGAGTCCATCGCTCGGTGCACACATTTCGCCCAGCCTTTCAGAACTTGAAGATGCTGCACGCGAAAGCGAGAATCCGCCCTCGTTCGCGGAGACGAACAGCTTCGAGCTGGCTCCGCCGCCGATAGCCCCTGTCGCTGTCAGACTCGACTTTGCTCCATCGGACATCGTTGGTGAAACCGACAGCAGGCCCGTTCCTACGACTGAGACCGCACACGAAGATGAAGACGCGGCGACCCTCAAGACTCTGGGAACGCTGAAAGCCCTCGGCCAGCTCCGGGAATCTTTCATCTTGGCGACCAATGAGGAAGGTCTCTGGATCATCGATCAGCATGTAGCCCATGAACGCGTACTGTTCGAAAAAGTCCTGCGCGAACGCAAGGTCGAAAAGGTGCAGCGCCAGCGTTTGCTGATGCCGATGCTGATCGAGCTTACGCCGGCGCAGATGATCCAGTTTGCCCAGATCGCTGCCGAACTCGACCGGAATGGTTTCGAGGCCGAACCGTTCGGGCCGCGCACCCTGGCAATCAAAGCGTCGCCGCTCGGCCTTGAAGGCCGGGAACTCGAACGCATGTTGATGGAGGTGCTCGAGCAATGCGAGCGGGAGGAGCAATCAGAGAACCTCGAGGCCGTCCGCACCCGGGTCGCGGCGTCGATTGCCTGCCATTCGGCCATTAAAGTAAACACTCCGCTCGATCCCGCGCGCATGGAGTGGCTGCTGGCTGAATTGGCGAAAACCGAGCATCCTACCAGCTGTCCCCATGGCCGGCCCATCGTCTTGCGGTATTCTTGGAAAGAGATACAGAAGGCATTCCACCGCATCTAGAGCCCCGCAGAACGCCTCATCCAGACTGAATTTGTCATCCCGACCGTTGTGGAGGGAACTGCATGTTTGCTCGCTGAGGTTCGGGCCAGGCTGAATTACAGGTTTTTGGTCCTGAATCGTCCTGTTGATACCGATTCACTGTTGAATGCCCGCGATCTCGAAAGAAGGATTCAAGTGACACCAGATCAACTCGCGTCGGCCCGTGCCGCGCACTGGCGCGAAGACGCCCAGCCCATTCTCACGCTCGACGACGCCAAAGCCTGGCTCGAGCGCATGGAGCTCTGCCTGTACCTGCCCCGCAAGACGCAAATCCTCGCGCCTGCTCCTTCGTTCGTCGGCGCGGTCCTGGGCAACTCCAGTGCAACGCCGCCGCAGGAAACGATTCAACAGGCACACGACTTTCTCGGACGCCTGGTCGTCGAGGGGTTCGTTGTGCCGCTCAACCTGTTCGGAACGCCCGGAGAGCAGCCGGACTTCCTGATCGTGACCTCCGCCCTGGCCCATCTTGCCGCACTCCAGGCAGACCGCAACTGGAAGAAACCGCCATCGCGCACCGGCCCGGGTAAAGTGTCACCGCTGGCGGTGGAAATCTGGAAGCTGCTCGAGCGTGAAGGCGTACTGACGGCGACCGAGATTCGCGAACAGCTGGGCCATGAATTGACCGAGGCTGCGACCATCCGCGGCCTCTCTGAGCTCTGGCAGAACCTGCGCGTTGCCCCTCTGCCACAGCCCGGCGGCGAGCCTTCCCACTGGGAGATCCTTTCCGTTACGCACAAAAAGGAGATGGCGAAGGGCGGCACCATGTCACAATCAACCGCCCTTTCTCGGCTTGTGTCCGACTATGTGCAATCCGTGCTGACAGCGACGGCCGAGGATGTTGAAGCCTTCCTTTCGCCAGTGGCTTCTCGATCCCGTCTGCGCGATGTGATCCGCGGTCTGGGCGCAACCCGCCAGTTGAAAACACTGTCGATGGATGCTCAGACGTTCCTGTTTGTGGAGGGAACTCTGCCGGAGATGCCGGAAGCAGTAGCCGAGACGACTGCGACCGAAAAGCCGGCGTTCATGGGTCGCAGCGCTTACCGTGAGCGCATGCTCAACAAGACCAAAGACGACGGCAAGGTGGACGAGAAGACAGAAGACACCAGCCCCAGAACTTACAGCGAACGTCGCGGCGAAACGGGTACCGATCGTCCTCGTCGTGCTGCGTTCTCCGATCGTCCACGTACCGGCACGGATCGGCCAACCCGCAGCGGGGCACCGCGCCGTGACACGGGCCGCGACACTGGAAGCCGCGAGGGAGGCGCATCGCGTCCGTCCCGCTTTGGCGCAGGAGGGTCCTCGCGTCCCGCCCGGCCGTCTTTTGGAGATCGCGCGCGCGGCACGTCGAGCCGTCCACCGTTCCGCCGGAGCGAAGGAGACAGCGGTGCGGATCGTCCCAGCTTCGACAGGTCTGCAAGCGCAGGCCGACCGTTTACGCCGCGTCCCTCCGGAGCCAGACCGTTTGCGCCACGCGAAGGCGCGCGCCCCCCATTTCGCGGCAAACCGGCCGGTGCCAGCGATCGTCCTTTCCGTCCTCGTGGCGATGGAGATCGTCCCCAGCCAGGCAGCGATCGTCCCTTCCGTCCCCGCACAGGCGATGACAAGCCGCGCACAGGCGATCGCCCGTATTCGCCCCGGCCATTCACACCGCGCGAAGGTTCATCGCGTCCTCCATTCCGCGGGAAGCCGGCGGGTGGGAGTCATCGTCCCTTCCGCCCCCGTTCCGACGGCGATCGGCCTCGTCCAGGCGGTGACCGCCCCTTCCGTCCCCGTACTGGGGGAGACAGGCCTCGTCCCGAGAGATCCGGCGGTGAAGGCCGTCCCTTTACGCCACGCCCCTTTACCCCGCGAGAAGGTTCGTCGCGACCACCCTTTCAAGGCAAGCCTGCTGCAGCAGGGGACCGTCCCTTCCGTCCGCGTCCGGCCAGCGATCGTCCATTCCATCCGCGTCCCGATGGTGACAGGCCACGTCCCGACAGCCGTGAACGACCAGCAGGAGGCCGTTCATCTTTCCCGCGCCGGGAAGGTTCAGGCCGCCCCAGTTCTGGCAGGCCCAACTCAGGAGGACCGGGTCCAGGCTCGGGCAGACCGTCTCGTCCGTCGGGCAGCTTCACCCGCCGAGATGGACCGCCATCTGCAGGTCGTCCGTCGTCAGGCCGACCACCTTCGGCTGGACGCCCGTCATTCGGGGGACGCAGTCTTTCTGAAGGCCGTGGCCCGGGCCGTCCATCCTCATCCCGCCCTTCGTCAGGCCGTCCGTCCTCGGGTGGCTCGTTCAGCGGGGGCGCAGGTCGCTCTTCAGGACGTCCTCCGGCGCGCCCTGGCAGTCGTCCAGGATCGCCGGGCCGTAATCCTGGAGGAACAGGTCGTCCCGGTGGCCCACGCCCGGGCAGCAGCAGTCCGCGACCAGGAGGTTCACGTCCTTCCGGTGGCCGTCCCGGCTCATCGCGTCCTGGTGGCATGCGTCCACCGACGCGTAAGCCGAAGAGAGATGACGCATGAGCGAGGGGCTTCCTACCTCACCCGCTCACCTGGTCATTGCGATTGACGGACCTGCGGGAGCCGGTAAGAGCACGCTGGCCGCACACCTCGCAGCGCACTTTGGCCTGTTGAATCTTGAAACCGGCGCGATGTACCGGGCGTTCGCGCTCAAAGCCATCCAGTCCGGCGCGTCGCCCGACGATGCTGCCCAGCTTGAGCCGCTGCTGGCAACGACAAGCATAGCGCTGCAGCCAGGCAGCGCGGGCAATCGTGTGCTGCTCGACGGCGCGGACGTAACCGCCGACCTGCGGGCACCCGATGTCACGGCTGCGGCCTCGCGTGTCAGCGTGCATCCCGCCGTGCGCCGCTGGCTCGTTTCTTTGCAAAGAGAGATGGGCGCGAATGGCCGCGTGGTCATGGAAGGCCGCGACATCGGGACAGCGGTTTTTCCCTACGCGCAGGTCAAGATTTATCTGGACGCCTCGCCGGAAAGCCGCAGTGAACGCCGCTACACGCAGAATGCAGAGTCAGAGTCCCAGCAGACCTCTCACGCGATTCTGAAAGAGATGCGTGAACGCGATGAGCGTGACCGCAATCGCGCAGATTCACCCCTGCGACCCGCGGCCGACGCTATCATCATTGATTCAACCGAACTGACGCTGGATGAAGTGATCGCCAAGGCTGAAGCGATCGTCGCGGCGCGCCTGGCTACTGCACCGTCGGCTGTGGCTCATCCGTAGTCGAAGAGTGCAGATGCCGTGCACCCTTCGGCGGCTTTGGCGGGGTGGGTGGCGTGACGTTATCGTCTGAGTCTGAGGAATCTGCGGAAGCCGCGACCGAACCCGCCTTCTTGATATGCACATCCCCGTGATTCGAGGTGACAGAAACGCGCGGGCCACCTGCGCCGACCCTGCCGTTCGCTGTGTGCTTGTCATCGGAGCCGGTAGTGGCGACATCGAAGTCGTTCGACAGATCACCGTCCGAAGTCGATGCCTCGAGGTTGAAACCAGCCTTCGCCGGCAGCGTCAGATCGATGGCCCCGTTGTCGTTATGGATCTCGATGTCGCCCAGCGGCGCCAGCACGCTCAGGGTAATGTCGCCATTACTATTTTCTATGTGAGCCGGGCCATGAACCGAGGTCGCCTCAACATCTTTTGAGCGAGTGACGACACGCACCGGTCCGGTCACGTTCTTGAAATTCAGATCACCTGAGTCGAGTGTCAGGTCGCCTGCCACGCTGGCGATCGTAATATCCGTACGGCTCGAATGCAGGTTGAGGGGGCCGGTAATGTTCTGCAGATGCATGTTGCCGAAGAAGTCTCCATTGAGTGAGACGTCGCTCTTGATGTCCGTCAGGGTGACGTCGTCCATACGTCCGTCAATGGCAACCGTGCCGGCAATGTTGTGACCGCTGAAGTCACCCTTGCTCATGTGCGTGGAGGCTGTCGCAGCCAGGTTGTCCAGCTTCACATCGCCGTGGCCGGAGTTGACTTTCACTGCACCCTTGCTGCCGTCGACACTGACGTCGCCATGCCCGGCGTCCAGGTCGAGTGCCGCACCTTCAGGTACGCTCACCGTCAGGTCAGCGTGGGCTCCGCTGATGTCGGCAGCCTCGATCGATACCATCGAGCCGGAGACGTTGAGCTTCGGCGCGACGCGCTCCAGCTGCCGGTTGCCTTCCTTGTCAGACGAGGCGTAGACGACATCATGCGAGGCTACGTGTATCCGCGCGTCGGTGGAGGTCGAGAGAAGAATGTCGCCATGCGGATTGCGAATGCGGATCGATGCATTTGCAGGAATCGCCTGGTCGAGGGTCACGTCTGCATCATGCTCCTGGCCGAACATGTGAAAGGAGAAATCGTCGCCGTCACTCTGCGTCTGGAACCACTGCCAGCCCCGGTTATCGCGAACGTGGTGCGAAGCGGAACCGGCAATCGCCAGGATAATGATCAGGAAAATAATGCCGCCGCCGATACGCCGGCTTCCGTAGGGCTGATCGCGCTCCAGCCACCATTCGCCCAGCGACAAAACGCCGAGCCCGATGAGCAGCAGCGGCCACCAGCGGATGTACCACTCCCAGAAAGCTGCGCCGCTGATTTTCCCCGTCTCGATCAGCAGCGCCAGTACGCCGATGGTGATCCAGATGAGCGGACGGACAATCGAGGGGCGCCGCTGCGCACGCAGATAGTCACGCTGCGCCCGGTAAGCATCGCGCTGGGCACGGACCTGTGCGCGGGCCTGTTCGCGTGGAGAATACGGTGGAGGATACGTTGCCATTAGAACCTCCCGCCAGACGTCGGATCGTTATCGTGTGCATGCGTTGATTCGAGACCGGCAGGCGCGGAGGGGACAACGGAAGTGCCCGTCTGAGGGTGGACCGGCTGGTAGGGCTGGCCATACTGTTGCGGCGCTCCATAGGGCTGGCCGGGGTATGCGCCTGGATAGGGACCGTTGTAAGGATCGACCGGCGTGCTGGCCAGCGCGGCGCGTTCAGCCAGGGTCAAGGCGCCGGCAACGATCAGATACAGCGGCCAGCTTTGCCCGAACCCGAGGATGTCCCACTGGTGGAGCAGTGCTGTGACTGCAAACGTCAGCAGGAAGGCCGGGCCGCGCAGTCTGCGGATAAGTACCCATCGCGGATTCATAAACCTTTGCCTCCCTGGACTTCGCGGGTGCGGCGATATACCAGCCACGCTCCGATACCGATCAGCACCAGCGGCCAGGTGCGGCCCAGCCATTCATCCCGGAAGATCCCGAGACTGCTCAGCAGGAACAGCATTCCCAGGCCGATCAGCACCACCGCCCCAACCGGTATTCCGGCACTGCCGAAGGTCCCTGATTGCGGTGCGAACGGTACTCCCGGTGAGCCTGCAGGCGGTACAAATCCTGAGATCGGCGGCGCGTACGGATCCTGCGGGCCGCCGACCGGCGCGTAGCCTGTCGTCGCCTCCGGACCAGGCCCACCGGCATAGGGTTCAGCCGTATACGGCGCGGAGGTGAAGTTCGACGCTGTTCCCGGTTGCGGTCCAGCTTGTGAACCTGGGCGAAAGCCCGCGTTTGGTCCGGCAGTGAATGGCGGCACAGCCACTTCAGGATGCTGCTGCAGACCCAGTCGGTGTCCGAGGTCATTCAGGCCGAAGGGATTGGGCAGCGGTGTTCCATCGCGGCGAGCCTTTGCCGTCTGGTACGCGTCGAAGACCTGGTAAGCAATCCAGAAGGGAATCAGCAGGCCAAAGATGGAATCCAGAGGTGTGTGCGAACCGGCTACCGAGCAGAGCAGCGCGAACACCAGGACATGCGCGAAGCCTTTGACGAATTGGCCGTTGTACATCGCGCCGACACCTGGAATAAACCCCAGGCCAAGCGCCAATCCGGGATTCGGCCCTTCGAGCGGAGGCAGTCCGACAAACGGAGTGGCACCCGGCGACTTTGGTATGCCCGCTCCTGGATTGACGCCGGCATTCGCTCCCGGATTGTTCAGGCGCGCCGTCAGGCAGGCTTCACAGTAGACAACTCCGCCAATGGAGCGGACACACTCCTGGCACAACGCTTTGCCGCAGCTCTGGCAATAGGCAGCAACAGGTACATCAGGATGATTGATACAGTTCATGCCAAGCTCCCTTCCGACCGCTTGTCGTTTACGTTCTTGCGGCCGCCGTTCGTCTCACCGCCGTACACTTCATCTGCATTCTGAAACTGTGCGCAGATCATCTGCCGCGCATACATCCTGCGACCATACCTCCGGGCATAATGCTCGCGCTCAAATCTCGCCATCACTGGTTCGGCATGCCGGACCGGCTCAGCTTCCGGCACCGTCGCGGGTACCTGGGCGCTGCCGCCGGTGTGCTTCGTTGCCGGCTTCTGCTCACCCGGCTTGGGCTGGTCGACGCCCTTTTTCTCGGCAGGTGCCGACGTTTCCGGCTGTGCGTCGCGGCGTATCTCGCGGACCCGCGATTCCAATTCATACACAAAGCGCAGGTTGTCGTAATACCGCATGACGCTCTTGTTGGCCACGTAGAACTGCCGTGTCAGACCACTCGCCAGGGTCGTCGGTCGCAGGTCGGCGAGACGGAAGCCATTGAGCTTGACGCCCGTCATGTTCAGTGTGAACGCGATCGAGAAGAAGGCCATCGCGGCGGTCATGATCCAGCGCGACTGCGCTGCATGCCTCTCCATCATCGGCAGCCAGCCACCGGTCCAGCCGGTTGCAGCAGGAATTGGCAGCGGCACACCTGCCGGTACCATGGCCGGCAGCGTGTCCTGTACGCCGCTGGTCTTCGACAGAATCTTGTTAACCAGGTCCGCCGGTACTTCCGGCTCTATTTCCAGAAAATGCAACCACTCGCTTCCGCGCTTCGATTCCTCCAGCAGCTGCGCGCAGGCGAGGCAGGTTTCGCGGTGAGCATAGAAGGCAGCTGACTCGGTCGCGCTCAAGGTGCCGTCGAGCGCATCGACCAGCAGCGCTTCCCACTGCTCGCAGAGGAGGGCCCTGGGCTTGCCGCCCGATGGCCTGTCCGCCGCCTTTCCCGAAGTTGGTTTCTGTTCGCTCACCTTACATCACCTGACCTTTAGTACGTTCGAGTAATCTTGCAAGTTCCGCCCGTCCCCGGCTGATGCGCGACTTCACAGTACCTTCGGGTATATGCAGCACGACAGCAATTTCTTTGTAGTCCATATCCTGTAAATCACGCAGGATGACAGCTTCACGCAATTCCGGCGAGACCTTGGCAAGCGCAGCCTGCACCATCCTGCCCAGCTCCTGTTTGGCGGCCTGATCGTGAGGAGAAGGTGCATTCGATGCCATCCTGTCGCTCATCCGCAGCCCTTCCTGGTCGCCGGACGCCTGTTCCCAACCCTCGTCCATGGAGTCGCTCGCGCGCTCCAGGCGGTTCTTGCGAAAATGATCGACCAGCAGGTTGCGCGTCAACGTCGTGATCCACGTGTTGAAGCCTCCCTTGCTGCTGTCGAAATTCTTTAGATTGCCGTAGAGCTTTAGAAAGACGTCCTGGGTCAAATCTTCGGCATCATGAGATGAACCCGTAAATCGATAACACAGCCCGAACACCCGCCGATGCTGGCCGCGTACCAGTTCCGTCCAGGCGCTGCTGTCGCCGTCCGTGCAGCGCTTGACCAGCAGAACCCAATCCAGTTCCGGTGCAGCACCCGGCTTCGCGGCATGCGCGCGGGCTGCGGCGAGACGGTTTGGGTCTGCTATCGGGCTCACGTTTGCTGTCTGCGTCGATCGATTGCTGTGCGGGAGTGCAGGGGCCTGGAGGACTGCTGAAACCCGGCGCGTCTCCCGCGGCTCGCGGTCAGACCATCCGGTTTCAGCAAATCCACTCCACGGTAGTGTAGCCGCCAGACTCATGAAAGCTTGTACGCAGGGCTATTCGACTTGGTTCCCCGGTTAGCTTTTTGAGCCTGCCGTGATTTTTGCTTGGCCCACGGTTTGCGGTCCCGGACCGGGCGGAGCGCAGATGTTTTATCGTGGGCGAAGTCGAAGGACCCGCGGTTTGCCTGCTCAGCCACAGTCGACGCAGCGGCGGCAGGCAATATCAGGCCCTTATGGAAAGGGGAGGGGGTCCCCGATCAGTGAATCGTCTTCATCTTGTTCGACAAGTAATCCATCAGCAGGGCTTCGCCGAGATTCTCAGGTCGCGTGAAGTAGGCCTTGCCGCGGCACATCTGCGTCATCTTCTGAACGAACTGCACCAGGCCGAAATCGCTCGCCAGCATGAAGGTATTGATCATGATGTTCTTCCGCTTGCAGCGCGAGACCTCTTCCAGCGTCTCGGAGATGACCAGCGGATCGAGACCGAAAGCGTTCTTGTAAATGCGTCCGTCGGGAAGCGTAAGGGCAGACGGCTTGCCGTCTGTGATCATCACGATCTGCTTCATGTCCTTGCGCTGCCGATCTAGAATTCGCTGGGCCACGCGCAGGCCCTCGCGCGTGTTGGTGTAATAAGGACCAACCTTGACGCGCGCAATCTGTGAGATCGGCATCTCTTCCGCCGAGTCATGGAACAGCACGAGCGATAGAGAATCGCCCGGATACTGCGTTCTTATCAGATGCGACAGGGCCATCGCGACTTTCTTCGCCGGTGTGAATCTGTCCTCGCCGTACAGGATCATCGAGTGCGAGCAATCCAGCATGACGACGGTCGCGCACGAACTCTGGTATTCGCACTGGTGGACCTGCAGATCTTCGTACTCAATGTTCAGCGGAGTCGCAAGGCCCTCGCGGCCAATCGCTGATTTCAATGTCGCGACGCTGTCGAAGTTGAGGGTGTCGCCGAATTCATAAGGCTTCGAAGCGCCGCTCGATTCAATGCCGGTAGCGAGATTAAGAGTTTCATGACGCCCGAAGCTCGACTTGCCAAGTGAGCCGAGCAGATCGCGCAGAGTACGGTAGCCGAGAAAGTCCATGCTCTTATCAGTGACTTCAAAGCGAGTCTCGCCTTCATTTTGACTGCCGACATTGCCTGGAGTAGTCGACATACGCGAAGGATCATGCGGTCCGTCAATGGAGATGTAATTCTCCTGTTCCATCCGCTGGATAAGTTGTTCGATGAGCTGCTCCATCTGGTCCTGCGACATCTCGTCGAGCTTCTGCTGGGTCTGCTCATCGAGATCACCGGCTTCAAGAGCCTGCCGGATCGCCTCGCGCAGATTGTCCATCGTCTGGTCGCCCTGCAGTTCGGCAAATTTCGCGAAAGGATCCTGAAAGCCGGAGTCGAGCAGGTAGTCCGACAGAGACTTCAGCAGGTCGTCCAGCTCCATCTCGGAGGCGAGGTCGCCGTTGTATTTTGTATAGCGGACGCGCTTCATAAGTGTCCTTCTTTGTCGCTCATCTGCGTGAAACAAGTGCGACCAACGGAAGCATCAGCGCCAAAGGCGCTTTTGCCCGTACGGCCAGTACCTAGTTCAAACCGCCTTTGCGTGAGCGCCGGCCCTGCCACATCTCCTGCTGTTCGCGTTCATCGACGGCGCGTTCCGCTTTCCGCTGCGCCCGCTCCTGTGCACTGAACCCACGCTCTTCACTCCGGCTTACGCGTCGATGCGCATACATGCCTTCGAGCAGAAATTCGGCTGCGGCAACCCGCTTTTCCGCAGAGTCACCATTCTTCACATTCAACGGTGCCAGCTTTTCAAACAGGCCTTGGATGCCCTGCAGTTCCTTGAGGATTGCAGCCGATGGCTGATCGTCTTCAATCTTCACCGAGCCGCCCAGGTTGAACCACTGCTCGATCTGCTGGGTGTTCACGTCGGTAAAATACTTATCGAAAACCTTGGCGATGGCGCCACGGATCAATTCGCGGACCACTGTGTCGGCGCCGCGCATCTCGCCTTCATATTCCAGCTCGACCTTTCCGGTGACGCCGGGAAGCGCCGCGTAGATGTCGCTGATGCGCGGATAGATCGTCGTCTCGCCATGCATCAGGGAGCGCCGCTCGGCATTCGAGATGACCAGCTCCATCGTCGAGATCGGCAGGCGCTGGCTGACGCCGCTGCGCTTGTCGACCTTCTTGTCCTCACGCGCAGAGAAGGCAATCTGCTCGACAATCTCAGCCAGATAGGGTGGGATTTCCGTGGGTGCCAGCCCGCGATCACTCCAGCTTTCCTGTGCCGTGATCTCCATGCCCTCTTCAACGGTCGCCGGGTAATGCGTGCGGATTTCTGACCCGATGCGGTCCTTGAGCGGCGTCACGATCTTGCCGCGTGCCGTGTAGTCTTCAGGGTTCGCGCTGAAGACCAGTGCAACGTCGAGTTCAAGACGAACAGGATAGCCCTTAATCTGCACATCGCCTTCCTGCATGATGTTGAACAGCGCCACCTGGATCTTCCCTGCAAGGTCAGCCAGTTCGTTCACCGCGAAGATGCCGCGATTTGCGCGCGGCAGCAGGCCGTAATGCATGGTCAGCTCGCTGGCCAGGTCTTCGCCGCTCTTTGCTGCCTTGATCGGATCAAGATCGCCAATAAGATCAGCCACGGTTACGTCTGGCGTTGCGAGTTTCTCGACATAGCGATCGGCCTGCGACATGAATGCGATGGGCGTGTCGTCACCCTTCGAAGCAACCAGGTCGCGGCAGCGTTTGCAGATCGGATGATATGGATTGTCGCGGATTTCGCAGCCCGCGATGTACGGTGCGATGGGATCCAGCAACTCAGTCAGCGCGCGAAGAATGCGGCTCTTTGCCTGTCCTCGCAGGCCGAGCAGGATGAAGTTCTGCTTCGAGAGTAAAGCGTTCACGATCTGCGGCACAACAGTGTCGTCATATCCGACGATGCCGGTGAAAATGGGACGCTTCGCGCGCAGGCGAGCGATCAGGTTCTCCCGCAGTTCGTCCTTCACCGTGCGATGCGCGACCCGGTTTTCAGAATATTCGTGTGACGCGCGAAGCTGTCCAAGCGTCGAAGGAAGTGCATTGTTGTGGATCGGTGTCGTGTGCGCGGGGGAAATCTTCGCCGTATCAGGCATCAACCAACTCCAGTCTGCAGGCGCTTTTTGCAAAGCGGGCAGCAACTCGTTCTAGTTTACGTGGATCGTCTGGCGACGAACAATCGTGCATGTCCGGAAGGCCTACATGATATGGCCGTTCCGCTCGGCACTCTGACGGGCCTGTGTGCCGCCGCGCAGTTTAGGAAGAATCATCTTGTAAAAGTCGAGCAGGCGATTGGTGCGTTCCACATCTGAGCGAAGTGTCAACAGCTCCTGCTTGAAGTCGAGACCTGCGGGCAGCGACCAGGCCACCTGGAATGAAATAGGCTCATTCAAATCGAGCCCGATGTGACGGATGTCCGCACCCGCCAGTTCCAGTACTTCGAAATGCATCGCCAGGCAGCGTTCGCGCAGTTCGCGAGATGCATCAGGCCCTGCATCGCTGAAGAACTGAACGTCTGCCTGCAGGTAGGAGAGCGAATCATCCAGGTGTTTGATCTCGAAGCGCTCCAGGCCTTCCGTCAGGATATCTTTGCGGCCATCAGGGTACTCATTGAGGATGCGCGCGATACGGGCAGTGCAGCCAATCACGGCGAGGCCCTCGGGACTGGCGCAGACGACACCGAAGGCAATCTCGCGGGTAATGCAATCACGCACCATGTCCCGGTACCGCTCTTCAAAAATGTGCAGGGGGAGCGGCGCTCCCGGAAAAAGAACAACGTCCAGCGGAAACAACGGGATTTTCATACAGCGACCGATCTGCCGGTTCGATCAACTAAGCGCGCTGCATGATGATAAGCAATGCATGCCGCATAGTCTGTCGCGCCTGACTGCTCATCCTTGACGGCGAGCCGTGTGATCATCAGCACTTCATGAAGAAACCATTGCAAAGGCAGCGTCAGTCGTGCAGACATTGCAAGGCCCGGATTTCTTCGACTCACGATTCATCCCTCAAGTTTCGCCTCAGGATAAATCGTCCAGCACTGCCTGCATTTCGTTGCGGGCATGTTGGTTACCGCTCTTTTCCGCCGACTCAATTCCTTGTTCGAGCCGCTTCCTTGCCTCTGCTTCGCGACCGGCTTTCAGCAGTGTCTGCGCACACATGAAATAGCCCGCCGTGTATTCAGGATGCTGCGTCAGCAGCCGGTCAAACTCTGTGATCGATGTGGCAGTGTCCCCCTGCGAAGCGAACTCCATGGCCAGGCCGTATCGCGCAAACGCATCTGCGGGATTCTGTTCCAGAATTTCCGAAAGCATTGCTATCTTGTCCATTCAGGAAACCTGTTCCCCTTCATTTCGGCCCATCTCTGTCCGTTCCGCTGCAAAGCCGAGTTGCTTCCGCAAGCCGCATGCTCGACACTCGTAACAGGGCGCGGCTTCAAAGGCCACGCGTGGTTCAATTTTACCCGGCCTGCGCTGTTCTCCTAATGTCTCCTCCATTGAACATGCGTAGTGTGAAAGAGACTTGTATGAATTTTTCGACCCCGTCATTACCAGTGCGTTCCGGAGCCGAATCGCGTTCAGAGATGACTGAACTGATCCTGCCCAACGATGCCAACACGTTGGGAAACCTGCTTGGCGGCAGGCTGATGCACTTTATCGACCTGGTGGGCGCTATCGCAGCCTATCGCCATTCGCGTACTCACGTCGTTACCGCTTCCATGGACCACATAGATTTCATCGCCCCGGTGCACGTTGGAGATCTGCTGATCCTGAAATCCTCTGTCAACCGCGCTTACAAGACTTCGATGGAAATCGGCGTCAAGGTCTGGGTGGAGAATACGATCGCCGGAATGCATCGCCATGTCGCCTCAGCTTATCTAACCTTTGTCGCTGTGGATTCGCAGGGCCGGAAAGTGACAGTGCCCGGCATGGAGCCGCAGGACGCGGACGAGAAGCGCCGCTACGAGGATGCCGGCAGACGCCGCGCGACCCGGGAACAGGAACAGGCTCGACGTAAAACTGCGATCGCTGCAGCCGGCAGGTAGCCTGCCGCAACGACAGGCAGTACAAGAG